>JABSRN010000174.1 GCA_013214025.1 Polyangiaceae bacterium
CCGCCAAACCCTCCCATCAGAGAGGAGGAGCACTGCCGCGTTGCAGACTCAGGAAGCGCTCGCCCAACGACTTGGTGCTAAGCTGCAACAAGCCAGACCGCAGACTAGCACAGAGGTTTGTGAGGGAGGAGCCGGCGCCCTGCTAACAGCAGGGTGACGAGGAATATGCTGACAGACAAGGCTGTTGACAGCTTCAGCACCTTGTTGGGCGACGCCCGTCAGAAGGAACTGAGACCAGATCATCAAAGAAGAGATTGGAACTTCGAATCAAATAGGAATTCTCCCACAGGCCTTCGCTTCATCATCCGACCAGCACGCTGCTGAAACGATCGCCTGCTCACTCGCTTTCGCGCCGACTCACAGAAACATCGCCAGACCTCGCCGCCAGCAAGTGAGCCGCCCAATCGCGTTCACTCGACCGCCCGGGCCAAATCCAAATCAGGCTTTGATGCTTGCACTCCGCGCTGCTGGGCCAACGGCTCGGAGAGCGCTCGCCCAACGACTTGGTGCTAAGCTGTTCTCCATAATCCCGGGGGGCACGGCAGCTCGGCCCCAATATACTCGGTCAGAGCGCTCTTGTCGATGCACGCCACGCATTCGCAACTGCCCGTAATCTCGCCGCATCGGCCGCGCAGGCCACGTAGTAGTTTTCACCGGCAGTGCCGATTTGGGGGTGTCGCATAATGTTCAATTGTTGAGCGTTATGCGTCGCTGGGGTGCGGCCTACATATTTTCGTTTTTTTTGTCGGGATGGGCTTTGGGGCCGATGTTGACCGCCACATCGTTCCCGTGCTCGGCTTTCATTGGCGTAGTGGCATGTCTGTCATCGGTGCCACGCAGCGCCTGCGTGCCTTATGGGTAAGTGCAGCACCCGACGGGTACTTGGTTCCCCCAACAACCCCAATCTATACTCAGGGTAATGCCCGAATCATCCGATGCGCCTGCGCGGCCTCTGCCCCAGATTCATCGGGCCACGGTGCATCAGCACGACGAAAACGTCACCATCGCCGTTCGCAACAACGTCATCTTGTTCGTAGGGCGCGGGCTCGTCACCATTCAATCGCTGGAGTGCACCATGCGCGTCCGTGGCGAGCTCACGGCGGCCTACCCGGACGGCCTCAGTTTATTAGTGTTGGCCCACGGCATGCCGGCCTTGCCCTCAGCGGATGTGCAGAAGTACGCCGTCACCAAGTTGCCTCGCGCCAACCCGGCGTTAAAGTCCATCGCTCTGATCACTCCGCAAAAAGGGTTCTGGGTCAGCGCACTTCGGTCCATGCTCACTCCACTATTTCGCACCCGCAGTGACTTCATGCGAATCTCGATGTTCTCGGACGTCCAGGCCGCTGCAGAATGGACCGCCACCCAGCTGGCAGGTCCGCCGCAGCTTCAGGGCAATATCGAACGCACCATCGGCGAGATGCTCGAACTACCGCTGCCCGAGTAGCCAGCTCCCCGAGTGGGCAGCTCACTGTCGGTCCAACGGGCTGCGCACGCCCATCGGTCCCGTGTTCAACACGTGGGTGTAGATCATCGTGGTGCGCACGTCCCGGTGCCCCAATAGTTTTTGAATGGTCCGGATATCGGAACCCGACTCCAGTAGGTGGGTAGCAAAACTGTGCCTCAGGGAGTGCGACGTTGCGTGTTTTTTGATACCCGCTTCCAGCACGGCGCTACGAATTTTCCGTTGCATCGCACTTTCGTGATAGTGGTGACGGCGTCGTTGACCATCGTCCGCGGTGTAGTGTCTAGACGCCGGAAAGACCCACTGCCAAGGCCACTCCTTGGCAGCCGAGGGGTACTTGCGGTCCAAAGCGTGGGGTAGCTCTACGGAGCCGTTGCCTTCTTCGAGATCTACTTCGTGCTGTAGCGTCACCATCACCAAGTGTCGTTGCAGGGGCTGCACCAATTTGTGCGGCAAGACGGTGACGCGATCCACCCTGCCCTTGGGGCTCCGGATCGACAGGCTCAGGCTGTCAAAGTCGATGTCTTTGGCTCGTAAGCGTAAGGCTTCCAGGAGTCGCAGCCCGGAGCCGTAGAGCAGCGCCGATATCAAGTGCGGAGTGCCGCTCAACACGCCCAAAACGTCCGCCACTTCCCCCCGGGACAACACCACTGGCTGCTTTTGACCGCGGTTAGCGTGTACAAAACTGTCCAGCCACAGCAATTCTTGCTTGAGCACGCGAATGAACAAGAACAACAAGGCGGCCACCGCTTGGTTCTGGGTCGAGGCGCTCACGCGTTTCTGTTGCGCCAAGTCGGTTAAGAACGCCGACACCTCCGCTTCCCCCAGGGCGTGGGTGCCGCCGCTGAAGACGATAAATCTTCGGATCCAGCCGACGTAGGCGGTCACGGTTCGGCGGCTGTATTGCCGTAGTTTTAGGCGTGATTGTGCGAGTTCGATAAGCTCTTCCGGTCCCAGGGGAGCCAGTTTGGGGGCAGTGACCATGCGGGGGCATCGGCCGGCCCCTATCACCAGTTGCTAACTATTTGCCCCCAGCGTCTCCGCGGCGGCGGTCGTCAGGACGTTTTTCGGGGCGCGCCGCCGCTAAAGCTCTGATCGTATCCGGGATCCTCAACCCTCAAGGCTCCGTCGCACACTGTCAGCGGCGTTCGGGCATCAATCATCACCGCCAGCTCGCTGGTCTCCTTGGCACCAACGCTGTTTTCGTAGGCATCCGGATGCGGTCCATGGGGAATGCCCGCTGGGTGATAGCTGATGCTCCCCGGTCCAACTCCTCGGCGAGACGTAAAGTCGCCGCTTACGTAATAGAGCACCTCGTCAATATCCACCGACGAGTGCGGGTACGGGCACGGCACCGCGTCGGGATAAAAGTCCAGCGGACGTGGCACAAACGAACAGATAGCCGCATCCGTCGTCTCAAACGTCAGGTGAGTGGACGGCGGTAAGTGCACTGCGCCCACCCGCGGCTCAAATTTCGAGATAGGCAACACAAAGGGATACACAGAGCCATCCCAGCCCACTACGTCCAACGGCGACTCGGCAAAACGCATACTAAAAAATGCCCCTTGCCGCTTCACCACATAATTACGAATGCCCTCGTCGACGGGTCCCGCAAATACCGGCCGCCGAAAGTCCCGGTGACTGTAGGGAGCATCCATTCGCAGCTGCCCCACTTCATTGCGAAAAGCCTTGGGCAGCCGGATCGCGTCCGTACTCTCGATGACCAGCCAGCGTTGGTTTTGTCCGTCACCTAAGACGAAACGCCGCACCATCGTCTTGGGCACATACAGATAGTCTCCTGCCTCAAAACGCACATCCCCTAGCGGGCTACGCAATACACCACCGCCTTCGTGGATAAAGTACAGCTCGTCGGCATCAGCGTTGGACCAGTAGATCGGATCGGTCATGCTGGGGTTGGAGATCCCAATGGTCAGCTGCCCACTGCTTAGCATCGGCTCCCGGGCGCCCAAGGGCGGCTGGGCGGCTCGGCTCAGCTTGCCCGTCTCAAAGTGTCGTTTGACGAGGCTCGGCGGTGTGGGGACCGGCAATGTCCAACCCCGGGCAATCGTCGAAGAGGGCTCCGGTGACGACGACACCACCGGAGGGGTTTCCTGGGGATACAACACGTGGGGGCGGTGCTCGTGGTACACGATCGTGTAGGGCCCGTCGAAAGCGGCACGGGTAAAACACTCTTCGTGACGAAGCACATCGCCGGCTCCCCGCAGAGCCGTATGAGCCTTCGCGGGCAAGTCGCCACAAGAGACGCGATCGAGCATGCCTAGTCAGAGCCTCCGTCGATCTGTTGCTGCCGCTCGATGCTTTCAAACAGCGCGCGGAAGTTGCCGGCCCCAAAGCCTTCGTCGCCTTTACGCATGATGATCTCGTAAAAGAACGGGCCCGCGGTGGTATCGCCGTAGCTCTGGGCCGCGTCCGCTAGGAATATCTGCAGCAGGTAGAATCCTTTGGCGGCCCCATCCACCAAAATTCCCCGCTTCCGTAGGGCCTCGATGTCTTCGTCGATGCTCCCCACGCCGATTCGTTTCAACCGCTCCGGCAACATATCGTAGTAGCTGTCCGGTATCGGCATGAACGGCGCCCCCACGGTCATGAGCGCATCCACCGTGCTCATGATGTCCGGTACCGTGAGCGCCACATGCTGCACTCCCGGGCCCCGGTGCTGCTCAGTAAACAGATTGATTTGCGACTCTTTAAAATTCGGTCGCCGCGGCTCGTTGTTCGCGAACTTGATGCCCAGGTCCGGAAGGCCCATCACTTTCGAGCTCAGTCCAGACCCGCTACCGTTCTCGTCTGACAAATCGCTAGTATGGAACTGGATCTCCCAGATGTGTTCGAAACCCATCACGTGTTCCATCCACAATAGGGCCGGCGACATCGTCTGAAAGTTCGACGTAATGTGATCGATCCGCGCAAAGCCGTGACGGTTCGCCCCACCGCGCGGCTCTGCGTAGTATTCCATTCCCGGGAACAGCACCTTCGAGCTGCGCTGCACAAAGCGAAAGGTGGTATCCCCAAACGGCGTGGTGATGGAAAACTGTTGGTATCGGCCGTCGTCTAACTCGGCGATCTGAATGTCGGTGATGGCTGTAGCGCCCCGCTTCTCCAGCTGCTCAAAACAACCGCTAATGTCCCGCACCTCAAAGGTCACAGTTCCAATGCCATCCGGGTGCCGGCTCAAGTAACGATGGGCACGGCCCCCATCCCCCACCGGGCTCGAACACACGATGTGGATGTACCCCGCCCGGAAAATCAGCGACTGCTGGCGCCCCTGCTCCGTGGTCTCCGGGGTGCTCGCCCCCACCTCCGCAAAGTCCAACACCTCGGTATAAAACTTCCGACTGCGTTCGAGATCCCGCACATAAAAGTGCAGACCCAACAGTCCGGTGATGCCGAGGGGGTTATTGCCAGTCATCAGCTCCACACCGCCATCAACTTTTCGCCACGTCCGGTTGTTGGTCGGGGTGAGCTGCGACAAAGGCTTCGCGCTCCGCACACAGCCCCTCCACCCGGGTCAGCGTGGACCAGGCCTTCAAGTCCAGCTCAAAGCGCCGAGCGTTGTACAGTTGCGGCACCAGACACAACTCTGCCAAACTCAACTCGTCCCCCACCAGGTATTGCCCCGCGGTCTGTTTCGCCCGAGCTTCCATCGCGTCCAGTCCGCGCTGGATTACCGTCCGGCCCCAAGCTTGCGGATCGCCGCCGGCGTCTTTTACCTCGCCTAGGATCTTGATGTTCTGCAGCGGTTGGATGCCTGAGTTTACAATCTGCACTAGCTCGCGCACCGCCGCACGCTGGGCAGGCTCCTCGGGCAACAATCCAGGGATTGGGTAGCGTTCTTCGAGATACTCCAAAATAGCGACGCTCTGAGCGAGCCGCACTCCGTCATCCGTCACCAACAGCGGCACCTGCCCCATGGGGTTTTCCGCCCGGTATCGGTCCTGCTCTTGTTCGGCGACACCCGGGGCGATGTTCACCGCGACATACTCGTAGTCAATACCCTTTAGCTGCAGGCAAATTCGCACTCGCCAGGCACAACTACTCCGCCAATAACTGTACAGCTTCACCGGGCGTCCCTCACCGTCTGGCAGATGCCCCCAAACAAATCCCGGCCTGCCTCATCCTTCATACGGATCTCAACGTAGTCTCCCACTTTCAAAAATTCTGTTGTTGCCTGTCCGTCTTTAATCATTTCACGCATGCGTCGCTCCGCGAGGCACGACACCCCGCGCGCCTCATCCCGATTGGACACCGTACCACTGCCCACAATGGTGCCCGCCGTAAACGCTCGGCTCTTGGTAATGTGCGCTATCAAGTCAAAGAACGAAAAGTGCATCTCGGGCCCGGCATTCGGATCCCCCACCAGCTCGCCATTGAGTTTCGTCAACATCGGCAAAAACACGCGGCCCTCTTTCCACGCGTCCCCCAGTTCGTCCGGTGTGATCGCAAAGGGCGAGAACGCCGTAGCCGGCTTGGACTGAAAGAAACCAAAACCTTTCGCCAGCTCGGGGGGTATGAGATTTCGCAAGGTGATGTCGTTCGCCAACATGAGCAGCTTGATATGCCCAACCGCGGTCTCGGGGGTCTGCACGGCGGGTGTATCCCCCAACACCACGCATATTTCCGACTCAAAATCGAGCCCGTAGTCGTCGCTCCGGCGGTCAATCGGATCCGTCGGGCCGAGCAACACGCCCGAGCCCCCCTGGTACACCAAAGGGTCGGTCTCCAGCGTCTCCGGCGGTTCCGCCCCGCGAGCTCTACGCACCAAGATGATGTGATTGATATACGCCGATCCATCTACCCACTCGTAGGCTCGGGGTAACGGCGCGCCTAGCTCGACATCACGCAAGTGACCGCCGCTTCGTTTACCGGAACAGAGCTTCTCGCTCAGCTCCAATAACCGAGGCTCGATGAGCTCCCACTCGTCCAGTGCCACTTGCAGGGTCGGCGCGATGTGAGCTGCCCGGGCATATCGATCGCCAGTGGTGTTCACCACCACCAACACCCCGTCCCGGCTTCCATCTCGTAGTGTGGCTAGGCGCATTGGGTGGACTCGGACAATGACACGAACAGTTGGTAACGCCTGGCTAGATACCGCAGGCCCGTGTAAATCGGCTGCTGAAACTCGTGGCGTACCTCTAGTTGTTTGAGCTCATAGGCCAGCGGCGCGGCATGTTCGTGGCGCCCCAGCTTGGCCCAGCACTCCAGCAGGTTCATGCGCAGCAGCCACTCGTCCGGGAAATCCCGGCGCAATTCCCGATGAATTCGTTCGAAGGTCACGCGACAATCCTCGGATCGACGAGCTTCCCACGCAAGATGCGCTTCACGAAAAAGCGTGTTCAGTCGTAGGTTGGACGGGCCGACAACGCGAAGCTTCGGGACCACGCGTTCTGGATAGGCGGTCGGCCGGCGATTCATATTTTTCGGCCAACCCGGAGAGGCCGTGACGATGCATCGGGCCAAGGGCCAAAGTAATTCCCAATGTTGTCGGCTCGTGCCATCGGGGGCCGTGACCGTCGCATCCGTCAGCCGTAAACACCCCGACGGCGAATCATGTCGCGCGCGACGTCCACGCACTCGAGCGCCATTCTTGTACTGGAGCTCCAATCGCTCCCCCGGGCACCCGGCTCCCGCTGAGATTGCCGGCTTTCCAGTCGCGAGCTGGCCGAAGGCGACTTGGTAGGCGTCGTGTTCGCTCCAGCCCTGGCCGTCCCAGATGACGCACCTGTCCCAGCACAGCCACGTGCCCTCAGCCGTCCCGGCGCCTTCGCTGATATTTCCCGCTAGGTGTGCCCCGCCAGACAGCTCAATGTCACACACCTCCCCCGAGTTCACGGCGGCGAGTAACGCCGTCAGCTCCCCCTGTTGGTATGCCAGTTGGCCGTAGGCCTCCGCTAAAATCGCCGACAACTGAGCAAAATCCTGCGCTACGTACAACTGCGGCTGAGGCCGCGTGATGTCGTAAGGGACATGCCAGCACTCCAGACTGAGCTCTCGTTTCGTCACCGCTGGGGCGTGGCAGCTGTGGCACTCGCCCAAGCTCGACAACAGTCCCGCGCCGTAAATCTTGTACTCGTCGGTGCGCCCCACCAAACCGTACTCGGCCGTCCACCAATACAAACGCGACAGACGAGCCGCCTCGCTCAGGCGGGTCCGTGCTGCCGCGGCCTCTTCTACCCGTGCCTCTGCCAGCGATACCTCCGCATCCGTCGACCCGGCGTCCTCGCGCACACAACTCAAGGCGGCGACCGCATCCGCGTAGGCTTCGTCCTGGGGCAAACGAAAGGCCCGTCGCCCCAGCTGACCGAAGCGCTCAATGAACTGCGCGTATTCGGGATCCGACAAGATCGGCGCGTGACCCGCCGCTTCGTGAATGATGTCCGGGGCGGGTGTGTAGCCCACATGTTCGGCGCTGCGGATCTCGGTGGCGATGGGCAGCAACCGTGACGCCTGAAATTCCTGAAAGGCCCGCGGCGCGATGAAGCCGTCCACCGCCACGGCGCCCCAGCCAAACTCAGCGAGAGCACCGTTCATCTCGCTGATGCTGGGGATCTGGTCCAAGGAAATGCCCGTCTTGGACAACCCTGCCCGGTACGCCGGGTGCGCGCTGTGCTCGAGCACAGCATAGGTCTGGTGCGCCACGAAACGCCAAACCGCGTGATCGATCTCCCCGTAGCGGCTCATGTCTTGGGTCACGACCCAACGGCGCAAGTGTGGAGGAACGTTCTGTAAAGGGGACATGGGGGCTCATGCCACACTGCCCCAAGACGGAGCTGTGCGACCCTCCAGCGTAGCACGGGCACGGGCCCGTCGCCGCCAGCCGTCGCCGCCCTATTTCTTTAGATTCAAGACGACGTAGTCGAAACTCTCAGACAGAGCCCGGAAACTCGCTTCGATAATGTTTTCGCTCACGCCGATGGTGACAAAACGTTCCTGCTCGATGCGATTTTCGATCAACACCCGCACCTTAGCCGCGGTGCCGTCGCTCGAATTCACTACGCGCACCTTGTAGTCAATCAACCTCAAGTCCTGCAATTCTGGGAACGATTCCACCAGTGCTTGCATCATGGCGTGACTCAATGCATCCACAGGCCCGTTGCCCTCGGCGACACACAGATGGCTCTTGCCCTTGACGACCATCTTCACAGTCGCTTCTACCGAGTCCGAGCTGGCCTTCGCCGTACCGATGCCGTGCACACGGTAGTAGTCGAGCTCAAAGGTAGCTGTGTAGTTGCCGAGGTGTTTGCGCACCAAGAGATCAAAACTGGCGTCAGCCGCCTCGTAGGAATAGCCGTCGTTCTCTCGTTCTTGCAGCTCGGTGAGGATCTGCGCCACCACCGGGTTGTCCTTGAGCTCCGGGTAGCGGTTCTCCAACTTGGCTAGCACATTGCTGCGGCCAGAGTACTCGCTCACCAGGATGCGGCGGGTATTGCCCACACTATCCGGTGGTACGTGTTCGTAGGTCTTCTCGTTGCGGGCCATGGCGCTCACATGGATGCCACCCTTGTGCGCAAAGGCGGCCTTGCCCACGTAGGGCTGATTGAGCGGACCCACCATATTCATGCGTTCCCACATCAATCGGCTGATGGTCGTGAGGCGCTCCACACGGCCTTCGGGCAGACATTTCTTGCCTAGCTTCAGTTCTAGGTTGGCGATCACGCTCGTCAGATCCACATTGCCGCAGCGCTCGCCCACACCATTGATAGTGCCCTGGACCTGCACGACACCCTGGGCCACCGCCGCCAGGGTATTCGCCACAGCGCAACCACAGTCGTTGTGTACGTGGATACCCAGCCCGGTGTTGCCAAGCCGCTCCTTGGCGGCGCGAACGCCCTTAGCGATAGACTCCGGCAGCCCGCCGCCGTTGGTATCGCAAAGTACGATGCGATCAGCACCCGCTTTAGCAGCGGCTTCGACCGAGGACAGGGCGTACTCCGGGTTCGCAGCGTATCCGTCAAAGAAGTGCTCGGCGTCGAAGAACACGGGTTTGCCCGTCGTTTCTTTCAGGTACGAGATCGAGTCGGCGATCATCGCCAGGTTGTCGTCCAAGCCGACACGGAGCGCATCGGTGACGTGCAAATCCCAAGCCTTGCCAAAAATGCAAATCACATCGGCCTGGCTCTCCACCAACTGCTTGAGGTTTCCGTCCTCCTCCGGGCGGTTCTTAAAGTGCCGCGTCGATCCAAAGGCGACAATCTTCGAAGTCTCAAGCGTCATCTTCGCGACATCGCAAAAGTACGCTTCGTCCTTGGGGTTCGACCCCGGCCAACCGCCTTCGATGTAGGCCACGCCCAACCAGTCGAGGGCCTCAGTTAGCGACAGCTTGTCCGCCAGGCTCAGATTCACCCCAAGGGCCTGACTGCCGTCGCGCAGGGATGTGTCGAAGATTTCGATGTTCTCGGTCATCTCTAGTCTCGGATTAGGACGGCTTACCTACCACGGGAACCGGAAAACCCTCCCAAAGTCGCGGAAACACCCGCGTTTTTGTTCAGTTGGGCCTAGCGGAGGCACTCCAGCGTGCCCGCCAGAAAGCCCTGCCCAGCTGAGCGATGAGCCAGCTGACCGAAGAATCAGTTCAGCGATGAGTCCGAGGCGCGGGGGTAGGCCTGGCTCGCCAGCTCGGCGACTTGAGCCTCGGCTTGGTCCGCCCATTGCCGCTGCTGGCGCTGCCCCGAAGCGGGAGCATTCTCATATTCCCTCAGCGCCGTCTTCAACACGTTAATGGCCTCGGAGGGTTTGCGATCCAACACCAGGTAATGAGCCAGTGCCAGACGATGATTGATGCGCTCCGTGAGCAGCGTGAGCCCTTCGAGCAACCGCACGGCCTCGTCGGTTTGCTCAGCCTGATGCAGGGCCTCCGCGCAATCCAGCACGGCTTTACAATTGGCGAATTCTCGGTCTACTTCCAGCACCCCGCAGAGCAAATCCACCGCTACGTTAGGCTCGCCAAGGCTTATCTTACAGCACGCGAGGCCATGGGCAGCTGCCAGCGCATCAGTAGATCCTGACTGCACGCCCCCCTCGGCACGCAATACATGACCGAAGATATTGGCGGCGTCGGCGTAGCGCTCCTGCTCCTCAAGGGCCGCTGCAAGATCCAGCCGTGCACTACTGCTCGGCAGGCGCTCGGTGTGAGCTGCGAGATTCTCCAGCACCTCGGGCTCCAATCCACGGAACGCACGTTTGCGGCCGCCACCAAAGTCCTTCCTCATCTTGACAATGATAAAGTAAGCCACGGCGCCTGCCCCTGACGGGAGCAGCAGCATGACTAAAAACCAGTAGTAGGGCGCCCGACGTCGGAGAGCGTCAATCACCATCCAAACGGTGAACGCAAGCGCGGCGAGATGAAACGGGGTCAAAACACGAACCTCATGCCTAGTTTCCCAGCGGACCGCCAGTCTCGCCAGGCCTTTTGATGTAAAGCCTCTGTGTAGAGTTCACCGTGGCAAAGCTTCCCTCATTTCGACCCTGCGCCCGGCTCCTGGCCCTCTCCATTCTGCTCGCAAATCCCGCGGTACGCGCCCAAGACGACGACGCGCGCGAGCGGGAGTCCGCTGGCAGCACAACGGTCACGGCGGAAGAACCTGAGCAAGTGAGCGGTGTCGAGCGGGAGCCCAGGGGGCCTTTCGACACCGGCCGCACCGTCGCAGATTGGTTCTTGCTGATCCCGCGCGGGGCCGTCGAGCTCGGATTCATAGCCACCGGCACCGCCGCCGGCCTGATGGAGGACGAACAAGTTGTGCCCCGGGTTCACGATTTATTTAACCCTCGCAGCGGACAAATCAGCGTGTTCCCGACGCTGTTTATGGAGACCGGCACCGATTTAAACGCCGGCGGTCGTATGATCGCGCGCTCGGGTCCGCTGGCCACGTCGGTTCGCGTCGGCTACGGCGGCGTTCGCAGCTTGGTCGCCGAGTCCCGTGTTCGTTACCACGCTGCTCACTGGTTGCCCGAGGTCTTCACCCTCGAGTCCTTCCACGCGGCCACCAGCGGCGTCTCCTTCTTGGGGCTCGGGCAAGATCCCGCCAACGATCCCCGCAATCACTTTCTCGGTAGCGCTCGCAAGGGTCTCTACGACGTTCGCCAAGAGCGCTACATATTCAGCTACGGCGTGCGCCCCATCGAACACGGCGAATTCTTGCTCTCTTCCAGCCTGAACCAGCGTCACCTCAGCAATGGCGCCGGCACCGATCGCATGCGGGCTGTGTTCGAGCTGCGAGACTACGACGACGCCCTACGAGTCTCCCGGATCGTCTACTCCGAGGCCTCCTTACGTTACGATACCCGCCGCACTCGCGGTGGTCCCTCCCCGGGTTATCTCGCGGAGGTCTACGCTGGCTACGGCGGCGAGCTGGGCAAGACGCAGTCCACCCGCTTCGCCAAAACCGGAGGCCGACTCGCTAGCTTCACGCGATTTGGGCGCACCGCGGGTGTGCTGTCTCCCAAGATAGTGGTGGACACCATTTCTCCTGTCGGAGACACCAACGTACCCTTCATTCTCCTCCCCTCTCAGTCAGACTTTCGCGGCTTCAACAACCGCCGGGACTACGTGTCCCTCGTGGGTTCCCTCGACTACCGCTGGGCCCTCGCGCGGTTCTTCGCCGCCCGATTGTTCGCCGACATCGCCACTGTCGCCCCCAACACACGCGAGCTCACCCTCAACGGACTGCGCTACGCAGGCGGGGTCGGCGTCGATATATTCAGCCGCTCCACTCCCTTAGGTTCTATCGCAACATCCTTCAGCCCAGAGGGCATGCGACTACTGTTACGCATTGGTCTCGCTCCTACCTTCGGCGATCGGCAACACAAATGAAGCGTCCCTTCTTCTGGTTGTTTATTGGTACGGCGTTGTCGGGCTGTTACGCGCACCCGGCGCGTTTTTCCAGCGCTCCTCCGGTACGTCAGATCAAGGACAACGCCCTCATCCAAAGACCGAAAGTCCATCGTCTGCACGACGCCGTCGAGCTCCCCGACGTCTATCTTCGCCGCCCCCTCGTCAACCAACTGCGCGCGACTGCCATTGCCCGCGCCCTCGATCGCAATGCCTACGATGAGCTACCCAGCTCCAGTTGGTTCCAGCCCCGGCCACTCGATCTCGACATCTTTCATCAACTCACCACGGTCAAGGGGCGCCCCCAAGGCGATCTAAAAATACTCAGCGTCTCCCTCCGTCACCGGGAGATGGTTCTCGAAGACGCCCGCCAGGTACGATACATCCTGCTGGTCGATCCCAATCAGTTCCCCCACAGCTGGAGCGCCGCCGGCATCATCGCCCCTCGGCTCGCCCAGGCCGTCGGATACCACGCCCGTGAGACGCACCTCTGGCGCTTCGACGCCAATCGGTTCGCCGAGCCGGATCTGAAGCGAAACGCCGAGATCTTCCTTCGGCGTTTCGACGGAAAGCCCGTACTCGCGACAGCCTACCCCGGCTACGATCTCGGCCCCACGCACATGAGCACTCGCCGCCCCGGCGACAAAAACGACTGGTTCAGTCCTATCGATCGCCGCTCCCTGCGCGCCTTGCCATTGCTCGCACTCTGGCTGGGCCTGCGTTCCGTCGGGCCCAAACACACGCGGGACTATTTCATCGGAACACCGCGCAACGGATACCTACGACACTACATCGACCGCCTCGAACACAGCCTCAGCCTGCGCTCTCCGCGCTTTGTACGCGAGAGAGTGGACGCCGTCGGCGATGTAAGCGGCAACCTGTTGAAGAACCTCTGGACCCTCGGTCTCGCCTCAAGACCCCCGAGCGTCCCCGGCGCCTACGACGACCGTCTGAAGGGCTTTTCTCCCCGACTCAATCCAACATCCTACCGAATGGGTCGCCCCTACGAGCCCGCGGATTTTCTCCGCGCCGAAGACGCTTACTGGATCACCAAACGCATGATGCGCATCCCCCGCGGACTGATCGATCATTTCATCCAAGAGTCCGGCATCACAGACCACGCCCTACGAGACCAGCTCGCCCAAACCCTAGAAGCCCGCCGCGCCATCCTCGCCCGCCACTGGTTCGCCCGCGTCAGCCCCATGGAGTTTGTGTCCCTCGGCGAACACTTGGTCCTCGCCGACAACGCCCTTGTCTGGTCCCTCGCCAACGACTACTCCACCCGCTACCAAGTCAGCTTCCTAGACGCCGAAGGAGTCCGCCTCCGCCCCGACACCCAGCTGTTCCCCAAACACGACAGCGTCACCATCCCCATGCCCAACGCCCCCGGCGACTACCTAATCGTAAGAATCCAATCTCAAAGAGGGAACCATAGCCCTCCCCCTCCCGCGGAATTTCACTTTCGCCTCATCCATCGGACGCTAAAATTAGTCGGTATTCAGCACTAGTCGGGGGCGAGTCCAGTCGACGAGCCGTGCTCGACGCTTCGCGCCTGCGGTTGCTTGCAGCGTGGGGCCCCAATCGCTTCTGGCAACACACCTACGCCACATTTCGAGACCACGCGCGACCGGGGTTGGGGCATTGGGGCCCCGGTCGGAAAAACCGCAGGCCCCCCCCCCGGGCCGAGGACGCCGCAGGCCTATCGGGCCGAGGACCTAGAGAAATAGCTCCCGCCAAGACAGCGCCGACGAGAGAGCGAAGCGACCCACCCTCAGCCAACGGGGGTCGTGCAGCCATCGTCCAGTAGGTCTTATTGGACCGGATCATGAAAGCGATCTAGAGTCGGCCCGCTATGGGAATTCGAACTCGAAGTATTGTTCTTGGGCTGCTCTTGACCGCGGGAGCTGTGAATTCGGCGGTTGCGGATACGTCACGGCTACCGGTGGAGCACGTCAAAAGGGACATGGTGACCCCCAAGGGGACGCTACAGATTCATGGCGGCCCGGACTGGCCCCTACGCAGCGGGCAACTTTCGTTTTTGGCGCATGATGGCCCCAATCGCGGGCGACTGAATGCCGGAGCGAGCTTCGGGGTGATGGACAAGCTAGATGTAGGCCTGGTGATGCCCATGGCCTTCGCGCCGGATCTGGATGCCCATTCGCCGACGCTGTTCGGAACCTACAGTTTTTCGAAGCAAGCCGACTACGAAGTGGGAGCCTTTGGCGCCTTAATGCTGCCTATTGAGGGCGACGTGGCGCTGCACGCAGGCCTCCCGGTCATGTTGAACAGTGGCGGCGCTTTTCGGATCGATACGGGCGTGTTCCTCAGCTTCTACACAGCGGGCGCCAACCGTGTGGATCTCGAAGTGCCTCTCACCGTGCCCATCCAAACAACTCGATGGGCCTACGTAGGACCCGAAGTCGCCATCCGTCTAGAAGGCATCGACGATCGCATGCGCGTCCCCCTCGGCGTATTCGGCGGCTTCACGCTCGACCCCAACGACCAACTCTTAGGCGACATTGAAGCCCACTTCCGTTTTCCTCACGCCGGATCTGCTTTTGATGCATTCGAGATTCTCGTCTCTGCGAACCTCTATTTCGATCTGGGAGGCTGAGGACGGCCCAGATCCGGCGAGTCCGCGGTTCAAGACCCAATTGACGATCGCTACGCCGCCCACCCCGCTGGATAAGGGAGGCCGGCTTCGCTCACTCGTCATACGCGTCTCGAGCGGAGCTATTTCCTTAGGTCCTCGGCCCGTTGGGCCTGCGGCGTCCTCGCCTTCGGCTGCGGTCCCTTGCAGCGTGGGGCCCCAACCTGACTATTGATCACATTCTCCTGCGCGTTGTGCAGTCTCAATGGAACGCCGCAGTTGCCATCCCATTAGCAATGTTGCGAGTTCGCGATAGCCGCGGTGCAACACCAACCAGCCAGGCCTTCCGTTGTGTTTGAGATGA
>JABSRN010000175.1 GCA_013214025.1 Polyangiaceae bacterium
GCAGTAGAGGAATCGCAGCGATGAGCATTTGTGTGATCACCGGTTCGGCAGGCCTGATCGGGTCCGAGTCGGCCCTGCACTTTCACGAGTTGGGCTACGACGTCTGGGGTGTCGACAACGACATGCGCAGCGTTTTCTTCGGCAAAGAGGCATCCACCGCCTGGCGTTGCGCCGAGCTGGAATCGAAGCTCAAGCGCTACAAACATCACGACATCGACATCCGAGACGAAGGCGCGATGAAGTCGCTGTTCGAGCGCGGCGCCGGCGACATCAAGCTGGTGATTCACACCGCAGCTCAGCCCTCTCACGATTGGGCGGCGAAGGAGCCGATGACAGATTTTACGGTGAACGCCCAGGGGACCTTGGTAGCGCTTGAGGCCACCCGACGTTTTGCTCCCAACGCACCCTTCATCTTCACGTCGACCAACAAGGTGTACGGCGACACGCCCAATCGCCTGCCCCTCGTCGAGCTAGAGAAGCGCTGGGAGATTGACGAATCCCATGAGTACGCGCCGGGTATCCCGGAGAGCATGAGTATCGATGCGAGCACTCACTCCCTGTTCGGTGTCTCCAAGGCTGCCGCCGATCTTCTCGTCCAGGAGTACGGACGCTATTTCGATATGCCCACCGTGTGTTTTCGGGGAGGCTGCCTGACCGGTCCGAGTCACTCGGGCACGGAGCTTCACGGATTTCTCGCGTACTTGATGAAGTGCGCCAGCACCGGGCGGCCGTACACTGTCTTTGGCTACAAGGGCAAGCAGGTCCGCGACAACATCCACAGCGCGGATCTTGTGGCCGCCTTCGAATGCGTCGCGAAGAATCCGCTCAAGGCCGCCGTGTACAACATTGGTGGGGGTCGAGAGAGCCACTGCTCGATGCTGGAAGCCATCGAGCTCTGTGAACAGATCACGGGCAAGAAGTTCAATTCTACCTACAGCGACGAAAGTCGTGTTGGTGATCATATTTGGTGGATCTCCAATCTGGATGCATTCAAGAAGGACTATCCCGACTGGAAGATCAAATACGACGTGCCAGCGATTCTCAAAGAAATTTACGAGAACGGCGAAGAGCGTTGGAAGAACGCTGAATAGGCGTCGGGGAATACAATGGATAATATGCGCGTGTTGGTCACCGGCGGCGCCGGATTTGTCGGCTCACACCTATGTGAACGTCTACTGGGCCAGGGGCATGACGTCGTCTGCCTCGATAATTTTTTTACAGGTTCCCGTGAAAATGTACGGCGGCTGGTGGGCAATTCGCACTTCGAACTCGTACGCCACGATGTGAATCAGCCGATCATCGTCGAGGTGGATCGCATCTTCCATCTGGCGTGCCCGGCCTCACCGATTCACTATCAACGCAATCCGGTGCGCACCATTCGCACCTGTGTGCAAGGCACGCTCAACGTGTTGGAGATGGCCCGGGAGATCCACGCCCGGCTGCTCATCGCCTCTACCAGTGAGGTGTACGGCGATCCGGATCAACATCCCCAGACTGAAGAGTACTGGGGGCACGTGAACCCGATCGGCCCTCGGGCATGTTACGATGAAGGCAAACGATGCGCTGAAGCACTGACCGTGAGCTACGCGACCCAATTCGCGACTGAGATCCGCATTGCACGTATCTTCAACACCTTCGGCCCTCGCATGCACAAGGCGGACGGACGTGTAGTGACAAATTTTGTGGTGCAGGCCCTCAATAACGAACCCATTACCCTATTCGGAGATGGCGAACAGACGCGTTCTTTCTGCTACGTGGACGATACCGTTTCCGGACTGATGAAGCTGATGGAGCTCAACGAGGATCCGGGGCCCGTCAACATTGGCAACCCGCGGGAGATGACGATTCGTGAGGTCGCTGAGATGATCGCCAAGCTGACGGGTTCGACCGCCGACATCCAGTCGCGACCCTTGCCGGTGGACGATCCCAAGCGTCGCTGCCCAGATATCTCCAAGGCAAAACGCTTGCTCGACTGGGAGCCACAGGTACGGATGGAAGACGGGCTCGTCAAGGTGATCGAGTATATGCGGGCCGTGCTAGCCGCAGATTCGGTTCGTTCGTGAAGGTATGGCTCGTTAGCACCTTCGAGCCCATCCCGTCCGACAATATGCGCCCGATGCGCTTTGCAGGGATTACCGACCGTCTGCTGGCCAACGGCCACCAGGTGGTGACCTGGACAGGCAGTTTCCGCCACTCCGACCGAAAGCAGCGTTTTGACCGCGACGACCGATCGCAAGCGGGCCCGGATCACGAGGTCATCACGCTCAAGAGCTGGAGCTACAGCACGAACATATCGTTTCGGCGAATGTTCGCTCACGGGCACTTGGCGCGACGGCTCACGGATCAGTTTGTCAAAGAGCCAAAACCTGACGTGATCTTGGTAGCGACCCCGCCGGTTTCGGTGGCCGCCGCTGCTGTCGACTACGGGGAGAAACATGACGTACCGGTGGTGGCGGACGTGATCGATCCCTGGCCGGACGCGGTGTATTCCTATCTCCCCCGTCGGTTACGTCCTTTCGCGAAGTTGGCGCTGGTGCCGATGAATCGAGATGCCCGACGGCTCTTTTCTCGGTGTGCCGGCATCACGGCGATCTCCCAACAGTATGTGGACTGGGCCCGGGCCAAAGGGGGCCATCGCTGCTCTGTGGGCGGCGCTATTTTCCCGGGAGCCGATCTCGCGGGTTTTGACGAGCGCATGAAATCCGTCGGTGGGCGAAAGAAGAATGGGCAGGAGGGGCCCCTGCGTTTCGTTTATGCCGGGGCGCTCGGCACGGCCTACGACGTGGAGACGATCATCTCCGCCGCCCGGCTACTGGAGAAGCAGGGTGTGACGGACATGGAGTTCCTGATCGCCGGCGGCGGCCCCCGGCGTGAAGAGTTTGAGCGCCTGGCGGCGGGTATGCCCCAAGTTCGCTTTCTGGGCATGTTGGACGCTACCGAGCTAGCTCGGACCTACTCAACCAGTGACGCCGGCATCGCGTGTTATCGCAAGGGCGCGACTCAATCCATCCCCTACAAGTTGTTCGACTACCTCGCTGTGGGCATGCCGATCATCAGCTCTCTCACCGGAGAAATGGAAGAAATCATCACTCGTGAACGTGTGGGTATGCACTACGAACCCGAGAACCCCGAGGCGTTGGCGAAATGTTTGCGTCAGCTGGCCTGTGATCGTGAGGCGATGAGAGAGATGGGAGCTCGCGGGCGAGCCTTCACCGAACTGCATGGGGACAACGCGAAGAATTACGAAACGATGGTCGGCATGCTGAGCTCGGTGGCTGGCCTTCGGCCAGTCCAGTGAACGAGCAGCGCTCGACGCTCCACATTTCACCCCCTCGCCTTCGGCGAGTCCGCTGATCGAGCGGTGGCGCTACGATCGCTGCGCCGCCCACCCCCGTTGGGCTCATGATTGATCACAAGTTTCGAGCTTGAGCATGTCCAAGTAGAAGGCTTCGCCAGTCGCGAGTTTCTCGTACCCTCGGCCTAGGGTCAGCCAGCCAGGCTCGCCGTTTTGCGACAAGTGAC
>JABSRN010000176.1 GCA_013214025.1 Polyangiaceae bacterium
GCAAAACTAGGCGGTCACCTGTCGCAGAACGGCGAACCAGGCTGGCTAACGCTCGGGCGAGGATACGAAAAGCTCGCGACCGGGGAGGCGTTCTATCAAGAGATGATCAGGCTCAATATTTGTGATCAATCATGAGCCCAACGGGGGTGGGCGGCGCAGCGATCGCCAACTAGGGCTCGTAAACCGGACTCGGCACCCTCACCCAAATGGGGGTAAAATGTGTAGTGTCGAGCGCGACTCGTCAACCGGACTGCGTCGCCTTAACGGCGCAGAGCGCCCGTTAAGGCGACGCAGGAGCGGCAGCATCGGACGCTGCCGCGGGCTTATCGGCGTCTTTCTCGTCTTGCTCCTGCATTTCCACGAGAGTGCTCAGGGCGTCGATTTCACGCTTGGTGCGGATCTCCCGCTGGCGCAATTTCTTGATCGTGCCTTCGGCCTGGCGCTGCTCTATCTCCAACTCCCGGAGGCTGGCTTTTAGGTTGTCGCGTTCGGTCTTCAATGTGTCGAGTTGTAGGCTCACGAGCTATTCCTCCCCCTCAGGGAAATTCGAGTTAAAGCCTAGCCCTCTGACCGCTGGGCGCAAGCCCCAGAGTGCAGCTAGATGCCGGCTTCCGGCTTCGGATCGGCCGCTGGTCCGCCCGAACGGGGCTAGATGGACCTGTGAGCCGTGGGGGGCTCCACCTCGGGTTCTGGCGTCAGTCAGCTACCACAACGCGATTTCGCCCGCCATTTTTGGCGGCACATAGGCGTCGGTTGGCGATTCCGATGAGTTCGAGGGGCAGAGATTCCACACAACAGGTCAGTGAGCTGGCGCCCACGCTGACCGTCACGGGGATGGCAGTTCTTTCAAATCCAGCCGGAACTTCAGCCACGGCCAGTCGCACCCGCTCAGCGGCGAGTCCCGCTTCGTGAATACTGATGCCCCGCAATAGGCAGATAAATTCCTCCCCACCGTAGCGCGCGAACAGATCCTCAGCGCGGAGCGTCTGGCGCAGCAGCTGAGTTAACCAGCGCAGCACTTCGTCGCCCGCAAGGTGACCGTGGTTGTCGTTCACCCGCTTAAAGTGATCAATGTCCAGGAGCAACACGGACAACGGAGTCTGGTGACGGATCGCGTAGGCGATTTCTGCAGCCAATCGGTCCCCGAAGTAGTGACGATTGTGAGCTCCCGTTAGGGCGTCGCGCACGCTCGACTCATAAAGTTCCTTGAGTACTTGTTCCTGGTGGTCGCTCACCATGGAGAATCGAAAACAAGCTTTAGGACCTAGTTGGAGGGTGTCACCATCGCCGAGCTCGGCTACCTGGAGGCGTAGGCCGTTTACATAGCTACCGTTACTGGAGCCCAGATCTTCCACCACATAGCCACCGCCGACGGCGCGTTTGAGCCCAGCGTGAAATCGGCTGATGCCGTCGTCTACGATTTGAATCGTATTGTCCGGGTGGCGCCCGATGGTGACTTGCACCTCCTTGAGGGCAAACACTTGACCGGACCCCAATGCATCGATGCGGACCAACACGGGGCGGTTTCGGTTCATTGCGACAGGCATGGACATATGCCGCTGGGTGCTCGCGATGGTCGAGGCGGCAGTACTGGCGATGTTCGATGACGGCGGCTTAACGCTCTGAAAACCGTTGTCGGAACTGCTTGCCTTCTCGGTCATGCGTCGTCCTCGGGACAAGGCAGAGACCAGCTAACATCCGGGAAAGGCCGGTCCGGCTTCGCGAACAGGAAACCCTGGAAGAGGTCGCAGCCAATTTCCATGAGGGTGTCGCGTTCTTCTGTGCATTCGATACCCTCGGCGACGATCAGCATGCCCATGTCTTGACAGAGCGCGGTCATGCTGCGGACTAGCTTCTGCTTCGTCTTGCTGATGTGTATATCTCGGATCAAGGACATGTCGAGCTTGACGACCTCAGGTTCGAGCTGCGCGAAGCTCGTGAGTCCAGCATAGCCCGCACCCAAGTCGTCGATCGCAATTCGGAATCCCATCTCTCGTAGTTCGGCGACACGTTTTTTTGCGTCCCCGACCTGCCCCAGCGACGCTCGTTCGGTGACCTCTAAAATGACCCGGTCCGCGATGCCCGAGAGCAGTGAATTCGGGTCGAAGAGCTCTTCGTCCAGTAGGTCGTTGGTATGCAGGTTCACGAACAGATTGGCGGCTGGCCGTTGGGGCATAGGTTCGGTGGCTAGCGCTCGGATAGTCCGCCCCAACTGATGAATGCGGTCCAACCGTTCCGCGGCGTCCAACATCGCACCTGGATAGGGCAACGTGGGGGATCGACTGCGCAGTAACGCTTCATAGCCGAACAGGTGTCCGGTCCGGGCAGAGATGATCGGTTGATATGCTATCCAGATAGCGCCGAGCGCGTGTTGAAAATTTGCCTCCAATTCGGAATCGTCGTCCGTTGGATGGGGGTTTCCGAGCAACCGGGCCGCTTCCCGTTTCATCCTGGCCATGCGGTGAAGGCAGGCCGCTTTGTCGATGACCTCCTCCAGTTCCGCCAATTCGACAGGTTTCGTAAGGTAGTGGAATGCTCCGAGCTTCAATGCCTTCACCGCGGTGCTAACCGCTGGCTCTCCGGTAATTAGGACGACCGGAACGTCCAGGTTTCTGCGACGCACGGCTCGAAGCAGATCGATGCCATCCATGCCAGGCATCGCGATATCACTCAAGATGACGTCAAAATCGCCTTTTTCTGATCGGGCCACGGCGGCCTTGCCATCACTAGCCTCCTCCACTTCATAGCCCTTGGCCGTAAGCAGGCGCCGAATACTCCGCAAGAGCATCGGCTCGTCATCCACCACTAGCACGCGGCCTTTGGATGAGGCAGACCATCTCCTGCGAGAACCGGGAACAGCCGGAGGACTGGGAACAGCCGAAATATTTCCTACGCTACTGGGGGTGGGTGCCGATTCTGAGGGAACGCTCATGCTTAACCAGAACGGCAAATATCAAAAAACCTTGAGGTCCCGTCAGGAAACTATGGAACCTGGAGCGCAGGCGCAGTATCGTAGGAAGCCCGAACCGGAACGGCATGGTCGCTACCTCTTCGGAACATCCTCAAGGGCCCTGGTTCTAAATCCAATTAGGCCTAACTCAAATCACGGGGCCTCGGGCCCTTTTCAATTTAGTGGGAGCTAAGACTAGTGGCTCGTCAAATCAAAAAGAACCGACCCATCCTTCGCGAACGCCGTCAGAGCAGTAACGACTGGACCTCAGGCGATATGGCCCGGCTGCTGCATGTGGATCTAAAAACCATCCACAACTGGGTCGGGTATGGCTACATCACCGGTACTCGTACTAGCGGCCGACATCTGCGCTTCGAGAGAACCGAAGTCGTCCGTTTTATGCGTGGCTTCGGCTACCCGACGCCGCCCTCGGTCAGCAAGGCGGCGCCGAGGGTGGTCTACCACCTCGCTCAAGGAGCGAAGAAGCCGACAAAATCTCTCGGTCGTGGTTTGGATCTGCTGGTGTGTGAGGGGCCGGAAGCTAGCCTTCTCGCATTCGGCGGTGGCGAACGTGAAGTCTTCGTGTTGGACGCAGACAAGCTCGATAGCAAGCACGCCCTTAAGGTGTTGGCATCCATCCGTGAGTGGGAGACCACCAAGACCATGGGATTCGTCGCGCTGAGTCGCAAGCCCGCCACGCGCAAGGCTTTTATCGACGCCGGAGCCGATGCGGCCTTGGCACCATCGGAAGCGGATCTACGAGCGACAATCCTCTGGCTGACCGGCGTTGAAAAAGCACCGTCGTCAAAGGTAGCACTGCCTCCCGTCGAAGAGGAATAGCCGGGACGCCCCTCTGTGCTGGTCCTGCTGGGCCGGCTCTATTAACCAATCCGCCGTTTCCAAAGGACGGCGGATTGGTGTTGTCCGTCGTCAGCACGACCCCCTCCGTTCTCCCAAAGCTTGCGAGCCCCGCATCGCCTCGAACGCGCCGAGGACGCCGCAGACCCAACGGGCCGAGGACCCAAAAAGAAAACTCCGGTAGAGCCAAGGTTGTCGAACGGAGCGAAGCATTTCGCCCTCAGCCACGGGGGGGGAAATGAGCAGCGATAGTCAACTGGCTCGTAAACCGGACTAGTGCTGAGTCCTGGGTCGCTCTTGAAGGAGCTGCCCGCCCTGAGAAACCCGGAAATACTCCCGTTCCACACTTTGGTGAGAAGTCTTGGGGGCCTGGGTTAGCTGAACCAGCCGCGACTGCCGTTCAAACGCCGGGCGAGAATGCACGCGCATGAAGAGCGTGCCCCGCGGCGCCTCCAGAGCGACTCGATTTTCGTGAACTGCGCCGGGAACGACGTCGGAAGATTCTGACGTGGCTTCGGGCCAATTGGCCGCTGGGATCCATGATTCTGACCCACGAATGAACCAGGTGGTTGTGCTGGTTCCCCCCTCTGCGACGATCTCGGACGTCACCACCTCAATACGTGTGTGCACCTGCATTTGTCCTCCCCATCAACGTTTCAAGGTACTGAACATAGATCGCGGAAACAAGGGAAAATCTTCACTGGTGGATGCGTTTCGGTGGCGGGGCGCTGGTTAGATCTGAGAGCGGGGGCGCCGGTTCGTGAGCGAGCGGTTTTGAACGGAGGCGATGTGTCGCATTTTGCGAGAGTCGGACTGGCAACGGTTGGTGCCGGGGAGTGGCTGAGTGGCTGACTGGCTGAGGGCACCGGACGAACTACCTGGGAATGCACTGGTGGATTCACCTGTGGATTCGCGCCGCAGCGTCTCGGCCTTCAATCAGTTCACGAGGGAAATTGGAGACGCTCGGCGCTGACCCGTGGTGTTGGCCGGCATCGCGCGTGTGTAACGGAAGGCCTTGGTTGGAAATATGGGCCTGTCGGCTAGAGATGTCCGGCAGAGCTGTCCGCAACAGCGTTTCCGATTAGGCGCTTCGAAGTTCCGACAGAGCGAGCGGTACTGATCCGGCGGACCACTGATACGACGGGCCGATAGGTTCAGTAGCCCGGCAGGTCGGGCGGGGCAGCGGCATCGTCGCTGGAACTTGGCGTTGAGTCCGCTGCAGATGGGGTTGTCGAGCTGCGGGATCTGGAGGAGTTGCTATTCCATTCGTTGAAGAGAGGGCGTTTTTCCGCGGAGCACCCTGAGCGAAACCCGCTCGCGTCGAATTCCGTCCGGTAGCTCCCGCTTGTGCTCTCGCCGGATTGGAGCTCGGGCGCGCTACTGGCCGGTACTGTGACTTTGATACTGAGCGGCCTCGTGCCGGCGCGAGTTGGGGAGCAGTAACTGAGCAAGTAATATTGCCCGAAGCGCCGATGGACCGAATCGGCGGCATTCGAGAGCGCTGCCTGCGCCCCCGCCATGCTCTTGGCTGAATGTAGATTGACGGTGTTCAGTCCTTCGAGGTTGAGCTCCTCGCCTAGCGCTACGACGACCAGATGGTGCTTGGATTCCGCTAGATGCTTCGACATATCCGATGCCTGGACTCTACCAGCGAGATCGGGTCCTCGAGTGACGACAAGCAAGGTGCCGACACGGATTCGAGCGGCGTTGCGCTTGAGCCGATCGCTGAGAAGACCGACGCTCTTGTCGACCGCGCTGTTCAGGCTTCGGGATGGGTCTTCGCTGCGAAACTTGTCCAGGGCCTTGATGTCGTCCTCCAACGGTTCGTCGGATTTCCTAAAGCTCGCCAAGCGCTGCGGTGCTTCTCGGCCGTCGAAGGCGTAGAGCAGAACTGCTTGGTCGCGGCGAATCGCACTGATCGTGCTGGTGACGGCAGAAACCAGAGTCTCTCGCTCTGAGTCGGACAGCTTGCCGGACATATCGACCAGAACGAGGGCTTCGTGGTGACTCGCAATGCTCTTGTCGAGCAATTGAAGATCGACTGCGTCCGAATCGAGCAGGCTCTCTCCCTCGGTCAAACGAAAGTGGGATGCCTGCAAATCGACTACGCCGTGTCGGCTGTGGGTGATGGATAAATACAACGCAACCTGACTGGGGGCTAGGCTGGTCTCGGCGACAGATTCGACTTTCACGCCACCGAACAGCATGCCGCAGCCGGACAGACAGCTGACCGCCGCGAGAAGACACAGGCAGCGGACGAGTTGGCGAATGTATGATGAAGCGTTATTCACAGTTCCCCTCCGAGGGCGTCTTCGGAGAGACGGAGAAGAACCATAGCTTACTCCCAGCGCAGCTGTCCCTGCCGCGCCGCCTGAAACATGTCCGTCTGGCTGTGGGAGAGCGTTTCGGGAAGCTCGTCATCCGCAAAAAGCTGTACTTCCAGGATTTCCAGAGGATTGACCGGTGGCGCGTGTGGCTGGGTCACCGTCGCCGAGACAACGAGGGTCACGGCGTGAAAGCGAGGGTCACGCTCCGGACCGGAGTACACGCCAGAAATTCCGCCCAGCGAAACCACTCGGCAACCGGCCTCTTCCAACAACTCACGTTCGATGGCGGTTCGGAAAGTTTCGCCCCATTCCAACGTCCCGCCGGGCATAGCCCACTGGTTGGTGTCGCTGCGTCGAATCAACAGCCAGCGACCGTCCTCGGTCTTGGCGGCGCAACAAATCCCCACCACGGGCCGGCGTAGAACATGGCGCGCGACCTCGTAGACGATGGTCCAGGCGGCTTTCGGGATCCTCATGGGCGCCGCCCACCATGCCTGGTTCCGTAGCCCGTGTCCCGGGGATAATCATTGAAATGAGCCCGCTGGGCGCGGGTTGAGGCGTCAACAGTACCGACGAGCCAGCTGCCCGCTCGGGCAACAATGGCGTTGCTGCCCACGACAAAATCGGCTGGATTGTTTGCGCGAGAGGGGGTCATGTACTCGAGGCGGCGGGAAGCCGTGCGATCAACCATGATTCGGGCTAAGAGCAGAGCCGAATTACGAACCACGATCAGAAAACTTCGGTGCCGGTGCCGCGGGAGTTTAGGATCGGTTCTAGGGGCCGTCGAGATGTTTGCGCGTGTTCTTTCCAGCTGTGTCCTTGGGGCCCTAGTGTTTGTCATCGGGGGTTGCGATGAAGCCGCTCCGCCTCCCGGTGCGGATGCGACTCAATCTAAGGCGGCAGTGGCTGTGGCTACGGCCGAGTCGTTGGCTCATCCCCCCGCCAAGAATCCTCCCGAACAAGCTGCGAGTGGTCTGGGAACAGCCGTCGACAACCTGCCGTTTCAGGCGACCGGGGACAAGCTTGCCAGTATCGCCTGGCGAACTTGGGTCTATACCGACACCGGCCCGAAGCGAACACGCTTTGGATACTTGCGTGCGGGGGCGGTCGTGGACCGGAGGGGACCCGTCATTCACAACGACGGATGCGCCGGAGGGTGGTACCGCGTGAACCCGCGGGGCTTTGTTTGTATCGGTCATGGCGCGACAACGGATCTTCAGCATCCGGTGGTGTTGGCGCATGGCCGTCGAGCGGAGCGAGGGCAGGGGCTGCCGTATCTCTATGCCCTTTCCCGATCGCGCCCCCCGCACCTCTATTTCAAGCTTCCGAGCGAGGCTAACATGAAGCAGGTCGAGGGTGGCTTTCGGTCAAACGCGCGACGTTGGCTAGGTTGGTTACATGCGCACGACCTACAAGACATGTTGGACGTGCAGACCGAGTTACCCGACCATCTCAATCGCCCGCTCACCAAACCTTATGGAGTGAAGAAGCCGCTTCGATTTGCTACCCACGCGGGCAAGGCATCACCGGACAGTGGATTCGCGATTCTGAGCACGTACAAGAAGGGGGAGCGATTCTTCGGATTGACGACCGAGCTGGACTGGATTGCCTTGGACCGCACCCGTCTGGTCGAACCGAGCAGTTTTCACGGCGTCGCGCTGGACGCGGATGAGTCTTTGCCCGTTGCGTTCGTAAAAAACCACTCTCACCCCAAGTACAAACGGAGCGAAGACGGGCAGCTGCACGCCGTGGGGGCCTACGCGATGCGCGAAGGCATCAAGCTCACCGGAGAAGTGATGCGAGTCGCGGGTACGTTCTGGGAAACGCGAGATGGCCATTGGGTGCCCCAACATGGATTGCGCATGGTCAAAGCCCGTACGAAGTTCCCGAGCGTAGCCACCGGGACACGTAAATGGATCGACGTATCCATTCGCCGGCAGACCTTGGTCGCCTATCGGGGGGAACACCCCACCTATGTGACGCTCATCAGTAGCGGGCGCGGCTTGCTGGGAGATCCAGAAAAGGTGCCGTCGACCATTCTGGGCACGTTCATGATTCACTCCAAGCATGTCTCCTCCACAATGGACGGAGCAGACGACAAGAGTGACTCCTTCAATCTTCGCGATGTGCCTTTCGTCCAGTACTTCCACAAGGGCTACGCTCTGCATGGCACCTACTGGCACGACGACTTTGGCCGAGTCAGAAGCCACGGTTGCATTAACCTATCTCCCGTAGACGCCGCCTGGCTTTTCGAGTGGACAGATCCCAACGTCTTCCCCGACTGGCACAGCACCCTCAACAAAGAGCGAGGGACGGTCGTGCATATCCACCCATAATCCGCAAAGCGGATTATGGGTGGATATGTCCGGTGTACGAGCCACGGTTGACGAGCGCTGCGTGACCGGCCCCAGTCGGGGCAAGGCCAGGTCACTTCGCTCTGTTCGTCAACCGTGGCTCTACCGGACCCTTTTCTCCTAGGTCCTCGCTCCTTCGGAGCTGCGGCGTCCTCGGCGCTGGCGCGCCTGCGGTTTCTTGCAGCGCGGGGCCCCAGCCTATGGATTCTACGGAAGTTCTTGAAAGATTCCGGTGAGCGTGAGCAACACTGAGGGTGGCTAACGAAAAGATCGAGGATATCGAGGACGAGTTTTTGGGCGCGGAGCTGGGTGATTCGCGGCGGGCGCAACGCCTGCTGCGGCTGGCCAAGAGCATGGCCAACAAGCC
>JABSRN010000177.1 GCA_013214025.1 Polyangiaceae bacterium
ACAACGGAAGCCCAGGTTGGCTAGTATTGCACCGTGGCTATCGCGAACTCGCGACATTGCTAATGGGATGGCAACTGCGCCGTTCCATTGAGACGGCACAACCCGCAGAAGAATATGATCAATAGTCAGGCCCCAGCCCCGGCCGGCGTCAGCTGACGCGAAGTAACGCGCAAGGCCGCTCGCGCTAATCGGTCCGCGTTCGGTATTCCGACGCCGGGCGAGTGAGGTCGGGGCCTCACGCTGCAACCAACCGCAGGAGCGTAGCTCCGAGGACGCCGCAGCCGCGTAGCTCCGAGGACGCCGCAGCCGCGTAAGCGGCGAGGACCTCAGGAAAAACTCCAGTAGAGCCAAGTGCGACGAAAGGAGCGAAGTGACCTGCTCTTGCCCCGACTGGGGCAGGTCACGCAGCGATCGTCAACCGGGCTCGTAGACTGGACTCGCCGAAGGAGAGGGGTGGGCGGCGCAGCGATCGTCAACCCACCGCTCGATCTTCAGCCTACGCGCCAGGGCATCAGGCCGCCTCGCGCAAAGACTGGGGTGGTGACGCCTTCCGAGGCTCGTGAGGCTTCACGGCCGAGGCCCCGAGGCGCCATGTTGAGGTACAGCGTTTGGATGCTCTCACGGCCGACGGGGTAGATCTCATGCCACACTCCCACCTCACCACTTCGGCGCACTCTACGATTGAAGTCGACCCATGCCGGAAAATGCTCGCCATCGCGATCCTTGGCGTAGGCGTGAAGCTGTTCCACGGACGCCCAGTACTGAACCATCGTGCCAAATCCCATGGGGTCCCAACCGAGGAAGCCAGATTCAGGTTTCGACTCCAGCTCCCTCAGCATGCGCGGCATGGCTAAGGCCACCGCCAGCCACTTGTGAATCTTCCACCAGTGGTTGAGGAGCATGCCGATGATAAATACCACCACTTGTTAGGGGAACTGAGCCCGAGGAACGGTTCCAAGGACTGGCTGCTTCATGGTCTGTCTCCGATCTGTGTTAACAGTGTTAATGCCTTGGTTAAAAAGGGGCCCCGATCGGGGCCCCTGGAATTTGAGCTAGGCGCTCAAGGATTGAACAACACCACGAATGCTTCGGTCGACCAGGGACTCGAACATGGCGCGCTCCTCCCCGAGCTGTCCGGTCAACCAAAGGCTGACGAGCCCGTGGTTCTGCGCCCAAACGAAGACCCCCGCAGCCTCCAGATCCGCGTAACGAAAATCGCCGTTCTCGGAGCACTCCCGCAGGCGGTCGAGCAGGAAACGATAGGTGTTACCGAGATTCTCGCGGGTGCCCGCGGACAGATCGAGAAAGCCCAAATCACGACAATCCGTCATGAAAATCAGCTGATAATCGCGTTCGTTCTCGATGGCGAAGTCGAAATAGGCGCGTGCCGTGAGCTCGAATCGCTCCAGCGGTGTCTTGCCGGAGAGTGAGCGCATGAGATAGGCTGAAAACAACTCGAAGCTTTGCACCACGATGGACACCAGCAGCGCGTCTTTGTCGTCGTAGTGGCGGTAAATCGCCGTCGCGGACAACTCGCAGCGAGCCGCTACCTTACGCATGGAGAAGGCGTTGAGGCCGCCGTCGAGAAATACCTCGCGCGCCGCCTCGCTGATCTTCTGTCGTGTGCCCGAACTAATTTTAACAGTGTTAACTGAAGTCAGGAATTTGTCAAGCGGGCTGTCACAGGCGGTCGTCCTGGGCGCCGATCAGCCGAAGAGAGCAGCATTGCCGGCGCGTAGCGTCGCCCCCCGTTGGATGCGCGACGGACCGTTTAGCGCTGGGCTACCGCCCGACAGGTAAGTGGCAGTTGACGCAGTCGAACACGGTGCTGCCCAGCAGCGCCGTCATGAGCGGTACGACTTTTTCATCCATGAACGCAGCTTCGCTCGCCTTTTCCGTCAGGAGCTGATCGGTCAGGGGCGGCAAATGCGCCGGCATGCGAAAGCCATTCCGTTTGTCCCCATGGCAAGTGCCGCAACTGAAGTCCGCAAATGCCTCGGGATCGTGCTCCTGAAACACCGCTGCGGCTTTGGGCAGGACCACGTTGCGCATGTAGTCGAGACGCTGGGGCTTTGCCATAGTCGCCCAACCGCCCTGCGCTCTGTCCGAGGACTGGGCCTCACCCGGCGCTTGGCTTGGTGAACAAGCCGTCAACGCCAGGCTCACCAACACTGCCCCCAGCAGCCATACATGCGTTGGGTTCGACGGCGTCAGGGGCCCTCTCTCGCGCATTAGCACAGTCCAATAGTACGACCGTCCCGACCATTCAGCAAATCAATGCCTTAAATTCCGACTTGGCGTTCCGCACATACAGCGGGCAGCGCTAACATCGCGGCATCCGAGTCGGGGCTCGAACAAGGCCGCAAAGGGCACAACTGGTGGCGGGCAAACGGCAGAGTGCTGCGGTTTAGTGACCGCAACGCTCGAAACGGGTCACCCCATTTAGTTCGATCGAATCAGATCGGGACGCTACTCTTAAACAGCCGGACCTGCAGCTATCAAAGCCTTTTCGGCCGAACCCGAGAACTTTTCGAAGTTCGCCTTGAACTGACCCGCCAGGTGACGCGCTTTGGCGTCGTAGGCATCTTTGTCAGCCCAGGTGTTTCGCGGATTGAGCACCTCGCTGGGGACGCCCGGTACGGACGCCGGGATACCGACTCCGAAGATGGGATCCGGCGTGAACTCGACAGAGTCCAGCTTGCCCTCCAGGGCCGCAGTCACCATGGCGCGGGTGTAAGCGATCTTCATACGACTGCCGACACCGTAGGGGCCGCCCGTCCAACCCGTGTTCACGAGCCACACCCTGGCGCCGTGCTGGGCGATTTTTTCGCCGAGCATCTTGGCGTAGTAGGTCGGTGCCATCGGCAAAAACGGCGCACCGAAACAAGCGCTGAAGGTCGCGGTGGGCTCGGTCACGCCGCGCTCGGTGCCTGCCACCTTCGCGGTGTAACCCGAGATGAAGTGGTACATGGCCTGCTCGGCCGTGAGCTGGGAGATCGGAGGCAACACACCGTAGGCATCCGCCGTCAGCATGATGATGTTGGAGGGGTGTGCCGCCATGCCCGTCTCGGACGCGTTAGCGATACGGTCCAGCTGGTACGCAGCGCGGGTGTTCTCCGTGTGCTTGGAGCTGTCGTAATCGATCTCCCGGGTGTCCGGATCCATTGCCACATTCTCGAGAACGGTGCCGTAGGAGTGACAAGCTTTCCAAATATCGGGCTCGGCTTCCGCTGATAGCTTGATCGCTTTCGCGTAGCAGCCGCCCTCAAAGTTGAAGACACCGTCGTCGCTCCAGCCGTGCTCGTCGTCGCCGATGAGCTCACGCGCCGGGTCGGCGGAAAGAGTCGTTTTGCCGGTTCCAGACAACCCAAAAAAGACAGTCGACTTGTCCCCTACGTTGACCGAGGAGTGCATCGGCAAGATGCCCTTGAGCGGCAACATGTAGTTCAGCACGCTGAAGATGCTCTTCTTGATCTCACCGGCGTATCGAGTGCCACCGATGAGAACTAGGCGCTTGGCGTAGTTGACCACCACGAAGGTCTCGCTGTTGGTCTCGTCCGTATCTGGATTCGCCTTGAAGGTGGGCGCGTGCAGAACGGTGAATTCCGGTTCGGCCTTCTCGCGCTCTTCGTTGGTGGGACGAAGAAACATCGTGCGGGCGAACAAGGAGTGCCACGCACTCGTCGTCACGACCCGAATGGCCAATCGTAAACGTTTGTCGGCGCCGCCAACTGCTTCTTGAACGAAGAGTTCGCGGTCCTGCATGTAACCAACCAAGCGCGCGTGCAGCCGATCGAAAGCCTCAGGGCTCATCGCCTTGTTGGTTTTGCCCCAATCGATCTTTTCTTCGCTACTCGGTTCGCGAACGATGAACTTGTCGTTCGGAGAACGACCCGTATGCTGTCCCGTCAACACAACAAGCGCGCCGTGCTGGCTCATGGTTCCCTCGCCACGACTGAGCGCGGCTTCTACGAGGGCACTACGCCCCAGGTTCCAGTAAGCGGCTTTGGCGTTAACAATGCCGTGATTCTCGAGACCGTAATTGCTGCGGACCGGGCCGAAATGCATCATTTTCGTATCGTCTCCAACTCGTGAAATTCTGGCGAAGGGGGTGCCAGACCCGAGCCCTGTAACACGGCCGGGCGCATCGGGGATTTACAAAAGTCACTGATGATATGAACAGTAACCCGGGAACGGCGGTCGGCTCGCGGGTCTGGGGCGGTTCGGCAGGGGATGCCATGAGGAGATTTCCCGACTTCTGTGGTCGCGGGGGCGGTGGGCACCAGGCGCGGCTGCTCCCCCGAGTCAAAAATGTAAATCGCTCGACTTCCCACCGGTACGGCGCGGGCTCGGCTCAAGGGCGCCGGCCCCCATTCTTCAGCCGGCAAGAGGACCGGTCAATGCTGTCCGCCCAAGAACAACCGCATTACCCCGGACGATGCGGACAAGCACAACGACGGATGACCCGCCACCCGACCGCAGACAACAACAACAACAACAACAACAAGCAGCGACTGCCGGATGACCTTCCCCGAGAGCCTGATAAGCTGACACCTTGAGGCATCGGTGGCGACGGACAAACCAGACGGCAATGACGGGGACGCACCCGACGACCCAGCCCCGGGAGAGAACTCCCCAGGAGACCAGGTCGCGGACGATTCAAGCGAGTCGCCTCGAGCGCCGCTGCTCTCTAGGGAACCCAGCCATTCCGTACCGCCTCCACTTCCGATGGAAGGAACATTTTCAAAAGTGGCTAAAACGGGCCCCTCGATACCCCCGCCCCTCGATACCCCCGCCCCGAGTACTGCGGTCGGAGCCCGACGAAGCAGCGTGCCGCCCCAGCCGCCACCGAAAAATGGCGCATTCAAGTATGTCGCCGGACTCGGTTGTTTCGCCATCGGGATGCTCGGTTTTTATTCCCTCGTCATGGTGCCAAGCCAGGGCCGCCAAAAAGGATCCCTTGCCGAAGCCGTGCGAGCAAAAACCCCCGGCCTAGGCGGCGTCTTCGCCAAGCCCGCTGCTGTCGTTGAGGTGCCCGCGGATATCGTGACGGAGAACACCACTACCCTGTGCGTGGAATCCCATCTGCCTCACGGCACTTTCGGCGAAAATCCGGATCTAGATTTCGTCTGTGAAGAGGCCAGTGCCTGGACCATCGGCGAGCGCATCTACAAGGTCATCGCTCAAGGCGGAGGCCAAGGGGAAGGCGTAACGCTCTGGGCCCATCTCGGTTGGTTCGAACTGAGCGCCGTCAGCGCCCTCCGTCACGACTGCTGCGACAGTGCCAAACCTCTCAAGGCCGCGACCCCGACCAGGGCTTGCCCCTCCCTGGAGGACGCGGTCAACGCCGTGGGTGCGGAGGCTTCACCGACCACCCTCGTCCAATACGAAGAGGCCGCCATCTGCCTGCAGGCGAGAAAAATCAAGGCCCCGGCGCGATACCGACGTGTCACAGCCGAGCAATCCAAGAAGGCCATTGGCGAGTTTTTTGCCTCGGTACGTCACCAACACGATGCCGGAACGACGGCGGCTAATTCCGGCAAGTAGACGCCGTCGTTATTAGCCTTTGGCGCTGCGTTACGATTCGCCTTTGGCGAAGTGCAGCTCCCCGTCCGCGACGCTGACGGCGACGGTCTCACCGGATTCGTATTTGCCACGCAGTAGGGCGTCCGCGAGGGGATCCTGCACGTAGCGTAGGAACGCCCTCTGCAGGGGACGGGCGCCGAGATGGGGCTCATGACCACGCTCCACCAGAAGGGCTATCGCCTCGTCGTTGATCTCGAGGCCGAGGCCCCGGGTCGCTAGCATGCTGGCAATATCGCGCGTTTGAATCGCGGCTATCTGTGTGAGCTGCGTGGGCCCCAAGGGGCGGAACATCACCGTCTCGCTGATTCGGTTGAGGAACTCCGGGCGAAAGAACTTACCGAGCTCGCCACCCAAGACCGCGTTCAGCGCGTCGAGCCCGTCCTCCGAGGAAAACGCCGACGCGCTGGCGTCGAGGATCTTAGACGATCCAATGTTGCTCGTCATGATGACAACCGTATTGCTGAAGTTGGCAAGCCGACCGCGACCGTCCGTTAGGCGGCCGTCGTCGAGCACCTGGAGCAAGAGATCGAATACATCTTCGTGCGCCTTCTCCACTTCATCGAAGAGCAAGACACTGTAGGGGCGCTTTCGCACGGCCTCCGTGAGGAAGCCTCCCTGATCGCTGTCCGCGTAACCCGGCGGTGCACCCACCAGCCTCTGGGCCATGTGGCGCTCCATGAACTCACTCATATCGAGACGTGTCAACGCCGCTTCGTCATCAAACAGAAACTGAGCCAGTGCCTTCGCCAATTCCGTCTTGCCGACGCCGCTCGGTCCTAGAAACAGGAAGGAGCCTATGGGTTTGTTAGCGTTCCGCAGGCCGACTCGTCCGCGGCGCACGGCCCGCGCGATGGCAGCCACCGCCTCCGGCTGCCCAATCACGCGTTCGCCCAAGCGGCTCTCCATCTCCAACAGTTTCGTGGTTTCCTCTTCGAGCATCTTGCTAGTGGGAATGCCCGTCCAGCTCTCCAGAACCCTGGCTATCTCGGCTTCGCCGACCGTTCGCTCCTCGTCGCCTGCGCTGGCGCTCGCGGCGGCTTCCGCGCGGCTCAGGCGGGAGGTGATGTCGCTGATGGTGACGTGCTCCAGCTCGCCGGTGCGAGCCCAGTTGCGATCTTTTTTCGCCTTTGCGTATTCCGCTTCCGCTTCCGTTAGCTCCAAGCGAAGAGACCGAACGGCCGCCACCGCCCCCCGACGGGAGTCCAGCTCCTCACGCCACTTCTTCACTTGCGGGCGTAAACCATCGGCTTCGGTAGCGAGGCTGGCCCGGGCCGCCACGCTTCCGGAATCCGCCGCCCCCTCGAGCGCGCCAAGTTGCGCATCCAAGGACTCCAGCCTGCGAAATGCGCGATCCGCCTCCGCGCCCACTCCGTCACTCTCGACCCGCACGGTTGCGGCGGCCTCGTCCAGCAAGTCAATGGCGCTGTCCGGCAGGAAACGATCTTGCAAGTACCGCTTCGCCAAGCGAACCGCCGCCGTCACGCCCCCCTCGGTGACCACCACCTGGTGATGGTCTTCAAACCGAGCGGCCACACCGCGCAGTATCTCTAGGGCGCCCTCTTCCTCGGGTTCTTCGATTTCCAGCGTGGTGACTTCCCGCAGCAGCGCTGGATCCTTCTCGCGGATTTTCGCCAGCCCCTGAGGAGTCGTGGTGCCGATCATGCGCAAGCCGCCCCGCGAAATGCCCCCCTTGAGCACCTCGCCCAGGCCGGGGCCCGTGCCGCCAAAAAGCTCTTCTACGCCCAACACCACGAGGATGCTGTCGCCGCGTTTCGCCAGTTTTGCCATGGCCTGACGCAAGCGATTCTCGAGATCGCTGCGCAGCCGCGCGCCAGCACCGATGGCGCCCAAATCCAGCTCGATCAAGCGTGAGCCCGCGAGACTGGTGGTCACGTCATCGTTAGCGAGGCGCTGGGCCACCGCCTCGATGATGGTTCGCCGCCCCACCCCTGCCTCGCCGACCAGTAGCGCGCTGTTCTTCGTTTGGCGCTCGAGAATAGTGAGCAAGCGCCGAACTTCGCCGTCGCGACCGATCACCGGAAATAGTTCGCCGTCCCGAGCCGCACGCACGAGATCCCGCGAGCCCGAGGTTGCCGGGGAGTCATCGGGCCCAGCTGTGGCCATGCGTAAGGCCGACACGTGAGAACGGAGCGAACCGGGCCCCACCCCAACAGCGCTCATGATATCGCTCGCCGGGCCGCGGATCTCCGAACTCAAAGCGTTCAGCAAGTGCTCGACGGACACTTGGGCATCGATGGCCCGACCAGCATCGCGCTCCGCCCGCCCTAGAAGCTCCAACAAGGCCTTCGACAAATAGCTCGCCTGATCGCCGGGGGGCAGCGTCGCCATCGCGGTTTCCGTGAGGCTCGTGAGCTGCACCAGGTTCACACCCGCTTTGCGAAAGACGGCACCTACTCCGGCCTCTCGCTCGAGCGCGACACTCAACAAGTGCAGCGGGGTCACCTCTTTATGACCGGCTTCGTCCGCCGTGGCCTGAGCTGCCACCACTAGGGCCTTGGCGGAGGCCGCGTAGTTATCCAAGCTCAGGGTGGTCGCGTCTTTTCCCATGCCCCCAAACTAACGCGGCCTGCACCGAAGAGCTAATGGCGACAGCGCAATAATTCGTTTTGGTGCCGCAGGAACAGCGAGCCTGGTGCCGTCGCAGACGCCGTAAAGACAAAAAGACAGCTCCCTCCAGCTTGAATGGTTATGGTTGTCGTCTGTGACTCTGGTTGAAGTGCCGTTCTGGTTTATCGCGTTCTTTGGCGTAGCCTTCGGATTGCTGTTCGGAAGCTTCCTCAATGTGGTGATCCACCGAGTGCCGCGGCACCAAAACATCGCCTTCCCAGCGTCCACCTGCCCGGGCTGCAACACGCCTATCGCCGGCTACGACAACATCCCGGTACTGAGCTGGCTCATCCTGAGGGGCAAAGCCCGCTGTTGTAAAACGACGATATCCGGCCGTTACCCCTTGGTCGAGCTGGTGGGCGGCTTGATGGCGTGGGCGGTTATCCAACAGGTCGTGTTTGAGCTACCGGCGTCAACTCCGTGGGAATACGCGCTGCTGAACTTCGCGCTGTATCTCGCTGTATCTCTCACCCTCGTGGCGATCGCTTTCATCGACGTCGAGTTCATGATCATTCCCGATTCCCTGAGTTTCGGCGGCGCCGTTCTGGGGATCCTGAGTTTCGCCGCTCGAGACATGACGCTGATCGAATCGCTCGGCGGCGCGATCGCGGGTTTTCTGATTGTCTGGCTGCCCTTCGACTTCTTGTACCGACTCCTCCGAGGACACGCGGGCATGGGGCGCGGAGACGCCAAGTTGCTCATGTTAGCCGGCGCCTGGTTCGGCTGGCAGGGCGCCGTCTTTGCCCTCATGGTGGGTTCTGTTCAGGGCACTTTACTGGCCTTGGGTTTGCTCATCACCGGTACAAAGCTGGAGATCCCCGACGCGGTCAAAGCGGAACTTGCCGAGTTGCGCGCAGAGATCGAGGCAGCGGAAGGTGACGAAAAAGCCGAGCTGGAAGCCGAACTCGCCAAAGATCCTCTCGCCGCGGATGTGGGCGACGGCTTTGGCGCCGGGCGTCTCGCCTTTGGCCCCTTCCTCGTGCTCGGTATTCTCGAATACATGCTGTTCGGACAGTGGGCCGCTGACCAATACCTGAACGTCCTGTGGCTCTGATATGAGACCGCCACGGTCGGGTCCCCCGGCGATCCGGGCTCGTAACTGGACCGCCCCCGGGCTTACCGGCGCGTGCCTCTTGGCCAGTTGTGCCAGTGGTGTACCGACCGTTCCGAAAGGACCCCATGGCGCTGCGGCCGTGGCAGCCCTGATTGTCGATGGGGCGCCCCCCACAGCCCAGGTCGAGACGGTCGGCGCCCCCCCTAGCCCCGAGTGCGCCTGGCTGGACGGTGAGTGGCAATACGTCGACGGCGATTGGCTTTGGCGCGGCGGACGCTGGGTCATGCCCCCCCCAGACTGCTACTACGCGCCGCCGGTGGCCAGCTGGGTCAGCACCACCGGCACTAGCGTGCTGTATTACGTAGGCCGTCAGTGGTATCGGGAGGGCGGAAAAAAACTCTGCTCGAAGGTTCCCGAATGCTCCGCGAGGAAACGCTGAGCTGCCTCCCGCTGAGCCCCTGTCCCCCAAACGACGAAGGAAAGCATGACGACCCCCGCCCATATCTTCCGTGAGTACGACATCCGCGGAAAAGCCGACGTGGACTTGACCGACAATCTGACGACCCGACTCGGTCTGGGCCTGGCCAAGATGCTCAGTGCCGATGTGAACGGTCGAGCACGAATTGTGGTCGGGCGAGACTGCCGGCTCTCCGGCCCCCGGCTACAGAAAGCCCTCATCGATGGGCTGACCCGAGGCGGCGTCGACGTGCTCGAAATTGAAATCGGCCCTACGCCCCAGATGTATTTTGCGGTTCATCATCTCAAGGCCGACGGCGGTATCATGATCACGGGCAGTCACAACCCCGGGGACGACAACGGATTCAAGATGATGATTGGGCGCGCCTCGTTCTTCGGCGCGAGCATTCAAGAATTGCGAGTATTGGTGGAAGCTGCCGACTTCGCCGAGACGGAGCCCGGAACGGTCACAGCGACCCCCGTCAGCGACGCCTACATCGACGCGCTCACCGCCGACATCCAGCTCGACAAGTCCCTGAAGCTCGTCGTGGATGCTGGCAACGGCTCCGCGGGCCCCTTGGGATTACGAGCCTTCGCGAAACTGGGCCTCACCCCCAGCGCGCTGTTCTGCGATATGGACGGTACCTTCCCCAATCACCACCCAGATCCTACGGTCGCGAAAAATCTCATCGATCTGACGGCTAGAGTCGCTAGCGACGGCGCTGTCGCCGGTCTCGCGTGGGACGGTGATGGAGACCGTCTCGGTGTGGTCGACAAGACCGGCGAGATCATCTGGGGCGATCGTTTGCTCGCCCTCTTCGCCCGGGAACTGCTCAAGACCGAACCCGGCGCCACCATCATCGGCGATGTCAAATGCTCCAGTTCGCTGTTTACCGACGTCAATGCTCGCGGTGGCCGCAGCATCATGTGGAAGACCGGCCATTCGCTGATCAAAGCGAAAATGAAGGAGGAAAAAGCCAGCATCTGCGGAGAGATGAGCGGACACTTCTTCTTCGCCGATCGTTACTTCGGCTACGACGACGGTATCTACGCGGCTCTGCGGGTCGCGGAAATCTTGTCGAAGCAAAAGAAAACCATCGCCGAGCTACTCTCAGATCTGCCCAGTTTAGTCTCGACTCCCGAGATGCGCGTCGCCTGTCCCGACAACATCAAGTTCGACGTCATCGAACGAGTCCGCAAGCACTACAACGGCAAAGAGAAGATCATCGAGCTCGACGGGGTCCGAGTGGAGTACGAAGACGGCGCTTGGACTCTCGCCCGGGCCTCGAACACGGGACCTGTGATCGTGTTGCGGATGGAAGCCAGCGACGAGGCTCGCCTAAGAGAGGTCAAGACCGACATGGAAGCGGTCGTAAGCTCCGCTCGGCAAGCGCTCGAAGCCACGTGATGGCGACGGCCGTGTGCTTGCGCACGACAGAGCAGAGTGCTGCCGCGCAGAGTGCTACCGCGCAGTGTACTACCGAACGCAGAGAAACGACTGAGCCCGATGAGCCCTAGCGAGACTTCCGATCCGTGGACCGTGTCTCGCATGATCGCGTGGGCGGCTGACGATTTTCGGTCCAAGGGCTCCGACAGCCCTCGGCTGGATGCGGAACTGCTACTCGGGCGCATTCTCGACAAAGACCGGGTCGCTCTGATCATGGAAGCCGGACGCCCCCTGAACGATGACGAGCTCAGAGCCTTCAAACAACTCGTCGTTCGGCGACGTCGCGGCGAGCCCATCGCCTACATCCTCGGTCAACGCGAATTTTACGGTCATGTGTTTCGCGTCGACAAGAACGTGCTCGTACCGCGACCGGACACGGAAATCCTCGTAGGCCTTGCGCTCAAAGAAACCCAGAAGAACGACCAGTTTGGGCTCGCGCTCGATCTGTGTACGGGCTCAGGCTGCGTCGCAGTGAGCTTCGCCTTGGAGCGACCCAATTGGCGGGTAACCGCGACCGATCTCTCAGCGGGCGCCCTCGGTGTCGCCCGAGCCAATGCCGAACGTCTCGGAGCAAGCTGGAGCTTGAATTTTCGCGAGGGCTCCCTCTTTGAGTGCATCGCGCCGGGGACGAAATTCGACGTCATCGTCTCGAACCCGCCCTACATCCCTTCCGGCGAGATTGCCGAGCTCAAAGCAGACATTAAGGACTTCGAGCCACGCATCGCCCTCGACGGAGGACCGAAGGGCTTCGACCTGGTGGACGTGATCATCCAACAAGCGCCGAACTTTCTCGCGCCGGGCGGCCTGCTAGCTCTGGAGATCGGCGCCGGACAAGCTCCCCACACCGCGTCATTGATGCGTGCGCAGGGTTTCGTCGACACAGCCTCCCACGCGGATTACGGACACATCGAACGGGTGGTCACAGGGCGCATTGCCGAGCGCGACGCCTGAGCACAGCTGAGCCTAAGCGGGGAGAACCGCCCGCCGCTCAGAGCTATTTACGAACGTTGATGATCGTGGTGTTTTTCGCAACGGCGGTTTGACCGTGCCAGTTGCCGGGCAAGGTCGGGGTGGCCCATTGCCAGACTCGTTTGGCATCGGCGACCGACAGTTGGATATTGCCCGGGCCGTGTTCGATACCGAAGCGGTCGTGCCAATAGGCACCGTGCATGAGCTGGCCGTTGTCTAACTCAAGCACCCACGGAGTATCGAAGATGTCGACGTTATTGGCGAAGCCCTTCGGATCGCTGGCAGTCGCGGTGATGTGTTTGCCGACCACGTTGAACTCGCCGCGAGCGGTAGAGTCTGAATTTTTCGGATCGCCGAGCCGATCGCGGCCGACCGTGACGAGAGTCACGAACACGGGGGTGCGCCCCTCGTAGAGTGTCGCTGTTCCGGTGATCACACTGACATCCACCCACTTTTGATCGCCAGTCGCGAAGACTGGGTACTTGCTGCGTTTGCGGATAATCGTGATGTCCTTGTGGCGCACCCAGCGGCCGTCACTCAGAGCCCAGAACTGAACCCCTCGGACGCTCCGGAAGCGACCCGTGAGTTCCAAGCGCTTGTGGTAGTCGAGGCGCTCCCGCTTCGAGACGATCTGCTCGTCGAGAAACCACGCCCTGACGCCGCGTTTGACGATGTAACCCACCGGCAACTGCAGCTCGTCACTCAACTCGACCCCGGAAAACTCGCTCGGGTCGGCGGCTCGTAGAAGAGCTGCGTCGACGAATCTGCCGTCCGCCATCATCGCCAAGCGCAGCTCTTCGCCGTCAGGTTTTTTCGCGGTCCACGATCCCACCACGGCCAAGCCGCTCACACTGGGAAGTTCGGCAACCGGCCGCACGTGTTTATCGTGCTCCGCATCCACCTCGTACACGACCGTCTTCTTCAAGCTGCGGGCGTAGGTGTACGGTAATACAGCCTTGAGATCCGGTTGAATGGCCATCGCCTGAAGCGTCGGGTGGTCCATGTCGAGGGTGGCGCTGCCCTCGGCGCAAACGAAACCCTTGGGGGCGATGGGGTACCAGCCGCTAGCGCAGCCGCGGGTACTGAAGGCCTCTTTCGCCCGGGGTACCCTCGCGCCAGCGTGCAAATAGCCGAGTTGGTTGCCTTGCTTCTTGGACGGTCGGTCGTAGATAGGCGTCAGGTTCGCTATAGCTCCCAACTTCGGACCATCAGCGGGGGGAATCGGCACATCCGGGATGCCGATTTCTTGTTCTTTTTCCATGTGGCTCAGCGAAGGCCCGCCCTTCAGCGCGTCGCACCCAAGGGAGCCCACAAGGGCGGCTAACGCCGCACAAGACACAAAGTAACGCCGGCTTTTTCTAAGAACCTGTTCCATCCCCCCTGCTGTGGGCACGAATTGGCCCGATGGCCCAGTTTTTGGTGTTATTTGTTCGCAATCGCGACCCCTTGACCCTCGCTCGGGGATGCCGCCATATCCCCCGCATGAGACGGCTCAGCGCAATCGGCGGAACTCTCGCGGCACTGATGCTCGCCCGGCCCAGCAATGCTGACACTGGCGATTTTGAAACCCACTACGAACCCGACGACTCCGAAAAGCGCTCGGGCTTGCTCGTCGTGCTCGAAACCGGGACGGCCATGGGGAGCATTTCGGGGTACCCCAACCACTACGCCAAAATGGACGTCGACGAATATTACGTCGCATCCCCCGTCGGATTCGGCAGTAACGTTGGCGGCTGGGTAGGAGCCATTCCTCGAGACTGGTTCAGCTTCGGTATCGGCTTCACGGCCACTTCCTACACAACCAACGCAGGCGACGCCGCCGGCTTCATGGTGGGCATTCGCGGAGAGGTCTATCCCCTCTACTCCCAAGGCGGATTTTATAAGGATTGGGGTTTGCTCGTCGAATCCGGTGCCGGCCGAGTGACGCTCGAAAGCGAGGGCGAAACAGATCCCATCGTCGACGGAGGCAGCATGTCCTCCGTGTCCACCGGCACCTTCTTCGAAGCCGTAGAGTTCTGGCAAATGAACGTCGGCCCCCAACTCCGTTACACCTACCAGTTCGGCAACCCCGCAACCGCCCACACTACGACGCTGTCTCTACGTATCGGTTACCACTCAGGCCCTTAAACTCGCGGAGCGAGTTTTAAGAACCTGAGGAGTCCGTTTACGAGCCGCGCTCGACGCTGCTCATTTCCCCCCCCTGGCCTTCGGCCAGTCCGCTGTTCGAGCCGTTGGGTAGCGATCGCTGCGCCTGGAATAGCGGACTCCGCTTCGTCCATGGGCAAAGCCCGTGGTAAGAAGCGGAGTGAGCATATTTGATACGTTGACGAAGATTGAGCGGGATCGGACGCAGGACGCGTATTTGGAGTACGTGAAGGGGCGGGATGGGGTGCCGGATTTAGCGGCTCGGTCGCTGAAAAAGCGGGAAGCATATTTCGCCAAGGTAGAAGCGGAAGCCGCCAAGTACCAAGGAGACGTTCCCACAGCTGAATTTTTCGCTGGCATGAAGTCCAACCGCGAGCTCAAGCAAATGTCTGAGCTCGGTCAATGGATGTGCTGTGTCGCCCGCAGCAACGAGGGCGAAAGCTTCGTTATCGACATGGCGCTGGCGGACTCAGACAAGCGCAGTCGCGATCTCAACGATCCCATCACCTACGTGCAGCTCGAAGAATTTTATCACACTCGCATGCTGCTGCATTCGCTGGATCTTCTCGGCGTCAGCGATCTCAGGCTGAGCGAGCCCCGCGGTTTCGGACGCACCTTCCTCACCCTGCTCGCCCGCATGCCTAAGGACGTATCCAACGTGCTCGCTCTGCTCGGCGAGGTGGCCGGGGTCGTGCTATTCGATGCGCTGCGGGACAAAGGTGCCGAACTGCTGGATGCCGACGATCCTGTCACTGCGCAAATTCTCGACATGCTCGATCAGTTGCTGATCGACGAGTACGGACACATGGCCTTTGTGCGAAGCCGACTCGGCCCTGTCCGCATGGAACTCGTGCGTAAGATGGCTCCCAAGTTCATTCCGCGCATGTACTTGGACAATCGACCGGCAGCGGCCCTGTTTTCATTGCGAGAGCTCACCGAACGAGCTCTCGCAATGGACTTGGATTTTCCGCCAGAGCGCATCCAAGCCCGAGTCTTCGACGCCAAAGCCGTGATGGCGCCCAACTGAGTCACTCTGCTGAGCCACTCTGCGGTGGCGACGCTGCTGAGCCACTCTGCGGCGGTGACGCTGCGGGGGGGGGGCACGCTCAGTCCGCTGCAGGCTGGTCGGTCTGGGTCACTAGATGCACTCCCTTGGACGTCCCCAGACGAGTGGCACCGGCCTCCACGAGCGAGCGCGCGACTTCTGCTGTGCGAATGCCTCCGGCGGCTTTCACTTTCGCCCGATCCGCGCAGTAGCTGACCAACAACTCCACGTCCCGAACGGTGGCGCCCCGGGGCCCGAAGCCCGTCGAGGTCTTGAGATAGTCGGCGCCAGCGTTCACGGCCAATGACGAGAGCGTGCTGATTTCGATCTCATCGAAATAGCCTGTCTCCAAGATTACTTTCAGCTGTGATCCGCGCGTCGCGGTGCGAACCGCTTCGATACATCGGCCCACCTCGCCAAACTCCGCCGCCAAGGCAAGACCGATCGGAACTACCATATCGATTTCGTCGGCTCCAGCATCGATCGCATCCGCCGCCTCCCGCGCCGTGCTGGCGAACGAACAAGCGCCCAGAGGAAATCCAACAACACTCACCACCCGAGTGGGAGAGGAACTCAATTGGGCGCTGGCCTGGGCGACAAAATACGGGTTCACGCACACGGCAACGAAGTTGTGCTCTGCCGCTTCTCCGCAGAGCTGCTCGATCTCGGCCGGGCCCGTCTCGGCAGCCAGAGCCGTGTGTTCGATGTAGGGGGCAAGATCCACGATTGAGCAGATCCTAATAAGGATCTGCGACCATGGGAAAGGGTGAATTACGATCGCAAAACTTCCGGAGGTGCAGCGCCTGCGTGACCTCGCTAGCTGGCTTCGCGCTGGCGCTGCGAGTTCTGGCGAGCGGTTCTAAGAGCAGATCCTAATAAGGATCTGCGACCATGGGAAAGGGTGAATTACGATCGCAAAACTTCCGGTGGAGCAGCGCCTGCGTGACCTCGCTAGCTGGCTTCGCGCTGGCGCTGCGAGTTCTGGCGAGCGGTTCTAAGAGCAGATCCTGATGCTAGGGACGCAGGGCTTCGAGGATCTGTACCGTCGCCGGCGAGCGGTTCAAGGTGTAGAAATGAATGCCGGGCGCGCCACGGTTGAGCAGGTCGCGACATTGCTCGATCGCATGGGCTACGCCGATCGCTCGGATACGCTCAGAATCGCCGTCCGCTTCTTCGAGTCGTACACGCAAACGCTCAGGCAGCTCGGCACCACACATCGCCGTGAAGCGTTTAATCTGGTTGTAGTTGGTGACCGGCATGATGCCCGCCACGATCTTTTGCTCGATACCGAGCTCGCGAGCACACCGCACAAACTCAAAGTAGTCGTCGTTGTTGAAGAACAACTGAGTGACCAGAAAATCGAGCCCCGCATCCACCTTGTGTTTGAGATTGGCAAGATCGGCGCCCATAGACTCGGCTTCGGGGTGTTTCTCCGGGTAGCAGGCGCCACCCAAACAGAAGTCGTAGTCCTTGCGGATAAATTCGATGAGTTCGGACGCGTAGCCGAAGCCGCCCTCGTGCTGAGCAAAGGTCGTTTCGCCCTTCGGAGGATCGCCTCGGAGGGGCAGCAAGTTGTCGATCCTCGCCTCCTGCAATTGGTCGAGCACACTCCGCAACTCCGCTTGGTCTGCACCAACACAGGTCAGGTGCGCCATCGTGTCGATGCCTGTCTCCGCTTTGATGCGACGCACCAATTCCACCGTGAGCCGGCGAGTGCTGCCGCCGGCGCCGTAGGTCACCGAAACGTACGCAGGCTCGTACTGCTTGAGCCTCGCTACCGTTTCAAAAAGGGTATTCATGCCCTCTTCGTTTTTCGGCGGAAAAAACTCGAAAGAGAAAGCCGGAGCCCCGGTTTTTAGCTTGTCGATGATCTTCATAGCTTGGCCTCGACCTCTTAACTCAATTCCACCGTGCAGGCCGCCAAATTGGGGTAGGTGCAGTGAGCACCTACTTAACAGCTATCATCCAGATCGGCCAAAGGACCGTAACCGGGCACATGCTGTCGGCTCTCGGGCGGATGCTCACGCTCCGGTGTAACGGCAGCCAACAGCTCTAGTCGGGCGAGTCGAACGCGCCGCAGCGACAACAAACGGGGCAAAGCCAAGGCTAAGAATCTGGCCCCGTCGAGCACTCTTCAGAAGGCGATGCGTCTGGCGACGGGGGCCAGCTTACAGTACCTTGGGGCTTGGTGGATTTTGCGAACCGGGCCGAGGGGGCCTGAGAAAGCTGGTATGCGAAAAAACTACGTCCTCGATACGAACGTTTTACTCCACGACCCAAAAGCCATATTCAAGTTTGAAGACAACGACATTGTTATTCCGATCTACGTGATCGAAGAGATCGACAAGTTCAAGCGCGACACATCGGAACGCGGCCGCAACGCCCGACACATCACTCGAGCCCTCGATGCCCTGCGAGCCGAGAACGGTTCCCTGGCAGCAGGTGTGCCTGTCGGTACCGACGGCACGCTGAGAGTCGACGTTCCCGCGGCGCGACCGAAAGTAAAAAGCGCTCTCGACCCGCACTCGAATGACAACGCCATCATGCAAACGGCGCTCGATCTGCGCGATAGCAAGCCAGACGTTCCCACCATATTTGTCACGATGGACGTCAACCTGCGTATCCGCGCCGATTCCCTCGGACTCAGCGTCGAGTCCTACGAGAACATGGCGGTTCAGCCCGACGATATGGCCCCGGGCTATGTGGACATCGTCGTCGACAACACCGCCTTCGAAGAGTTCTTCGAGCGCGGCACACTCAAGGATCCGCAAGTAGAAGGACTGCAGAGCAACCTCTGCGTGATGCTGACCGACGCTAATTCGCCAAAACGAACGGCCCTGGGCCGATACCGACGATCCGAGAACTCGATCCGCGCGTTGCAGGTCCCGCGGGAAGGAGTCATTTCAGTACGACCCCGGAACCGCGAGCAATCCTTCGCCCTCGATCTGTTGCTCGACGACTCGGTTCGTATGGTGAGCCTCATCGGCATGGCGGGAACCGGCAAGACGCTGTTGGCGCTCGCAGCCGGTGTCAAACGCGTGGTGGAAGACGGCACTTACGCCCGCCTTTTGGTGAGCCGCCCCATCGTCCCGCTCGGTAGGGATCTGGGCTACCTACCCGGTGACGTGGAGGAGAAACTGGGCCCGTGGATGAAACCCATCTTCGACAACCTGGAGTTCCTGCTCGTGTCAGGCGGGCGACGGCGCGGTCTCCGGGGTTTTGACGAGCTTCTGCAAAGCGGTCAAATCGAGGTCGAGCCTCTCACCTACATCCGCGGTCGAAGCTTCCCGCAACAGTTCGTGATCGTCGATGAGGCACAAAATCTCACGCCCCATGAGGTCAAGACGGTCATCACTCGTTGCGGCGAAGGCACGAAAATCGTCCTCACGGGAGACCCGAACCAAATCGATAACCCCTACGTGGACTCCGCCACCAACGGGCTCAGCGTCGCCGTGGAGCGCATGAGAAACGAAGAATTGGTCGGACACATCCTGCTCACCAAGGGAGAACGCAGCGAGCTGGCCAACGTCGCCGCCGCCAAGCTATAAACTCTGCGCGACATGCGCATTCACATCGTAGCCGTCTCCGGTACCGCCATGGGTTCACTCGCGGGCCTATGCGCGGAGCTCGGCCACGATGTGAGTGGAAGCGATGTTCGTTTCGATCCTCCGATCGGACCCGCCCTCAAAAAATGGGGCATTCAGTTGTTCGAGGGTTTCAGCGCCGATCACCTCGCCCACAAACCGGACTTGGTCGTGATCGGAAATGTATGTCGAAAAGACAACGTGGAGGCCCGCGCCGCCATTGACGGCGGGTTTCGTTACACCCATGTGGCAGGCGCGCTCCAAGAGTTCGCCCTCGAAGGGACGCGACCCTTGGTCGTGGCAGGAACCCACGGCAAAACCACGACGACCAGTCTGTGCGCCTATTTGCTGGATGCGGTGGGGCTTGAGCCAGGTTTCTTGATCGGCGGCATCGCGAAAAATTTCGGAACGAGCTTCCGCACCGCCCCCACAACACGCAGCTTGCCCACCCTTGGGGAAGCTGGTCTCAGTCGTCCCGGCGGGGCCAAAGCCTTTGTGCTCGAAGGGGATGAGTACGACACCGCCTTCTTCGAAAAAACAGCGAAGTTTCTTCACTACCACGCCCAGGTCTTGGTGCTCACGTCCTGCGAGCACGACCACATCGACATCTACCCAACCGAAGAGAGCTACTTTGCCCCCTTCGTGCAGCTGCTGCGGGACATGCCCGAAGACGGCCTGCTCATTGCCAACGCGAATGACGCCAAGGTGGTCGAACTGACCCGTCACGCCCGCTGCCGAGTCAGCTTCTACGGCACCGAAGACAAGAAGAGCTACGCGCCGGCCATCCACTGGCAGGGTGCGATCGCCAGTAGCGATGCCAGCGGCACCAGCTTCGACCTCTACGGTGGTGGCAGCTACTTCGGGCGTGTTGCGTCCCCCCTCTCCGGGCACCACAATCTTCAAAATGTGCTGGCAGCCTTCGCCGCGGCAGCCGAAGGCTTTGGAGCCAAGGTCGACAAATTGATCGAAGCCTTAGCCCGCTTCGAGGGCATCAAGCGGAGACAAGAGTTGATCGGGACGCCTGGCGGCGTTCTCGTCTACGACGACTTCGCCCATCATCCGACGGCCGTCCGGGAAACCCTGGGAGGCCTCAAACGCCGCCATCCTGACGGAAAGCTGTTTGCAGTTTTTGAGCCCCGCAGCGCCACGGCCTGTCGCGCGCTGCACCAAGACGCTTATCCCGGAAGTTTTTCCGAGGCGGACATCGTGATGCTGGCCCCCTTGGGTCGCTCCGGCCTCGCGCCCGAAGAAGCCCTCGATCTTGGCAAAATCGTCGAACAATTGGCTCAGTCCGGCACCCCCGCCAGCGTCATGCCCGATGTAGACAGCATCGTCGCCGCGCTCAAGATGCAGGCAAACGCCGGAGATGTCGTCGCCCTATTGTCGAACGGCGCGTTCGGTGGCATCCACAGCCTCGTGCTGAATGCACTGGCCGATTCCTGACGAATCGACCTGACCCCAACCGAATGATCTGGAGGACACGTGGCTTGTGAGTGCGGACTAGAAGGAACGACGAAGACATGCTGTCTCCCCATCATCAAAGGTGAGAAGGACGCGCCGACAGCTGAAGCGCTGATGCGCGCCCGCTACACCGCCTACGTCGAGCACGAGATCGATTTCTTGATCGGATCGCTACATCCTGAGCACGAGCACAACGTCGATCGGGAGAGCACCAAGCAGTGGGCGGAGAGCGCCGCGTGGATGGGTCTCGATGTGCTCAACGTCAAAGATGGCAGCGAGAACGACGAAACGGGCGAAGTCGAATTCATCGCCCACTTCCAGATAAAAGAGCAGGATCAGGCGCACCACGAGCGGGCCACCTTCGCCAAACACAAGGGCAAGTGGTTCTTCGTCGATGGCCAAGAGCTCAAGGGTCAGCCCGTCGTCCGCGACACCCCTCGCATTGGTCGAAACGAACCCTGCACCTGCGGGAGCGGGAAAAAATACAAGAAATGCTGCGGTAAAGCCGCCTAGTCGCATTCACTGTAGAGCTACTGCGCCGCCAGCCTACTGCGGCAGCCTACTGCCGGATGGTCTTTCGCTCACAGCGGGGGCTATCGAGCACGACCGTCACGCCTTGGTTGCTTGGGACCAGATGATTGTACATCTTGGTCATGCCGGTATCGCCGGTGAACACATCCACGTGACGACCTTTGACCCGTAGCCCGCGATCCTGAGCAATGAAACAACCGTCGTGCACCGTCTTGCCCGCTCCGTCCCGGGGCAAGCCGTCATAGTCCGGAATGTACACCACGGTGTGCAGGGGAATCACGTCACTATCTACGGCAATGGTGACCATCGGCGTGATGGGGCCGCCGGTGGCGCCCCGTCCCCAGGGGTAGCTCGCCGGATCTAAGCTATCGAAACAAATCTTCTGCCCGGTTCGCGGACACTCCGCAGCGCATTCGCAATCTCGACGGGAAAAACTTACCGTCTGCCCTTCGCTCAGATGACCGCTGCCTTGCACACAGACAGCGTCATGAAAGCCCCGGGGCACCGCTTTGATGGTCTGGCAGCTAGCGTTCATCAGCGGGACGGGATCGCCTTCAAACTCCAGCTCGCTGGGGAAATTGTAGTAGGTGTTTCGGAAAGTGCCGAGCACGCGCCCGGTCAGTTTTCCGCGCGCAACCCGTTCATCCCGAGACGGACCCGATCCGCCGATGACGTGGGTGGACCGATGCCTGGCTCCGGAAGAAGCGAGCTCTGAGGTCGCGCCCAACTCGGAAATCACGACGCTCTCCACGGGCGGGTCGTATTGCTTCCCCGACTCCGGCTCCCATTGACTCGAAGCGCCACAGGCGCTTAGCAAGATCGCTCCCGCCAGCATCGGCAAACCATGTGAGGCCCCGCCCTGGAACGAGTTGGCATTCAGCATCAGTAGAGACTGGGGGCGGCTCAAGGGGTTGTTCATTTTTCCGGATCCTTATCGTCCACACTACTCCGATTGGCGCCAGTATCCGAATTCTGAACGCACTCACCTTGAGAATCCTTAGTTACCAGCGGTCGCAATCGCTCCGTGTGCTCCACCCAGTGGTTCACGATGTGCTCTTGCACCTCGAAGGCCGCCAGCACCTCCCGGAGGATCTGCAATCGCCGCATGAACTGACCGCCCATGATTCGATGTTTCGCATGAGCCTCCGCTATGGGTTGGCCCGTATAGACGACGTCAGCGCCAAGGTGCGACGCCGCCAGTTCGTATTCCTTTTCCTTCACGCGCTCGCGATTGGCGGATGCAAAGAAGAAGCCGATCAACATGTCGTCGAAACTACGATCGACGAATTGATCGATGATCGCTCGCAGGATCACCTCGCCACCCAGTTCGTCGAATAGAGTCATCAGCTATCTAGCGGTTTAGCACATGCCGCGTGGTCCCATTCCACGCCGCATCAGACGTCGGAACCAGGCTCCGCAGACTTGCGCTCCGCGGTTCTGAGCAAGCGCGCCTCAATCTCGGCTCGCAGAACTGTTTTCATGACCTTGCCGAGGGCGTTTTTCGGCAGCTCTTCGACCTGTACCAGCCGGCGCGGCAATTTGTAGCGGGCCAATTCGTCTTTGGCGAAACTCGCCAGGGAGTCCACGCTGAGCTCGACTGAGTCGGTAGCTGCGGGAACCACCGCCGCCACAACAACTTCGCCCCACTTCTCATCCGGCACGCCCACTACGCTGATCTCCCGAACCGCAGGATGTTCCTTGAGTACCGCCTCGATCTCGAGGGCGCTCAGCTTGTAACCTGCGCTCTTGATGATATCGACGGACGTCCGCCCGAGAATCTGCACATATCCGTCCGCTCGAAACTTCGCCGTATCGCCGCTTCGAAACCAGCTCCCCGCGAATCCCTTGGCCGTCGCCTCCGGGGCATCAAAGTAAGCGGCGAACACACTGGGACCACGAATCCAAATCTCGCCGGACTCGCCCTCTGCGACGTCGATGCCTTGTTCATCCACGATTCGGATTTCCGCTCCCCCTACTGGGCGGCCACAACTCCCCGCCTGCCGCTGACTTTCCTCATGGGGATTGCTCAGCACGATGCCCACTTCCGTCATGCCGTAGCGTTCCAAAGGATACTGCCCGAACAACTCCGCCACCCTCGCTCCCATTTTCGACGACAGCGCCGCGCTGCCACTGGTGACCAATCGCAGGGTTCGCGCGTCTGCCGCCCACCGTTGGCGCTCAGTCTTGCTCGCCGTTTCCGCCGCATCGAGCAAGGTCTGGTGCTGGGCCGGCACTGCCATCCAGACAGTGGCTTCGGCGAACTCGCTGAATAACGCTTGAGACTGGAAGCGGCGCAGGAACTTCGTGCTGCCGCCGCTCCACAAACAAACCATGAAGGCGACCGCGATCCCGTGAAGGTGATGTAACGGCAAGCTGTGCAGCAAACGATCGTCCTCGCTAAATTCCCACGCTGTGCGGAGGCCATCCACTAAGGCCCAGAGGTTCCCGTGGCTCAGCTGCACTCCCTTCGGCTGCCCAGTAGTCCCGCTGGTAAACAGCATCACGGCCCCGGAGGAGGCAGTCACATTTGGCGGCCGCTGCGGACCTTTTCCGTCCCACGCCGCACCAGAGTCCAATGCGAGCATCTCCTCAATGCCATCGACCCGTAGCTCGCACTGCAGTGCGGAATCCGGATCCGCCAGCTCGGAGGCCACCAGCAATCGATCCAGACGCGCCGTCTGCGATATTCGATGTTGTTCTGCCGGGGGGTGGAGGGGACTGAGCGGCACCACCACCGCGCCACTCCGCAAGATGCCGACGAAGGCTGTCGCCCACGCGAGATCCGCCGGCGCCAACACTCCGATGCGCTGCCCCGCTGTGCCGCCTGCATCCTTCATCAGCCGGCGTGCGATGCGAGACGATTGCTCGGACAACTCGCGAAAGCTCAGTGTCCCGCTCTGACCCGACACGGCGACAGCGTCACCTCGAACTCGAAGTTGCTTCTCAAGATTAGCCAAGAGCTGCGACGGCTGCGTCATGGGCCCCTCCTAGCCCGAAATTCGACGAAGCAACACGATGTCGACAATGCCCGATGATCCCCGGGACTTCCGGGCTCCCCCTGGGGGGGCATCACTAAACATCTGCGCAAGCGCTTCACGAAGCCGCCCCCAAAGAACTTGGCCGAAAGCCCGATAATTCACGAAAAAACAAGCATGCGACGACCCCTCCTAGCGTTAGTCACTTTGAGCATCAGCCTGGCCTGTTCTCAAACCCCCGACGAAATCGACAGCCAGCGTGGCGCCCTGCAAGACGCCGGGAGCTTCTGCGCTGAATGGGCTGACGCGGCCTGCAACAGCCAGGTCGTCGACCGTTGCGCCGCCGAGTCCACCGACCACTGCGTCGGCCAGCAGGAACGCTCCTGCAAAAAACTAATCAACGCCGACGAGTATTCGAACCGAACCGCATTCCAGTGTTTGGGCGCGGTCGCTCGCGCCTACGCGGATGCCGAGCTGACAGCATCCGAACTGAAAACCGTACTCGGCGCGCAAAACGAATGCGACAGCGTCGTGGCCGGACCGGGCGCAGCGGATGGCGCTTGTCTGCGAACCTCTGACTGCAACACGGACCGCGAACTGGAGTGCCTCTTCCGACCCGGGAACGCCGTAGGCAGCTGCCAGTTGCCCGAAGGCATCGAGGCCGGACACGATTGCAGCGCCCTCAGCTCTGTCTGTGGCGGCGAGTACTACTGTGACGGCAGCCATTGCCTTTCGAAGAAGGCCGCCGAAGAGCCCTGCTCAAACACCGAGCCCTGCGGTGCCGACTTGCACTGCCCCGCTGGCGACGATAGCCATTGCCAGCCCACTCTCGATACGGGCGGAGAATGTGAGCTTGACGAGCAATGCGCTTCGGGGCTCTGCGCTCTGCGTACCACCGAAAGCGTAGGCGTTTGCGCAGACTCTGTGGTGCTCAACCCGCTGAGCCCGCTGTGCGAGCAACTCCGCTAGGGTTCGGGGCAACAGCGCACTGAGTGCAAGAATGTACAATCTGCGCGCGCTGTGCAATCGATGATTGCCGTGGCCGCCGCCCTTCGCATCGTCCTGGACGTTTTCGTCTTCCGACTCAAGAAGTTGGAGATGGCGAATATGGGCGCCGCCGTGGCCATCATGGTCGCCCTGCATTTGGAGATATCGGATATCGCGGTCCGTAGTTTCTTCGCTCTGCAACTGAATCTCCTCGCCTACCTGACGAACGATTACCTCGACGTCGACCGCGATCTAAAGGCAGGGCGCGAGCCGACCAAGACACACTTCTTGGCGGGCCACCGCCGCTCGGCTCTGTTCGCCCAGTGGGGCCTCTTCGCACTCCTCATCGTTATCGCAGCCGTCTATGACTGGGGGCTGTTGATTCCCGCCATCTTCGGAGCGGGCATCTGTTGGCTGTACACGGCCAAGCTGAAGCACATGCCCCTATGGGACCTAGTGGCGATGACCGCCTGGGGCATTGCGATGACGGCAGTGGCATTCCCAGCCAGCAACTCATTGGGCTGGCTCATTGTTCTTCAACTCGGCTTGTTCTCTACCTGCTTCGAGAGCATCCAAGTGCTCCGAGACCATGACGAGGACAAAGCCGCTGGGGTCGTCACCACCGCTGTTCTGCTCGGACCTCGCCGTACCCTGCTGCTCGCGCGTAGCTGCATGGTCATCGCTGCCGTCTACGCATTTCTGCTCCTCCACGTGGGAGTGGGCGGGTGGCTTCTGGCGGCCGTGTTGTTGCCCTGCCCTCTCGATCGCGTGAGTCGTTACTGGAACCAAGTCAAAATGGTGCAGGGCCTGGGGCTCGCCACCATTCTCGCTTCGGTGTGGTTCCACTCCCAGCCGTCGGGGTGGCTCAGCCCCTAACGTTGCGATCCGGCCGGGACGGCATGCCGACAGCTCCCGCTAGAACGCCGCACATTCGCGCCAAGCTTTCCGGAAAACGCTCGACTGCCCTTGACCTAGAGCGCAAGCGGACGCACGTTCTCGCCCCGTTCAAACGAATCCCTCCCGTGGCAACAAAGAAGCATTCCTCTAGCCGAAGCAGTTCCCGGGTCCCCAGAAGTTCGCCGAGATCTAGCTCCTCCGGACGCCAGAGTGCCCCCGCGAGCGAAATTATCGATACCGAGGGGGTCGCGGACGGCGACGAGTTCATCGACACCGAAGGAATCGACACCGAAGGAATCGACACCGAAGGGGCTCTTAACGAGGAGAGCCTAGATGCCGAGTCAGTGACGGACGATGCCGATTCGGATGCGGACAGCGAAGATCCGGATGACGATGGCGGAGAACTCGGGACCGCTGGAATCGATCTCAATGCTCCGTTGGTCAAGCCCCAAAAATCATCCTCTCAGTCTCTCGCCGTCCGGGATCCGCTGCAGGCCTACATGCGGGAAGTTCAGCGCCACAAGTTGCTCACCCGCGAAGAGGAACACGCGCTAGCATTGCGCTACACCGAAGACGGCGATGTCGACGCCGCCGCACAACTCGTGACGGCCAATCTCCGATTGGTGGTCAAGCTCGCGTACCAGTACCGCCAAGCCTACCGGAACATGATGGACCTCATCCAGGAGGGCAACATCGGCTTGATGCAAGCGGTCAAGCGTTACGACCCCCATCGGGGAGTCAAGCTCTCCAGCTACTCGGCGTGGTGGATTCGCGCCTATATGTTGCGCTACATTTTGAACAATTGGCGTTTGGTTAAATTGGGGACGACCCAGGCCCAGCGCAAGCTCTTCTTCAATCTGAACAAAGAAAAAGCCAAGCTCGCCGCCCTCGGGGTGGAAGTCACAGACGCCGAAATCGCCCAACGACTCGACGTCAGCGAAAAAGAAGTACGCGAAATGGACCGCCGTCTCGCGCGCAGTGACGCTTCTCTCGATGCACCGGTGGGAGACACGGACGGGCGGCAAACATCTCGGCTTGAACTCATGCCTTCGTCTGCGGCAGGTCCGGACACTATTGTCGAGAGCGTGGAGTTGGCGGAGATGGTGCGGGAGCGCCTCCGAGATTTTCGTACGACGCTCAGCGGTAAAGACATCGACATCTTCGACAAACGCATGATCGCCGAAGATCCGCTGACCTTGCAGCAGTTGGGGGACCAGTTCGGAGTGTCGCGGGAACGCGTCCGCCAACTGGAAGCTCGGATCACTCGCAAGCTGCGCGAGTTCCTCAAAGACATTGACATCGACTGAGCCAGCCGCGACCGCAACGCTCTTCTTGGTGTCGACCCCTATCGGCAACCTAGAAGACATCACTCTGCGAGCCATCCGCACACTGAAAGAATGTGAAACCATCGCGGCGGAAGACACGCGCCATTCCCGCAAATTGCTCAGTCATTTGGGAATCGAAGGAAAAGTGGTCACAACCCTCAATGCCCACAGCCGGGACAAAGACATCAAGGGTCTGACTGACACGCTGCTCGCGGGAAAAAGCGTAGCCCTCGTCACCGACGCCGGCACTCCGTCCGTGAGCGATCCTGGCGGTGCCCTGGTTCGCCGGGCTATCGAGCTCGACATCGCGGTCACGGTCATTCCCGGACCGAGCGCAGTCACCGGTGCCATCGCTATCAGCGGCTTGGGAGAGAGCGGGTTTTTGTTTCTCGGCTTCTTGCCGAGGAAAGGCGACAAGAGGCGGCAGGCTATCGGACGCATCCTCGTGAGCACGGAGCCGGTGGTGGTTTTTGAGTCACCCAAACGGGCACGGCAATGCATCGAAGATTTGGCCGCCATCCTGCCGGATCGTGACGCCGTCATCGTGCGGGAGCTCACCAAGCTGCACGAACAAGTACTCCGGGGTTCCCTCGCCGGACTCGCCGCCGCCGAGTGGGAAGGCCGTGGGGAATTCACTATCGTAATCGGCGGAGCTATCGAGAGCGATGTTGTGGATCCCGCGCTCCTCGACACCTCCATCTCGCGGCTGTTGGCAGCCGGGCTGTCGTCCAAAGACGCCGCGAGCGAGCTCGCTCGAGCAGGTCTCGGCAAGAAACGCGACATTTACTCCCGGATCCTCGAATTGCGCCTCCGCGAATCCGAAGAAAAGCCCGAAATTTCCAGCGATTCCTCGTAGAAACACGACCCTCCGGCCGAACTCGCCGCAAGGTCGGGCCCAGCTCGGGAAAATGCTAATAACCGCGAGGTCGTGTTTGATGCGCTAAAAAGAGGGTTCCGAGAGGCCCAAAACCGTTTGGCCGGGCTCACAGAGCTCGACGAAAAGAACATCAAGATCGCGCTCCGCGAGGTCCGCCTTTCCCTCCTGGAGGCGGATGTCGAACTAGGCGTCGTGAAGCGCTTCCTAGCGAGAGTGGAGGAAGCCGCCCTGGGCACCACCGTCCAGGTAGCGGTCAAACATCAGGGCGAAAAACTCCAGGTCTCCGCCGCCGATCAGTTCGTGAAGATTTGCCACGACGAACTCATCGCCATGATGAGTCACGACGGCGACGCTGTGAACTACGCGCCGGAAGGGCAACGCACCCGCATCATGATGGTCGGGCTCCAGGGCGCCGGCAAGACGACGACCTCAGCCAAGCTCGCCAGTTTGATGCAGCGCGAAGGCAAGAAACCCATGCTCGTGGCGGCTGACATGCAGCGTCCGGCGGCGGTGGAACAGTTGCAGGTCTTGGGCGAACAACTGGGTGCGCCGGTCTTCAACATCTCCGGCGAAACTCCGCTCAACATCGCCAAGGCTGCCGACGCAGAAGCCAAAAAACTCGGCTGCGACGTCATCATTTACGACACTGCCGGACGTCTCGCCATCGACGAGGAGCTCATGGCTGAGCTGAAGGACATCAAGTCCGCGGTCTCGCCTGATAACATCTACCTCGTCATCGATGCGATGATCGGGCAAGACGCAGTGAAGACTGCCGCCTCCTTCAACGAGCGCTTGGGCATCACCGGCGCCATTCTGACGAAGCTGGACGGCGACGCCCGCGGTGGCGCAGCCCTCAGTGTCAAAGAGGTAACTGGGGCGCCCCTCGTCTTCGCCGGCATGGGCGAGACCCTCGACAAGCTCGAAGAGTTCCGCCCAGAAGGTATGGCGGGTCGCGTGCTCGGCATGGGCGACGTCGTCGGCCTGATGAAGGATTTCGAAGGCGTCATCGACGAAAAGAAGGCCGAAGAAGACGCCGCTCGAATGCTGAGCGGTCAGTTCACTCTGGACGATTTCCTTCAGCAAATCCGCACCATCAAACAGATGGGTTCGCTCAAAGACCTCGTAGAAAAAATGCCCGGCGTGAGCGGCATGATTCCACCCGGCACCGATCTCGACGACGGCGAGCTCGGCCGCATTGAAGCGATGATCCAATCGATGACACGATTGGAGAAACAGGATCCCAACGCGCTGGTTCGTGAGCCTTCCCGGGCCGAACGTATCGCCATGGGTTCGGGCACTCCCGTTAAGGCTGTCAATGAACTAGTCCAAAAATTCCTGTTCATGCAGCAGATGATGTCGAGCATGGGCGGCGGCGACGGCGGCATGCTCAGCAAGATCCCCGGCATGGGAGGCCTAGCGACTGCCCGCAACATGCGGCGCGCGATGAAGAGCGGGAAGTTCCCCGGCGGAATGCCAGGCGGAATGCCAGGCGGAATGCCAGGCGGAATGCCAGGCGGAATGCCTGGTATGCCTGGTATGCCTGGTATGGGCATGCCCGGCATTCCTGGCATGCCCGATGCCGGACCCGCTCCCGGTGGACGCATGAAGGCACTCAGTCGCTCCCAGAAGAATAGCCGCAAGAGTTCACGCAAGGCGGAACGCGCCGCCCGTAAAAAGAGCCGAGGCAAAAAGTGATTCAATCGAAAAGCAGTTCCGACGCTCTGCCATCCACAACCATCCGTGCTGAATTCCCGAGCGCCGACGCCCACCCAGGCGGGCTTTCCCCGCTCCGGGCTCTCCGCTGGTGCGTCCTAGTCGGGGCCGTCGCCGCGTTGACCGCCTGTGGTGGCCGCCGCTCTGCCGACGGCAATACGGAGCGCCCCCAAGCCGTGCCCGAAGGCGTTGCGAAGTTCGTCAGCACCACGCCGCCCGCCAGCATGGAAACTCGACGCTTCATCGACTTCAGCAGCAAAGTGCACTTGCTCGGCTACACACTGAGCGACCCCTCCCCCAGCACCACGGTGGATCGTCAAGGGGCCGAGCAGCCCGCCACAGAGTGGAATCTGACTCTGTTCTGGAAGAGCGCCAAATCCCTCGGTCCGGGTTGGCGCTTGTTCACCCACGCCGTGAACCGCAATGGGTCCTTCCACAACCAAGACAGCAACGGCCCCTTGCGAGCGGAGAAGGGACTGCCCCCCAGCTCGTGGATCCCCGGCCAGTACTACACCGACGAACAACGCATCATCGTCCAGAACGATGCCTCGACGTCTCGCGTTGGCTTGCGCGTCGGCATCTGGAAAGAGCATCAATTCGTCACCAGCGAAGGCGTGCGAACTCAGGGCATCCGCCTCAACATCGTGAGTGGTGCCTCAGACCGGGTCGGGCGCGGCATCGTCGCCGACCTGGTCGTCAGCAAAGACTAGTGAAAGCCGGCCCACGCCGGAACGAAGACTTCAATACTTAGGAGAATCATTAGAATGCGACATTTTGCTTCCCGTACCCCTTCCGCCCGTAGCCTGACTACCCGTGGGGCTTGGCTATTGCTCGTGCCGTTTGCGCTCAGCGTAGCGCTGAGCGGCTGCGTCGACGACTCGGTCGAAGTCACTCCTGAAGATCGCAGCAAACTGAAGGCCTTCATCCTCAATGAAGCCCCCTCCACCATGCAGCACAAGCTCAAGACGAAGTTTGCCGAAAACTTCACGTTGCTCGGCTACACGATCAAGCCCGAAGCTCCCCTCAAACGCGGCAAGCGCGTCAAGCTGACGCTGTACTGGCAAGCCCACAAAGAGCTAGGCGACCCAGGTTGGAAGTTGTTCACACACATCAACGACAGCTCCGGCGAGCGCATCCTCAACATCGATAACGTCGGGCCCTTGCGCCGCATGAAAGGGGACAACCAGGTTCTGGCCCCTAGCGCTTGGAAAGCCGGCAAGGTGTATGTCGACGAGCAGAGCTTCGACGTACCCAAGGATCTAAAGACCAAGAGTTTCCAAATCACGACCGGCATTTGGAAAGGCAGCCAGCGCTTGAAGGTCAGCGGAGGTCCGACTCTCAAGGACGACCGCGCGATCGTAGCGACCATCAGCGTTTCGGGCAAAAGCTCGAAGAACAAGCCCCGACGGACTCGCGTTCCTAGCCTCAAGGTAAATAAGCTACCCAGCGGCAAGGTCATCTTGATCGACGGCAAGCTCGACGAAGCCGAGTGGAAGACCGCCGCGAACACCGGGCGCTTCATCGACGTCACGACAGGCCAGCCCAACAAGAAGTTCCCCGTCAACGGCAGCGCGAAAATGCTGTGGGACGACAAGGGTTTCTACATCGCATTCCAGGTCGAGGACAGCGACGTCACGGGTGGCTTTCCCGCGAAGGCCAAAGACCCTCACCTGTGGACCAAGGACTGCATCGAGATCATGATCGACCCCGAAGGCGACGGCGACAACCGTGACTACTTCGAGATCCAGATCAACCCCCAGAACCTCGTCTTCGATACAAGCTACGACAGCTACAACAAGCCCCAGAAGCAGCCCGACGGGCCCTTTGGGCACGAAGAGTGGAGCGCCCAACTGAAGAGCGCGGTGGTCATCGACGGCACCTTGGACAAACCCGGCGACAAGGACAAAGGCTACGTCGTAGAAACCTTCGTCCCCTGGAGCTCGATTAAGCACAAGGGTCCAGCAGCTGGCAAAACCTGGCGCATGAACCTCTACGCCATGCAGAACAACGGTGGCGTCGCCTGGTCGGCCATCCTCGGGCAAGGGAACTTCCACAAGGCATCGCGCTTCGGCCGCATCACCTGGCTCGCACCGTCGGCGCCAATCCGGGCCGTCGGCAAGGGTGGCAGGATCCAACAGGCCGTGGGCGCAAAAAAGAAGGCGCTCCGACTCCCCAATCCAATCAAAATCGCTAAACCGATCAAAGAAAAGAAATAGGCGATGGGGCGTCTGTCGAGTCCGTTGTTGCCCCGAATCAAGTGGCACCCAATCCGAAGCCACCTGGGCTTAGCTGTCACCACTGCCTGTTGGCTCGGCGTCAGCACGAGTTGGGCCGCCGCACCCTTCGCCCAACACCACGGGGCAGCCGACGGTCGAGCAGGGCAATCCCTAGCCGCTGACGGCCGATGCCAGGAGGCACTCACCAAGTTCGATGAGGCGATTCGTGTACGCCCCACGGATGCCATTCTGATCCGCGACCGCGGACGCTGTCACCTGGAGCTGGACAACGAGGAACTGGCACGAACGGACTTCGAAACCTATCTGGGTTTGGCGCCTGCCGCCCCTGACGCCGAACGCATTCGCACCCTGCTGGACTCCTTGGAGGGGCCTTCCCCTCACGGCGACGATCCCAATGCGAGCGAAGTCTCCCGCCGGGACCATGATCTCACAGAACTGCCCGCGACGCCCGACGATGAAGACGACGATAGGGAAGAGGGCGACACCGACGAGGCGAGTTTCCAGTCGACCGCTGACGGACTCTGGCTACTCGGCCCCGTCATCGCGCTCCGGTCTTGGCCCGACGGCGAATACCCCGAAGAAACGGTACAGTGGGGAGTAATAACAGGCTACCTGCTCGGTCCCGACGACGAGGTGCATGCGCGACTCACGAAGCTGCAGACCCTCGGTTTCGCGGACGGCTTCAACATTAGCGCGACCTACAACCACGCCATTCTCGAGACGGGTCGCTTCCAGGGTTGGATCGGTGGCGGGGTCGCCTACGACAACCAAACATGGAACCGGATCGATCGGCCGCTTTACAGTGTGCTGCTTCACCCCACGGTGCGTTTCGCCTGGACCGAAACCCTCTTCATCCAAGCTGGCCTAGAAGCCGCCTACGGCTACGCTCCTGCTCCCGACGTGTCCGGCGGAGAGGGCGGCGCGGTTCAGTACTGGGCGCCCCGTGCTGAATTGGTATGGCTGCTTGGCAGCGGCAACAAACTCGAAGACGACCCGGACAATCAATAGTCCAGCCCAGTCATCTACTCAGCGCGCCATCTGGTGGCGAAGTTGGGTCGCGCGTTGATTGCACGCCGCCAGTTGTTGGCGACTTGTCTTGAGTAAGGCCTCAGATTGGCTCAATTGCTTCGCCAGTAGCAGCGGATCCGCGCTCGCCATCTCCCCTCTCACGGACTGAGACAATTTCACGCTCTGTTCGTGGGTCTGGTAGCCCGAAATGCAAAGGTCGCGAAGCGCGCAGATCTCCGCGATAGCGCAAGACTCCTGTTCCAGCGCCCGCAGAGCACCGCCCTTCGCCTGGTAATCCGCTTCTCGCACCCGTTCGACAGCGAACAAGATCCGCGAGAGCTCGGCGTCCCGATCTCGATCGGTTTGCGCGCGGCACCCTACGGCCAGCCATATAGAGCCGAAGCACGCGAGCGCTCCAACCCAGTGGGCGTGGCGAGCGTTTACGCCCACGGCGACGCCGACCCTATTCCGAGGTTTTTGCGATCGGACCCATTTGGATCCGTTCTCCGAGGTACGCACCGATCAATGAGAACAACACGCCCAACGCAGACATCATGACATACATGAATGCCGGCATTGTCTTCACCGTTTGGCCGCGGAACAAGAAAAAGGCAGTGGGCATGGCGATCAGCAGTACGGCAACCACCGGTTCAATGAAGGTCTTCCCCGGTGAAATCAATCCCACCAAGAAACCACCGACGAACCACACCGGAATCGAAATTAGCATTCCGCCCTGGCCTTCGAAATCGAAGACGGAGATCACCATGGGAATGCCAACGATGATGGCTAGCGTGAGTACCCCAATCAGACCGATTGAGATGAAGAACCACGCAACGCTGAAACCTTCTTGTTGGTAACGGCGTTCTAGTTCTTCCTGCCGCGACAGGGAGACCTTGAGATCCTCCACCTTGGCGCCGCAAGACACACAGCGGTTGTTCGGCAGCGGCAACGTATTGTTGAACCCGCAGGACGGGCAGATAATTGTTTTAGCGTCGCTCATAATCCCCTCTTGGGCCGCTTAGCGTATCGTAGGGCGCGTTGGCTGTTAAGGCGGCAGTCGCACTAGAGTGCCTAGCTCCCCCTGGCCGACACGCGCAGGACCACAGTTCGCTAAGTGGGAGCCGAGCTGTAAACGTCCGCATTCGCTCCTCGCCTGCCCCGGCCGCCGGCCATCAGCCGTGCGCAGTCCGGAGTTACTGCGCTCCAGAGATGCGATTTTGGGGAACCGACGGACGATATTCGGTGTCTGAATGGTCATGGTGCGGAAGATCTTAGCTATCAGGTGGAAATATGGGAATGCGCTCCCGGGGCAGGCACGGCGCCCTGCAGCTCAGAGCTGCCGCCCGCACCGAACAGAGGGCCGGAACCCTGAACCCGCCGCGTCCCTGCCGTCCAGCCGGCGTTCTGCAGGGTTTCAACCGTGAACAACGCACCCAAAGACGGCGACGAGCTGGCCGATCTCACTGGGATCGACTCGCCACGACGCCCCTGGAGGCGGATCTCGGGACTGACCATGATGGCCACCAGCTTCGTGGCTCTGATGCTCTTGGTGGGCCTCGCAGCTCCTGCGCGATACGCCACTCAGACGGAGGAGGGCCCGAGGGCTCTCGGCGAACTGCGCTCCGCAAGGCTCGACCCCGCGCTGTCGAATCATTGGATTCAAGGCACCGGAATCCTGGTGAACGAATCCGTCGAATACCGCCGCCCCCTAGACCGAGAACGTTATCGGCTCAGCGCTGTTCAAGGCATGCCGAATCTCTGGGTGGAACTCCGGGTGGTGGGTGAAGGAACCGAACACTACTTGCCACCGGAGTCCTTCGTGGGGCGTCTCATCCCCGTATCCGATCTGGGACTCACTCACGCGGCCCTGCCGCGGGCATGGCAACAAGCCACCGGCAAGCCCTTACCCGCCGGCGGCTGGATCCTACTCGATGGTCACTCCCCCGGTAGTTCACGTTGGGTACTGGGCGTGTGGCTCCTATGCGCCGTCTTTCTACTGTGCAATTTAGGGGCGATGATCCACCTGCTCCGACCCCAACATCGCATCGCGGTCGGCCAAGGGCACGATTGAGTCGCGCCTCTTGCTACGACGTCGTCATCATTGGCGGCGGCGTGATGGGGTGCTCCATCGCGTGGCGACTCGCCCAAGAGAAACAGCGGGTATTGGTGCTGGAGCGGAGCGTGCCCGGAGCTGAAGCGTCCAGCGCCGCCGCCGGCATGCTCGTGCCCCACGCCGAAGCCCATGGAGACAATCCCATGACTCGCCTCATGATGAAGAGCGCCGCGCGTTTCCCCAAGCTCTCCACCGAACTGCAGAACGCAACGGGCATGGACGTGGAGTACCGTCGCAGTGGTGCCCTGCGGGTCGCGTTCACCGCCCGGCAGGGCAAAGAACTCAAACGCCCATCGTGGGCCAGCCGCGCGAAAGTCCAACAGAAGAGCTTCAGCTCGGCGGGTCTGAGCAAACTAGAAAGCTCGTTAGCCAAGCTGCACTCCGGCGTGCTGTATCCGAAAGACGCACGAATAGATCCGCGCTTATTTCTCCGCAGTACTCACTTGGCGGCGTTGCGAAGTGGCGCGGAGTTTCGCTCCGGAACCTACGTGGAGTGCATTGAACAGCGCGCGAAAAAGGCAGAGGCAGTCCGCCTGGAAGACGGCACACGCATCATGGCGGGCACGGTGGTGGTGGCTGCCGGCAGCTGGTCCGCCCTGGTCGAAGGCGTCCCCCTGCAACGCCAAGACGTGATCCCCGCCCGAGGCCAAGTCATCGAGCTGACCTCGTCATCTCCGCTCACCGACCGCGTTATCTTCGGACCCGACTGCTACGCCGTTCCGAGAGACGACGGGCGGATCCTGATCGGTTCTACGACGGAGTTCGTGGGCCACCGCCGCGGCGTGACAGCTCGCGCCGCCCGGGATCTGCTCACCGCAGCTATCGCCCTGATGCCAGCCCTCGGAGACGCCCGGCTGACCGGCAGCTGGAGCAACTTTCGCCCCTTCGCGGCCGACGGACTTCCGGTGTTGGGAAAAACTGGCGTGGACGGGCTCCTCCTAGCCACCGGTCACTACCGCACGGGGATCTTGCTGGCCCCGATCACAGCAGAAATCATTCGTTGTCTCATATTGGGCAAACGCAGCCCGGTCCCCCTGGCTTCGTTCTCGTCGAGCCGATTGGCAAGATCATCCCCTCTCTCCAAATGACTGAACACCGACGCCCTAGTTGTCCCCGTTTTTGGGGCGTTTTGCCCGCAATCGGGTATGGCACTTCCCCGCCGCGTCAGTAAGCTCCCGCCATGTATCGCCCCAAATTTGGCGTCCTCGTATCTGGCGGCGGAACGAACCTGCAAGCGATTCTCGATGCCGTGAGCAGTGGCAAGCTCGAGGCGGACATCGGGGTCGTAATCAGCAATGTGGCCGGCGCCGGCGCCCTCAAGCGCGCCGAGGCTTCCGGCGTGCCGACAGCGACCCTCCCCCACAAATCATTCGGCAGCCGCGAGCAATTCGATGAAGCCCTGGTCGCACGTCTGCTCGAGGCCGACGTGCAATGGATTGTGCTCGCGGGTTTCATGCGGCTGCTCACGCCCACGTTTCTTGAGGCCTTCCCGTGGCGCGTCATCAATATCCATCCAGCTCTGCTGCCAGCGTTCCCGGGAGTCGACGCGCAAGGACAAGCCTTCCGCTACGGCGCTAAGATCACTGGCTGCACAGTACACCTCGTCGACGCCGGTACCGACACCGGACCGATTCTGGCTCAACTCGCGGTCCCAGTTCTCGATGGTGACACGGAAGACGAGTTGCGAAAGCGCGTCCTATTGGCTGAACACGAATTGTTCGTCGACACCCTGTGCCTCATCGCCAAGCGTTCGGTAGTGGTCAGCGGAGGGGTAGAGGGGCAGCGCACCGTTGTGCGTTTCGGACCCCCATGAGCCAACGTCACTACGATGTCATCGTACTGGGTCGCTCCATCGGCGCGCTCAGCACAGCCGCCTTGCTAGCTCGACGAGATTTCCGTGTGCTGGTCTTAGGCCAGCGCCAAGAACACGAGGCCTATTCCCACGACGGCTACCCGCTGCTTCGGAGGGCCTTTAGCTTTCTTTCCGCTACCTCCCCCTGCTGGAAACGCATTCTGGCCGAGCTCGCCCAAACGCAAACCTTTGCTCGGCGCACCCAGGCCCTGGACCCTATGTTTTCGGTGCTCAGCTCGGAGCGTCGAGTGGAAGTCCGCCCGGACATCAACGCCTTCAGCATGGCAATCGATCGCGAGTATCCAGAGGTGCGCCAGGTGGTGGACGAGCTGTACGGCAACATCGCAGACGCCAACGCCGCCGCCGATCGTCTCTTCGAACGAGACTGGGTGTATCCGCCGGGAAGCTTCTGGGAGCGTTTGATCGCCAAACGGGCCATCAATGAGCTTCCCTTCGTGCACTCAGACAGCATCGAAGACATCCTCGGAAAGTTTCCGCCCGGGCACCCCTATCGTGATGTCGCGATGGTGCCGGCGTTGTTCGCCACGGATCTGGCCACCGCGCCCTTGGCTCTCCCCCCCTTTGCCCTAGCCCGTCTCCACGGTGCCTGGACCCGGGGCGTGTTATCGCTGCCGGGCGGCGAACAAGAGCTAGAGGACTTCCTGATAGAGCGCATCACGACCTACGGCGGCATCTGCCAACTGGACCGCGGCGCGGAGCGAATCACCCTTCGACGCGGCGTGCTAGCTGGCGTCGTCGAAGACGGCGAGGAGGAAACCACGGGCGCCGATCGCATCGTGACGGATCTCAGCGGTGAGAGCTTGGCGGAACTCAGCCAGGGCGAGGGGCTGTCCCGACGGGCTCAGAAGGACTGGCCGAAACTCAGCGTCGGTGGCGGACGCTTTTGCGTCAATTTCGTCGTGCGCCGACAGGGCCTCCCGGAGCAGCTTCCCCAAGAGTCCTTCTTCTTGCCGGACAGTGGACACGCTCCCGGCCCGCGCCGCCCCGTGCTTCATGTGCAAAGGCGCGACTACTCCGACACTCACTCGCTGCTCGTCGCGGAAACCTTGCTGCCTGCCCATGGTCCGCTGACCTTGCTGGAGGCGAGAGCCGTCGTCCGAGACGCCGTACAAGCCCAACTGCCCTTCCTGGAGGAACACCTGCACTTCGTGGACTCGGCTCACGATGGCCTGCCGCTGGACGACTACAGCACGGGCGAACATCGGGCCATCGATCGGGTGCACTTGCCGTCCTGTCCTACCGCAGCCGTCGACATGCCGGAGCTGTGGGAAGTACAACCCGCGGGTTTATCGGGCTTGGGCGGCGAACCCGTGCGCGGCCCGATCCCCAACACCTACTTGGTCGGCAAGACCGTGTTGCCCGCGCTGGGACAAGAAGGCGAATTGATCGCCGCCTGGAGTGCGGCCAAGCTCATCACCCGACGAGACGGGGCACGACAAACCATGCGACGTCAATTGTTCGCTGAGATAGAGACCAACTGATGCGCATCATTGCTGGACAACTACGCGGTCGGAAACTGAAGGCCCCCAGCGGCATGCACACCCGCCCCACCCTCGACCGGGTGCGGGAGGCATTGTTCAGCATTCTGGGCAACCTCCGGGACCTCCGGGTGATCGACGCCTACGCGGGCACCGGCGCCCTCGGTATCGAAGCGCTCTCCCGAGGGGCTGCTCATGCCAGCTTCGTGGAGAACGACTCGGCGGCCTCAGCAGTGTTGCGGGACAATCTGGAGACCCTGGGGGTGAGCGATCGCGCCACGCTCATCCAATCGTCCATGGAAAAAACGCAACAGCGGCTCGCCCAGATGCCGCCTTTGGATCTCGTGCTCGCCGATCCGCCGTGGGCCATCGCGCAAAAAGCCGCTACGACGATCTTTTCAGTCACCCGGGGCGCCCTGACTCCGGACGCTCGGCTGATTATCGGGCACAGTGCGACGGAGCCCCTCGACATTCCCACGGACGCAGGCTTCGAATTGGTCCAGAGCAGGCGGTGGGGCGGCTCCGGATTGTCATTTTTCAAACCAATATCCAAGAGTTAGACTTGTTTCTGGCGAGTTCTCAGGCCATCCGGAAATTGGCCATTATATTACCCTGCCCCTCACCCCAACGTCCGCCTCAGGAGTTCATTGATGCCCGTGTCCAGCTTGCCCCCCATCCCCTCGCGTTCTTCGGGGAATGGTGCGTTTATCGGCGCGGGCGTCGTGATGTTGGCACTAACCGGTGGCCTCATTTTTTGGAAGATGGGGCAATCCCCCGAAGCTGAAGCCAATACAATAGCTGCCCCCACGCCCACTCCCCAGCCTGAAAAGCCTGTATTTGAGCAGGCACCGCCTCCTCCACCCCCGGAAGAAGAAGCGGAAGAGCCTACCCCCGAGGCAGACCAGACTCCTAAGAAGGCAGCCCTCACCCGACGTGTCGGCAATAGCGCTTGCCCTGCTGAGTGCGTCGGCACCCCTGCGGGCACCTTCAACTCGACTCTACGCTCGATTCAGGGCCTGTCTCGCGGCTGCTATCAGCGGGCTCTGCGCCAAAACTCCAGCCTCCAGGGCAGTCTCCGAGTGTCGATAAAGGTCGGCACTCACGGCCGTGCCTGTGGCGCTTCGGTGCTCCAGGACAGTGTCGGCGGGGGGGTTGGGGCATGTATTAGCCAAAAATTCCGCTCAGCGACCTATCCAGCACCAAAAGGGGGTTGCGTAAATGCTGTGGTTCCCATCAAATTCGAACCTAAGCAATGAATCGCACCAATCTCAGCCTCCTCCTCTCGATTTTTGTTCTTGGCGCAGCCACCGGCTGCGAAGAGGAATCGTACACTCCGCGCTGTACCGACAAGGACACGTTAATCGCCATCGATGACATCGTCCCTTTTGATCCCGAACAGCTCGTTGTGGAGACCGCGCCGGACAGCGGCCAAGAAGTACGCGTCGCTCCCGTCGACCCCGAACGCGAGGAGGATCCGCCCTCCGATCTCAGCCCAGAGCAAAAGAGCACGCGACTAGCCGCCATCAACGCTGGTTGTCTGACGGGTGTGAGCATTCATATTCCGGACGACGGTGGCGGCGGCAGCAGCAGCAACTGAGTCCATCCCGTCGCGATGGATTCGTGGAGCTAACACGTCGCATTCGATACGGTCGCTGTCCACTCCACTCCCCCCACTCAAGCGCCTAGGTGCTTGGTCTAGCGATACGAGGCATGGGTGTGCCGTCTAATCACGAGCCGCAGACTGACCACGAACCGCAGTCCGATCCCGATCCGATGAAACGACGAGGCATTCTACTTCGCGTCGCCTACGACGGCGCGGCTTACTCGGGCATCGCGATTCAGATCAACGGGCACACGATTGCTCACGAGCTGCAGCGCTCCATTGCCGCCATGGCGCCAGACGCGTCGAACATTCGTTCTGCGAGTCGCACCGATGCGGGAGTGCACGCCGAAGACCAAGCCGTCGCCTTCGACACCTCCAGCCAGATCGGTGCGCGCGGTTGGTTGCTCGGTCTCACAGGTCATCTGCCGAGAGACATCGCCATCACGTCGGTCGCGTTCGTGGCCGAGGGATACGACCCCAGCAAACACGCGATCGAAAAAACCTATCGCTACTTGATCCTGCAAGGCACCGTTCGCGATCCCTTCCTACGCCAGCGCAGTTGGCGTGTCTTCGAGAGGTTGAACCACCGGCTCATGGCCGCCGAAGCGGATCTGTTATTGGGCGAACACGACTTTCGAGCGTTCCGCGGAGCCGCCGATGGACGCGACAATACGGTGCGCAATATTCTGCGCGCCAGTGTGACTCAGGGTCCCACTCCCTCTCGAGTGCTCACGATCGAAGTCAGCGGGAACCGCTTCCTGTATAATATGGTGCGAATTATAGTCGGAACCTTGATCGATGTCGGGCGGGGGAAAAAAGCCGTTGGGGCGGTGAGCCGAGCGATACAAAGCGGGGAGCGCAACGATCTCGGAATGACCGCCCCCGCCGACGGCTTGTATCTCCATAGACTTGTGCTCGACGACAACGGCGAAGGGGCCTGGCCACGCCCCGAAAAGGAACTGGCCAAACCAGTTACCCCCCTAGCTGAGTAGATCATTGCGCACCCATCCGGGGTTTGACCAAGGTGCCCCTGTCGCGTAGGTTCCGGCCTTGTAAAGCGAGGAGTCTGGGCACGATCGAGACACCGTCTCGGCCGCTCCACCCCTCGCGAAAGCCAGCCGCGAAACCTACCGGGATCTACCCATCCATGAGCCTCAAACAACGCTTCGTTCATCGCAGCAAAAAGCTCGCAATGAGTCCCCCCGTCATGCGATGGGTTTCCGACGATCGGGTAATGAAAGCCGCCGAAGGCGTCATGGACGCGCGCGGTCGGGTCAAGGAAGCGTGGCGAGTCCTACGAGACGGACACGAACTCCCCGCCATCGATCCGGCCCTCGACGATAGCATCGCCGAAGAGGTCGACGAAGACAGCAGTTACCCCGCAGCGCGGCCCACCAACGGCACGGCCACTAGCGGAGCCGCCATCACTGACGCCCCGCCGGGGCAGACGACAAGTGAGCGACCGAGTCAGGCCGGACACGCCAGCGAACAAGGCAAAGTAGAAAAAACCGTCACCGAAGCACTACGACAGCGCGGCACGGTGGCCGCTATCGGCGGCAAAGACATATTTGAAAAATGTGGGCAGTTCAAGGCGGCAGACAATGCGCGCAAGGTCGGCATCTATCCTTACTTCAAGCCGCTCGATTACAACGACGGCCCGGAGGCGGTGATCGACGGCAAACGCGTCACCATGTTCGGTTCGAACAATTACTTGGGACTCACGACCCATCCCGAGGTGCGCAAGTCCGCCCAGGAAGCCATCGACCGTTTCGGTACCAGCATGACGGGCTCCCGTCTGGTGAACGGTTCGATGAAGCTGCACAACGAGTTCGAGGAAAAGCTCGCGGACTGGTTCGGTAAAGAATCGGCGCTCGTGTTCACCACCGGGTATCAGGTCAACGTCGCAGCGCTCTCGGCTCTTCTGTCCAACAAGAGCAACGTCGCGGTGATCGACCGCAATGTGCACGCGTCCCTGTATGACGGCTGTCGTTTGGGCATGGCCAACGGAGCGAAACTGGTTCGCTTCCGACATGCCAACGCCAACGCACTGGACCGCGCCCTCTCCCGTCTCGACGACGCCGAAGGCGCGCTGGTTATTACGGACGGTGTCTTCTCCGCCGAGGGAGAGATTGCCAAGCTCGACGAAATCGTTCCTGTCGTCAAAAAACACGGCGCTCGCATCTTCGTCGACGACGCCCACGCCCTCGGCGTCATCGGCCCAGAAGGTCGAGGCACTGCCCATCACTTCGGTCTGGAAGATGACGTCGATCTGATCGGCGGCACCTTCAGTAAATCCATGGCCAGCATCGGCGGCTACTTAGTCGGCGATCGCAAAGTGCTGGAGTACGTGCAGCACTTCGCCCCAAGCTTCATGTTCGCGGCAAGCGCCGCGCCCCCCTGCGTCGCCGCTGCCATGAAAGCCTTCGACATGATGCGGGAGGAGCCCTGGCGTCAGGAAAAGCTAAAGGAAAACTTCACGTACATGCGCACGGAGCTGACCCGCCTGGGCTTTGAGCTAGGTCACACGGAGACCGCGGTCATCCCCATCTACATTCGACAAGATCTGCGTACGCTGATGATGTGGCGAGACCTGCTGGAAGATTACGGCGTGTATACCAACGCGTTTATCTCGCCCGGAGTACCGCCCAAGAACGCTATGCTGCGCACCAGTTATATGGCCACTCACGAACGCAAACACCTCGACCGAGGCCTGGAAGCTTTGGAGAAGGTCGGCAAGAAGTACGGCGTCATCTAAGCCCCATACCGATGTCGTGATTTTTTTGCGGCCCGGCTTCAGCCCGCCGCCACCAGTATCTACCGGCCTCCGACTGCGATCCGAGACCGAATCCGAGGGGAACTATGTCAGTCGAAATCCGTGAAATTCAGATCGGCGGAAAAATTGCCGATTTCATCAACGTGGTTGATTACATCTATCGCGACGACCCCGCCTACATTCGCCCCTTGGACATGGACCTGAAGATGCGGCTGAGCCCGAAGAATCCATTCTTCGAGCACGCCGAGGGCACACTGTTTACCGCCTACCGCAACGGCTGGTGTGTCGGTCGCTGCTCCGCGCAAATCTGTCAAGAGCACCTCAGCCTGCACAAGGATGACACGGGGTTCTTCGGCTTCCTAGATACGGTGGATGACCCCGAGGTGAGCGGCGCCTTGTTGGACTCGGCTCGGGAGTGGCTGCGCGACCGCGGCATGAAACGAGTGCGCGGGCCCATGTCCCTCTCGATGAACGATGAGCTGGGTTGTCAGATCGAAGGCTTCGAGCATTCGCCCATGCTCATGATGCCGCACCACCGACCGTACCAATCGCAATTGATCGAGGACGCCGGTTTCGAGAAAACCAAAGATTTGTTCGCCTGGCGCTACGGCTTCGACGAATTGCCGAAACGCGTGAAGCGCGCCATCGACAAGATCGATGACATGCCCGAGGTGTCCGTCCGCCCGATGGATCCGAAGAATATCAAACAGGAAGTTCGTTTGATCATGGAGATCTTCAACGATGCCTGGAGCGAGAACTGGGCCTTCGTGCCGCTCACGGAATCCGAGCTCAATCAAATGGCCGACGATCTGAAACTGATCTTGGTGCCGGAGTTCACTGCCATCGCGACCATCGACGGAAAACCCGCTGCGGTAGCCCTGGCGTTACCGAACCTCAACGAGCTCATCCACGATGCGGACGGAAAGCTATTCCCCACCGGGCTCGTAAAACTGCTCTGGCGACTCAAAGTAGTCGGCGCCAAAAGCGCCCGCATGCTGATCCTCGGAGTGCGCAAAGAATATCAAAAGACCCGCAAGTACGCCGCGCTCAGCGCGTACCTCTACGGAACCCTGTCAAAGTCTGGCAAATGTTATGGTCTCGAATCGGGTGAGCTCGGCTGGACCCTAGAAGACAACGGCGCCATCAACGCCGCCATCCGCATGATCGGCGGCGAGGTCTACAAGAAGTACCGCGTCTACGAACGCGACGCGTGAACCGCGGGGTGTTTCGCGACGCGTGAAAACCCGCCGTGTTTTTGCCGATGGGCTAGCTGCCCGCGCGAAAAAAACCGGCGCCAGCGACGCGTAAAATGGTTGGCTGGTTATTCGGCGACTTGCCGAGGGCTTCCACCGCGTCGACATCTAGGTAGAGCCCCGGGCCCCACCCCGATTCAGCTTCTTCGTCCTCCCGCACGGCCGTGTCAGCCGCCAGTGCGTGCCTCCAACACTCGCTAGGGCCCGGCAATACACTCCAGCGTACGGCAGGGTTCTCCCCGGGCTCCAGGACGACTAGGTGGGCGTCCTCGCTCTCACTCGACACCCAGCGGGAACCGTAACTCAGGATTGCGGCTGAGCGAAACTCCGCTCCGGTGAGTCGGGCTCGACAGTTCTTCAACCAGGGGATCAGTTCGGCTTCTTCATCGCCTTCTTCGAATTCGAGATAGACGGAGTGACCCAGACCCCAGGCCCGAACCGGAGATGCCAGCGGGAATGCATCCAGAAACTCAGCTATGGCCGCGCGAAAAGCGCTGAAGCGAGCAACAAATGCTTTAGAATCGTCTGAAGCGTATTCGTCTTGTTCTACGTCCAGATAGGACAACAAGACACCGAAAGCATTTTGATCCGTCAACGCTGGGCTGGCTTGGGGGGTCTCGACGTTCATGGGGGCTTCGCGCGAAATGCAGAATAGTGACGCATGTCGCTGTAAGCTCTCTCTATGCGAGCCGTCAACCGATTCCGCAGACCGCTCTCCCTGGGCACCCTTGCGCTGTGTCTACTGGGCACGGGCCTGCAGTCGCTAGGCTGCGACGACGAGAACAAGCCGCGCAAGCGACGCTTCACGGATACCGAAGGCCGCATCTTTAAGGCCACCTGCAGCGCAGGATCGTGTACCGGGCTGCGCCAGACCAAGGGGCCCAAATGGCCGGGCAAGAAGAAAGTCGCGCTAACCGTCAGCGGTCGTTACTTCGGCGTCTGCAACAGCAAGCGCGGCGGCGAGCCGGAATCCCTCGGAGACTGCCGGGTATTGGTTTGCGAGAAGAACAAGGACTGCCCCCACCCCATGGGCCTCAAGACCGGCAGCTGCCTCTCAGGCTATTGCGCCGAGCCGAGTCAGAGCTTCACCCAACAGGACTCCGTCATGCTCTGCATGAAGGGTCTGGGCTTGGGCACGAGCAGCTCGGACCAACTCGCTCAATACGCCACGGGCCTCAACTGCGGCGAGCCGTGCAAGATCCCCTCTTCCTGCGCGCAGCCGTGGAAGGTGGGCGACCATCGCGCCGCCTACTGAACGTCCCTACCGGGCGTCCCAGACTTGAATTTCCGCGGGGCTGCCCCCCCGAAAATGCCGCCATTGCGGTGATTCTTGTAATATTTTCGGGCATTGTGAGTCTGACTCCCGCATCCAGGTGTTTTTAGCTAGGCTCCCGCCGCCGTGACGAATCCCACCACTCTCACCGCAGCAGTCGCCTTTGCTGCCTACCTAGAGCCTCAGCTCGAAGGTCGGCGAGTGATCGTGTTCGGCAGCTCCCAATCCCCTCTCAGCGAAGCGTTGATCGAGCGCGGAGCCCGACTCGTACACGTCTACGATCCCGACGCCACCCGGACTCGGGAATCTGCCGCGCTCAACACGAATCGCAACATCAGCATCGCCCCCCTCGGCGAAGGCGGCTCCCCCGTCCGTGATGGTGCCTTCGATGTCGCCATCGTAGAAAATCTGTCCGGCATCGAAAAGCCCGCTCAACTGCTGGTGCGAGTTCGCCGCTCCCTCTCCCCCGGTGGCATCGCCCTAATCGCGAGCCCCAATCCGGATGTAAACAGCCGGTTGCTCGACATCGATACACCCGCAGCCAGCGATGTCCTCGGCTACTACGAACTCTACGACGGCATTGCCGCTGAGTTCGACGAGGTCCGCATGGTCGGACAAACGCCCTTCGTCGGCTACGCGCTGGTGGATTTCGCCCCAGAAGGCGACGTGGAAATCAGCGTAGATAGCGGATTTGTTCCCAGCGGCGCTGAAGAGCCCGATTGGTTTGTAGCCTTAGCCGGCCAGCAGGCTCTGGAGGTCGATCCCTTCAGCGTCATTCAGCTTCCCTGCTTGGAGGTACTGCCTGCCGTGGCACCGGGCGCCGGCGACAACTCGGAGCTTTTGGCCGCTCAACTTGCCGCGCGAGAAGCCAATGAGCGTGCTGCCGGCGCCGAGAGCCAATTAAAAGAAAAATCGAATGCCCAGCGCCGCCGACAGCAGGACGACGGACGACAGGACGAGCTTCAACAGAAGATCAGCCGATTACAAAAAGCCGTCAACAAGAGCGAAGGCCGAAACACCGAGTTGGAAGGCCGTCTCGCCACCAGCGATGCGCGAGCCGAGGAACTTGAGAGCGCCGTCTCCGACCGCGAGCACGAGCTCAAGAAGTTGAAGAGCGCTCGCCCCAGCGCACCGGCCCAGTCCAAACAGAAACGCAGTGGTGCCGCCCGCAGTGTGCCCGCCCGCAGTGTGCCCGCCCGCAGTGAGCTGGACCAACTAGAAACGCTACTCCAGGAGCGGGGCGCTGCCATTCGAGCTCTAGAAGTTGAACTCGCCGAAGCCGTTCGTGTGGCCGAAGAACTGATCGTGCAGCTCGATACCAGCAAGAGCCGACCGGCTGCCAACGCCGAGGATCCCGCAGCCCTGCGCGAGAAACTGAACGTCCTGGCCGCCACCAGCGCCCGAGACAAGGCGGACCGCATCTCAGCGGAGTGGACCGCGAGCCAACTTTTGGGAGAACTCGAGACCTTGCGTCGAATCTCCGAGAGCACACCTGCCGTGCTGAATCCTTCGGTCGTAGACGAGGCTCCGGCCACGGATACGTCCGCCTCCATCAAAACCGCCGAACTTTCGGCAAGTTGACAAGCATCCTATCGGACTTAACTTGGTGCCAACCCGTGTCCGGGATTGATTCCCGTCGGAGCGTCTTGAAACAAACATGAGCGAAAAGCGCGACTATTACGAAGTACTGGGGGTTTCCCGAGACGCCAGCGAGGACGAAGTCCGCAAGGCCTACAAAAAGCTAGCCCTAGCGAATCACCCGGATCGCAACCCCGATGACTCGGCAGCTGAGATGCGATTTCGCGAAGCAACCGAAGCGTATTCCGTTCTTTCGGACGACGAGAAGCGGGCTCAATACGATCGCTTCGGCCATGCCGGCGCCGGAGCTGCCGGTTTCGATTTCTCGAATGTGGGCATGGGGGACATCCTCGGGCAATTCCAGGATCTCTTCTCTGACTTCTTCGGCGGTCGTGGCGGTGGTGGCTTTGGTGGGGCGGGAGGTCGTCGCGCTCCTCAACGCGGGCAAGATATCCGCACCGACGCGGTCATCGATCTGAGCCAATCCATGAGCGGCACAAAAAAAGAGGTGGTCGTTCGTGGGGCCGCCCCCTGCAGCGACTGCGACGGTAGCGGCGCCAAAGCCGGTAGCCAACCCGTCGTCTGCCAAGCCTGTGGCGGCAACGGACAAGTCGCCACCCAACGCGGCTTCATCATGTTCAGCACCACCTGTGGTCAGTGCCGCGGTCAAGGCCAGGTCATCAAAGAGCCTTGCGAACTATGTAGCGGCGCCGGAGCGATAGAAAAAGAGCGCCGAGTGGTCGTGAATTTCCCTGCCGGAATCGACTCGGGTCAAAGGTTGCGAGTTCCCGGTCAAGGCATGCCCGGTCCCGGCGGCGCCCCTTCGGGCGATCTGTACGTTGACGTCGAGCTCGAAGCCCATGAACGATTTGAACGGGAAGGTTTCGATCTCATCTACCGATCGAAAGTCAGTTTTCTAGAAGCGGCCCTCGGTACGAAGACAGAAATCACTCTGCCCAACGACCAGACGGAAAAAATCAAGATCAGCGCGGGGACCCAACCGGGAACCGTCATCAGTCTGGAAGGACGCGGCATCCCACGGCTCGATCGAAGAAGTCGCGGCGCGCTGCATATAGTGGTCGACGTTCATGTTCCAACCCAGTTGAGCCGAAAGGCCCGTAAGGCCCTCGCCGGTCTGGAAGACGAGCTCGCCGTTCCCGGCCGAGACTGATTCGGCACCGCCCGCCGGTAGTGGGCCCTCAACCCTCAGCTGAGCCGTAGCGTTTCGCCAAGGCGAGTACCTCCCGAAGGCTATCGTCCCAGGAGACGCCGTCGTCACCTTGGCATAGAAACTTCGTCAAGGCAGCATGGGCGCGCAGTGCACGATCCGTTCGCGGATCCGATCCTTCCGAGTAAGCCCCCAGGGAAATGAGATCTCGCTTGGAGTCATAGTCCGCCATCAGGGCTCGAAGTTGGGATGCCGCGTGTTGTTGCTCCGAGTTCACCAAACGCGGCATCAAGCGAGATAGAGAGCGCGGTATGTCAATCGCGGGAAAGACGCCCCGACTCGCGAGTTCCCGGCTGAGCACGATATGGCCGTCCAACAATCCGCGCACCTCGTCAGCGATCGGCTCGTCGAGATCGTCGCCTTCGACCAGCACCGTAAAAAACGCGGTGATGGATCCGGTGCTGCCTTGTCCGCTGCGCTCCAAGAGCTTCGGCAGGAGGGCAAACACACTCGGTGGGTAACCACGACGTGCCGGTGGCTCTCCGCAAGCGAGGCCCACTTCCCGTTGGGCACGGGCCACCCGAGTGAGCGAATCGACCAACAGCATGACGTGGCGACCCTCGTCGCGGAAATGTTCCGCGATGGCGCTGGCGACCTCTACCGCCCTCAGGCGTTCCAGCGGCGGGGCATCCGCGGTCGCCACAACGATCACGGCGTTTTTTCGAGAAGCCTCGTCCAATACCTCGTCGAGGAACTCGCGAACCTCACGCCCGCGCTCCCCCACCAAGGCCACCACCACTACGTCTGCGGAACCACCACGAGCGATGGCCCCCAGCATGCGGCTTTTGCCCAGACCCGGTCCCGAGAACAATCCGACTCGCGCCCCGCGCCCTAAGCTGAGCAAGCCGTCGATAGCGCGAATGCCGGTCGGCATGGCTTCGTCGATGGGGCGGCGTTTCAGCGGAGCCACAGAGGTGTTGGCGACTGGCACCAGGCGCGTGCCCGCCGGGAGCGGACCGTCGTCCATCGGTCGTCCCAGACCGTCGAGTATTCTACCGAGTAACGCATCGCCTACTGCCACCCGAAGGGGAGCGCCAGAAGCGTGCACCAGATCGTTGGGACCGATGCCCGCCGGGTCGCCGAGGGACAGGAGCTGCACCTCACCGCCGCCAAAGCCAACAATTTCAGCTAGTAATGGCTCTCCCCGGCGCTCGATGGAGGCCATGTCCCCCACTCGCGCGGCGGGCAAACTGGCTCGAATGGTTTGTGCCTGGACGGCCAGGACCCTCCCTGTGGCGGGGGCGGTAGGGGCGTCTTTCAGTTTCTGTTTCAGAACTTCAATCGGCACGAGATCTCCAAAATCGGGGGCTCCGGGGTTCCGCTCCTGCGGACTTATCCCCTCGGCTCTCACGGTACTGAAGTGAGGCGCAACAAGTACAGGGAAAGCGCGAGTCGGAAGATTTGCCCCCGAGCGCCATTGGGTGGCACCCTTCGACCGTGAGATTTACCTTACTTGCGTTGGCTAGCTGCCTGTTCTTGACCCTTCCTGCCTGCAAGGCCTCCCTGAGTGCTGAGGTCAATACGGGCAAGAAAAAGAAGCTCATGGACTTCGACAAACCCATGGCGGAGCCGGTCTCGGCATCCGACCAGGGCGAAGAAGCCGGAATCACTCGTTTTGCGCTTTTGGGCGCTCGGAGCGATCTTAGCTACAGCGGGGACGGCAACCCCGCCTGCACCTGTCTCGCGGTATCCCTCGGAAAGCCTAACGATTCCGACTTTGCTTGGAGCGCTGACGTACCGAGGATCCGTCCCCTCACCCAGTTGGTCATCGCCATGAAGTCCAAGGGAGTCGCCTGCAAGAACCGCGGACGCGATGACGTCGAGGTCTCCTACAACGGCTACGTACAGCAGCCGAACGGCGATGTCGTGGTGAGCGTGGAAAACACCTTCAGCGGCCGCCCCACCACGACGGGCGCGATTATCCCCAAGCCCGGCGCCGACGGACGTATCTACCTTCGACCTGTTCGCTCCAAACTAGCGTGGGGCAAACCCCTCAAGGGCAAGGGTCTGTGCGATCTCGGCAATCCCGGTGAAAGTCTCCAGGGCGCCGAGACGAAGAAAGAAAACACGCGAGGCACAAAGCGCATCGGTGGCAGCGCCGGTGGCGTCTTCCAGCCAACCGCCCAACACGTGGATGCCGCCGGTCTCGAGCACCTGAGCTCCGAATCCAAAGAGGCGCCGCGCAAGTCGAACCGCTGATTCGCCGGACTCCGACGGTCTGCCTGCTCGGGAAATCCCGACGCGTTCCCCCAGCTTTCGCGACCCAGCGAAGGCCCCGGTGTAGCTGTCGTGTGCGCCTGCAGTTCCCCGGCCCTTTTTGAAGACTTCCCACCAACACCTCACGCCATGGCTCACACCACCCTAACGAGTGGGCCCACCGGGAGTTGCCCGCCGTCATCGCCTCCTCCGCATGCTGTTCAACTCCCTAGAATTCTTGCTGCTGTTCCTCCCCGTGGCCTTCGGAACAGCGCTATGGACGCGAGGAACCCTGCTACTGATCTGCCTATGCGGGTCGAGCTGATTCTTCTACGCGTGTATCCCGTCAGCTGAATTCGGACAGAAACAGACCCTGGGAAAGCCGGCGAAATGCCGAAACCTCTGCTAGGACAGACTCTGTCCTACCCGGCGGCCGAAAACGAAGACTGGACGACCGAGCAGTGTTAGCCTGGGACCATGACGGACTTCGACAGCAACCAGTTGGACCTGCCCACGGAATTCTCCCTGCCGGGCCCGTCACGCCTTGCCTACAGCTCCCATACCCCTGCTGCCTCAGCCAAAGGTCGCTCCAACCCTCCCAGCAACGGGGCGAAGAACCCGGGACCCGCCAAGTCCACCGCAGCCGCCAAGTCCACGGCAGAACCCACGGCTACTTCTAAGACGCTTTCTGCGCATCAGCTCAACCGCGGGGATGCAGTCGAGTGGCTACGTAGCTTGCCATCCGCCAGTATCGATCTCGTCGTGACCGATCCTCCCTACGAGTCCCTGGAAAAACATCGGGCCGTGGGCACCACCACCCGGCTGAAGAAGAGCAAGGCATCCAGCAACGAGTGGTTTCAAATATTCGCCAACGAGCGCTTCCCCGAACTCTTCAGTGAAGTGTTTCGGGTGCTGAAAAAGGACCGCCACTTTTACCTGTTCTGCGATCAAGAGACGATGTTCGTCGCCAAACCCCTCGCAGAAGCCGCGGGCTTCAAGTTTTGGAAACCCATCGTTTGGGACAAGAAAAAAATCGGCATGGGTTACCACTATCGAGCCCGCTACGAGTTCGTTCTCTTCTTCGAGAAGGGCAAGCGCAAGCTGAACGACCTGGGGCAGCCCGACGTGATTGAGGTCCCCCGAGTCTACCGCGGCTACCCCACCGAAAAACCTGCCGGGGTCGCCGAAGTGCTCGTCCGCCAGAGTACCCAAGCCGGCGAGCTGGTCATCGATCCCTTCATGGGATCCGGATCCACAGGGGTCGCCGCCCTGAAACTCGGTAGGCGGTTTTTGGGGTGCGATATCGCCGATGAAGCGCTAAAGCTCAGCTCAGAACGTTTGGCCAACGCCAGCGTCGAGCTCCCATGACCGGTAACGAATACAAGAAGCTCATCGCCCGCTATATCGCCCACACCTACCGCGAGCAGGGCGTGCAGGTGTACGAAGAGGTCCCAGTCGGCACGTCGATCATCGGCAAACAACGGCGAGTCGACGTATTCGTTCGAGCCGGCGATCAAGCCCTCGCCATCGAGTGTAAATTCCAAGACTCGTCGGGAACCGTCGACGAGAAGATCCCCTACGCCTTGGACGACCTAGCCGCCATGCGTATGCCTGGCAGCATCGTGTATGCCGGCGGTGGATTTTCCGAAGGGGTGCTGCACCTGCTCCAGAGTTCCGAGTACGCCGCCTACTGCCTGCCGGACCCTGAAACTCTAGCGTCAACGAAACGCAAGAATGGCGAGCCGATGAACTCCGGCACCTGGCAACTGGATCACGTGATCGCGACTGGCTTCGGTTGGTGGGACTTACTCACGGCGAACAAACAGCCAATCGTCGCCACGTTCCCCAACACAGAGCCCAGTACGAAGCCCACAGCCGAGCGCAAAGCAGCGCCAGCGCTCAGCACCGAAAATTAGGATCCCCCACAGCCGCCGGACATCTGGCTGCCCGCGAGCTAACGGCCCTGCGCTTTAGGGGACAACGCGACGAATTCGGTGATTGTGGGTGTCCGCAATGTACAGGAAGCCGTCCGCGTCTACCTCGACGCCGTAGGGGCGATCCAGCAGCGCACTGGTTGCAACGTCTGCATCACCGCCATAGCCGCGCTGGACGCAAGTGCCGGCGGCGGTGCTGATGATCCCGTCGGAAGTCACTTGACGAACGCAGTGATTGTCGGTGTCGGCGATGTACAACGTGCCGTCAGGACCGATGGCGATGTCCGTGGGGCGCTTCAGCAGAGCGCTCGTTGCCGGTCCTCCGTCGCCGGCGTAACCGCCCTTAAAATCCGGGTCATATTCGTCCGGTCCACTGCCCGCAAGGGTGGTGACGGTACCATCAGACAAGATGGCACGGATGCGATGATTGCCGCTGTCAGCGAAGTACACTGTGTCGTCCGGGCCTACATGCAACTTGCCACCCGGGGACGCGGACTGGCTGACGGGTAGATTGATCATCGCGTCAATCGCAGGTCCACCATCGCCACCGAATCCACGCGGCCATCGCGGCAGCTCTTCTTGGGGACCCAATACTGTCTCGATGGTGCCATCGACGTTGATGCGACGGATGCGTTGGTTCGCTTGGTCCATGATCCAGATCCGACCCTGGGAGTCGTAGTCAGCGGCCACAGGTAGATCGAACAAGGCCTCGAGGGCCGGCCCCCCGTCGCCGCCAAACTCTCTCGCGCCGGTCCCGGCGATAGTTTCAAAACTGCCCGTTTCCAAATCGATCATGCATAGCTTGGAGTTGTGCCAGGCGCTGAGCAGCATCAGGCCATCGGCATTGAAGCTCACGTGGGTCGGGTGATTGAGAGAAACTTCCAAAGCCAGGCCATCGCTGGCATCGCCCAACTCGCCGGTGCCCACCACCGTTTGCACAGCCCCGTCGGTCACGGTTCGAACGCGATGGTTATTCCAGTCGAGGATGTACGGTGCGCCGTCTGGCCCAAAACTGACGTCTTGGGGGAGGTAGAGTCGAACCGCGAGGGGCTCCACGCCATCTTCACCCAAGCCGGGACGCCCGTTGCCGATGATCGTACAGATGTTGCCGGAGAGCCTACATTCGGGAGAGTCCGGATCTGGGCCGAGATCGATGGGGGTGCTGGGTCCCGAGTCCCCACAGGCTAGCGTAAGAAATACAGCAGCAAACGCGGATGCGCGCCCAAGTAATCGAAGAGTGGTCATTGGCTCGGTCTGTTTTCTAACGACAGGACTCGTCGGAATCGGTGGTTGTAGGTGTCGGCGATGTAGAGCGCACCGCTGGGGTCAAAGGAAATACCGCTGGGTCGATTGAGCCAGGCTACAGTCGCGAGCTCACCATCGCCGCTGTCTCCGGCGCCGTTGCCGCCCGCCACGGTCACGTAGCTTTCCGCATCGAGATCAACCGCCAGGATTCGATGGTTGTCTTGGTCTGCGATGAACAATCGTCCGTCGGGGCCCATGCGTAGATGACGCGGGTTATTCAGCACTAGCTCCGCCAGGCTACCGTCGGCCGGGCTCATGCCCGAGCTTCCCGTACCGCACAGGGTATCGATAGTGTCCGCATCGAAGTCCACACGACGAATGGCATGATTGAGCGTATCGGCCACGTACAAGCGACCCGCGCCATCTACAGCCAGCCCGCCCGCGGGGGAGGGATTCGAACCCGCCGGAAAGTCGAAGGTCGCACTCCGAGGCGACGCCCCGTCTCCGTCGTAGCCCGCTTGCCCGGTAGTCCCGGCGACCGTTTGCACAATCCCGTTGGCATCGATGGAACGCACCACCTGGTTGCGCTGATCAAATACGTAGGTCACGCCCAACTCACGAACGATTTGGCTTGGCTGGTTGAACACCGCCTCCCGCAAGGAGCCGCCATCGCCGCCGAAGCCAGGCGGACCGCCTCCGATCACGACGACTCGTCCAGTCTCTGGCGAATAGGTGCGGAGCTTGTGATTGTGCCAGGCGACGAGCAACAGCAGGCCGTCGTCCCAGGGGGTGATTTGCGTCGGGTGATTCAGCAACACCTCCGTACCCAAAGCGCCGGGGGGGTCCTGGTCGGACTCGTCCTCGGGACCGTCGCCGATGAAATCTGTGCCAATCACCGTCTCGAGCGTGCCGTCGATCAGCAGGGAGCGAACCTTGTGATTATTCCAATCCACCAAGTAGGTGCCTTGGTCGCCCGCAAAGGTGACATCGATGGGAAAGTAGAAGTCGGACTCCAGTAAGGAATTGTGGTCGCCATCGAAGCCGGCATCGCCGGTCCCCGCCCAGGCGCAGATCACTCCTGGATCGGTGCATTCTGGGAGAGCCACGGTGGACACCGATGGGTCTCCGCAGGCCATCAACCAAGGCACCAGTATCACTACCCAGGCTCGATTCAGCCAATGTTGCCGCCGCATGCGCTGACCCTAGCACTCGGCATCTAGCCGTCTGGACAATCTTCCCACGTCATCAGCACCGCCCTCGATGCCGCGGCTTCACGAGCACTCCGCAGACAAAAACCATTGCCGCCGATGGGGCCAGCGAGCCCTCAGCGCTGCCCCACCCCATCTCCGCGTGAGCCGAGAGCCGCAACCGCGCGCTGTTTCCCTGGCCCGGGCGCTCAATAATTCTTTTATTTTCCACAACTTATGCCTGTCCCGGGTTTTCCGATCAGCCGTCCCGGAAGCCCGTGGTAGGAACCGCCCGACATGATTAAGACGAGATTCACCGAACTTTTTGGAATTGATACGCCCATCGTCCAGGGCGGCATGCAGTGGGTCGGCCGAGCCGAACTCGTGGCAGCCGTTGCCAACGCCGGCGCGCTCGGCTTCATCACGGCGTTGACGCCAGGATCCCCGGAACTACTGGCGGCTGAAATCAAGAGGGCCCAGGAGCTCACTGACAAACCCTTCGGTGTGAATCTCACGATCCTGCCCTCACTACGACCCCCGCCCTACGAAGAGTACGCAGACGTCATTTGTTCGTCCGGCGTGCGCATCGTCGAAACCGCCGGTCGCAATCCTGAGCCCTACCTACCGGCGTACAAGAAGAACGGCATCAAGATCGTTCACAAGTGCACGTCGGTCCGACACGGGCTGAAGGCCGAAAAGATCGGCGTGGACGCCATCAGTATCGACGGCTTCGAGTGCGCGGGTCACCCGGGCGAAGATGACATTCCAGGGCTCATTCTGATTCCGGCTGCTGCCGACAAGATCAAGATCCCCATGTTGGCTTCTGGCGGCTTCGGAGACGGACGCGGCTTGGTAGCCGCTCTAGCCCTCGGCGCCGACGGAATTAATATGGGCACACGCTTCCTTGCCACCAAAGAGGCGCCAATTCACGACAAGGTGAAACAAGCCCTGGTGGATGCCGACGAGCGCCACACCCGATTGATCTTGCGCACACTGACCAACACCATGCGTATCCACAACAACAAGATCGCCAACGAGGTCATCGAGATGGAAGGCCGCGGCGCCCAGATCGAAGAGTTGGCTCCGCTGATTACCGGCATGCGCGGAAAAAAGATCTTCGAAACCGGCGATCTCGAGGACGGCATCTGGACCTCAGGCATGATCCAGGGCCTGATCCACGATGTGCCCAGCGTGCAAGAGCTCATCTCTCGCATCGTTTCCGAAGCGGAAGAGATCATCAAGGGACGCCTCGGCGGGACCCTCGGTTGAACAACTGCGCTTAGACAACTGCGCTTAGACAACACTCGCTTCAGTCGAACAAGACGGACACGCTCAGCGTGTCCGTCTTGCGTTTGTCCGGGCTCACTCGTAGGTGGGCAACCAGGCGCTGCGATCGACGACATCGTCGATGTCGAGATCGAGCTCGTCGGCGATATCCATGAAAAAATCGACAATATCAGCGACCGCATCCTCGGCGTCCTCGCCCTTGCCGGCCGCCAGCGCTGATCCATGTTTCTCGTCGATCAAACGAATGGACTCGAGCTCTGAGGCAAAGTGGATGTGTAGGTACTCGCCGCCCTCGGTGGCGCGCTCCAACAGATTTCGAAGGCTCTGCACCAACTGAGCACGAACTTCCGTTACGAATTCGGGACTCAGGAAGTCGTCGAAGCCATCGAGAGCGGAGGTCGCTTGCGCCCGCAGCTCGGTGACGACTTGAGTTGCCTCTGAGTCCTCGCCGTCGTCCCCCATGAGCTGTTCTACAGCCTCAGAAACGACGTTTTCGAAGAGATCGCCCATCTCACGATTGAGCTCCACTATTTCTTGGGAAGAGAGCTCGCCTTCTTTTTGCGGCTTGTTCGGGGGTTCGTTCATAGCTTCAGTGCCCCATGCGCATGGCGATGCCGCGGCCCGCTAGGTATTGCTTGAGCCCGCTCACCGTGTACTCACCATAGTGCAGCATGGACGCGATGAGTGCGGCATCCGCCCCGCCGTCCGTGAGCACGTCGTAGAGATGCTCCGGCTTGCCCGCCCCACCGGAGGCGATGATGGGAATGCGAACTGAGTCCGCCACCACGCGGGTCAACTTCAACTCGTAGCCCTCACGGGTGCCGTCTGCGTCGATCGAGTTAACGACCAATTCGCCGGCACCGAGCTGTTCGCTCTGTTTGGCCCATTCGATGGCGTCCATTCCCATGGCTTTTCGACCGCCGTTGATCACGATCTCGTAACCGGAAGGGATGACTGCAGTCACCGGTACCGCGAGCACGTCCATGGAGAGCACAGTACTTTGGGCACCGATGGCGTCGGATATTTCTCGTATCAGCTCCGGCCGTTTGGCAGCCGCGGAGTTGATGTTAATCTTCTCGGCCCCCGCGAGCCGTAGCTTGGTGGCGTCGGCGACCGAGCGAATGCCGCCCCCTACGGAGAATGGAATGAATATCTGCGACGCCACCTCTTCGACCACATCGATCATGATGTCCCGCTTCTCGCTGGAGGCTGTGATGTCGTAAAAAACGAGCTCGTCGAGCCCGTCCTCGTAATAGGCGCGAGCCTTTTCGATCGGATCGCCGATATTTTTCGTGTTTACGAACTTCACACTCTTAGCGAGGTGACCATCGCGCACGTCCAAGCAGGAAATGATTCGCCGACTCAACATGGCTAAGCCTGGGCGCTCCCGTTCCAGGAAGCAAAACGCGCCAAGAGCTCGAGACCCAAACGACCACTTTTTTCCGGATGAAACTGAGTGGCGAACAGATTGTCCCTGCCGAGAGCACAACAGAACGCCTCGGGATAATCCGTTTCAGCGAATACATCCGAGTTGGATGTTGGGCAGGGGAAGTAGGAATGCACGAAGTAGAAGGCGTCCCCCGGCCGAATGCCGCCCAACAGCGGATGGTCGCTAGTGGGGCGCACTTCGTTCCAACCCATGTGGGGGATCTTGAGGCTGCGATCCGAGAGGTTGAAGCGCCGGGTCTGGCCCGGGATCAGACCCAAACCGTCCGTCGGACCCTCTTCGCAGCTATCCAGAATGAGCTGGGCGCCAACGCAGATGCCGAGGATCGGCACACCGCGTTCGTGCACAGTCTTCATGGCCTCGGCGAGTCCGCTTTGGCGCAGGGTGCTCATGGCGGCCTTCGCGTGACCGACACCGGGGAAAATGATGCGATCGGCGGCTGCGACTGCTTCGGGATCGGAGGTAAACACGGAATCGATGCCGACCGCATCACACGCGCGTTTTACGCTGCGGAGATTGCCTCCATTGTAGTCGACTATGGTGATCATCTCGGAACCCGCCGCCGGCATACCACGCTCACCGCATTGTTTGCCGCCCCGGATCCCCGTGAGAGCGAGTTTTCCCGTGCTGACGCCGTATCGACCATCAGAAAGCCTTCGGAGCGGCTCCCAACAGAACTACAGAGGGCGTTTCAGCTCCAGCAGAACCCAGGGCGCATCATCCCGGCGCCCGGTCTCGATAGCCCCCAGAGCGGTGAAGGCCTGTTGCACTTCGGGACAGAAGGTCTGATTGAAGCCAGAGAGTCGGAACTGACCGCCAGGTCGGCAGCAGGCATATAGACCTTCGCATAACAGCACCAGCGTCGGCCCGTCGAGATTCGCCATCACGAGATCGAACTGTTCGCTGAGGCGCTCCGGCGAGCCAAACGCGAAACGGCAACGATCGGCTACGCCGCAGAGCTCGGCGGAACGACGGGACGACGCCACGCTGAGCGGATCGATATCGATGCCCAACACATCGCTGGCGCCTCGCAGTCCAGCAAACACCGCCAAGACACCGCTGCCAGTCCCCGCGTCCAGCATGCTGCCAGCGTGGTCGGTGAAATATTCGTTCAGACTCGCGGCGGCCATCTGCGTCGTGGGGTGGTCGCCAAAGCCAAAGGCCAACGCGGCTTCCACCTCGATCACCAGACCGTCGGGCTTGGGCGGTGCCAGCGGTCCCCGGGGACACACAAACACACCCGGCATCATCTCCACAGGCTCCACCTGCTGAGTCCACTTCGCGGTCTCGCTGGGCACAGCCGAGGTGATCTCGAACTCGGCCTGACTCTCGCGCCCTATCTTCGACGAGGCTTCGCCCAGTACTGAGCGGGCGGCCTCTTCCAACTTTTTCGCGTGAGGCTCCCCGTTAGCCCAGGCCACCAGCTTGTAGCCCAAGGTCCCCGCCCGCTCTTCGAGCACCACCACTCCGTTTTCGAACAGCACAGCTGCCACGGGCTCGATGAATCGCCCCTCAAGATCGATGCGGAGGGTGTGCGTGGGCAGTTCGCTCATGAGCTAGGGAATGCCCGAAGGGGCCAGGCGGCGCAAGGCTGACTCGATTCGGCCGGCCATGAGCCGACGACCCCACATGTTTTCCCACACAGTGGGCGGGCGCTGACCTAGAATGAACGCGCCCATGCGTATTGTTGTCACCGGAGGCGCGGGGTTCATCGCGTCGAACATCGTCGACCGTTTGCTCACCGATGGTCACGAAGTGGTCGTGCTCGACAACTTTGACCCCTATTACGATCCTGCGCAGAAGCGCGCGAACATTCGCCTCGCCCAAAAGAACGAGAACTACCGGCTGGTGGAAGCGGATGTACGGGACCGGGCGGCGGTGGATCGCGTCTTCAGTGACTTTTCGCCAGAACACGTAGTGCACCTGGCGGCCAAAGCCGGCGTGCGCTCAAGCATGGCGGATCCTGCCAGCTATGTGACGGTCAACGAGCTGGGCGGACTCAACGTTCTGGACGCCTGTCGCCAGGGCGGCAGCATCCCTATGATATTGGCGTCCACGTCTTCGGCCTATGGACGCGCGCCGGCCCCGTTTAAAGAAAGCCACCCGGCAGTGGGCCCGTTGTCTCCCTACGCTGCGAGCAAGCGCGGTGCCGAACTGATGGCCCACGCCTATCGCGATCTCTACGACTCCCCCATCGCCATCCTGCGCTTCTTCACAGTGTATGGCCCGCGTGGTCGTCCGGACATGGCCACGTGGATGTTCACGGAAGCCATCCAAGCGGGTAAATCTATCTACATGCACGGGGAAGATACCGAGCGCGATTTCACTTTTGTCGACGACATCGTGGACGGCGTGGTGGGAGCCATGTCGTGGCTCACCAAGACACGCGGCTTCGATACCTTCAATCTAGGTCGCAGCGACCCCTACCGCGTTCGCACCTTCATCGAGACCTTGGCAAAACTGTTAGGTCGGGAAGCCACCATCGAAGTCGGGACCTTGCAGCCCGGCGAGTCCCGCGTCACTTGCGCCGACATCAGTCACGCAACCGATGCCTTCGGTTACCAGCCGAAAATCAGTCTCGAAGAGGGGCTGGCTCGCTGGGTACAGTGGTACGAGCACAGTGACGAGTCTCCGCTTCATCGCCGCGCGCCCAGAAGCTAAGTTTGCGCCTCCCGTCGTCGTCCAGGCAGCGCTTGAGCTCGGTCCTGGTGCTGTTGGTAACTGCCTGTGCAGGCTCTCGAGCCAGCTCCATCGTCCAGCACGCGGCAGAGGACTCGTTGGTGTGCGCGGAGGTGGTGCTCTCTCCCCAAGACGACAGCTATCTCGCACGGGGCTGCGGGCGTTGGGCGGTGTACAGCTGCCGTGAGTCGCATTGCGCGAACCTGAGCAACCTAGCCTGGCGCCAGGGCGAGCAAGCCTTGAATTGCCCCCGGACCAAGCTGCGACAAACTCAGCCGCGACGGTTCGAAGTTTCCGGCTGCGGGAAGGCTATGAGCTACCGATGCGCACTGGCCGATGATCTGCCCGAGTGCCAACAAATATCCGACTAAAGGCACACCGTTGAGGTGACTCGGAGGTGAACGCCTATTACTCGATGGCCAGGGCGTCGAGCACTGCGCGAGCCAACACCGCCATGTGCGGGGTCACCGGATCCAGTTTGGGATTCGGGCGGATCTGCTCTAGCAAGAGTTCCAACACGTCTCGCGCTTTTTGCAGATCGGCCCCTTTGGGCATAACGTCCGGCATCAACACCGCCTGGAGCGCTTCGAGCTGAGCCAGTGCAACTCGCCGCACGTCTTCGGGAAGTTGCTTGCCTTGCACCGCTCCGGAAATCATCATCAGATTGTTCAGCCCACGTGCGAGGGCTGCAGCCGGTCCGGGCTTATGGATGGTGGTTTCGCTATTCGCCATTGGGCTCCATCCCGAAGTCTACTCCAATTTTGTCGATATTGGTCGCATTCTCCCAACCGCCCTACGGGCGCCGGCTGGATAAGGGGCGAGCTGAGCGGGCAATCTCCCGCATTGCCCTGGCTGCAGCTGACTGCTAAGTACTCCCCATGAGCACCAATCGTCTCGTAGTGATGGGGCTGGCAGCTTGCACTGTGCAGCTGGCCCTGCTTCGTGACGCTGAGGCCTGAGGCCTTGCAGCGCCGGTCGGTTCGACCGGTTGTGAAGGTACCCCCAGCGAAAAGCTGTGGCAGGTGGGCGCGAACTTCGGTTGGTCCCGCAGCATCATCCTGTTTCAGGACTCGGACGGCAACAGTGCCGGCGACGCCACCATCCGCCAGCGCGCTGTAACGGCGTCATTGGCGCGCCGATACGGCCACTATGGCTACCAGTTCTCGGCCGGCGGTCTCATCGACGGCACGCTCGAGCACGAGGGACTCACCTACGACGTCAACCCGGGTTGGTTGGTGAGCGCACAGATCAGTCGCCAGTGGTTCGGCGGGGACAACCCGTTTTTGACCGGCGGCCTGTCCCTCGGCGCTTCGGGCACCCAGACAAAACTCAACGGGGTCGAGACGAGCCTGTTCGCAGCCGATCTCCGACTCTCGATCATGGTGGGCGATACCTTCTTCGACTTCTGGACGCCCTACGCTGCCGTCCGCGGTTTCATCGGACCGGTAGTGTGGCAAGCCGCCGGAGAAGATCTGCTCGGCGGGGATCAGAGCAAGTTCGCCCTGGGGCTCGGCAGCCTGTTCCGGCTCTCCGATTTCTCCGTCAGCGTCTACGGCGCTCCGGTCGGCGAGCGCTCCTTCGGCGCCGGCATCAACTACTCGTTCTAGAGTTCGGGAGTCGGGCTGGCTTGCGAGCTAGGGCCGGCGATCTGTCTACTGCACCAGTCCGATCGAGCTCACGACTCAATCGCGATGGCGGAGGCTTGCCGTCTCGCCCCCCTTGCCGTGCCCCGAGCGCTCCCTGTCGATGCCGAGCCAGAGGTACCAGTCGCCCTTGCGCTTATCTTATATCTCCGAAATCTGCGATTGCCGTGACGTTGAGACCGCCAGGATACTGGTAGCTGGTGAACTCGCCATAGCCGATTACTTGAATGCCCACCGGACTGCCTGCCTTCAGAACGTGAGCTCCCTCGAAGGTATCGCTCAGTCGAATTCGGGTGGTCACGTAGTTGGAACAGCCGATGCTTTCGTCGCGACCGACCACCGAAGTGCCGTCCGGCAGCTCGCTCACACTCACGCCATCGAGCACGAGGGAGGTGCCCAGCTCGTGGGTGATATCGACGAAATTGCCGCTCTGAAAGGGGCCGATGGTTCCGTCCAGATAGACCTCTTGCACAAGGTAGTCCGTGGGCGCGATGAACACATAGTGTTTGCGGTACTGCTCCACTGAGCTGACGAGGCTCTGCGCCGGGTCGCCCGCGAGGGTGCGCACATCAAGGACCGCGCCTTGTAAGAAGGTGTTGATGGCGAAAGCTTCACTGGCCAATACCTCGAAGCCCTCACTAGTATCCCAAACAGTCACCACCTCGCCCGCGCTCAAGCGGTCCGGCGCACCATTCGGTTTCGCACCCGTAGGATACTGCAGCTCGGTGCCATCCACGGCACCGTAGAATCGAATGACCTCGTCTGCCCGGTCGCCCAAGGCGCCCGACGGCAAGCCCACGAAGTAGTGACGCCCCCAGCTCTCCAGCGGCATAACAATTTCTTCGAGATGATCACAGGCCTCCATATTCGACGGCACGTAGGTGCACGGGATGCCACTGATGACCTGTATGGGTTTGTCCGCCAACACCAAGGAGCCACTGAGGTCGGCAAAGGCAGTGCCGAAGAGTTGCACCACCTGCCCTCGGGCGAGAGTGAACCGGGTCTGCGAACCCGCGCCGGGGTTTCCGACAACTACGCCGCCGGACACCAGGTTACCCGTAGCGGACAGTTTGACCTCCACCGTTGTATTGTCTTCGGTGCCAGTGATGGCCACGAAGGGACCGAGTAAGGCGAAGCCGTCGTTATGCCAGCCTGGGTAGCCGGTCACCGAATAAGTACCGGTCAACGCATGGGAGGGAATCAGCAGGGAGGCATCGTTGGTGTAAGAGGGCTCCAGCTCCCCGGTGTATCGCAGGGGGTTGAACTGATAGGCCGTCACCGGGACTGAACTGGTGAGGTGATAGGCGCCGTCCAATACTGACGCCGACGGCACGGCCGTCCCAATCGCCTCCACCGCCCCTTTGAGTTCATCCACCCAGGGCAGCTCGATCTTGCGAATGGAGTTGGGAGAGATCTCGATTTCAGCATAAGGCAGGCCCGCCCGAGTGATAGAAACGAGTGCGGCTTGAGTGCCTGTGTTGGCGACCGCCACCACAAACTCATAATTGGGATCCACCACATTGCCCGTTACGGTCGGCCAAAAATCGCAGCCCACGTAACTCCGACTGGCCTCAGCCTGCGCGCAGGTTGCCGGTTCTTCGGCGACATCTACACCTTCGGGCATCACCAGCAAGCCGTCATCCGGAAGGACCTCGTCCTCACAACCCGCAACCACGGGAGCGCTACCGAAGGGGGACGGTTCCGGCTCATCCGACTGGGTGCAGCCCGACTGTGCCCACAGCAGTACCGCCCCAGCCAGCCATCCTGTGCGCGCTCCCCCGAGTTTCCGAGTCATCGTCACAACCATAAGGGAGCCTCCCAGGAAACCCAAGGGGCAACGGTGCAGGAGTCTTGTCAGCGGAGGTGCTCCTTGGCGATATCGATGAACGCACTCGCCGCCCGAGACATTGGGGCATCCGCTGTCACCAACGCCAAGTGCCGAGCCGGCCCGAAACCTCGCAACGGCAGCACCACCCATTTGCCGTCGCACGCGTCATCCCGGACCGATATCTCCGGCACAACACTGATTCCGAAGCTGAGCTCCACCAGGCGCTTCAACACCTCGACACTGCTCATCTCCATTGCGATCTGAGGGACCACGCCAGCTTGTTTCAACGCCCGATCCACCACCGCCCGGCTACTGGTCGTGGCATCCAGCAATAGCAGCGGGAACGCCCCCAGATCGGCGACCCGGAGAAAACTTCGACATGCCAGTGGGTGTTCTAGCGGGACGATCGCGACGTCGTCCATGCGGCTGAGTTTGTGCACACGGATCGCCCTATCCGCTCGGCTATCGCTCGTATGTTCTGGCAGAGGCAAGTTCACCAAACCAACATCGAGTCTCCGCTCACGAACCTCGTCGGCGGTGGCCGGTGAGGGGCGGTTCTCGATGCGCAGTTCCACTGCCGGATAACGCGAACGATATTCTGCGAACACCGCGGGCAACGCATAACACGCCAAGGTATCACTCGTGCCCAAGCTCAACTTTCCACCTCGCAGTTCGCTGAGTGCCGACAAGCGGTCCTGGGCGAGTTCCAGTTGTTGGAAGGCAAGCGCTGCGTGCTCTCTCAGCACTTCGCCCGCGCGGCTCAGACGGACGCCGCGGCCGTCCCGAATGAACAGCTGTTGACCGAGCTCTTCTTCGAGAGCCGCGATGGATTGGCTGATAGCGGACTGACTCCGCCGCAGGCGTTTGGCCGCTTTGGAGAAGCCCCCAGTCTCCGCAGCGGCCAAAAACGGCTCCAATCGGTCTAAATCGAACATCGAACCGGATCCTAACCTGCCCCATAAGCTGTGCTAATCGAATTCATTACAAAAGATTCGGTTGAATAATGCGTGCTGACGGGTCGGGCCTGGGCCCCCCCACCCCCAATGAGGCGTCCCATGTTGCTCATCCGCGGTACCAGTCCATTTTCCCCTGCCAGCGCTAACAAGCAGCTGACACAACTTCAGAGCTCGAACCCCGGCGTGGTCGCACTCACCGCCGAGTACGTGCACTTCGTCGACAGCGACGGCAAGTTGTCCGACGGCGATCTGACGGTACTCAATCGTCTACTGCAGTACGGCCCCACCGCATCCAGCACGGACGACCAAGGCAGTGAAAGCGTGGAAGTCGTCGTCGTGCCGCGCGCGGGCACTATCTCGCCCTGGTCGTCGAAGGCTTCTGATATCGCGAAAATCTGCGGGCTCGCTACTGTGCGCCGAATCGAACGCGGCATCACCTTCCGGATCTACGGCAAGGTCGAAGACCACACCGCGCTAGAGGCCGAGCTGCACGATCGCATGACCCAGTCGGTGCTCACATCCGAAGCAGACGCCACCAGTTTGTTCACGACCGCTGCTCCTGTACCGCTGCGACCCGTCACCAGTGAGGATGGGACTCGCGCTGCCATTGCTGGCGCCAATACAAGCCTCGGTCTCGCCCTCGCGGAAGATGAAATCGACTACCTCGCCCGCAACTTCGACGAGCTCGGACGAGCGCCCCACGATGTCGAATTGATGATGTTCGCCCAAGCCAACAGCGAGCACTGCCGCCACAAGATATTCAACGCCGAGTGGACGCTCGACGATACCAAACAAGACACGTCGCTGTTCTCGATGATTCGTCACACGACAAAGTCGAACCCCGACGGCGTCCTGAGCGCCTATCACGACAATGCCGCGGTGATGGAAGGCCACACCGGAGATCGCTTCTTTGCCGATCCTGTGACCCATCGCTACCAGGCTCACCATGAGCCCGTACACATCTTGATGAAGGTGGAGACCCACAACCACCCGACGGCCATCTCTCCCTTCGCTGGCGCCTCCACGGGCTCCGGAGGGGAAATCCGCGACGAGGGGGCGACGGGCCGCGGCTCGAAACCCAAAGCGGGCCTCGCAGGTTTCTCCGTGTCGAACCTCAACCTGCCGAGCGGGCCGCAACCTTGGGAAAAAGCCTACGGCAAACCCGCGCGCATCGTATCGGCCCTCGACATCATGACCGAGGGGCCGCTGGGCGCCGCCGCCTTCAACAACGAATTTGGACGCCCGAACCTGGGCGGCTACTTCCGAACTCTTGAGCTAGAGACCGACGGCCCTGCCGGGGTCGAGGTGCGTGGCTATCACAAGCCGATCATGATTGCGGGCGGCCTCGGTAGCATTCGGGCAGGCGACGTCATCAAGGGCAAGATCACGCCCGGCGCCAAAATCGTCGTGCTCGGCGGCCCCGCGATGCTCATCGGCCTGGGCGGCGGCGCGGCATCCTCCGTCGCGTCCGGCGACTCCGCCGAAGATCTCGATTTCGCCTCAGTACAGCGAGACAACCCGGAAATTGAGCGACGCTGCCAAGAAGTCATCGATGCTTGCTGGGCCCTAGGAGACAACAACCCCATTCAAAGCATCCACGACGTGGGCGCCGGCGGCCTCTCCAACGCCCTGCCCGAACTGGTGAACGATAGCGACCGCGGTGCGCGTTTCGAACTGCGAGACGTGCCCAACGCCGAGCCCGGCATGTCGCCGCTGGAAATCTGGTGCAACGAAGCCCAAGAGCGCTACGTGCTGGCTATCGACGAAGCCAACCTGCCCCTGTTCGAGAAGCTGGCCAGACGCGAGCGCTGCCCCTTTGCCGTGGTGGGGGTCGCCACCGAAGAGAAGCAGCTCGTACTTCACGACAAACACTTCGACAACAACGCCATCGACATGCCTCTCGACGTGCTGCTAGGGCGCGTGCCGCGCATGCAGCGTACAGCCTCCCGCCACGTTCACACAGGTGAGCCACTAGATCTCGCCAGCATCAACCTGACTGACGCCATCGAACGGGTACTGCAGCTGCCGGCCGTGGCGGACAAGACCTTCTTGATAACCATCGGTGACCGCACGGTGACGGGACTCGTGGCTCGTGACCAGATGGTGGGCCCGTGGCAAGTACCGGTCGCTGACGCCGCCGTCACACTAAATAGCTTTACGGGCTACGCCGGAGAGACCATGGCCATGGGGGAGCGCACACCGATCGCGCTGCTGGACGCCGCCGCCAGCGCGCGCATGGCCGTAGGGGAAGCGCTGACCAACCTCGCGTCAGCCCCCGTAGAGAGCACAGCTGCGATCAAGCTCTCGGCGAACTGGATGTGTGCCGCCGGACATCCCGGCGAGGACGCGCGTTTGTTTGATGCCGTCAAAGCCATAGGGCTGGAGCTGTGCCCCGAGTTGGGCATCGCTATCCCCGTCGGCAAAGACTCGATGAGCATGCGTACGGTGTGGGAAGAAGACGGCGAAGCCCGCAGTGTCACCTCCCCACTCTCTTTGATTGTCACCGCCTTCGCCCCTGTAGAAGACGTGCGTAACGCCCTGACTCCCGAAATCAGCGGCGAGAAACAGACCGAGCTGTTGTTGATCGATCTCGGGGACGGCAAGAACCGTCTCGGCGGCAGCGCCCTGGGCCAGGTGTACAGCCAGCTCGGCTCGGAGCCTCCGGATCTCGATCACCCATCAGACTTGAAGGACTTTTTCTCGGCGATCCAGAAATTGAATTCCGAGCGCCTCTTGCTCGCCTACCACGATCGTTCGGACGGCGGTCTCTTCACCACGCTGGTCGAGATGGCCTTTGCCGGCGGCGTGGGCGTCGATATCGAACTGCCCAAAGACGTGCGTGAAGCCTTGCCATTCTTATTCAGCGAGGAACTGGGAGCTGTTATCCAGGTGCGCTCCCATGAATTGGAGTTAGCGCTCGCGGTGTTGGACGAGTTCGGTTTGTCGGCGGCCGTCACCCACATCGGGCGGCCCAACTGGGACGATATGGTTCGGGTAGCGTCTGGCGAGCATATCTTGTTTGAGCGCACTCGCGGTGAAGTGCGCGCGCTGTGGTCGAGCACAACCTTCGCGATGCAGAGCCTGCGGGATAACCCCGAATGCGCCCAAGAGGAGCAAGACTTGCGCTTGTCCCAAGATAACCGCGGCTTGTCCGCCAAGCTAAGCCCGGAACTGAAAGAGGCTCTCGCAAAAGCCGACGCAGAGGAAGCAGCGCCCACTAGCGGTGGGCGGCCGCGCATGGCGATATTGCGCGAACAGGGCGTCAACGGGCATGTGGAAATGGCTGCAGCGTTTCACTTGGCCGGCTTCGATTGCATCGACGTACATATGTCGGACATTCTCGAAGGGCGCACGAGCCTAGAGTCCTTTTGTGGACTGGTGGCTTGTGGCGGCTTCTCCTACGGCGATGTGCTGGGGGCCGGTGAGGGTTGGGCCAAGTCGATTCTATTCTCGAAAGTCGCGCGCGGTTCGTTCCAAGCCTTCTTCGAGCGACCCGATACCTTTGCGCTCGGCGTCTGCAACGGCTGCCAGATGTTGTCGAATCTCAGCGAGCTCATTCCCGGCACAGATGCCTGGCCACGGTTTGTGCAAAACCGCAGCGAGCGTTTCGAAGCGCGCCTGTGCCGCGTCGCGATCACCGAGAGCCCGTCGATTTTACTAAAGGGCATGGCCGGTAGCGAGCTGCCCATAGCGGTAGCCCACGGTGAGGGTCGCGCCGAGTTCAAGAACGAGAGCGACATGGCCGCCGCCAGTCCCCTCGCCGGCGCGCACTACATCGACACCGCAGGCGCCCCCGCGATGCGTTACCCCGAGAACCCTAACGGCTCGCCGAGTGGTGTCACCGCCCTGTGCAGCGAAGACGGTCGCGTCACCATCATGATGCCCCACCCGGAGCGGGTGTTTCGCACCGTGCAGCACTCCTGGAGTCCCAAAGCGTGGGGGGAAACCGCGCCGTGGATGCAGATGTTTAGGAACGCGAAAAGCTGGGTGGATTCCCGGAGCTGAGGGGATGGGGCGCGCCGAGCACGGCGACTCACCCTACTCGGTAGGGCGGCGCCTATTCAGCCTTCACGCCCAGGCCCGCTTTGAGCTTACCGTGCTCTTTTAGCTGCACCTGTTCGCTGGCTCGTGTGGTGAGGAACTCGCTGCGGTCCCGAAGCAATATCGTAAAGCGGAATAACTCTTCGCAGACGTCCACTACCCGCTCGCGAAAATCCGACGGCTTCATGCGGCCATCGTCGTCGAACTCTTTCCAGGCCTTGGGCACCGCTGATTGATTGGGGATAGTCAGCATACGCATCCAGCGTCCGAGCAGGCGCATTTGGTTCACGGCGTTGAAGGACTGAGAGCCCCCGCTCACTTCCATCACGGCCAAACATCGTCCCTGGGTCGGGCGCACCGCCCCGTCGCTCAGCGGGATCCAATCGATTTGGTTCTTGAAGGCCGCCGTCATGCCTCCGTGTTGCTCGGGGGAGATCCACAGGTGCGCTTCGCTCCACACCGACCACGCCCGCAGACGCTGCACCTCCGGATGGTCCGTAGAGGTACGGTCGAACACCGGTAACTCGTGGGCGTGAAAGACTCTCACATCGGCGCCGAATGCCGAGAGCACCCGCTCGCACTCCTCGGCCAGTTTGCGGCTGTAGCTGATGTCCCGCAGGGAGCCGTAGATGATGAGGATCTTGGGAGGGTGCGTGGACAATCCACCGCCGAGGCCCTCGACCGTGTTGATCACCGTGTGCGGGGGCAGATCGTCGTCAATCAGGCTCATGGGCTCGCTCATCGGCTCGGGTGTATGGGCAACCGCCGCCAAACGCGACGAAAAACGTGAGGCCGCCGCTACACGCTGACCAACACGGTCGAGGGCCCTCAACGGCGATTTGAGATTTTTCGATAGGGTAGTGCTCAAGAAAAATCACGTCAGCTACCCTCTGTTCCCCGTGTGCGAGGATCCTCTGCTCCGGGACAGCATGCCAGTGCAGCTCCGAGCGCGCATACAGGGAAAATCCTGCTTCAACTGTAAACAAGTAGACGCCACGCTGTTCCGACAGCTTGATGTAGTAGCGGAAAACGAGGCGTCTCTAAACGGGACGTGATTGAGGGGCAACGGCCGGGACAGCCGGCCTTGAGTGGGGCAAAGATGGAACTGATAATCGGAAACAAGTGTTACTCGTCGTGGTCGCTGCGCGCGTGGCTTCTGCTGCGACACTTCTGCATCCCGTTCGAAGAGCGACGCATCATGCTCTACACCGATTCGAGCCGGGATGAGCTGTTGGAGCTGTCGCCCACCGGGATGGTGCCCGTGCTCAAAGATCGCGGGGTCACCGTTTGGGATTCCCTCGCTATCATGGATTACCTCGAGGACATTCGCGACGATCACTCCATCTGGCCCGTCGAACGTGTGGCCCGCGCCCATGCTCGATCCATCTCCGCTGAGATGCACAGCGGTTTTGCCACCCTGCGCGAAAAACTGCCGATGAACTGCAAAGCCGAAGGTCGCGCCGTCGAATGGGACGACGCTGTCAGCGCCGACATTGCCCGCATCCAACAGATCTGGACCAACGCCCGAAAAAAACACGTTGAGGACGGCCCCTGGCTATTCGGTGCTTTTTCAGCAGCTGATGCCATGTTCGCCCCCGTCGTCTTGCGCTTTGCCAGCTATCGCGTTCAGGTCAGCAAACCCGTCGCTGACTACATGGCCCACGTCATGAGCGACGCCCACATTCGCGAATGGATCCTCGACGGGCAAGCCGAGACCGAAGTGATCGAAACCTCCGAGGTCGGGGGCTAACGTTTCAGCTATTTGGTTGTGTCCCGACAGCAGACGTGAGCCGGCACCCAAGATGACTAGATCTTGGCGCCGACTAGCGCGAAGAATTCAGCGCCGGGACGGTCGCTGTCGCCCAGCTGAAGCGAGAAGCGGGCGTCCGCTCCCACGAACAAATAGGGTACGTCCGGTACCAACCAGCGAGCGCTAGCGCCTGGTGCTAGATAGGTCACGTAGTGGTCGCTCTTGCCGCTACCGGCGATAGCTCCCACGCCGTACCCCGCAAACGGTACGGGTCCGTCTTGCCGCTGCAGCATGATGCCGCCGGCAAGTCCTGGCCGCACACGCACGCCCTCGTAGACATCGATGCCGTAGGCGACATCCACCGCGAGTAACCAACTGTTCATGCCAAAGGTCCCCGTCGGCAGCTCCTCGCTGTCGCCGGCGTAATACAGTGCACGGCCTCCGATGTAGATATTCGCCACCGGGGAGTCTTGCCCGAACTCCGCGCCCCCGGTGAGCCCGATGCCCATGCCGAGTGGGTTGGTATTGCCCAGCGTATCCGAGAACAGCCCGCCGTAACCTAGCGCGAGCGCAAACTCAGCGCCCTTGAGCGCTGCGAACATGTCATCTTGATCGACGGATCCGGAAGTCCCGGCTGATTCCGCTGGGGCCTCAGCGGGCGGTTCCGCTTCCGCTGGGGTTTCCGCCGCTGCCTCGGCTTCGGGAGCAGCAGCTGCCGGCTCGGTCGCCGCCTCTTCGGCGATGGTATCGGCTGGTGCCGGCTCGGTCGCCGCCTCTTCGGCGATGGTATCGACTGGTGCCGGCTCGACTGGTGCCGGCTCGGCTGGTGCCGGCTCGGCTGGTGCTGCCTCTTCGGCGGCGGTATCAGCTGCTGCGGAATCGGACGGTGCTGCTTCCGGCTGAGCCTGGGCCACGCCCGGGTGGGCGGCGAACAGCGCCGCACAGAGCCCTAGCAGGCTGGTAAATCTTGTGCTCGTCAAGCCAGCGCCGGTCGCAGGAATGGAGCGATAGCGGGTACACGAGGTGTGTAGCTTCTTCATCATCTTGCCTCTTTTCGCCAATGGCGACAGTCCTAGCGGGAACGCAAGGGGCCCGCGGAACGGATCCGCGGGCCTTTTGCGTGGGTTTGGATTGGTGACCTAGAGTGGCAGACACTCGGCGACAGTCTGGTTGCCACCACCGGTCTGGTTGGCGTCACAGCAGTCGGCTTCTCCGCCCCAGGCGTCGTGGGTCAGGCACCAGGGCCCGCTGAACACGCCGTAGGTCGTCTGGGCATTCTCGCAGCAGCCCGCAGTGCCGCCCCAATCGGTCCCCGATGCGGTGTTGCTGCCGGGGGTATCAATGCCCGTACAATCGGTGACCCCCTGGGCCGCCGCGTTGGCAGCGGTACACAGAAAGGAGGAGCCCCCCATCCAGCACCAGCCACAGGCCGGAGCGGCCATGTATGCAGTGTTGGTGCAGGCGTCGATGGTGACTCCGTCCGGCCCGGTGCAGCTGGTGCAGACCTGAGCAGGCTCGCCTTCACACACTGTGTCGGTCGGGCAGGTGACGGCGTCGAGCCACGTATTGTCGGCGCCACAGGACCGTACCGAGTTGACATCTGGGCAGTAGCTGTCGGCTTCGTTGTCTTCGTTGCCGCCAGGAGCATCAGGTCCGATACATTCGATACAACCCAAGAAGGCTCCGGATGCCGAGCTTCGGCAAGTTGTGGCGCCTTCGCAATCGACGCTATCTGCCCAGCTGCCATCTGCTTGGCATGTTTGGGTGGCCGCGGTTCCAGTTTTGACGCTATCCGAGGACAACTTCGCGGCGCCCGCGCAACGCAAAGTTCCCGGGACACAGTCCATCACGCATACCGCGTCCTCGGACCCCACGTTGTCGCAGATGCCCGTCGTGCAGTCGGCGGCCGTTCCCCATTCGTTGGCAGCACTGCATGTCTGGACGCCTTTGCCGTCGCCCGAGTCGGGATCGCAACGACGAGAATTGGGGATACAACCCTCTCCACAGAGCTTCTTGGCCAGCTCCTCGTCGTCCTCGTAGTCGTCGCAGGCACCGCCTTCGGGACAGGCACTGAATTCGCGGCTCCACTCGCCGTTCACGCACACCGTGTAACGCGAGTCGATGCCGTTGCCGCTGATACACATCTCTTCGCCGTCGGTGCAGGCGAGGTCTTCGTTGCAAGTACCTTGGGTGAGTCCGTCTTCCTGGACAACACCAGTGTTCTCGCAGAAACCGATCTCGCAGGCTTCAGCAGCGCCCAGCGATCCGTCCGGCAGGCAGCGGCGGATTTGCCCGCCTTCGCAGGTGGCAGCTTCGGTGGTGGCACAAATCGGCTCTGCGCAGGTGTACTGCGCCAGGGCGGCGGGATCTTCATTCTCCGCTAGGACACAAATTTTCCGGGCGTCGACGCCCGGGTTGCAAGACTCAACCGGGCCCCATTGGCCGTCGAGACAAGTCGAGATTCCGTCGAGGGCACCAATGGCGCTGTCGCACATTTGCTCACCGTCGGTGCACTCCTGGCGGCACGGACTCTGCCCAATCCCGGCATTGGACGTGCAGATGGTGTCCCCCAAGCACTCGCCGACAACGATTTCCGGAACGCCCGAGGTGCTGCTAAAGACGCATTGGGTGAAGAATTTCTCGTCGTCCACGCTGGGATCGCTGGGATCGCCACACTCGACGGGAACGGTGGTATCGCATTTGATTGGTTCGCAGAAGGCGTGGTCGCCAACCGGGCGACAACGGTCCCCAGCAGCACACTCCGTGTAGCTGAAGCTCTCGCCATCGACACAGGTGATGACCTGGGCGTTACCGCTATCGCTATCAGCGCCACATGTAGAACCTAGGGCACAAAGCGAGCCCTGGCACTGCTGGCCCACGCAGTAAGTATCGCCGACGCAGTCGACTTGCTCGAAACCTCCGCCCTCGCCCAAACAACGAAGAGAGGTCTTATTGTCGAGACAGCGGTTGCCGTCATCGCAGGAGCTGTCCAAGTCCACGACGCAGGCGCCGTCGGTACAGATTGAGTTGAGCGGGCAGGGTACCGGGACCCAGGCGGTGCCGTCCACGTCGCAAACTTTTCGGACCGTGTCGGTCGCGCACGTTGCTTCTGCGGGGGTGCAAGTATCCACGGCGCCAGAGCCGCTGCTCACACCACATACGCCGGTGGTGGCGTTACAGGCTTCGCCTACGCTGCAGGGGTCAACGCTCCACACTCCGCCGGCCGTGCATACCCGAGAGGTGGCGTCGTTCACACATTCGGTTTGCCCAACAGCGCAGGTCCCGACGCAGGCGGCAACCGCGGTGGTGGTCAGAGTTTCGGCGGGTGAGTTCACCGGAGTGGCACTCGCATCGCCGCCGGCATCAGCTGTGTCTACCGGGGTGGAGGTAGTGGCTCCACTGACGGGAACTTCTCCGCCCGCCCCGATGCAGGATTCTCCTGGGCCGCATGCCATAACGAGCCATTCGTTGCCGTCGGTGCCGGGAACGCAGGCCCGGAGCAATCCGGAGGTAGGACATTCGGTAGCGCCGAGGGCACAGGGCTCTTCAGAGCAGCCCTCGGTCATAAGCCCTAGGGCGAGAGCCCCAAGGAGTAAGGTACTAAGTGGTAAGCGAGCAAACATGAGTGGAGTCCCCTTCACATGACAAGAAGGTCTGAGCGTAAGCATGGCTTCACCCCAAGTTCAAGGCTCCAAACTACGAATAATCCTGGGGGCTCGGCGGGCTAGAGACGGGCAGAGTTGGTCAGCGAGATGGCGAAAATGAGCGACCGAAGGAACTCCCGATTTCGCTGACATCGTCGATTTCAGTGAGACGGTAGAAGACCAACTTCCGTCAGCCACCCACCCGAACAAACTGAAACCTCCAACGTCGTGGCGCAGCGTCTTAACTGTTTGGGTCCCAGCTGTGTGGGTCCCAGCTGTGTGGGTCCCGGCAGCACGAGATGTGCGATGGCGGACAATACGGGATGCTGCCCGGTGAATCGCATGGGGCGCGCTCACCACCAACGCGATCAGGATGGGCGGCTACCGTGCGCCAGCATCTGCCGGCTCACCGCTATCACGACGATCTCGGCGGCAGCCGTGAGCTTGTCGCCGACGTAGCTCTCGCAGCTGAGCTTGCACTTTCGTTCGGTGGTCGCGGTGGCCCACGCGCGAAGATTCACCTGGCCCTCCGTAGAAGTCGGCGCCTGGTAGTTCAAGTTCAGCGTGCCCGTAACCGCCGGAAATTTTCGAAGATCCGTGAACGGGGCGCCGCTCTGTTTTGCGAAGACCGTCATGGCCGTGCAGACGCAGTGACAATCCATCAAGGTAGCCAGGATGCCGCCGCACAAAAGTCCCGGCCAACCGTCATGCTGTTTCTTCGGCGTAAAATTGCAGCGGCTGATCTCCCCGTCCCAGTAGCTCTTGATCTGTAGCCCGCCAGGATTGGCGATGCCGCAGCCAAAACAAATGTTGTCGGGACAATGGTCCTGGAAGTAATCGGACATGGGCCGGGTTATGCCACGGGTCAGGCCACTAGTCGTGCCACGGGTCAGGCCACTGTGCGCTACACTCGGCCCATGGCTGACTCTCCGCTCACAGGCATCGCTCACATTGGCCTCCGAGTCTTCGAGCTCGCGCGCTCTCGGGCGTTCTACGACCAGCTGGGGTTCGAATTCATTATGGGCCCCGTCGGACCCGAGCCCATCGCCTTGCTGCGGCACCCGGCGGGCATCGAACTGAACTTGATCCTCAACGGAATATCCGGCGATGCCGGCAACATGCTGATGGATGCCGTGGACAAACACGCCGGCTACACCCACGTGGCCTTCGAGGTGCGCGACATGGCACAGACCCAAGAGATGTTGCGGACCGCGGGTATCGCCGTCACCGAGGGGCCCATCGACTTTCCCGGAGGCGCCCGCGCGCTGTTCATTCGAGATCCGGACCGCAATGTCGTGGAGCTGAACCAACCCGCGACCTAGGGCTTAGGCGTCAACAGGCAGAAGGGCTTGGGCGTCAGCAGGCAGAGCGGGAAAGACCGCTACCCCGCCGGCTAGGGACGAGACCGTGAAAATACCACAAAAAGCCGCGGTATCCCCCCCCGCGGCTCGCAATTGGGCTTGCCTTTGACCGCCTGGTGCGAGAAAAGACACGCCACTCGCGCGAGTGGCGGAATTGGCAGACGCACCGGATTTAGGTTCCGGCGCCGCAAGGTGTGGAGGTTCGAGTCCTCTCTCGCGCACTCAGTTGGAATCGTTGGGGTAAGTAACAACTGCCGAATGCTCGGATGGACGTCGGCGGGTGGGGCTGCGGGCTCTTCTCACTTGATGGTGGGTATCATCAAAAAAGCGATTAGGCACAGGCGGTTAGCAGCCTGAGTCTGTAGTTTCTAAAGCTCTTATAACCGTAAGCCCTTCTTTTCACTAGCTTAGCCTTGAGGTTGAAGCCCTCGACTCGGGCGTTGGTGAGGTGACTGTAAAAGTAGGCGAGGATTTCCTTTCGCCAGCGCATGAGGGTGCGGCGGTCACGTGGCGCAGGAGTTGGCGACTCGTCGGCTCAAGGCAAGGCGGTCGCGTATTGAGCGGAACCGCAGCGTCGCCTGCGGGGCGTGCCCCCGACCACCGCCGCGCGCACGCTCGGACAGAACCGCATGAACGCT
>JABSRN010000178.1 GCA_013214025.1 Polyangiaceae bacterium
CGAATAGTCGATAGCTCGATGCTGGCGCTAGTGAAATTGTTTCACACAGCGCCAGTGATAGATGAGGGAGCAGGGGGAGGGCCACGCCGTCCTAAAGCGGGAGTGCCGCAAGGTGGTGTGAGCTCACCTCTGCTCGCAAACCTCTGTTTTCTTGGCAGCTATGTTGCTGTTCGCCGTGGTATTGAGCGCCATCGGTCGGGGCCAGTGGAAACCTCGTCCCTTGTCTCTGACGATTGCTGGTTGTCTGTCCGGAATCATGGGCACCACAACATCAGTTGGCGGTCCTCCCATGGCTCTCTTGTTCGCGGGCAGCTCGGGTCCTGCCCTCCGAGGCACTCTCTCGGGGTTTTTCTTCGTGGGTGCGTCGGTATCGTCCGTTGCGTTGGCACTCACGGGGCGGCTGGGTTGGACCGAGTTATGTTGGGCGGCCAGTCTGTTACCCGCAGTCGTCTTGGGCACTCACCTCTCCCGGTATACGGCTGGTATATTGGAGCGTAAGGGCAGTCGGGAGGCCGTGTTGATCGCATCGGGTATTGCGGCAAGCGTCGCGTTGTTGCGGAGTTGCTTTGGCTAATGAGCTCATGCGTGGCATGCTCAAAGCTGTTCTGATGCCGTGAAGGCAAGAATGATTTTTTTCTGCTTAGGATCGTCGTCAACACGCTTCGAATCGCTTTCGCCGTGGTCGGTGAACGGGAGGCTCGAATTGCACCGGCTGGAGCTCGAACTGTGTAACGCCCGGAGGGTAGTCACTGCCTGGTTAGGGGCCAGCTGGTGGGCCGATGAACGCTCGCCCAGGCGAGGACCCGTGGGTATTACCCGCAGTTCGTAGGATTCCGCTGGCCCCTGGGCGAGTGATGATACAAGTTGCCCAGCGCCGACGCCGCGTATGCCGACCGTCCGCGGCGTACCCCAGAGCCCTGATATGTCCGATCTAGCCAAGACAGTCCGTAGTCATATTGAGGGTAAACTGGCGCGGACGCAGATAGAGGTGTCGCCCTTTCCGCACCTGGTCGTGTCTGATTTTTTCCCGGAGGAGGTTTACGCCAGGATTCTCGAGCTGAACGTGTTCCAGGTGTCCGAAGGAAAGCGCTGGCTCAACTCCGGGCGGGCGCGGGCTACGAGCACCGAGACGCCGTACTTCGCTCGTCGGCAAATCAATTTTCATAAGGACGGTGTGCTGGACTCCCTGCGAGGGGAACATGCGGAATTTTGGAACGAGCTCTCTGCCATCTTTCTCGACGACGATTGGTTCCCTCGGTTGGTTATCGACACTTACCGACCGTACTTTGAAATTCGCTTCGGCGATGCTCTCGAGCGAGACGACTTTTGCCAGCTCTTTCGTCGCGAACGGTTCTTGCAAAGGCACGAACCGGGCTACTTTATTGGACCCCACACGGACGTTCCCCAACGGGTGTTTACCTGCATTTTTTCTTTCGCATCCGAAGAGGGCTTCGATCAATACGGCACTCAGCTGCTCTCTCACAAGGATGAGCTGACGCGCTGTTTTGGGCACAACCACTACCCGCCTGAGGACTTCACGGTACGCAAGTTGGCGCCCTATCGTCCCAACAACTTTCTACTGTTTTTCAAGACTCGGCAGTCATTTCACGCCGTGGCGGAGATCGATGAGTCTGTACCCAACCAACGCTACGGCATGCAGTTTCAGTTTTATGAAACCGGTGGGGGAATTTTTACTGAGCTTTCCAAGCCCGATCTCTTCGTCAACACACGGATCCGCAAGCAGCAGACGGTGCAGACGCGGTTAATGGCCCGAGTCCGTGGCGGACTACGGCGCTTCCGGGGCTAGCGGCGTTCCCTGAAGGAGCTGATGGAACGCATCAAGGAATTTGAGGGCCTTCGGGGCCTGATGGCGATGTGGGTGGTACTGGGACACACTGCCAATTCGCTCGCGTTTGCGGTGCCCGAGCCGCTGCCCAGAAATCTGTCGGCACGCTCAGCTGTAGATGTATTCATCATCCTGAGTGGTTTTGTCATCACCCTGTTGATACTGGAGAAACGGGAGAGCTTTCGCGCGTATATCACTCGTCGTTTTATGCGGCTGTTTCCGGTGTACCTGGTGTGCTTCGTCCTATCCGCGCTGATAATGGGCATAGCTCACGACGCTCTGTTGGGCGCGCCGGTGACTCCCGCGACACCGGGGCGGCTCGCGATCATGGCCAGCGCGGAAGCACAATGGCCTCTGCATGCTATCGCTCACCTCTCTCTGTTGCACGGGCTCGTCGATCCTTGGCTGCCCCACGCCAGTTTTGCCGTTCTCGGCCAAGCCTGGAGCGTTTCCGTGGAATGGCAATTTTACCTGGTCGCCCCGCTCATCGTCCGGGCTTGTTGGAAGGGTCAGGTGCTGCCCGGCCTAGTTGTATTGGGCTCACTGGTTCCCCTGACGCTGGCCTTCGGGACGACGCGCCTCGGCTCTCTGCCGTCCCATGGCGGGCTGTTTGCACTGGGCATCATCTATTGCCAGCTGTGGCGCACGATTCGGGCGCCGAATTCCGGTTGGACCGTGCAACGTGTGCGCGCGTTTTCATTGGTAGCGTTCAGCGCAGCGATGATGGCGATGAGCCAGCGTGTGGGCTTGTGTGTTTGGTTTGCGGCTTCTCACGTCGTGCTATGCCGCGCGGTGGCTGGTGACGCCATGCCGGTGGGGGAGGCACGCTTCAGTCGATTGCTGGCTAGTCGTGGTGGGCAATGGCTGGGGGATTGCTCGTACAGTGTCTATCTTTGCCACATGCTTGTGGTCTACCCCGTGTTGTATTTCCTGGCTGCGATGGGGGTCAGTGATCTAGTACAAGCGAGTTTACTGCCGCCAGTAGTAGTCGTGGGCACGTTGGTGTTGGCGAAGCTTCTGTACCGGGCAGTGGAAATGCCGTTCATGCGAATGGGCTCGAAAATGGCTCGACGCTTGGACTCGCGGGGTGGCTCGTCGTGAACCGTCTGGGTCTGTACCTGCGTTGGGGGGGGGGGCGCAATCGCGCGAACGATCTTGCGGACGCCCTGGGGACACGGCTGGTGAGTTTTGGGTGGAAGACCAAGAATCCGGTGTTGGTCCCCCTGCGCTACGCGGTGCAGTTTGCTCAAACGTTCGACACGCTCTCGAAGAACGAGCCGGACGTGGTGGTCACTCAGCACACCCAGCCGTTCTGCAGTTTGGCGGCGGTATTTTACACCAAGCTCTTCGGGGGCGTGGTGGTCACGGATTGCCACAATGGACCGTTCGTAGACACACCGTGGACACGCTGGCCGCTCAACGTGATCAACCGATATGTGTACAAGAGCGCAACGATTAACCTCGTGCACAACGAGGGCATGCGTGGGTTTGCGGAAGCTCAGCAGTCACAGCTTGGCTCCTTCCGAGTGCTGCACGATCCGGTGCCAGATCTGCAGACCGAGGGTGTCAATACGGTCGCCGATCAGGTGATTGCGATCTGTTCGTTTCATCACGACGAGCCCATCGATGCCTTGCTCGCGGGCGCGGCACTGGCCCCTGAGATCTCGTTCCGCATAACCGGCGATACGCGTCGTCTATCCGCGGCACAGCTAGCGAAGAAACCGGCGAACGTCGAGTTTACGGGCTTCTTAGCGGACGCAGACTACGACGCGCTGTTGCAATGTAGCACGGCGGCAATCGCTCTATCGACCCGAGACAACTTGTTGATGCGCGCCTGCCAAGAGGCGATTGGCGCGGGGGTGCCTTTCATCACTTCAGACGGTCCGGTAGCGCGAGACTATTTGACTCAGGGAGCCGTGTTTGTGGACAACAGCCCTCAATCGATCGCCGACGGGGCACGGCGAGCTGTAGCAGAGGGTGAGACGCTTCGGTTAGAGCTGGCGGAGCTTCGTGAACAGTTGCGCGTAAGATGGCTGGCGAGCATCGCTAAGCTCAAGGCGGATTTGGGCTTGTCGGAGGGCTGATTCGACATCCCCAGGCCCTAGAGTTGCCGAGACAGGGCGGCCCTGATACACCGCGGCCGACGCGCATTTCCGTAGTAAACTAGGGGATATGCCGCTTTTGTTCCCATGAAAGTCATCATTCAGATCCCGTGCCTCAATGAGGCGGAAACCCTCGCCATCGCCCTGGCGGAGCTCCCCAAGACATTGCCTGGCGTGGACACGGTGGAGCTGTTGGTAATCGATGACGGGAGCGAAGACGATACGTCCGAGGTCGCTCGCCAGAACGGCGTGCATCACGTAGTGCGGTTCCCGAGCAACCAGGGCTTGGCCAAGGCATTCATGCTCGGCATTCGCACCGGGCTTGAACTGGGGGCGGACATTATTGTCAACACGGATGCGGACAATCAGTACAACGGGGCTGACATTGCCAAGCTGGTTGCGCCCATCATCGCGCAAGAGGCGGATATCGTCATTGGCGCTCGACCCATCGCGAGCATCGACCACTTTTCCGGAGTGAAGAAGATGCTCCAGGGATTGGGTAGCTCCTTTGTTCGCGTCGTCAGCGGAACTTCCGTCCAGGACGCACCCAGCGGCTTCCGAGCCTACAGTCGCGTCGCAGCATGTAGTCTCAACGTCTTCAGCGGTTACACGTACACTCTTGAGACGATCATTCAAGCCGGGCAAAAGAACCTGAGCGTGATGTCGGTTCCGATTCGCGTGAACGCGGATCTGCGTCCGTCACGTCTGGTTCGCAGCATTCCGTCTTACATTCGGAAATCGATTCTCACCGTGACTCGGATCATGGTGGTTTACCGACCGTTTCGGTTTTTTCTCGTAGTTGGAGGCCTGCTGACCACGGCAGGCGCAGCCATTGGCCTGCGCTTCGTTTGGCATTTTCAATCCGGGGATGGCGGTGGGCATGTTCAGTCGCTGATTCTCGCTTCCGTGCTGTTGATGATGGGATTCAACACTGTGATGATGGGTTTTATGGCCGATCTCTTGAGTGTCAATCGCCGCTTGCTCGAAGAGCTGCAGGCAAATCAACGAGCGAAACGGACTCCTCTGCCGTCCGAACCGTCCTCGGTACTCGCCGAGTCGCCCTCCAAAGATTCGGTCTAAGTGCCTAACCGTGTCGACGTCAGCGCCGAAGCAGGCCAGGCTGTCCGAGGCCTGAGGGGTCGAACGCACAAGTCGACGAGGGGTGAGTCATGAGTCCCTCTTCTCCACCAATCGGTTCTGACTCGCACCGTCCTCGAATTGGCGTGGTATCTGGGCGCTATCCAGCATCGGACTTTGAGTCCTATGTGAACCACCGCGCGTACTGTGAGAAGCACGGCTACACCTATATCTACTGCAACTGGCCTACCGGAGCTGACAACCGTTACATGAACAAGATGGAGTACGTGCGTGCGTACTATCACTTGTTCGATTACCTCTTTTGGATCGATGACGACGCATTTTTCATGCGTCTTGACCAAGGATTAGAAGAGTTTCTGCCGACGGCGAACAGTTTCCTTTCGATCTGCGCCAGCCCAACGGTAAACGGTAACCATACCTACGTTAGTTCGGGGCAGTTCATGCTTCGTTGCACAGACGAGGGCCGTGCGTTCATCGACGAAGTGACTCGAATAAAGCTCGACCGGGTATCGGACTGGTGGTCCGATGAACTCGGCTTGTACACCGGGGGCGATCAGGACGGCTTCGTCTATCTGATGAAAACCGACGAGCGTTTCGCCCAGTACGATCGACACTCTCACACCGCGTTTAATAGCCGTGCCGGCGACGTCTTGCACGGCGACGACGTGTTTTTGCTGCACATCACTGGTACGGTGCACGCGAAGGCCGAAAAGTATCGTGACGTTCAGCGCTACTTATCGCGCGGACCGTCGCTGTTGACTGCCACGGAAGCCGAGCGCTGGAAGCTAGAGCCGCCGCGAACGCTGGCGCGTCGGATCCTGGGGCGGGTCAAACGGGTGGTGCGGAGGCTGCGTTGACTTCGACGGGGCGGATGGTGCGGCTCGTTGGCAAGCAGAGTGAGCGCTCGGCGACTCTGCATCGTTGGTTGACCCCCTACCAAGCAGTGAACGCTTTCAACCCGAGCGTTCGCAGCCGTGGCGACCAAGTGTGGGTTGCTTTTCGTCATTGGGGCTCCGGCCGGCGTCCGCCCTTCGAGGCCTCGTTGTTGTCTGGCTCGTGGGATGCGGACTCTCCTGCAATCGTAAATCTAACCGAGCATGCTCGCCGTTTCGATGTGCAGAATGTGGCGGATCCGAAGTTGCTCGAGCTCGAGGGAGAGATTTGGCTCACTTTCAACGACGGCTGGTCGGCGACTGAAAACCAACTGTATCTAATGCGGGTGACACCGAGCCTGGGGCGTCCTCACCGCTGTGTGTACGGTCCGCGCCAGGCAGTAGAGAAGAACTGGGCCTTTTTCTCCTCGGAAGGAGGGATCCGCGCGCTCTACAGTCTGAATCCTGTTCGGGTGCTCGGCGCGGACATGCCAGAGGCGACGGATTCGAGTATCC
>JABSRN010000179.1 GCA_013214025.1 Polyangiaceae bacterium
ATTGTTACGGCTTTTGTATTGTTGGTTTTGTCCCCGGCGGGCGCTAGCGCCAAAAAGGACGAATGCCCTTGGGGCTACGAGCAAACGATGATGCTGCAGCACGATCGCTGGTCGTCGCTGAAACTGTTCGAGGAATTTCATACCTTCGACAGAAAGTCGCTGCCCCCGAACTGTCGTAAGCGGGTCGGTTATCTGTACGCTACGGTTCTCAAGACCATTAAGAATCGTGCGTCGTTCCTGCACGTGGCCCTGCGGACGACGGCTGAGGTCCGAGCGGATCGCGTCGAGATCACCATAGACGACAAGAAACTCAGCGACTCCGCTGGGCGTAAGCCTGGGCAGCCGTACAAGCCAGGTCGCTACTCTCTAAAGGTGAAGGTCCCCAACAGCGGGGAGGGGCGCATTCCCGTGGTCCGCGTGAGAGTGGACGGCGAAGAGATCCAGCCGCTCAGCGGCGGGGCCGGCAACCGCTACGATCTAGAGCTCAAGAAGAAGGGCCAGCACAAGCTGAGCGTCACCATCGCCTACGCAGAAGCCAAATGTTACCTGATGCAGGTTCGCCGCAAGGTGGACGCGTCCTTTGGCGATGCCGCCGTGACGCTGACCCTGCATGGCTCAGGCGCCAGTGTCCCGCTCGATGCAGGCGGCAATAAGGTGGCGGCGTATCCGAATTACGCTCTCGAAGTATCCATGAGCGACAGCATCGCTCACAAGGCTGCGGTTCGTGTGCGTCTGAACGGGCACGATGCTGAGCAACAGACATTGGCTGACGGCAGCAAACGCTGGACCATCGCGGTGGAATGCAGCCCCACCAAGCGCAAGCGGGGCTCTCTCGTCGTCGATGTGGTGCCCTCCAATGGCGAGACCACCTTCTCGTCCGACGACGATGACGACGATGACGACGATGAGGAGGTCGACGAGCCCTCGGGACCCGGCAAAAAGCTCTCCCCACTGTTTTGGGTAGGGGTGGCAGGCACTGGCGTCGGAGCCGTCGGTTTTGTCGTCGCTAAGTGGGGCATACAGGCTCCCAACGAAGATGACGCCAACGCGATGTTCGTAGAAAAGGGCTGCGATACCCAAGCGACCAGCTGCGACAAGCAGGCTCAGGATGAGATATTCGACCTCTACGACGCCAGCGATCTGGGAAAAACAATCGCCATCAGCTCCCTAGTATTTGGTGGAGCTAGCGCTGTGCTGGCTGGCTTCATGTACTTCACTGCCCCTGATGAAGATGTCGCAGCCGACACGGCCAGCTTTCATGTCAGTCCCATTCTGGGCAGTGACAGCACGGGTCTGTCGGTCTTCGGTACCTTTTAGGTGTCGAGCGCCCGTTAGTCGATAGTCAGCGGTTGAAAGTTCACACTGTCGGTATCGCCGCCTTGGACCATCCGCTGGAAGTGGTGACGCCATCGCACCCCAGACGAAGGTGCGGAGTTGCACCTTCTCCCGCCGCCGATGCCGCCAATCGTATCTGCACAGTTCGCAACTCGATGCACGGATCGTGCGGTCCGCGAGCATCTCGCTGGTCTCGCCCAGCGGCAGCGCCACGTCCTGCTGCAGGTTTGGGAACCGGAGTCAGACACGACAAGTTGACTTATACGCGGATTTCGGGCATTTCCGCAGCATGCAGTACAATAAGCTTGGAAAAATTCCCGGCGTCCGTCGGCTCTTGGGTGCATATCGAAATCTGAAGAACCCTGACGAACTGGTTGGGCGCTCCGATCGCGGTCGCGCAACTCCTGCTGACGCCGTTGCCAAATTTTCCTATCTGCTGGATCGAATCGAAGGCGCGGAGATCCTCAGCGAACCGTTCGAACACGTTGAGATCAAGAACTTCCTAAGGCCCGAACATCTCGACGTCATCCTGAATGATGACCAGGTGCATTTCCCCCCCGTGCCGGACGTCGCGGCGTTGTTGAGCGAGCTAGAGAAGCGCGACTATGAAATCAAGCGGTTCCCGGGCTGTACTGAGGACATCAACGAATATCTTGAGATGTTGGAGGGTGCCGCAGGCTCCGCCGCGTTGAAGACCACGGAAGGTCGCGGCGTGACTTTTCGAATTTCAAAATACCGGACGCCGCTCATTCATCAGCTGGTCACGTTCCTCAACGGGAACGAGTACCGGGATGCGATGATGAACAAGTTCGGGAAGTCTGGGAACACGCGCATTCTTACCGAGGTACAGAAGAACCTGACGAAGTACGAAATCAGTCCCCATCCGGACATTCGCCACAAGGCGATGACGTACTTGCTCAACATCAACCGCGACGATGGCATTTCGGATTACGGCATCCACACTCATCTTCTCAAGTTCAAAGAAGAGAAGCAGCACATCTACAAGTTTTGGGACGACAACCCTGAGCTGGAGCGCTGCTGGGTGCCGTGGGAATGGTGTGACTCGGAGAAAACGATCAGCGACAACAACACGCTCGTTCTATTCCCGCCGAACAACCACACACTGCATGCCGTTAAGCTGGAGTACCCGCACCTGGAGTTTCAGCGCACGCAGCTCTACGGCAACCTCTGGTACACGGACACCACCCGAGCGGAACCGGGCTGTCCCCATTCAAAACTGCCCCTGAGCTAGTGGGACGGCTAACTCGCTTACCCCACGTTGTCGGGGTAGCCAATCGTGTTAGCGGGTGCTGAAGACGATGCCATCGAGTGATGGCCCGTGCTGGGGCGGGAGCGGCGGCCAGGGTGCGGCCGGTGTCGCTGGCGGAGGCGGCGCGGGCGGCATCGCAGTGGGTATTTTGCATGGCATCAATGTTCCCGCCCAAACTGATGTCACGTTCGATGCCGGGAGCGCGGGTGCGGGCGGCCCCGGCGGAGATCCCGGCAATAACGACGGCGTGATTGGAGTCGCCGTGTTCATGATGTCCGGGGCGTGACAGCCGATCGACGTGGCTAGAGCGTGCGCCCACGCGCAAATGACTTGGTCGAAGCACCCAACGTATCCGAAGCGGTGCGCGTAGGGATATCGTCCATGTGGGGATCGGTCGGTGCCCGACGTCCGCGAGGAACAGGATGCCGGCACCGTAATAGGCACGTAGGCGCTCCGTGAACGCTTCGATAAAACCACCTCTAGTGCGTCAACTCAGGAATAGTCCGCACGGAATGTTTTTACGTCGTCAGGACGCGGCTCCTAGCTCCCAGCAATCGGCTCGCGCGTAGGGCCGCGAAGCGTGTCGTTGGGTATGCGTTTACTAGCGAGTGCTAAAGGTGATTCCGTCAAGTGAGACAAATCCATCCTGGACAGTGGGATCGCCCGTCATTGATTCCACGTAGACACTCCCGCCGACAATGATATGTGCTGTCGCATTGTCCTCCATCGTCACTATGAAGTGGCTTTGATGGGCAGGAGTATGCCCGTCCTTCAGCGTGAACACGGTGGTGCCTGAAGCCCCGCCTTTGATCAGCCCGTGGAGGTGAACCATGCCGTCGCTATCGAGCCGTGACTGCGGAGCTTGCGAATCGGAGTAAGCGGACCAACTGTTGCTCAGACCTGTGTACTCATAGTAAAGATCTTCGCCGGACTCCTGCGTGTCCAGACGTCCTTGCAGACGTTCGAGTTCCAGACGGATTTCATCAAAGTTCTCGTTCATGTCAGCCGAGCTGAGCGTCGTGCTTTCGACGAACACATTCGGGGTGGTGAATGCCGCAATGGCTGCTGCGGGTACGAACACGGCGCCTACGACACTGAAGTGGTCCCGTCATAGCGGACACCCTGGGAGGGGGTTACTCTCCCGTGTGGAGTCCAAAATTGACCAAGCCGAAAAAGAAAAAGTCTAAGAAACCGAGGAGCCGGTATACGGCCCAATTCAAAGCTGAGGCGGTG
>JABSRN010000018.1 GCA_013214025.1 Polyangiaceae bacterium
ACAAAAGACCAAAACCCAACCATTACGTTGGGTTCTGTAGTGCGAAGAAGAGGACTCGAACCTCCACGGGTGTTACCCCACTAGCACCTCAAGCTAGCGCGTCTGCCATTCCGCCACCTTCGCGTGGGGGCCGAAACCTATGCCGCAGGGCGCAGGAGTCAAGGGTTTATGCTGGTGGCCGGCGGGTCGGAAGGGTGATCCGCGAGCAGGCCGGAGATCAGTTGCCCCGCCTCGCCTAATTCGAAGGGTTTCCGGAGCCAGGCGGTGGGTTTGAAGGGAGGCTCGGCTGCCCCACTGTCACCACTCATCACAACCAACGGGAAGCGATCCTGTGCGTCGATCAACGCTTGCTCCACGTCTCGGCACTCGGCTGAACCATTTAGAGGCGATAGATCGACCAAAGCGATGTCGTGATCCGCCCGTAGAGCTGCCACGAAGTCGGCGGGTGTAGAGACCACGGTGACCTCTGCGTCTTTAGCCCCCAGTCCGAGCTCCAACATGGTGGAGAGCGCTGCGTCGTCTTCCAGTACCAGTACCCGTACTCCACTCAGCGGCGTAGGGCCGGCGGAGTGACGCAGCAGGCGAGACGGCGCCTCGCTGGCAGGCCATCGAAGCTCGAAGGCGGCCCCATTCCGACCTGAGTCATCGCTCGGCACCAATCGCAGCTCGGCTCCGCACTGTTCGGCGAGGTCACGGGAACATCGCAGTCCGATGCCTGTTCCGCCGGGTCGAGAGGAGTCGCCACGGAAGATGCTCTCCTGCCGATCGGCGGAAACACCCGGACCGTCGTCGCACACTGTAATCAGGACATCGGCGTCACTGATTTCAAGGCTAACGGAAATCGTTCCACCACTGGGACTGAACTCGATAGCGTTGAGCAGCAGGTTGACTAGTACCTGCTGAGCGAGAGTGGCATTTTGGATGAGGGTGTCATCGGCGTCATCAGTACGCAGCTGCAAGTCCAGATTACTCGAGCGCAATTGCGGACGTAGCCCCTTCACCACTCGCTCGAGTAGAGACACAACGCTGCGCATATCGTCTTCGTCGACAACCGGAGCGCCGATGGCGCGACGAGCCACGCTGTGGCCAAGCCGCGCGTGAGCTTCCGCAACTTCAATGGCGTCGAGCACCTCGGCCGAGTTGGTGCGCGACTTCGCTTCCAACAGCCAACCCGTAACGATCGTTAGTGCGTTGGACACCTCGTGCAGCGCCGCACCGAGATCCATTTCCACCCCAGACCGTGCCCCCTCGACAGACCTTGCGGTCTCGATAGCTGATCGCGATGCCTCAACGGACGCTTGCTGAATCTTGTTCGGATCTTTCACAGGTGGGCACACTATTACAGTATCGCCCAAAATCACACAGCAGTCCCAACGGAATCGTCCTGGCGCGCTGCATCAAGAAGTTGGGTACGTCTTCGTAATGAGGGGTGGGATAATACTTACTCGATTACCGAAGGGACCACGAGGCGAAATTTTCCCGTTGCGTCCGCTCTGGCTTCCGCCACTTGCAGCGCAGAGCGCACGCAAGGCACGCCAGTTCCAGGTGCGTCCGCGCAATATTCGGTCGCGTCGCCCACGTATTGCCCGGCGTCGTCCATGGGGACGTAGGCGCGAATCAGCACGTCTGCCACGGGATCGGCGTCAAGAACACCGCCAGATGTCACTAGAGCGGAACCCGCCAAGGTAACAACCCCGCTCTGGATCACGGGCAGGGACGGCTGGAGTTCGCCCAGATCGAGATCCCCCACCACTTCCATACCGGAGCGCACGAACCACGGAATATCGGTCCCGAGGGCTGGGCGCACGGTGAGATCGAAGCGAGCGCCCTCGTCGGTCAAACACCCCCCGCAGTCCGCCCCAAATAGAGAAAATTCTCCAACATCTTCCACCATCGACGAAAATGACCGCGGGTTGAATGGGTCCCGCGCGCGCGCCATGTCGAGGACGGTCGGCAAGACCTGACGGCACTGCAGCTCCGTGCCTTTCAGCGCATCCGGAGATACCCCCTCGCAGGCAGCGGGCGTCGCCGCGGACGGCCTCAAGTACACGCTGGCTCCGTGCAAGGCGGCGCCCAATTGTGTCACCGCCGTGCCACTCAGCGTCGTGCCGGAATTCAGGTACACTACCCCCCCCGCCTGCACAGCGGGCTGCGATGCCACAACAAGCTCGCTCTCTGTGGCACCGAAACCGAGCGCCGGTATCGCCGACTCCAGTGCCGGCGTCGCACGTACGCGATAAGTGCCCGGCAACAGGGTCGTCGTGACTTCCCCGAACTCGTCGGTGTGCACCACCCTCTCGAAAGACGCAAAGACTCCGCTCGAAACCTGGTGGAGCTGCTTGGAGGTGAAGGTCACGACACTCTGCAAGCGTTGGTCAGAGCTGCCCTCCTGCCAAATCCACTGGCTCACTTGCACGGCTGGCAACGAAGTCGGCACATTCTCGATAACGATGGTGCCCTCAGTGAATAGGTCCAATCCTTCCCGGTGGAGGAGAATCACCGGAGCGACCGCCCCTTCGGGTGGAGTCAGTCGCACTAACTCTTGGCGGGCCGCATCCACGCCTCCCAGCCTCACCGGCGAAACGAGCAACTTGACCGTGTAGCGCATTTCGACGTCATCGAAGTTGCCCGTCAGATCTGCCCGGGTCGACAAGAGCTCGCCCGTCACCGGGTGGATGATATCCAACGTCCAGTTCTCTAGGTTCCAATCGCCAATACCCGTGATCGGATCGACAGTTGCGTTCACATGAACATTCAACGGTTCAGGCTCGGATTCTTCCAACTCGAGGCTGTCGACTAGCTCAAAGTCGTGCAGTATTTGAGGCGCTACGTCGCAGTCGGTCGCCAGCGACTCCACGTGCACATCGTAACGTCCGGGCGGTGCCTCCACTTGAAAGAGATGCTCTTCACTGTTGCGGTCCAAACGACTCGTACTCACGTAGGGGACGACGGCCAGGCCCAGAAGCTGTTCTCTCGGCGTCAGAGTGATTCGCACAGGCACCGTGCTCTGCGCCCCTTCGTAACAATTCATGCTCTCGCGTTCGAACGCCCGCAGCCGCCCTTGAGCTACACGACGCCTCGGCAGTTCCAGAACCAAGGGCGCATTGGGCAAATTGCTAACGTCCACCCATTGGTAGATGCGAGGACCCGCCGCTTCCGATCCTGTACCGGGCACGATAATCTCCAACAACAGACGGCTGTAGCGGACGTCGGAACTCTGCAGCGCGCCGTCGTAGCAACAGACACTGGTGGTGCACTCCAACTCCGCCGAACAACGATTAGCAGGCGAAGCGATCGGCTCCGGCGCCGTCGGTAAAGAACAGGACCCGAGCGTGGCCGCGAGCGCACCCAATGCCGCACGCCGGAGCCGTCTCATAGCTCGCTCCCGTCGGCCCCCGGACAAGCCCCGAGAGCCACCGGAACAAACTCCGCGCCGGGTTCGGGGTTCAGGTTGAGCCACCATGTGAGCTCCACCGCCTCCTCGCGATCGATCGGCAACGGGAAGCTATCGTTATCCACGTTGCTCTGCCACGTGAGTATCATCGTGTAGGTATTGCAGCCCAATTGCGGCATCGTCTCCCCCGCCTGAGGGTCGAGGCCGATGGTCGACTTGACCGACTGCGACGTGGAGTCGTAGCCAGAACCACTGATGCGCTTCTGGAAGGCGGCGGTACGGTTATCACTGGCCAACAAGTTAACGAACGCTCCTACAAAAAGCTCGTCCGGCTCCTCGTCGGGGCCCAGCTCAAAGAACACCTCGAACTCGTACTCGTTGCTATTCCGCACGGTGGGGAATATGTCTTGGATCTCACCCCGATAGGGCGAGAGCGATCGAATCAGCGGTGCGCGTAAATCCGGCGGCTGGTAATCCGGCGGAGTGTCGAGGCACGCCGTCGTCAGCATTGCCGGGACAGCCCCTTTCAGCCACCCCCAGATGCCAGGCGACACTATAACGCGCCGCCCTGCCAACGCGTCGCAGCGTACTCTTGGCTCGTCGCTAGCTGAACGAGATCAGCGATCACCGGGTGTTCTGTACACAATGCCGCCAGCCCACCGCTGGACTCCAACTTCGACGCATCGATGCTTTCCTCCAAACACACGGCTCGTACGCTGATGGCCAGATCACCGGAAACGAAAAGTCCAGCGCGCCGTGATGCGCGACGTGCGGCTTCCACCGCCAGGCCGGCATTCAACGTTGAGGGCTCTTCGCACAAGCCTTGCAACACTCGCTGGGTGCCCGTGGGAATGACCTCCCACAGGCGCTCTGCCAAACTGAGGGCGGGCGCCGCCTTCCCCACAGCGGACTGGGGAGGGCCGAAGGCTGCCACAACGCCGTCAAAAATTGCCTCGATCTCGTTGACCGGCGCTGAATACACCAACAGATGCCTCGGCATGGTGGCAGCTAAGCTCGCCCCGATACTGTAACGAAGCTCCGGACTGATTCGCTCCACGTCGCCCGTTACGATCAATGCCGGCGGCGCCAACAACGCAATTTGCAGCGCGATCGGCTGATCCGTGCGGCGATGAAAGAACACCGTTCGCGAAACACCCAGCAAGCGAGTGGAGTTCGTGCATAGCTGGCCGAGTGGCGTAACAGACGTATAGTTCAGTCGCTCGACACCGGTTACGCCGTAGTCGGAGATATCCCGTCGGAATAGGTGGTCCGCCGACTCCCAAACGATCTGCAAGACTTCCGTCGCTGGCAAAACCGTATCGCCAAAGAGGATCGCCCCCAGCGCATCGGGTTGGGCGTCTTGGGAAGCCAGCTCGGGTGCCGCCGGAGGCACCGCTTTTCCCTCGGCAACGGCTAGCACGTGCAAAATCGCTTGATGATAGGACGCGTCGCCATCCGCTTCATTGGCGGCTGCGAGGGCGGTCAAAATATCGACTTCTCCGGGACAGTGGTCGGCCATCACCCGCGCCACATCCACCCTGTCCACCAAACGACTGGAGTCAGCCTCCAACATTCGCAACAGCTTGCGGCCGGATTCCGTTGAGCCAGCCTTTAGGGATTCGAGCAGAGCATTTTCGTTGGAACCGTGGGCATCCACTCGGAGAGCGGGCAGGCGCGAACGAGTCGGCACGATGCCAACGGGCTGGGTCCCGCCAGGTTGAACCCCAGGCGCCGGTCGCTTCGAACTGGGCTTGAGCGGCGGCGCGCCAACTTGGGAGGTGGGCTTGGGCAGCGGGTCCAAGGCATAAACCACTGCATTGCGAACGCCCGGGTTCACGTCCAGGGTTTCCGAAGGGACGGGTCCGACAGGCACGCCACCGGTCGGCAGAGAATCTCCGCGTTCGGTTGCCGCGATCGCCGAATCCCCGAAGTCCACGCGTGCCGGACTAGAAGTGGCGCGAGCCTTGGGCGACGCTTCCCCGCTCATCGCAGCTCGAATGCTTTGCTTGAGCAAGCCCACCGCCGACGCCGCCTCACCCTCGTAGGTGTACAGGTCGAGGTAGCTGAGCGCACGCGCGTGCTCTCCCACGAGCAGGGCGACTTCTGCCGCGGCTTTGGCCACGTCGGGTGGATTCCGCAAACGTTGCAGATCGCCGCTCAACGCGACGTCATAGAGCGGCAAGGACTGGGAGTTGGGATGAGTCACGCTCAGCCGCTCCGCAACACCCAAGGCGACCAACGGGGATATGCCGTGAGTCTCGTAGTTTTCGTTCAACTCCCGCTGCCCAGCCGGAGAGCCTTCGACCACATCCAGCGCCTCAGCTCGGAGAAAGGCCGAGGCATCCCGTCGTGCCGCGGAAAATCCTTCGGCGATGGCTCCCAGAGAGGCCAAGGTTTCTTGCGCGGTGTCTTTGGTTCCGGTTCCGCGTACCCGATAGCCCAACACGGCCGCCAGCAGCTGGGCATCCGGAGACGTGCGATCCAACTCAGCCGCCACCTGGGCGCGCTCCGCCGCCAACTGAAGGTCGAAGACCTTCAACGAGATAGCGGCGCTCTCCATGAGCAAGCTCACTCGCTCGGTCAACGCGACGGTACTGGCCGATGCTAACGACGCCAGCGCGTCCGAATATGAGTTGGCATCCTCACTGCGCCGCTGAGACTCCACTCGCAGCCGAAGCAAGGTAACCGGATTGCCAAATCGGCTCACATCCGCGAGCGATCGACACGCCGAAGCCACGTCACCACCGTCCAAGTAGGCCCGGGCACCAAATCCGAGTAGCTCCGCTGGGTCTTCGCTTTCTAGCTGACTCGCTCGGACCCACAGCGGCGCCGCCGACAAGCGGTCGCCGACTCGCTCGTGCAAGCGCGCGAGGATCTCCAACACTTCGAGGTCGTCCTCGCCGGCTTCCAGCAGATTTTCCAGCTCGATACGGGCGTCGTCAACACGGCCCAAGCGCTCGTCCAATATGTTCACAAGCTGCAAACGCGCGAAGCGCGAATCGTCCACACCAATGGCCATGGCCGCGCGCCGGCCGAGCAGCTCCGCCAAGCGCGGGTAATCACCACGAGATTCCGCCGCTCTTTCCAGCGCCCGCATGGCGTCCATAGAGCTGGGATCGATGGTGGCGATTTCTTCCCAGCGTGATACGGCCGCGCCAGCGTCCCCGGTGTCCTCCAAAAGATGAGCCAGCTTTTCGAGCAACGGCAAGCGGGCTGCCGGCTCGGTCTCAAGATCACAAAGACGAGCCACGAGATTCACCTGCCACGGCACATCTCCTGCTTGGCGAGCAATACCCAGGGCCTCAGTGATCAACTCTCCGTCATGGGGATCTTGTTCGAATGCAGCACGAAGAATTTCGAGGGCCCGGATCGCCTCCCCGCGGCCCGCAAGCAAGCGGGCGAGCTCTCGACGACTGCCGGAGCGAGAATCCTCGGGAAGCGCGTCCATCTCTCGGCTGAGCAATACTTCCAACTCACCGAAGCGTTCGGCAGATCGCAGATCGGCACTCAGGCTGTTCACCAACTCGGCGCGGGACTCTGGCTTTAGATCTTCGAACTCCAGACCCACGCGCCCTAGAGCAATCGCCGTGCCGTAGTCTTGCTCGGCGCGGGCGGTGTTTGCCAGCTCTTCGAGTCGCGCCAATCGGCCGCTCACGGGAATGGCCTCCAGCATACGGTTCTGCAGCACAGCGTCGCCGACCGCGTCGACCGCGGCTTGAGCCCGAGCCTGCAGCTGCGCGTCGCCGGGCTCGGCGACTGCCAGACCGACCAGTAGCTGGGCTTCCCGTTCGCGATCTCCCAACGCCACCGCAATGGCGAGCACCAAGTCCATCAAGGGGCGCCCATGCTGGCGACCGGCTTTGGCACGTTCGAGCACCAGATCGAGCAGCGTCCGAGAGTCGTCCTCGGACTTCGCGAGGCGCTCCACGTAGGGCATGATCGCCTCGAACTCGTCCATGCTGGCGTCCGAATCCACAGCGCGCTGGACGGAGAAGTGACAGAGGGACACAGAAGCTATCACGTTGAGCGAGATTTCAGCGGCGCCGAGGGCAAGCCGCGCGCCATTGGGACCGCTCGCCTGTTGGAGCGTGGCACGCAACACGATTTCAAGACGTTGCCTCACGTTACGTCGATCCGCCGGTGCCACGCGCACGAGCTCGTCGACCGCCTCGCCCAACGCGCGCAAGGTCGCCAAATCCGCGGAAGCCGCAAGCGCTCGAGTGAGCACGTCCACTCGCTGAACGATGCCCGCCTCGCCAGTACCGGTGATTTGCGCCGCCCGTTGTAACCAAGCGGACCTCAGCACGGGCTCTTCGTTGGCCTCCGCCACCCGCTGGATCGCCTCGACCACGCTCGTCGAGTCACCGAGCAGTTCCGTCAATCGGAGCATTAAGACGAAGGCGACTCCCTCAGAAGGGAGCGTCTCGAAGGCGGAGATACTGTGTGCTACCGCCAGTTCGATTTCGCCACGGCGCTCAAAATGCCGCGCGGCACGATAGTAGAGGGCCCGCTCTCCGTACCAGCCGGCGCTGGTATCGGCGACTATCTTGTAAGCTTCTTGGAGCCTTTCGGTGTCCGCCTCACCAGCGCACAGCTCGATCAGCGACAAGGCGTCAGTGGAGCGAGCATCCGCATCCAGAGCGGCTCGGGCAATCTGGAGGCCCGCCTTCATGTCGCCGGATTGGTGAGCCACCGCGGCCGCAGCCACCAGAGTCTCAGCGACCCCCTTGGGTTCCCGGCGTCGGGCGGCCAGATTCAACAACTGTTCGCGGGCTCGCTCAGCACCAGCGAAGGCGACCAGATCTCGCGAGAAAACTTCCAGACCGGCTTCCGTGTCGGCTGCCGCCGCGCGTTGCCAAATCGTGATAGCGCCATCGGGATCCTGGGCGAGGTCCCAGAGGGCCGCACCCAGCTCGCGACAGACAGTGATCAGCTCACCAGGATCCTTCGAGCCCGCTTGGCTCAACACCTCCACCCGAGCGCGTAACAACGCAATGTAACCATCGCTACCGGGGGGCTGCGGAAGCTGGGCGAGCTGCTCAGCGATGGGGCCGGCGTCGCCGCCTTCGGACAACACCCGGTAGTAGCTCTGGGCTGCACCATCGTAGTCTTCAATCAGCCGACGCAACCGTGCGCCTGCGAGCAACAGAGCCGACCGATCGATACCCGGCGCACCCGAGGCCAGCTGACGCTCGATCAAGGCCAGCGCCAGAGTGGGTTCGTCGAGGGTCACAGCGACTTCGCGGACAGCGCTGGCAATCCATTCCACGCGAGGCCCGAAGATATCTAAGGCTCGGCGCACCAAGCCGCCGCCACGAACGGGATCGACCTCCGACAAGCGAAACAGCGCGGCGGCCAGCGCCTCGGCGTGCATGGTCAGCGGCATGGCTTGGGACAGCAGCCAACCGAGAACATCTCCGAGGGACTGCGGCTCCTCGAAGGACCCGACTCGATCCAGTAGCGCGGCGGCCGCCTCCGGATCGCCCGGTCGCATCGCCAGCGCACGCTGGGTCCACGCCAATGACAAAGCAATATCACCCAGCGACTCGTGCGCATTCGCCAGCGCGCGACACAGTGCCGCCCGCGGTATCGTCAGCGCCATAGCCCGTTCCAGGGCCAATGCTTCAGCCGGGTCGTGCTGCCCTTGTACGACCGCGGCCAACGCGCAAACGGGGCGGGCCTGTGTAGGGTCCGCTTGGCAAGCCCGCTCGGCGCAAGATCGCGCCAGCTCCGGCTCATTGCAGCTCTGCCAACAGCCGCTCGCTACCGCCAGCAACAAAGCAGCCAACTCTGTCTTGGCCGATGTTGCCAGTGCCTCGACGGCGCGGCTTCGGCGACGATCGTCATGGCTGAGGTTCGCCAGACAGCATAGGTAAGCCGCCGCCATGGCCCCATGAGCGCCACGGCCGAGCAACGGTTCCAGCTCGGCTATCGCCTCGTCGGTTTTCTTTTCGCTCAGGAGGATTTCGGCCCACGCGAGACTCGCAGCTCCTCCATCGCCCTCAATGTCTTTCCGATTCGGGTGCGTTTCGTAGAAGCCCTTCAGCTCGGCGAGACGTCCCGCCCGCTCGAGTACGAGCGCCAATGTGCTCGTCCAGACACGTTCGGCCGGGGCCAAAACACTCAGCTCTTTCAGAACTTCTAAATAATCGTCCAACTTGGCAGGCCGACCGCGCAAGGCAACAGCCAGCTGCCTCAGCAGATCCAAGCGCGCGGCGCCTGTGGCAGTGGGCAACGCCGCCTTCGCCGCCTGTAATGTCGAGTCCTGAAGGCGCACCAGACCGTTGAGTTGAGCGGGCAATGCTTCGAGAGTTGTCGGGAGAGGCCCAGCGGCGCGTAGCTCTTCTAGGGCCCAGGCCGCCAACGCTGGATCGGATACACACTCTTGGGCGATGCTCACCAAGCCCAGCAAGCAGTTGTTGCGAGCCGGATGATTGGCGCGCAAGCAGACCCGCAACAGCGCTTCAATCAGCGGCACCCAGTTTCCGGTTTCGTGGCCGTGGGTCACCAGGGCTGTCCGAGCTCGTTCTGAACCGGGACGGGTCGCGAGGACGCGAGACCAGTAGACACCCGAATCTTCTCGGCGAGCCCCGCTTCGAGCATACAGCGCGGCGAGCAGCTCGTTCCGGCGCTTGCTTGGAACGTCTACGCCAAATAGTTCGAGACGGGCAGCGGACAGATTCGACAAGCCCGCGTGAATCGCGACTCCGTCGAAGGACAGGGCGTCGTCGTTTTCAACGGCAGCAATCAGCTCTTCAAGACCAAAAACTCCATCGCGGCGCGCATCGAAGCCAGCCGCCAGTGCCCGGGGGTACTCGGCCTCCAACGCCGCATCCATCATGCGGCGGGAGTGAATGCTCGGGGCTTTTTTGCCCGATGCCGTAGCGTGCTCGCGAAACACCTCGTCGGCTGCGGCAGCTCGGCCTCGACTCGCCAGAGCTGACCGCATACGTTCGGCGGCAACGCCCGATTCTGGAGCCATTTCAAAGGCCCTCAACAAGTCTTCGAACGCTCCCGCCTTGTCGCCCTTGGCCTCTCGACGCTGCACGCCGTCGAGATAGGCCGTCGAGGATTCCCGATCGCTGAGCGCATCCGGTGCCCACGCGGCCACCGCTGCCAAGAGCTCAGGAGCGGAAGGATCGCTCGGATCCGCCGCCGCTGCATCGCGAAAGGCCACCACTGCGGCGGGACCATCCCCGTTACGGCCAGCCAACACCGCAACGCGAGTGTGAACTTTGGCTAGGGCCGCTCCGTTATACATTTCGAAAAGTGGGCGCAGGGTGGCTGCCGCCAAAGCGCGTTCCCCCAGAGCCGCGAACCAGCCGGACAGCTCCTCGCGGAAGCCGGAATCTTCACCCAACATCAACGCTCGGCGTCCGAGGCAGGTCGCGAGATCCAGCTCGGCCCCCTGCCCCGCCAACAATCGAGACAGGCTCATCGCCGCGGCACGTTCCGCGGTGTTGTCGGCATCCAGCTTCGCGCGGTTGAGCGCCGCCTCTAACGAGCCTCGCTCCGCTCGTGTGCCGCTCAGCCGAGAGACGGGCGCGTGTTTGTGATACCGATCCATCCCGAACTCGGAAAGATCTCGTGGGGCATGCCAATCCTGGGCCGGCAAACTGACCGTAGCGGACGAGGACTCAACGCCCTCGCCTTCATCAGAGTTCTCGGAATTGGCCATCAGACACGCCGGCCCAAGGAATACCTCCCCAGGGTATCTAGCTGATACAGCCTCGCACGATTGAACGGCGGAGGGGTACCCGGAATCCAGGGGATTTACAGCAATAACAGCGGCATATCGCCATATCTAAGCGCCAATGGGGGCCGCTGCCCAGGCCGCCGCGCCGATCTGCCGGAGCCAACCGACAACCCGGCCGAAATCGAGCTAGGAAGCAAGCGGGCGTCCCCGCCGACGGCGCCAATGGTCAGAACCAATCGAGGGCTTGTCGTCTTGGGTGCGAGCGGCGTAGCCTGTCGCCGTGGTGCGCTAATTTGTCCCCACCGGAGGATCCCATGCGAGTTTCAAGAGTTTCAGTGTGGACACGACGTGCCGCGGTTTCGTGCCTAGTGTTCGGTGTTCAAGCTGGTTTCGCCGCCAACAGCCTTGCCGGAGACGACTCCGCCGCACCGGCGAGCACAGCCCCCGCGAGCACAGCCCCGACGAAAAGCGCCGAGGCTGCCCCTGCCGCCGCGGATGCCAAACCCCTCACCGCCGAAGAAAGCCAAGCCGCCGCCCGGGCCGCTTACGGAGAGGGGGAAGCCGCTTTCGCCGCTAAGGACTTTGCCACCGCGGTGGCGAAATTCACGGAAGCCAACACTCTTAGCCCCTCGCCCCACGCCGATTATTGGATCGCCATGAGCTTGGACGCCGCTGGCAAGGTTATAGAAGCCCTAGCGAAGTTCGAAGCGTTGCTCGCGGATCCCGACGCCAAAGCGATTGGCGAAGAGAAACTACAGGTGGCCAACGAACGAGCTCAGGCACTGGCGAAAACCCCCGCCGTCGTGACTATCACACTGACCAAAGGCGCCGCCCTCACGGTGGATGGTCTCCCCAGTGCAGATACTTCCCCGGTTGTTCTCTCGCTCTCACCCGGAAAACACGTGCTCGAGGTCTTCCAAGACGGATTCGAGACCCAAAATATCGATCTAGCTCTCAAGCCTGGCGAAAGTCTTGAGAGAACTGTCGAACTGTCCTCCACGGATCCCGCCATCCCGCCGATCGTCGTTCCCGAGGATAACCCCGCTCCCGAACCAGCGGAAACCGTCGAACCCAATCACGTTCCGGCCTACGTCACTCTCGGCATCGCCGGAGCAAGCGCCATTGTCGGTGGCATTTTTGGATTCCAGGCGATGAACGCCAAGGGCGACTTCGATGACAATCCGACCAGCGATCACGCCGACGGCGTCGAGCGCAATGCGCTCATCGCGGACATGGCCTTCGGTGTTGCGCTCACGCTCGGCATCACCGGCATTGTGCTGCTCACCGCCGAAGACGAAAAAGAGATGGCTCAACGTAAGACGAGCCACACAGCCCGCCTCCGCGTCGCCCCCTTCGCCTCCCCCACCAGCGCCGGCGCCGCCGCCCGCCTGAGTTTCTAGATCCGCCGTCCTGTGACGATCGCTACATGTCCCCCCCCAACGGGCTCATGATTGATCACAAGTTTCGAGCTTGAGCATGTCCAAGTAGAAGGCTTCGCCAGTCGCGAGTTTCTCGTACCCTCGGCCTAGGGTCAGCCAGCCAGGCTCGCCGTTTTGCGACAAGTGACCACCTAACT
>JABSRN010000180.1 GCA_013214025.1 Polyangiaceae bacterium
AGCACAACCCACCAACAACTCCGGTAGAGCCACAGTCTCGGGATGGAGCCAACCAGCCCGGACACCCCGAAGTGCCGTTTTACCCTGGAAAAGCAGTGCCCGGGGACGGAGTTGAACCGCCGACACGAGGATTTTCAATCCCCTGCTCTACCGACTGAGCTACCCGGGCAACCGCCGGCTATTCGCCAGCATTTCCCCACTTTTAGGTGGGGAGCGCTGTGTAACGTGGGAAGCCGCCCTGACGCAACCTTGGCGGCTAAATGCCGAGGAAAAGCGCCCGGATTTCGGGCCGAACCTGCCACCCGGGGGGCGGTGTCTCGGGGCTGTCACGGAGCACCGCCGTTATCCCCCCTAGCCCGTCAACGGCTCTCATCCGCCTGAGAGAACGTTGCACTCCGCGTCACTGGTGGACAGCCCCGAGCACACCCAGAATTCAGGACCACATTCAGCAGCGACGCAGTTGGTGCAGTTGTCACCGGAGGCGTTGATGATGCATTCACGAGCGCAAAGTTCCGCGGAGCAGGTGATGAGCTCGGCGAAACAATCGGTGCACGCTTTCACGGGGCGCGGGGCTCCAGCGTCGCTCACGTCCGCTATGACATTGATCTCATCCATCATGCATTGGGATACACAGGGTTCGTCAACGACCGCGGAGAAGCCGGAGATCTCGATGCAGTTGTTCGAGAACTTACCGCACTCGTTCGCGGCCCAGGGATAATCGCACCCGATTTCAAGATCCGTCGCGCCCAGGCACGCCTCTTCACTCACGCCGGCATCGCCGGAATCTGAAGCGTCTGCGGCACCGCTATCGTCGCCGCCCTGAGAGGCCTCGACTGGGGCGTCGACAGCAGCGTCGTTCGTCGCGCCGCCGCCATTTGGCGGGGTGCTGTCGGCAGCGTCGCTCGTGGCGTCATCGGAACTCGCGTCCAGTGGCCCCGTACCCGCCGAATTCAATCCGCCAGTGCCCGATAATGCCCCGGAGCCTGCCGAACCGCCAGTTCCTGAGCCGACGCCACCGGTTCCGCCCGTTCCCAAGCCGGTCGCCGCATCTTCGGCACCGGACGAGCAGGCGCACACGCCGTACCCTTTGCCATCCGCGAGGCACGCTTGGCCTCCGACACAGGCGCCGTCTCCGATGCACGGCTGCGTCGTCCCCGGCACGCACGCGTTGCTTGGGTCGTCATCCGTACTGTCCCCGCAACCCGCTGCCAGAGCGAGACCGATGAATGTAAGAACAAAGCTACGAGCCAAGTGTTTCGGAGGCACCGTGAAGACTTATCACAGCCACACGACCCGCACCAATTCGGACTTGGGCGCGAACGAAAAACAGCCGCCGATGCACCGGCGAAAAATGTGCGCCGTGCATCAGCGAGTTCGGCGGTGAGCCCCCCGGGTTCTACGAGGACATCTAACCGGGGCCTCAGCCCCTACCCAAGCTGCGCCGGAAACAACCGCGGGAACAGCGATTCGGAGGACTCGGAGCTGAATCGCAAAGAGACCGGGCCTTTCGGAGTTTCGGACGCCAGCAAGCCCCCTTCGGTCAACAGCTTGAGTTGGTCGCGCGCGCTACGTTCGGAACGCCCGGTAAGCTGAGCGACTTGCCCTCGTGCCACGCTGCCGTGACGGAACACCTCGGAGAGGACTCGCCCCACATCCTCGGCTACTCCGAGCTCCGCCATTGCATAGGCTGATAGTCGCCCACTGAGCGTGTCAAAGTCGAACAAGGCTGTCATGAACGTCAACTGATCGAGCGCGATCCGGGAGAACCAGAGCACGTATTCAACCAGCGCTTGCTCGGACAGGTTGCCCCGACCATCGAGATCGCCTTTGCGGGGCGAATCGGCCGCGTCCATCATGCGCTTGTATTCGGCGCCATCCGATAGTCCGCGCGCCATGCCACGAGAAATCGACCACAACCCCTTCGCCCCAATGTCCGCCTTCAACATCATCGCATGGGACATCAGCCGACTGACACGCCCATTCCCATCAGGAAACGGATGAATGTAGTTGAGCCGGTGGTGAGCCGCCGCCGTAGCCACAACCGCGGACACCCTCCCCAAGCCCTCAAAGCGATACCGCTCTTCAAAATACTCCATGAACTCGTCCACCCGCTCACTCGACGGCGGGTGATGTCGCCCCACCGTGTTGTCGTGCACGGCGAGGCTTCGGAACGATCCAGCGGCCATGACAAAGCTGCCCTTCGTGCTGTCGATTCGCAACGCAGCGGCGGGAGCCCACTCATAGAAGTCACGATGCAGGCCGCGAATGAACTCTCGCGTCGCCGGCTCTCCGAGTTCGCCGGCTTCGTGCTGTCGGTCTAGCTTCCGCTGCACGCGAATGTGCGCCCGCGCTTCAAGCTGGAGCTCACGCCTCGCCTCGTCGTCCGCCAACTCTTCCGTTAGTGCACGTTCGATGTCCCGCGGCCGCGTGTTGTGTCCCTCGATAAGATTGCTGTAATAACAGTTCATCACGACAACGAGCTCTCTCAAGCTCGCCGCGGTCTCCGAATGCAATCTGTCTCCAAGACGAGTGGACGCAGCGATCACCTCTCCAACGACGTCAGCCAACTCTCCTGGCAGCGTCGTTAGGTGACACGGCTCGATCCGAGCAGGCGTTTCGACAGCGGACATATGCCGATCATATCCGACTTTTATGCCGATCTCAATGACCCGTAACCCGTTGTAATAGCGGCAATTAACCTGCAATATTCCAACATTTCCCCGATCTCCATTGCCGATCTTCTGCTCGCGCCATGGCCCATCACGCGCCGTCACTGAGCGTAGCGGAAGCCGCACGCCTCGCAAGGCGAGTTCTCCCAGTCTCAGACGCCGCACCAACAAACTAAGGAGTAAATCTTCCCTAAAGCATCGCGTCCAGCTGCTTCAAAATCGCCCGAGCACTCATCACGCCTTTATAAACGTAAAGCGCCCCGTGCTCCTCGCCATCGAGCACCTCTTCGCTCACCCGCAATCGTTTACTCACCGCAAACAACCAGCGCTCGGGCAACCCCGCCTCCACGAGCTCCACGCGCTTCCACACGGCGTCGCGACTCCAGTAACCGAGCACTTCTAACAACACTCGCTCGCCGGACTCGTGCACGAACTCCAAGTCCGGCACGCACAGCCCCACTCCTGGGAGATCAACGATCTTATCCGCTGCCTTCGCCGTCCATTTCGTTTTCTGCTTGGCCAAGTTGGTCAGTAACGTCTGCACCTCTTCAGGCAAACCGTTCGACTCGGCGGCAACGTTCAGCTTCTTACGTTTGTGTTCGAGGCCGTAGCTCAGCGGGGTGCGTTGTTTGCCCCAGCGTACGTTAGCGACCAGCTTCAAACGGTCGCAACTGAGCAGCACCGGCAGCACCAACGCCAACTGAAGGCCATACTTCGTGTTCGAGCCAAACAGAGCGTAGGGCCCGCTAATGTCTAGCAAGTACCCCGCCTTCGGATCGTCCTCGTCGAGCGGGGTCACGGTGTACAGCAGCCGCCGGAACTTCAGCGCGCGAAACACCGCGCGGTACCCACCGGCATTGGAGCAGTACACCTCCGCCCGCACGCTGGCCGCTCGTAACAGTACCGCTTGCACCGTCGAGGTCTCGTAACGCTCTACCAGCACCTCGGGGGTCACGCTGGCGTACTTCTGCAATATCTGCGCGCCGTTCAAATCCGTATACAGCCCGCGCTCGACGACATCCGGCTCCTGGCCGCGCTCCTTGGCGACAGCATCCAGCACAGCTTGGCGATTGAATTCGCCGCCATCGTCCAGAGCCTCGCGGTCGGCACTCGCCTTCAAGAACACGTCGCCGCGCAGCTCGATAGGATCCATATCCGTCTCGGCTTCGAAATCGCACGCGTCGTCGATGAGCTTCAGCAATCCGTCAGCTAGGCGTTTGTCCTTGCCGTCACTGTTCGCGTTGGTCCACGCGGCCCGCACGTCTTCACGGCTCTGCCCGATGTTGGCCTCGGTGACCTCCATGTAAATCGCGCTCAGCTCAAGGGCGCGCGCTTTGGTCTTGCCCTTGAGCGGGCTTACCTGCAGCTCCCCGGCCTTTTTGCGGGCGCGCACTAGATCAGCGGTAAGCATCGTGCTCCCGCCTTCGTTCGCTGGTGCCGGTCTCAGCCGTGTTCGCGGCAATCAGCTCGTACAACAGCGCGCGTTTGCCCTCTTTGCGACGCAAGATACGCCCCAGGCGCTGCACGTGTTCCCGCACGGAGCCACTGCCACTGACGATCACCGCGATGTTCGCATCGGGCACGTCGACCCCTTCGTTCAAGACCTTGCTGGTGACGACCGCGCGGTACTTGCCCTCTTTGAGGCGTTCCAGAATCGTGGCTCGTTCGGTGACTTTGGTTTGGTGGGTTATGCCCGGCACCAAGAAACGCCGAGATATCTCGTAAGCCGTGGCGTTGTCCTCAGTGAAGATGAGCATGCGGTCGCCCCGGTGGTCGTGCAGCAAGAACTCCAAGGTATCGAGCTTGGCCGGGGCAGCGAAAGCGAGCGCACGTTGGCGTCGATAGGCCTTCATGGCGCGTCGCCCCTCGGTGCTGCGACTAGAACGAATGATAAAGTCCGTCCAACCCCGCGGTGAACCCATACGAATGCCCTGGCTGCGCAAAAAACCTAAGTAGATTTCCCGCTCGCTATCGTACTCCTCCCGCTCGTCGGCGCTCAGGCTCACCACGATGCGCTCGGTATCGTACTCAGCGAGATACTCCCCAGCTAGCTCGCCAATCTCCTTGCGATACGAGATAGGCCCAATCAACCCCAGCAGAGCCTCTTCCCGCCCATCAGCTCGCTCAGGAGTCGCGGTCAGGCCCAGGCGGTACGGCGCCAAACACGACAACGCAGAGAAGGAGTACGCCTCCCCCGGCAAGTGGTGAGCTTCGTCAAAGATAATGAAGCCGAACTTGTTGCCGAGGTTCTCCATGTGGATGTACGCGGAGTCGTAAGTAGTCACCGTAATCGGCTCGAGTTTGTACTCGCCGCCACCGATGACGCCGATGTCGACGGCGAAGGAGCGCTTCAGTAACTCGAACCACTGGTGCACCAAGTCGAGGGTCGGCACGACAATCAAGGTACTGCGCTGGCGATCTTGGATAGCCATGACCGCCAGGTGGCTCTTGCCGGCTCCCGTGGGGAGTACGACGACCCCGCGGCCGCGATGCTCGGCAATGGCGTCAGGGCCGCCGCTCAGCCAAGCCTGCAGGGCCTCGGTCTGAAACGGGCGCGGCGCGTGGGCCATGCGCAGGGAGTAGTCGAGTGTTTCGTAGGCCCGGGCGTCGTCCTGATACGAAATTCTGGCGATCAATAACGCGCGGATGACGGGCCCGTAGTCCGAGGCCGGCGCGCGAAAGCAGGCCGTGCGTTTGTCCCACTCGCATGCCACGGGGAGCGTGAGCCGGCCGGACTCTTCGTCGCTCTGGCCTAGGCCCCGTACTTCGAGGGTACCGGCGACAAAACGCAGGGTAACGGTCGCGCTCTCATCATCGCCTACGTCCTCGGCCGTGCCGTTTTTTCCCGAACTCACGCGCTCCTATTAGCACGGAAAAGCCGGAACTGTTGGCCAAGGATGACGCGTTCCTTGACTCACAGTGCCCAGCCGTGTCCGATACTACTTCGGCGTCAATGCCGCCGTTCCAGCGTCCCCATGAAGCCCGCCCCCGCCTCAAATCGCCCGCTACGTGCTCCCTCCAGGAAGAGCGGCAGTCCAGCGGCACGAACCGTGCGTTCCGCCCTCGTCACCGTACTGCTCGGCACAGGTTGTACGGGGATACTCGGCATCGACGACGACTACTCCGAGCTCCCCGAGCCCATAGTAGCGACTGCCATCGACGACTCCGGCGCCACCGGCGGGTCGGTTGACGCATCCGCGGGCGTGGACGCTCAGGGCTCTCCCGACAGCTCCGCGGAGGCGTCTGACGATAGTGGCCCCGACGGCGGAAGCGATGCGGACACCGACGCCTCCGGGCCCTGCAAACCGGGCATGATACTGCTGAGCACGATCGGCCGCTGTATCGATCGCAGCGAGGTGTCTCAGGCGAAATACAAGCTGCATCTGGACTCGCCTGATCCCGGCTGTGGGCCCACCGTGTTGGGCGGCGCCTCCACAGCCGAACCAGACCAACCGGTACTGACCACGCCGGGAGCCGCCGAGTGTTACTGCAACTGGGTAGGCAAAGTGCTGTGCGACCAGTCCCGTAACGAATGGGGCACGGCTTGCGAATCAGGGCTCATACCCGACATGGCAGACGGAAATGACGAATGGGTCGTGTGCGACAGCGACGGCTTCGGCTGTATGACGACGCCGAAAATACTTCAGACCGCGGAAACCTGCTCCAGCACCGACAGCAGCTTCGGCTCAACAACCATCACAGCCCAAGTTCGCTGCTGCGATACCCCGAGCTAACGAGGCCGCCGTCAGCGCGCGGCGACTTCGCGCTCAGGATTGATCTCAAACACCGACGCCAGCGCAGTGCACCGTACGCCCTCGCCCCTCTCGGAGCATCGCACGTTCACCACCGCATCCGCTCCCGCGCTCGCGGCGACCGCTCGGGTACCGTAGGCCGCAGCCTCCGTTGAGCAATTCTCGCAAGTCACTTCGATGTCGCCCAATACGACATTGGACGCTGCGAGATATTTTAGTGTCTGCACGCGATCCACATCGACGCCGTCGTTGGCCATCGCCGACGATGCAACCTCGTCCAAGCCGGCTCGACCTCGGGCCACACGGCACGACACCCGGGGGGAGAACACCGTCCGTACGCCCCAGAGTTCAGTCGCCGAAAATTCGTGAATACCCGCCAGCCGCGTGGGAGATGCCAGCTCGTCGCTGGTCGCGCTGACTGCCACTGCCTCAACTCCCCCCCGGGCCTGGGCCACATGGGCGGCACATTCGATAGTCAGCTCGTCTTCGTCGTCATCGACGGCGCAACTCGGCGCCACCACCGCGGTGCCCCCCACCCTCGCCGTCTCTTCCAGCAAGACCCGCCGCAGCAGAGTCTCGGAGCAGACTACGTCGCTGAGGGACGCGGCGTCATCGAGCACGTCGTCGTCTAGGTGACAGTGAGTCGTGACCCGGCCGAGCAATTGTAAATCGTCAGAAAGCCCGGAACGCACACTCACTGACGCTAGCGCCACCGGCTCCGTCACCCGACCAGAATATTTCGCGGCTGGCATGACACAGGCCGGCAAACACGCCGCCAGAGCGAGCACGCCGGCAACCGCGCGCAGACCGCCTCCGCCCGGTTGCTCAGTCAGCCGCCGCATCCCCTGCATCCACTGCGCTATCGTTAGCGCCACTGTCAGTCGCTGAGTCCGATGAAGCATCCGTCGCCGCACTCTCGCCGCTGGCATCCGAACCGCCCGAATCGCCTGCGCCCGAGTCCACGCTGCCCGAGTCGACTGCGCCATCAGCACCACCGTCCGGCACTCCCCCGTCGCTACCGCAGCTCAGCGTATCGATGACGGCACCCCCATCGGCTTCCTGATCGGTGGAGATGCCCAAACGTAGGGTCACCTCCGGGGTGTAGTCGGAGCCCACAAGGATGGAATCAGCTTCGGGTACCGTTAACGTCGCGCCAGCAGTGACGTTGGTCAGCGCCGTCTGGTCTGCGTTCAAGTCACTGAAGGCGGCCGCCAGGTAGTGGGCGCCGTTACCCAGCAGGATCCCCCGGACGTCCGCCGAGCCGCTGGAGAAATCCACACAGGGCTCGTCGGCCCAACCGAGGCTCACGGACTCAGCCGTTACTTCCGGCGTATCACTAGACAGAATCACGATCTTACCTTGACCGTCTCCGGGCACATCCCCAGTCAGCTCAATCGTCGCGGTAAATTCTCTAACGGAAACCATGTCCAGATCGATCTGGTTAGCTGCATTCGGCACCACCATATGCGGCTCCAGTACCAAGCCTTGACGAACACCTCGGGCAAGATCCAATCCACCAATCCAGCCACCCGGGCGTAGACCGGTCGGCGAGATAAGGTCCGGGTTATCGGCGAAGGCAGCGCGTACGTAGACCGGCAAGGCTGCCCCATCCAACGACGGAATCGGGATCTCAAATCGCAGGCTCGGCAACTCGTCAAAAGCGATTTCCCCGCCGTTCGGTGCCGGGTATCGCGCCTCGAACACACAGCTCGGATCCTGCGTGCAGGGCAAATCAGAACCAGGATTGGGGATCGAGTACAGCTGGATGCCGAATACACCCTGGTTGTCAAAGTTGGCGCGATCGGAATCCACGTTGACACCGTCAAATTCGAACCTGAGACAGATGACCGCCATGCCTTCGGCTTCCGAGGGCTGACAGACGCCAGCATCTTCCACGATCCACTCGGCATTGCCGGTAGTGAGAGTTGGCGGACCACTATCTTCCGAGACCGTACCGCCGCTGCCCCCTTCCCCGCCGCCACCGGAGGCGACGGACGAATCCGGCACGTTGGGTTGAATCTTCGCAGGATCATCATCAGGAGCGCAGGCCACTGAAAGCGCGAGGGTCGCGAACGCAATGCCAGTCCATCGGCAGCCGACTCGCCCAGCGGCGCCAGATACGACTCGTTGGTCGTCAGTAGAGGGTCGGAACGTCGCTTCGAAGAGGCTCATAATTGATTCAAAATCCTTTGCGCTAGCGCGGACAAGGTCCCACCGGATGCCGCACTAGTCCAGCGCCGTATACCGGACCGTTGGTCGATTCTGGAAGCAACAAGAACCCGGGGACGCAACCCCCGAAAATTCCACGATCCAGTGCTACCCTCTGGCCGAGATGCAGAGAGCCGCTCCGTCCCCCTGTGGCGTCCACCCGCTGCTGCTACTCGCCGTCTGCCTCAGTTTTTTGTCTTGCCGAGTGCCGGACGCAGCTAGCGCCAACGACAATCAAGCCATCGATTTGACGCGGCCCCCGGAGCAGCGCGAGCGCCCCGACCCCGGTCTCGTGCCGTGCGCGAAAACCGAAGCTGGCCAAGCCAATCCGGGCGCCTGCGGCCGTTACACCCTACCGGCCGGCGCGCGCGAGTTCACGGTGGCTCCCACCGTGTGGCGCGTCCCTGTGCTCAAGACCGATCCTGTGTTGGGCCCGAAAGACGCGTTGGTCACCGCAGTAGTATTTTCGGACTTCGAGTGCCCGTTCTGCAAACGCGCGAGCGACACCTTCCAAGCCATGCTCGCCGCCCATCCCGAGCAATTTCGCCTGGTGTGGAAAGACAACCCGATGCCGAGCCACCACCGCGCGGGCGAGGCCGCCCATTTTGCGCGCTCGGCCTACGCCCAAGCCGGTAACGAAGGTTTCTGGAAAGCTCACGACGCTCTGTTTGCCAGACAACCTGACTTCGAAGTTCAGGACTTGTTCGAGATCACCCGGGACATTCACATCCGCTGGGACATAGCGCGTGGTGACATCCGCGAGGAACGCCACGGCTTGTTGATCATGGAAGGCATCCAGCTCAGCGATCAACTGGGCGTAAAGGCCGCCCCCACCACCTTCGTCAACGGTCGAAAAGTCATCGGCTCCAAAGCTCCGGAAATCTTCGAGTCCCTATTCAAAGAAGAGCTCGCTAAGGCAGAACAGCTCGTCCGTGACGGCACGGCGCCTATTGACGTCTACGCCAAGATCATGACCGACGCCCAAGAGTCGGCTCCGTGAAGGCCGCGCCAACACGCGAGCGCGCCCAAGGCCGGGGCAAGCAACACCAGCCCACGACACTCCAGCTGAATCCAAAGAGCCCATGAGCGGGCAACTCATGACGTCGGGCGATGGCGGCGGTTTCGAACACTGCGCCATCTGTCACGCGACCGCCGCTGGCCCCTGCGCGCGTTGTAAAAAACCCACGTGCGGCGATTGCTGCGTGCTCACCGAAGGCGGAGCCGGTCAGTGGGCTATCTGTCTGAATTGCAACAAACGAGGCGGAGCAAACATAAACCCAGCGTGGCTCAGTTTCGGCATGTGGCTGATGTTGCCCCTACTCGCCATCCTCGGCGCAATACTGTTGCTCGCAATGGTGTTCGGCAAATAGCCGACGCACGATTCTGTAAAAGATCCTAAGCGCCCACAGCCGGGTTTTCTGATCTGTTTCTCGTGTTTCTTTTTGTCGCAGAATATCAAGCTGGGAGGTGAACACATCAAAAGCGTGCTGCACGCTGCAGCGAAGCGTCACACTCCGTCGCAGGGTTCACTCATGGTGTGCTCTCTTTGCGTGGCTTGCGCCGCTTGACAGCTCGGCGCGCACGGTCCGACTTGCCCGCCAAGGCCAGCTCAGGCACCAGCGTCCGCGCTTTGCGTTTTTTAGCCTTGGCGGTCTTCGGGACCAAGGCGAGCGCGGGCACTGGACCGCGACGTTTCGGTTTTTTGGCCGTCTTGGCTACTCCGTCGCTGGGGTCTGGGATCTGCTTCGTGACCTCGGTCGGCACCTTCTTCGGCGCTGTGTTCTCCGCGACGAGCGCAAAACGACTGAGAGCGTCGTCCCAAAAGCGATCGAGCCAACCCCGGGCGGCATCGAAGCCGGTGCGGTCCAGGCGATACACATTGTGAGCGCCAAGATCGTCGTAGGTGACCAAACGAGCCTCTTGCAGCTGTCGGAGGTGCCGAGAAACCGCTGGGCGGCTTACGGGCAGCAGCTTGGCTATCACGCCGACGGACTTCTCCCCTTCTCCGAGGATTCCAAGGATCTTACGCCGAGTTGGTGACCCCAGGGCGTCGAGAATGTCGTCCGTGGATAGGTCGCGGGCAGCCATGCGTAACTTGCTGGTTACCGTAACCTGCTAGTTACCAATGTCAACGAACACGCGCGTCTGCTGATGCCGAAACAAACCATTGGTGAAAAACAAAGACATCTGAGAGACCGCATGGCGCACCCGAAAGCTCTCAATCCGCGGCCGGACACTCCCATGCAGCTGCTTGCAGGCCCCGGCGACTCTCTTGGGCCCACGCGATGGCACAGGAAACAGGTACATCCCGGGCAATGTCTAGGGTGCTACACTCCCCTACAATGGCTTCACCTGAGGCGGAATATTCCGAGGCTGGTGGTGTGTTGCATTCGAGGCAGTGTTGGCTCATCGCTCCCCCGCTCGCGCAGTAGCGCTAGGATCTAGAGTTGACTGAAACCGGCAGACGAAGTGCATTGAAAACCGGAAGGACGCCTACGGACTCGTTGACGCCTGGCGCTCAATTGCCGAACCCGAAGTATCGGGCGAGCATCCTCAAGTCCCAATTTGAGGGCGTCAAAAAAACTCTGAGCACGGAACATGCGGCTGCTGTATTCGCCGAGCTACCGCACGAGTTCATCCAGGAAGTGAACGACGCCGTGGCGCCCGAGTGGATCGGATTGCCGGACGGCGACATCGTGGCTCGTGCCGTGCACACAGTATTGGGCACCGACGGGGCCGTGGCGTTCTGGCGTCAGCAGACCGTGCGCTTCGCCAAGATCAAGATCTTCCGCTCCTTCGTGAAGACACTCCTCAGACTCTTCACCACCCCCGAAGGATTGCTCAAGGCCGTCATTCACGCGTCCAACTTGGTAAGTCGCGACATGGGCAATCACCGAATTGTCTCCGAACGCGATGACACCCAGGCCCTGTTCATCGTCACCGAAATCCCCCGCACCCAACGCTCGGAAGCGAAGATCGCCGCATGGGAAGGCACTATTCTCGGCACCTTCGATCTACTGGGCGCGACCGGGAGCGTCGAGTCCGACGCCCGGCGCTTACCCAACGGCGAGCTGCGCATCAACGTCCACTGGTCCAATCACTAAGCGGCGGCGCGTAACTTGCACCGCGTAAGCGCCGAGCTGAAGCCGAGAACCGAGCGCTGGCCAATTGATTTCAGCGCCAGGCACAGCCAGCTACCCGGTGGCGCTCTGTTTGTAAGGGCGACAACGCTCGGTCACCCGAGCCAGACGAATGCCCCAACTTGCAGAACAATCGACCCGCTGCGCACACCATGCCGTGCCCACGGTCACTTCGTCGAATAGCACCCCAGGCCATTTTCCGCCCTTGAGACGAAAGATGGCTGTGACCACGCTACGCCGGGCGATCGTAACAAATCCCTTCGACAGCGTCACCACGTTGCCGAACAGGACGCCGCAGCGGAGTGTACCGCTCTACTCGTGGGGGCTCTCTTTGACCTGATAGCGTCGACAGCGGTCGATCACACGACCCAAGCGAAATCCCCACGTGGCCGGACGCTTCACACGCGTGGCACACCAAGCCGTGGCCTCAGGCACGTCGTCGAACAGTACGACCGGCCACGTGCCTTTCTTGAGCCGAAATATCGAGGTTACGATACTTCGCACCGCGCTCGCGAGAAAGCCCTGCGACATGGTCACCACTGCCACCCCCGCTACCTTCATGTGGGACAACTCAGCAATGGCGGCTTTCTGCACATCCAACCCTGGAAGAGCAGAGTTTTCCTCAAGCAATGTCAACGTGACGAGGCCCGAGGCCCAACGACGGTCCATCTCTCGTCGAATGCGTGCCATCTCGCGGACGTCCTCCACGCTGAGCGCCGATCGCATGATGAATACGAGGCAGCCGTCGTATTCGACGATGGTCAGGTTGGGCTTCTGATAGTGGACGATCTCCTGCAGGATGTCGGGCGCCGTCACTACTCTCAATGAAGCACAGCGAGCCATACCGAGCCAGTCGCAGTGCCAACAGGGGCCGTTGCCATTGCGGCCGGCACCGACGCTCCTGTAAACACAGCGCCTAAGCTGTGACTGGCATCGCCCCCGGCCGACTTCTGCAACTGGCAAGTTGTCCGATGCTCGCCACCTGCGCGCGAATCGCCTACACCAGCGTGCATGTTGCCGACCCTCATTGACAGTCACCTGCACGCCCAGCCCAGCGCGGATATCGGGCGCCGCTTTCAAGAAGGCTTCGGCTTCCAATCGCCCCCCCGCTCCGGCGCCATCCCGGAGCTGCTTGAGTCTATGCGGTGCGCGAACATTCGCAAGAGTCTGATGGTTCCCTGGATGCCCACGGGACAGATACTGCAAGGACGGCTAGCCAAGCTTGGGGATGTATCCCGCCGTCAGCACGAAGAGATCCGCAACCAGGTATTGGCCGACGCCTCCGCGCTCAATCAATGGGCGGTGGACACAGTCACTAAAAACCCCGACCAGCTGGCGTGCCTCGTCAGTCTCGATCCCACGCTCATGACGGCGCCCGAACTGGAGGCGGAGGTAGAAGACAAACTATCCAAAGGGGCCATCGGCTTAAAAATCGCGCCGTTGTTTCTGGAGGCACGCCCGGACGATCCGAAACTTGCCATCATCTTTGAGCAAGCGGCGAAACATGGGGTGCACGTGTTGTCCCAAGCCGGCGATACTAAGATGCGCGGAAGCACGGCCTGGGGGCATCCGCAATACTTCGAAGAGGTACTGCGCACCTGGCCGAAGGTAAAGATACAGCTCGCCCATCTCGGCATGGGTGCCGAAGACGAAGTCGCTCGCCTGATGTCCCTGCACGACAACCTGTACGCCGATACCTCCGCGCGCCTGCACGAAGTCGGGCAGCGCGACAAGTGGTCGCCCGCGGATGCGGCCGAGTGTTTCCGACGCCTCGGTATCGAACGCGTTCTGTTCGGCACCAACTACCCCATGCACGACCAAAAACACTTCGTCGATGTGCTACAAAGCCTCCCGCTCACGGACGACGAACGCGAACGCATCCTCTGGAAGAACGCAGCGGAACTCACACCGGCGCTGGGCTGAGGAGCGACGCGAGCTCAACGATACCGAGCGCGAATACAAAACGAAGAAGCGGACTCGTCCTGAGACGAATCCGCTTCTTGCGACGCGCTCAGCTTGAGCTACGTCCTATCTAGCCAGCGAGCGCTGACTAGCCGGCGAAGTTACCGCCGCCCTGGAAGCCGCCGCCCTGGAAGCCGCCGCCGGGAACGCCACCGCCGAACATACCGCCGTCAGTGTCTCCTAGGCCGCCCTCTACGCAAACGTTGCCGTCGCCACAGCTAACGCCATCCCAGAAAGTACAGAACCCACCGTTGTCGCCAGCGCAGCAGGGCTCGCCAACCTCGTTGCAGGTCGAGATATCCGGAAGGTCGCCGGCTCCACCGTCGCCGGCTCCCTCGGCGCAGCTGCCGTCCACACAACTCAAGTTGTTGCTACAGATGGCCTCGTCGCCGAATGCACAGCAAGCCTCGCCGATGGCGTCACACGCCTCAGGGAAACCTTCCTGACAAATGCCGTTGTCTCCGCACTCTGCCAGTCGGCAACCGTTGTCGCAGCACACTTGGTTGACCTCGCCACACTGAGCACAGGTATCGTTGACACAGCCGACACCATCCTGCGGGCAGGCCTCGCCCGGGCCGCCATCACAACAGGCTTGACCTGCGACGCCACAGGGATCCCCTGAGCAAGTGCCAGTGTCACAGTCGACTCCGTTCTGACAATCGCCGCCGAAGCCGGCATCGGTGACGGAGCAACACGACTGACCATCCGCTCCACAACTGGACTGGCAAGTGAGCTCGGTATTTGGGCCAAAACCAACTTCGACACAGACCGCTGCGCCATCACACGCTTGGTTCGCGCAGCAGGGCTCGCCCTCACCGCCACAAGCTTCGCAAGCGCTGTCGCTACAAGCAAAGCCCGTCTGGCACGCGCCATCACAGCAGGTTTCCCCGTCGCCACCGCAGTTGTCGCAGGCGCCGGTATTACAGGTCCCGTCAGCGTTACCGCATTCCCCGCTATTGGCAACGCACGAATCGCCGATACAGCAACCACCGTCGTCGCAAAGGTCTCCGATACAGCAGGGCTCATCGGGACCGCCGCAGCCGTCCGATACGGGGCCGCCGGCCTCGTTGGAGCTCGTGCCGCCGGTGCCACCGCCGGTAGTACCGCCAGAGCCGCCGGAGCCGCCCGTATTGTTCTGGGAGCCATCGGCGCTGCTGTCCACTGAGTCGAGCGCTCCGCCCTCGGCCGTGATGCCGCCGCCCACGTTGGACGTCCCGGTGTCGCTGCACGCCGCGACCACGCCGCCGCCGGCAACCATGAGCGCGCAAACCTTGAGAATTAATCGATTCGATGCATAAGCCATAAGAAGCTCCTCGTATCGCCAGATTTCCGTTCCTGACGACAAGCTTGAGTCACGCAACGCCTCTGGGATTGGGAGGCATCAGTGCGACTGTTTACGGGCGCAGTGTCTCAACTAATGGGCTGCTCGTCGATAGGCCTAGACGCTTTGTTCGCCCTGGAAAACCGGCGCGAAACACGGACTCTCCGTGTTTCGCGCCGGACAGGGACCCAAGACAAAACTCGCTACTAGCAAACCTGAATCCGCGTTCATAGCCGGGCTAGGCACTGGAGACTTGGGCTTATAACCCATGAAATCCCAGGCGTTTTCTAGGGGACATTCAATCGCGTCGAATCATCGGCGGCTTCCAGTCAGCCAGTCGACGCACGCTTTATGTGTTCGGGAGTTTTTATGGCCCGCGATAAATCCGCCGAGGGCACGGCGTCATGTGCGCCGCGGTGCGTCGGAATAACGCCCGCCCAATGGAACAATTCCAGATCTTCAGCGTCGTCCCGGGGATCGCCCTGGCGAACTTTTACACTCGCTTCATCAATTTCAAACTCCAGAACCTGAGTGATTCGCAACTCCTTCTCGTTCGGAGGCCGGCTGTGCGCCGCGCGACCTGGCACCATGTGCTCAACAATCGCTCGCAAGGCCCGATGTTTTTCCACGGGATCCGTCACCGGGATCGCTCGCCCAAAGAGCACGGCACAACGGTAGTTCATCGAATGATGAAACTGTGAACGCGCCAAGACATAGCCATCCACGAGGGTCACCGTAACGACGGCCTCGATGCCCTTTGCTAGTTGACCCAACATGCGATTGGCCACCGCGCCGTGTAAGAACACGCGGTCCCCAGAACGAGCGTAGGCTGTGGGTAATAAGTAGGGCTGCTGTTCGATGCAGTACGCGACGTGACAGATGTCGCCAGCGTCGAGCACGCCATGAACAGCGGCTTCATCGTACTGCGCACGGGGGCGGCCCCGGCGAACCCGGCTTCGGTCGGTGATGGGTCGGTAACTCATGCCGTCGATATGGCTCAGCAACTGGCCCTGCGAAAAGGCCCACTTGCGATACTTTTGATGGTACCAACTGTCCATGCCCTTTCGTTGGTTACGAATCGAGTCCGGTACCCCCATGTACCCGCAGATCGCCACGCAACTACAAACGGCGATTCTTGACGGCCGTTTGCGTGCCGGGACACGCCTCCCCTCCACGCGTCAGTTGTCAGAATCCCTCGGCGTCTCGCGTAACGTCATCTTGCTCGCCTACGATGACTTGCGCAGCCAGGGCTATCTCAGCGGTAAGGGCGGCTCGGGCACCTTTGTCAGCGCCGTATTGCCGGAAGAGCTACTTCGGGTGGCGCCGAAAACGGGCCGCAAAAGTCGCCGCGCAATTAAACCAGCGCCGAAAACGAGGGCCGTCGACCCACGCCTGCCGCGGCTCGCAAAATACGCCAAGCGACTACCGAAACATCCCCTGCCCGGCTCGCGCCGCGGACTGCGCTACGATTTTCGCTACGGCGTCGTGTGGCAGGATGACGCCACCCATAAACACTATCGACGGCTGATCGGCCGCCACGCGCAGACCGCGCAACCCACCTACAGTCACGCCGCCGGTCTGCCGCGACTGCGCTCCGCCATCGCAGAACATCTACGAAAGTCCCGCGGCCTCCACTGTACGGCGGAACAGATCGTCGTAGTGAGCGGCTCTTCCCAGGCCATCGATATTCTCGGGCGGATATTCTGTGACGAAGGCACCCCGGTCATCATCGAAGAACCTGGGTATCGCGGAGCCAGTTGGGCCCTCGAGGCGATCGGCGCGAAAATGATCCGCATCCCGGTGGATTCCGACGGCATCGTCGTATCGAAGATACCTCGTGAGGGCACGGCGGCCCCCTTGCTCTACGTCACTCCATCCCATCAATTCCCCACCGGCGTGACCCTGTCGCTGTCTCGCCGAGCGGAACTGCTCCGCTGGGCGGTACGTCACGACTGTTACATCATCGAGGACGACTACGATGGCGATTACCGCTACGAGGGCCGCCCGCTGGAGGCCCTTCACGCCCTCGACAACCACGCCCGTACGATATACCTCGGCACCTTCTCGAAGGTGCTCTCGCCGGCGCTGCGCATCGGCTACCTGGTGCTGCCCGCCGAGCTAGTGGAGCCGGTCACTCGTGCCAAGTACTTCACCGACCGCCACAACCCGGTCTTGGAGCAAGCCGCCATGTGCGATTTCCTGGTGGAGGGGCACTTCGATCGCCACGTACGGCGGATGCGGGCCCACAATTCGGGGCGGCGCCGGTCCCTCGTGAAAGCCATCGCGAAACACTTCGGGGATTCCGTGACGATGTCCGGTGTCGAGACCGGCGAACACGTGCTCGTTTGGTTTCCGGAGCTACCGGCGGACAGCTTCAGCGATATCGCCGCCCGCGCCGCGACCGTTGGTGTCGGAGTGTACAGCGTGAACGATTGCTTTTTCGCCGAGCCGCCGACCCAGCTCGGCCTCTTGCTCGGCTACGGCACGCTCAGCGAGAGGCAAATCTCGCGCGGTATCGAACGTCTCGCGGGCGCCATTGCCGACGCCCAGTCGTGAACCCAGCCCAATCACGAACCAAGCCTAGCCCCGCGCGTACACCAAGCTCAGGGACAGCAAGCGCTTCATCTCTGCTGAATCGTCGAGTATGCGCCCGGGCAACACGACGTATTCTTTCTTTACGTGCCCCTTGGGGAAGTATCTAAATCGCTTTGCTCCGCGCTGTTGCAACAACTCGGTCACCTATTGAGGCAGCAAACGAATAGCTGTGCCGAAGCGTCTCGCGGAAATAAAGATCGCGGCGTCCACGTAGCCAGCGACCGCACCGAAACAGGGCCGGAAGCTGAGCTCATGGGTCGATGCCAAGCGGGGGCGAACGCGCTGCAACAATAGCGTCAGTTTCTTTAGGTAGCGTTCGCTCATCGGGGCCTCGCGCGGGTCACTTGTCGCCCCGTTTGATCGAATTGCTTTGAGTCGCCTTCTCGACGCCGTCTACCGCGCGACTGATAGCGCCTTTACCGTAGCGATCGGTGATGGCGTCCATCGCGTCCCCCAGGGCGTCCGTTTGGTTCCGAGCCCCGAAGAGATCGAGCTGCTCGGCATCCCGGCGCTCGAGTTTCGACACACTGACTCCCAGTAGGCGAACCGGCTCGCCGATCTTCGCCTCTCGCCACAGCGCCAACGCGACATCGCGAATCGTCGGCCCGTCACTGGTGGCTACTTGGAGCGTGCGACTGCGGGAGACTAGCGGGTACACGGGATCTCCCTGCTCCCCCGAAACCCGGGGGGTGCGTCGCCCGGTACGCCGGCCCAACTTGGCCTTCAGCGTGATGGTGCGACCCCGGTAGTTGTCGTGTCGCATGCGGCGAGCCACGGCTTCTGCGTGTGTCGTGAGCGCATTGGTGACGTCCAGAAGCTCCGTGACATCGCTTGGAAAAGTGTTCTCCTCGCCGTAGGACTTCGGAGCCCGAGAAACAGATACTGCCCGGCTGTCGTCGCCACGGGCCAATCGCTGGAGATCCGCCGCGCGGTCTTCGCCGACAATCACCGCGAGATGGGCCTGAGGCGTTCGAGCCAGATCCCCCAGCGTCTGAATGCCGATGGCAGTGAGTTTTTCGCCCAGCACGGGCCCGACCCCCCACAAGCGCCGAATAGGGAGCCCGCGCAGGAAGCTCTCGACCTCATCGGGCTGCACCCAATGCAGGCCGTCCGGCTTGGAGAAGGTGCAGGCAATCTTCGCTACCAATTTGCTGGGCGCAATGCCGGCAGACACGGTGAGCTGCGTAGCCTCCCGCACCCGATCGCGAAGTTGCTCCCCGAGAGCCACCGGACCCCCGAACAATTTGGCGGAGCCGGTGATGTCCAAAAAAGCTTCGTCTAAAGCCAACGGCTCGATCTCCGGGGTGAACTCCTCGAACACTTTGCGAATGGCCCGAGACACTTCGCCGTAGAGTTCCATATTGCCGGGCAAGAACACGCCCTCGGGGCACAGTTGCCGGGCGCGAAAACCGGGCATCGCTGAGTGCACGCCGAATTTTCGCGCTTCGTAGGAGGCCGCTGAGACGACACCCCGAGCCGATGCCCCGCCCACAATGACGGGTTTGCCCTTGAGCTCTGGGCGCTCCCGCTGTTCGACGGAGGCGTAAAACGCGTCCATGTCGGCGTGGAGGATCCAGCGTTGGGGCACACCCCACCCTAGCCTATACGGCCCCAGATCTCAGCGGTCGGAGACCGGCCGAGAACCCCGCGACAATTCGTACAAATCGCTAACCAGACGACCCAGCTGGCCTGTGTGCACCAGGCTGCCCAGGGCGTGGTTGTCGTCCAGCTCGATAAAACGAATCAGCGACGGCGTGCCCGTCGTCGCCAGTTGCCGGCTGTCCGCGAGGGGCACCACATGGTCGTGACTCCCGTGCACAATCGTGACGGCCGTGTTGGGTGGAAGTTCTAGGGGCACCGAATAAATACCCGCGGCGGGAGCGAGCAGCAGCGCGGGTCCCGAATAGTCACCGCGCCTCAGTAGCTCCAAAACCACCGCGCCGCCGAAGGACGAGCCTACCAACACATTCGGCTCGAAACGCATCAGCTCCCGCAGCTGATGCGCCACACACGATGCGAAATCGCTCGTGTCCATGGCAGGGATCCCCGCGTCGAAATGCTCACGCAGGAATACAGACTTGGCACCCTGAGGGCTGCCCTCTAGACCATGAGCGAATTGAACCCGGATCACCGAGGACAATCTACCACGAAGCTAGCATGCCGGTGTCAGACTCAGCCGCTCACTCGCTCGCCATTCGCATCGCAGCGAGTAGCGCGTCGTTTTCGAGCGGCTTGTCCAACACGGTGTTGCTGACGTTATCCAAAAATCGCTGCGCCTCTCTGGTGAAAGCACCACCGCTACAGAACACGATCTTGTCGGCGACTGCGGGGAATATTTTCTTCACCTCGACGTAAAATGCGGGGCCATCCATATCGGGCATAGACAGATCGCAGAGGATGACGTCAAACACTTGCCCACGCCACAAATGGTCGAGAGCGTCCATGGCGCTACTCGACGCTGTGACCGAGTAGGTCCGGCGGAGGACCCGCTGATAGGCGCGCAGCAGCGCGACTTCGTCGTCCACCAGCAGCACTCGAGCCCTGCCCCCGATCACTTTGGGGCGGAGAGTGATGCGCTCGGCCCGCGCCGTCTTCACCGGCAATTCGACAACGGAGCAGCTTTGCCCCGGTTCGCAGGGCTCCACTCGAATCAGCCCACCGTGATCGCTCACGTACTGCCCGGTTAGGTTGAGGGCGATCAAGTCCGGGTTGGACAGGCGGCTCGGCGGCATGGAATGCCGCAACCTATCCGCCCCCCCCCTTCCAGGCACGCCACCATCACCCATGATGCGAAGCTCCACATGGCCATCAAGAACCTGAGTCGAAATACTCAGTTCGCATTCAGAGCGCGAACCTTCAAAACAGTTCATCGCTGTGTCGATGAGACGCAGCACAACCTGGGTTAGCTTGCCCCGATCTGCTGGCATCTTCGGCAGCGCTGCCAGCGAGAGTTCGAGTTCGCAACGCGAGTGTACCTTTCCTTGCAACAGGCAAACCGCGCTGCGCACCACATCGTTGAGATCGACCTCTTCTACGCCATGCCGTGGCGTGTCCGTAAAGCGCTGGAGTTCGGCCACCACCATGCCGATCCGACGCACACCGGCGACGCTCTCTTCTGTCAGCTCTCGAAGGCTTGAGGAGAGCTCCAAGTAACCGCTTTCGGCCAGCAAGGTCTCGAACTCACCGCCCCGGTTTGTCTCGCCGAGCACGCCGCGAGCGACTTCAACAATCGCCATGAGTTGCTCGACGCCATCGTTCACTTCCGTGAGGCTGGTCAGCGCAATCTCGGTAGCGGCACGGACTTCGGATGCGACATGCGTGGCGAGCTCGCCCACGGGCGCCACGCGCTCCAATAGGGGCGAGGCCCCTACGCCCGCATCCAAGTGGGACACCTCTTCAGGCGGCCGACTTGGAGCTGAACTCGAGGACAGGTAGTTCTCTACACACTCCGCCATTAAACGTGGGTAACGACACGACGCGGTGCTTTCTGTAGGGGCCATCGAAGGAAACAAATATCGCAGCTACGGAGCGAATGCACCGCAACGGAACAAATAGGCCGCATCGACAGTCGCCGTGTGGAGGCAATGTAAGCGCCGCATCGGCGCCGGATGATGTTGCGCTATTCCGGCTCTAGGCCAAAAGTGCGTTTGTTAGCATGCTCGATCGGCGTCCTGATCCGCAAGGACTCTAGATGTATTCCGCGCACCTTTCCCCCGCGAATCGGGCAAATTTTTAGACTGCCGCGTTCCGCGCTCAAGACGTCACATAGGCCGAAGGAAAAGTGGCGTACCCGGTCACCCCGGACAGGGTGCTCGTCGGTGAACTCATCGATCGTTTGAGCCTGACGTGCGACTTCGGCCGCTCTCGCCGCGCGCACAGCCCAGCCGTCAGCTGCAGGCTTGTCAGAACTCATCGGACTTCCACATTCGACCGTCCTATCAGGCATCTCGCGAAACTGCTGTCCATTCGTCGTACGGATTCAACGCTTCCGTACGATTACAAGTGGTTGGAACTACAGGGATTGACTCGAACCCGCTCACGATCTAAACGATCGTTTAAATCGATTCACGCCTACCGCCCAACTCATCGGGCCAAGGGCCGACACCGAAGCGAGTTAGTTCAAATGCAATACGATTTTACGGCTGAGCAAATCGCCTGGCGAGACGAGGTACGCGCCTTCCTAAAGGACAACGCGACCGAAGCCCTCATCATGGAGACCCTAGAGATTGGAAACGAAGGCAAAGGGCCTGAGTCCACCAAGTTCATGGCCGCACTCCAAAAGAAGGGCTGGTGGTCCCTCGCCTGGCCGAAAGAGTTTGGCGGCATGGATCGCGATCCGATGGACACGTGGATCTTCGTGGACGAGCTGGAAAAAGCCGGCGTCCCCATGATGCCGCTCACCGTCACTTCAGTAGCTCCCACGATCATGCGGATCGGTACCGAAGAACAGAAGGCGTACTGGATCCCGAAAATTGCCAAGGGCGATATCGACTTTGCCCTCGGCTACTCCGAAGCAGAAGCCGGCACCGATCTGGCAGCAGCGACCAGCAAGGCCGAGCTCAAGGATGGCAAGTGGATCGTCAACGGGCAGAAGATGTGGACCACCATGGCTCACATGGGAACGCACGTCTGGACCATCGTCCGCACGGAGCCCGACGAGCCCAAACACAAGGGGCTCAGCATGATCATCGTGCCCCTCGACGCCCCCGGCGTCACCGTCACGCCCATCATGGTGTGGCCAGGCCTACGCACCAACGCTGTCTTCTTCGACAACGTCGAAGTGCCCGAGGCCTACCAAATGGGGCAACGGGGCATGGGTTTCTACTACGCCGCCATGGCGCTCAACTTCGAGCGACTGAGCCTCGGGTCCATCGCCATGGCCCACCGCAGCTTCAAGCTGGTGGTCGAAGTCGTCAAAGAAGCCACCTTCGACGGTCAGGCCCTGAAGGACGATCCATGGATTCGTGAACGAGTGGGTCGCATCCAAATGGAAATCGACGCTGCCCGCCTGATGACACTGGAGACAGCCTGGGCGCTACAGGGCGGTGGCATGCCCATCGCTGAGTCGTCAATGTCGAAAATCTACGCATCCGAGCTGACGCAAAACATCACGGATCTGTGTACGCAGATCCTCGGCATGTCCGGGCAGCTTCACTTCAGCGACAAGTCCACCCTGGGTCAGGGTTGGATGCAGTGGCTGTATCGCTTGGCGCCAATGTTCGCCTTCGGCGGCGGCACCAACGAAGTACAGCGCGACATCATCGGATTCATGGGGCTCGGATTGCCCAAACCCAGCAGTAAGAAGCTGGTCAAACCTGGCACCAAGAGCTGAAAGGGAAACGAAAATGCATCCCGTACCGACAGACGACCAAGAAGCCATCCTGCACGAGATCCGAAAGTTTCTCACCAAGTCCGTAGACGCTGATAAATGCATGGCCTGGGAAAAAGAGCCCGGCTCAGCCGTCTCCGCCCTCAAAAGCTCCGTCGCGGAACTCGGCTGGTTCGGCTACTCCGCCCCGGAAGACGTAGGCGGCAGCGAAGCCGGCTTTGTAGATCTCAGCCTGCTCTATGAGGAGCTGGGGCGAGGCCTATTGCCGCTCCAGGTCATCAACTACATGCGCGGCGTCCAAGCCGTGGTGGATCTCGATCCGAAGTGTTCACTACTCAACAATCTCACGACCGCGGAGAAGACGATCTGTCTCAGCTTCGACGAGGAGTTCAATCGCCTCCCGGAGAACTACGACGTCAAGATCGAAGGCGACGCCGTCTACGGACGCAAATGCTACGTGCTCAACGCCGAGTCCGCGGACTATCACCTCGTCGCCGCCAAAGAAAAGGGCGGACTGTCCTTGGTGGTCGTCGAAAACAAGGATCTGAAGTTTCAACCGCTGAAAACCATGGCGGACGATTCTCAGGCCCACGTCGACTACAGCGGTGCAAAAGTGATCGCTCGCCTCGGCGACGCCGGCAACGGCAAAGAAGCCTTTGACAAGATGTGGCTCAATCAGCGCCTACTCGCCCTGAGCGAAATGTTGGGCAGCATGTTCTGTGTGCTCGACACCACCGTCGACTACATCAAAGAGCGCTGGCAGTTTGGGCAGCCCATCGCTCTATTCCAAGCCGTCCGACATCAGACAGCCGACATGGCGACCACAGTGACAGCATGTCGCCACCTCACCCGGCAAGCCATCACTCGAACCGTAGCCGGCACCGTCGAAAGCACAGAGGTGCTCAGCGCCCTCGCCTACGTCGGGCAAGCCTACAAAAAGGTCTGTTGGGCAGGTCACCACTTGCACGGCGGTACCGGCTTTGTCGTCGAGCACCCCATGCATTGGCACAGCGAACGAGCCCAGAGCTACTGCATTCGGTACACACCAGAGGCACCATTCCTGAAGGCAATTACGGCCAAATTGCTGGATTGAAACAGCGCCCCTATACGAGCCAATAAGAAAACCGTCGCTCTAGGGTGACGGTTTTCTTGTTTTGTGGCGGCGTCAAAACGCCCACCCATCGGCGCCCCACGACCGTTTCAACACGGTGCATGAACAGCCTGGTTACCCCGGCGTTTCTGACTATTCCGAGGGTCGGCGCGCCCCTACACAGAGTCCCCCGAGAGAGGGCCCGCGGTGGGAAGAGGTTCCCACCATCCCAGCGCGCCGGTGCGTCGCACTTCACCCGCAACGTCGCGTTCACCAAATCAATCGGTTACCCTGTGGTGGTGTTTCCCGACATCGAACACCCCTGGTTCGACACCTCCCGTAAGCCGATTTACGTGTTTCGGCTCCCGCGGCGTGGAACATTGGCTGACCTACAAGCTGCGTTGGATGCGTCGTACGCCGTGTCCCAAATCATCAAGACTCCTGTTGGCATCACCGTGAACGGCTCGCAGATAGTCGGCGCCACCGCCACCGAGCGCCTGGTCGGTCGCGAACCATATGGAGCGCAATATCAATTTTTCCCGGCATCACAACGCAGGTCTCGCCTTCGTCGCGCCCTCGGGCATCGTCCGCGGCATTTACACCGCGGTGAACGGGCACTCCCGCCCCGTCTATCCGTCCCGCGCCGTCGCCACCATCGACGAGACCTACAAATGGGTGTGCGTACGACTCAAGCATGCTGCGGGCAGCCAGTCATCCGCTACAGATTCACCTTCGGCGAAGCCCGCTCTTCGAGCCCGATCTGACGACCGCTTCGTGACCCCCCCCGTCGCGGGCTCATGATTGATCACAAATATTGAGCCTGATCATCTCTTGATAGAACGCCTCCCCGGTCGCGAGCTTTTCGTATCCTCGCCCGAGCGTTAGCCAGCCTGGTTCGCCGTTCTGCGACAGGTGACCGCCTAGTTTTGCC
>JABSRN010000181.1 GCA_013214025.1 Polyangiaceae bacterium
CCCCCCCCCCCCCCGAGCCACCCTTCCGATTGACGGGTACCAGCCCGCCCCCTTTTCCGTGAGGCCTCGCCGGCTTCCGCTCAAAGTAACTGAAGTGCCACCGGGCCCCTCGGACGCTGCCGAGCCCGAGCTCGCACGTCGTGAGTCCAACGACTCCACGCCGCTCACGATGCGCTCGGAGGATGGTCAACCGCGACGCCGCACACCGAGCACCATTCCCGCCGCTCCGGCGGCCCTCACGAAACAACTCGTGTGGCGCGCGCTCGACGACGCTCATGAGCGGGCGAGCGACCGTGAAGAAGAAGTCACCGGACGCTTCATCTCTGTTTACAACGACGACGATCGCCCCACCGACGTGACGGCCATGACGTGCCCCCCAGGTTCGAAGCTCGAAGCACAACGGGCACTACTGCTTCGAGTCGATGGCTGGCGTGCGGGCTCGGTCACCAGCCTGCCCAAGAAAACGCTGTTCATCGGCCGAGCCAAGAGCTCAGCCATTCACCTGCCGGACCGATCCGTCAGTCGTGTACACGCTCGCATCCGATACCGAGACGAATGCTATGTCTTGGAAGATCTGCAAAGTCGCAACGGCACTTTTGTCGGCTCCGAGCGACTGCGCGGCCCCCACGTTCTGGCGCCGGGAGAAATGATCCATTTCAGTCCGGAGAGCAGCTTTCGTTTTGCCCTCACAGACGCGGACCAAGAAACTGCCCTCAAGCTCCTCTACGCGAGCACCGCCTACGATCCGGGGACGGGCGTGCTCAACAAGAACTTCCTATTCAAAAGCGTGCGTACAGAGGTGGCCTATGCCTTGAGGCATCACACCGATTCCTCCCTCGTTCGCTTTCGACTGGATCCACGGCTCACGGAAGCCGAACCCGCCCGGCGAGAGGCCCTCATTTTGCGGGTAGCCAAGATCGCCCAACATACAATTCGTGCCGAAGACACCATCGGCCGATTCACCAACGAAGATTTCATCGTCGTCCTCCGTGGCATCGATATCGCGGGCGCCCACCGACTAGCAGAACGCCTACAACAAGCGATGGTCTCCGAAACATTGCCCGGCGACACAGACTACCCTCGACTGATCATTCAGGCCGGCTGCTCGTCGCTTCGCAGCTGCGAACAAGCCGATCCCGAGAGCCTCATAGAGGCTTCATCATCGAAACTCACCGCCGCCCGGGCGGCAGCGTCGCTCAACATTCCCGACTTCGCCTAGCTAAGACCCGGTTCTCGAACCCTGCAGCACCGGAGAGAGCTCACCTAGGACGGCCCTTGCCTGTCCCGTAGGCTATAGGCCGAGCAAGAACTGCCCCGCAAGCGTCAATCGCTGCACGAGCATTCGCCGCCGACTGAGCCAACCCACAAAGGGCTAACCTACTCCATCGTCCAAGTTGCCAGGGCCAGCGCTGACTAACGACCGCGAAGCGGGGGGTACCCGCCGTTGGGGGGACCTGGCGGCGCCCCATTGGAGCCTGGAGGCCGAGAGGTCGGAGGTCCACCCGGTGCCATGGGCTGTCCCGGGGCAACACCATAACTGGGCTGACCCACCGGAGGCTGAGGGGGCGCAGGCGCCATCCCCGGTACACCGCCGCCGGGCGCCGCCAGGGGTCGCGGTCCCATCAAACGTTCGTAGCAGACCCTCATCTCGCTCTGATAGATCAGACTCATGTAGATAGACTTTTCTTCGAAGGCCGCCACAGGACGCCATCCGTCGCGCTTGAGCTGCTCTAGATGCTTGGTCGCTTGCTCCATATTTGGGCGATAGGTAGCGCAGTACGTCTCCACCTGTTGATTCGGCGCGAAAGGCGAATCAATAGCGGTCATGCTCGCCGTCTTGCAGCCCGATATTGCTGTACTGCAGAGAGCCAGACCCACCAGCAACGCGGACGTGCTACGACGACGGGTTGGGGAGAGCGATTTTTTCGTGCTGGTGACGGAGAGATCCATAGGGGGCGGAGTCTAGTGACTGAACAGCAGAGGTCAAAATCGAAGGCCTTTCGGGCCCCTTTGTTCTGTACGGCATCTGCACGAGAAGCGGCGTAGCTAGCCATTTCTGGAACACTGGCCCTCCAATTCGCCGTCCAGCCCGCGCCAGGCCAGCGCCCCCACACACCGGTAAGAACGCACGCAGTAAGCAGTGTGAGTGTAATTGCATGGCGACATCAAAACTGAGTTAACTGGCACACAGCTGGCCGCGGGGTGTGGCCACATACTCCCCGCGTCGATAAAAGTCCCTCATACCCCACACTAATCAGAGTGTCCTCCGAAGCAGTGTGATCCGGCTGATACAGACGAATTCGCGCCGCATGCTCCGACGACTGTCGCATCGTGTCCTTCTGTGGAGATGAAATTCAGGACGAGGCGCCGGGCGAAGAATGCCAGATCCTCCCGTTGCAACCTGAGACGTTCACCGTCAACTGCACCTGGGGCGACATCAATTAGAAAGACCTCAGGGGCACTCCCCCAGAGTCCTCCCCCATCACCGGTTCGGGGCGATCCCTGTCGGTTCAGGCTGTCGGAGCTCTGACCAATTGTCAAAGCGCCGCCCCATAGAGCATCAGAGGGAGCCCGTTCGTCTCCTACTCAACGATGGTGACCATACCCCATCGGCCGGCAGAGATCAGATCCCTGCGCCCTCTAGAATTGCCTGCAACTCCTCATAGGCGCGGGCGATTTCTTCTTCTGAATCCGCGTCCCGGAGATTGGCAAGTACCTGGAGGGCGTCATCGCGCTCACGAGTGACGTACTCAAAGTCGCCGTTCCGTACCCACTGGCTACCGTCCCCCAGTTCTAACACCACGTAGCCTTCATCGTTCGGTATGGGCCCATACTTGGTTTGCATCGGATGCAACTCGATCACGTTATCGGGGATATCGGAATTCACTTCAGTGCCTCCTCAGCGAGCAGAGGCGCGCCGGCAGTGGCAGCGGCCAGCCCCCTGGCGTGCTCCTTTCTCTGTTTAGCGTCGGTCATCAAATTCACCCGTAGCGTCCTGCCGCACCCCGTCGCGCATTGCGCGCTGCGTGATAGAAACAGGAGCCGTACCCATTTACGTTGGCATAGAGGTATCGTTTTTCAACGTAACCGCCCGCCTCGGTTGCCGATGCCAGTCGTGCCGCCGGCTTTGGCGACAGCGGCACGCGACAACAACTAAGGAATCCGAGCCCTACCGCCTTTGTGCGCGCGCTGTTCTCATGTGACGCCCTACGTCAACGAACTAACTGTAACGTAGGGCAACGTACTGTAGCCGGCTGACTAGTTCGCCGACACGCAGTCGGTGAGCGACGCGTTCAAGGCAGCAAGCAAGTCCGCACCAAGAGTACCCGCTTCATCTAGGGTAACGCTAAATCCGCCTCCTGCCGTCGCGACGGCCTCGATACTCATGATCTCAGTGATGGCAATGACGTCCGTGACCACGCTGGGAGTGAAGTGGTCTCGTCATAGCGGACACCCTGGGAGGGGCTTACTCTCCCAAATGGAGTCCGACATTGACCAAACAGCAGAAGAGCAGAAGAGAAAGCGATACACCAACCAGTTCAGAGCTGAGGCTATCCGGGCCTCCCCGTCCTCGACACCCCGGCTCAGCGGCTCAGCGGCTCTCGCGCATTGCACGGGCAAATCCGCGGCAGCGGCGATCCATTCAGGGTTGTCGCCCGGCTCGTACATACTGCAGCTCACCCATTCTAGATGAGGGGTATCGCCCAGATTGCTGGCGATTCTGGCCGTCCATCGACCTCGGCCGCAACTTGGCAGACGACCGTTTCGGCGTCGGTGCAGGCAATCAAACTCAGAGCGACCCCTACGGAGATGCCACGCAACATATTCAGCGAGTGCCGCTGCTGCACGGTCTCGTCAACGCCTGAACCGAGGGGCAACCCGATAAATCTCCCATCGCGTTTCCGCCGGTCTGCGGATACAAGTGCCCATGGCCGAACGTAGTTATGAAATCGTCGTATTTGGCGCGACCGGATTCACCGGCGGTATTGTGGCCTATTGGCTCGCAACCCAGTTCCCAGATCTCCGCTGGGCCCTCGCTGGGCGCGATCTCGCCAAACTCGAGACGGTCCGCGCCGGGCTCTCCGCGGAAGCCCCCCACTGCGCACAGCTCCCGCTCCTAGAAGCCGACACCAGTGACCCAAACAGCTTGCTTGAAATAGCCCGGTCTACCCGCGTGTTGCTCACCACCGTAGGGCCCTATCTGCAGTACGGTGCCGCGGCTCTCGATGCCTGCGTCGAGGCCGGCACCGACTACGTGGATCTCACAGGAGAACCCGAGTTTGTGGCGAGCAGCATCCGTAAACATCACGAAACAGCATCTTCCAAGGGCTTGCGTATCGTCAGTTGCTGCGGCTTCGACAGCATTCCCCCCGATCTCGGTGCGTGGTTCAACGTGCAGCAGTTGCCCCGCCAAGCCGCCATTCGATGTGAAGGTTACGTGCGAACCCGCGGCAACGTATCCGGCGGTACGTGGAACACAGCACTGGAAGCGATGAGTCGTCCCCAAAAAGGCATCAGTCGCGGCCTCATTCCCCACGGACACAACGTACGGGCGCGTATGTTGGGGCATCGACTCCACCGCGCGCCCCTTGGCGGCTATGCCGTTCCGCTGCCAACCATCGATCCCATGGTCGTATTGCGCTCCGCCCAGCTGCTCGGTTACGGGCCGGATTTTAACTACGGGCACTACGCCCATGTAAAAACCAAACGCTATTTGGTCGGCGGAGTCTTGGGGGTAGGCCTTATTGCCGGGTTCGCTCAAATCGGACCTATCCGCCAGCAGATGAAACGATGGATCCCCCCCGGGACCGGCCCCAACCAGAGGGCCATGGACCACGGCTGGATGACGGTGACGCACATCGGCACCGAAGGCGACCGCACCGTTCGCACACGCATCAGCTGTGACAAGGACGCCGGGTACTTGATGACTGCGCGAATGATAGCCAGCTGCGCTTTGTGTTTAGCCAGAGATCGCGACACACTCTCCCACCAAGTCGGCGTCATCACCCCAGTAGCAGCCATGGCCGAGGCTTTGGTGCCGCGACTGAAGCACGCGGGCTTCCGGTTCGAAGTACTCGACTAGTGCAGCGCCCGAATCAGTTCAGGCTGGTCTCGAAGCGTCGCACGCGCACGTGACAATACGGCTGCTTGCCGGTTCGTGCGTAATAGTCCTGATGAGCTTTTTCGGCGGGCCAAAATGTCTTCGCCAACTCAAGGCGTGTCGCGACCTGATACCCCCGAGCCTTCAATTGGCCCACTAGTTCTTGCACGGTGGCCTTCTCTTTGCTGGAGCCGTAGAACACCACCGACCGATACTGCGGGCCAATGTCCGGTCCTTGCCCGTCGGCTTGGGTGGGATCGTGAACCTCGAAGAAACGCTTCGCCAACGCTTGGTAGGAAACAAGCTTCGAATCGTAACGTACTCGCACGGTCTCCAGGTGGCCGGTCGCGTGGCGCACGACTTGTTCATAGCTAGGGTTCGCCTCGCTACCGCCCATGTAGCCAGATTCGACGCTGGCGACTCCCGGCATCTTTTCCAAGTAGTGCTCAACCCCCCAGAAACAACCCCCAGCAAAGTAGGCATCACTATTGGGTACCACAGAGGCAGCTGTAGTAGCGGCTTTAACAGGCCCCGGCTGGACCGCCGGCTCCGACTCGGCCGCGGCACACGCCATCAAAACTAGGCCCACCATCACTACCGTCAAGGAACGCACCATGTTGAGTATACGCGCGTCGGCGCTCCGAGTTGCAGCCCGACGCGCAAAGTGTTTCACCGGCCACACGCGATTCACCGCTTTTTCAGCCTTGGCGAGGCGATGACGAGTCGGCAGCTTTGCCCTGCGACCGGCTCTCGACTTCTGCCGTGCCAAGCCCCATTCTTCCGGCTGATGACACCCGTGGCCCACGAATACCCCATGACCATCCTCGAGCACCATCTCGACACCTTCGGGCACGTCAACAACGCGATGTACCTCCAGTTGTTCGAAACCGCCCGGTGGCAGTGGATCACTGACGGCGGCGACGGCTTCGACACCGTACGCAAGACCCAGCAAGGCCCAACCGTGCTCGAGTGCACGGTTAAATTTCAACGGGAATTGACCAACCGCCATTCCGTTGTCATCCATACGCGCTTGGACGACTACACCGGCAAGATCGGTCGCGTTAATCAAGACATAGTTCGCTCCGACGGTGAAGTCTGTTGCCAGGCTCGGTTCACCCTAGCGCTGTTTGACTTGAAGGCACGACGCCTAATCGCTCCTACTGACGCATGGTTGGCCAGCATTGGCGCAGAGCCTACGAATCGATCCTAAAATCGCGCAGCCCCGGCTTTACCTAGGCCAGCCTTCGTGGATCCGCACCAGGTGCTCAGACACCGGCACAAACAACAAAAACGCCTCCACTGTCTTGCCGGCTCGGCGTCTCTACATGCACTGACGGATCAAGCCGGAAAAAAGAATTGCGCTAACGATGGACTCGTCGCTGCTTTACGCTGGCTCCGGCGACCGTTCGGCTCAGCTCGTGTACAGTCCGACCATGCGGCAGCTCATCGGGGTGTTTGTTTTGCTAGGGGCTTGCTGTGGCATCGCTTGTGGCGACGACGACAACGGGTACTACGGCGGGGGGCCCTGCCGGGACAACTACGATTGTCCGCCGGGCACTACCTGCGAACATAAGAACCAAGGCGGATACTGCGAATACAGCTGCCGCGACAATCGAGATTGCGGGCCGGGAACCAGCTGCGTGGATGCCCACGGCGGGACTTGCCACGTGTTGTGTCAGAACAACAACGATTGTCCGGGCGGATTCGATTGCAAGAAGAAGAAAAGCCACGGTTCCGGTGGCGATTCCTTCGTCTGTGAGCCGTAGAGGCTAACAGCAGAGTGCTACGCAGCTGGGGGGGGAGCAGCAGCCATCACCCCGGGAATGGAACCCCACGTCTCACTGCGGCGCGAAGGTCTTTATCATCTGCACGAAAGCCGGCTCCGCACTCGCGACCGTCTCCGCCGGACCTAATAGCTTGAAAAACACGGACCCCTTCGGTCCCTCGGCAATCGCACCCAGCATTCGTTGGTCCGACACCGGCGCCGTTGCCGGACCCATGGGTCGACCACCGCCGTAGGCACCGGACACGTCCAGCCGCGTGACCTTGATGTCTCCGACGACGAGCTCGTCAATTTTGGCGACCTTCTTGCTGTCGCTTCCGTCCGCTTGTTTGATTTGCCCGATCCACCGATCGAGGTTCTTTTGAACCGAGCCGCCACTGCCAGCGCCAAAGTAAAACACCGTCATCTCAGCTGGCCCAGCAGCGCCCGCTACGCCATATTCCGCGGCACGCATTTGGCCATTGGGGCGGCGGGCTACCAGGGGAGCAGTCGCAGTCCAGGTCATACCGCCAGCACTCGCCGAACCGACCGCGGGAACGGGCAACGCAGGTGCGACGCCAGAAATGGCAGTCGGTGGCTGGGTGACCTTGGGCTTGACTGACACCCCAGGCGGCAATGCCTCAACGCTCCCGCCAACTCCGATACCGCTTTCCGGCACCCGTTCGCAGCCGATATTCAACATCCAGAGGACACAGCAAACACTCAGGTACGGCAATCGCATTCCCGATTTCTAATGCAAGCCGCGGCCGTTGCCCAGCGCTATCAACGAAGCGCCATACTCTCTTACGCTGCAGCGGGCCGACCGCCTACGACGCTACAGCATTGTTACATCGAAGTAGAAGGAGCCCTCGGATACCTCCTCGATGGTCGTTTGCACGGTTTCGCCGTAATGCTTGGCTATGCCCTCCATTCCGCCGAGCATATACTCGCCAAGGCGAAGGCGTATCGGGGCACACAAAGCGGAAGCTGTCTGCGGTGAAATTCTCCACGTGACCACGCCAACTGTTGAGTTTTGCCAACCGTTCAGGCAAAGCTCTAATCAAACCACGAGTATATCAACTACGCCGGCGAGCATAACCCTCCCCAGCGTGGATCCCGCCACAGTAGGAAACTCCAGCTGACCTAATTGCCGCAGCGCCTCCCGACTTCCCACCTCGGGATTCAATGCCCGGGCAGCAGCCACCCCGCCGACGCAATAATCGCGTTGAGGATAATCGACGAAGGGAGCGTATCGCCCTGCCCGGGGCGGCTGTCGGCGGGGATCGAAAAGCGCGTCTATCCGGAGATCTGCTCGGAAGATCGATGTATTGGCGATCGCGAGTTACTGGGCCAACGCGAGCATTGACGCGCACGATCGCGGCGACGTCACATAAGCGAAAGGCCCGGGTCACATCTGAGCCTTTCAAGTCCATCGGCGAGATCAACGTAGGATGGAGATCGCCCATCGACTTCTGGAAGGCCAAGAAAGTGACGGTGGGCGGCACCCAAGCCGTCTAAACACTGATCCAGATAGCGGAGGGCCACATCGAGTTCTAACGGCCGACCGATACTCTCTCCAAGAGCCGCGCGTTCCATCAGTTCCATCACGATGAACGGCGAACCGTGAGCTGCCAGATCGTCGTCCTGTACCTCCACGATAGTCGGGTGCTTCAACGCATAGGTGGCATGGGCTTCCCGGCGAAATCGCTTTATCTGTTCGATGGAAACCGCCGAGCCCCGATGCAACATCTTGATGGCGCAGGTGCGCCATTGTGATCCGTCGCTCTGTACACGGCTGCCATGCCGCTCACGCCAATCAACTCATCGAGCGTGTACCCATCGCCGAGCCGGCTGCCGACCCGCGACTCCGCTGCGTCAAACAGAACTTCAGCTAAACGGCAATTGCACCTGCTGTTCGGACAACAGATAGCGCAAACCTCCAGTCAGCATGCTGGGCCCAGTCACCCGACGAGCTCTAGGCGCGTGCGATGGCATCACGCACAGAAGCTTCTACGTCGGCGGCACGGTCCGCATCCAGCGCGAACACCGTCACTTCGAAGCCCCCCTCGGCTCGCGCACGCAGCACCGGCTCGCGCACTGCACTGGCGAAGTGAGATCTCAGCGCAGCATGCCGAATGACGGTCTTCGCTTGGGCACCGGGCATGCCATTGGGTACGGCCAGCTGAAATACATGCAGCGCCACCCCTTCGCTGACGGCTGTACGGAGCAGAGACTCCCTCGCCACCAAGCCATAGGGAATCACGGCTTCGTCGCCTTTCATCGTTTCCACTGCCATCACACGCAGCCCCATACGAACTACGCGGCCCTGAATGTCGCCGATTTGCACCACGTCGCCAGGCTGACAGACCCGTTCGGCTCGCAGGAACGCGCCCGCCACGAAATCGCGAATAGCGAACCATGACGCACCCACCCCGGCGATCAGTACGAGGCCAAATCCGAAGGCCGCCGCTATCGGGTGATCTTGCAGTGCGAAGCCCGTCGCCAACAGAACATAGCCGAGGGTAACCGCGCCACCCGCCAGCGGCGCCGCGCGCACCACCAACTCACGACGCACCCTGCCGATGGGTAGAAATCGAGCCAGCCGTCCTAAGCCAGCTAACAACACCACCAATACAACGCCGCCGCTGAACCAAAACACCAACGCCAACGGCGAGGCTTCGGCGGGAAAATTCATGACATCAGGGCTCATAACAAGCCATTCCGCTCAAGCCTGCCTGTGACCAGCTGCCGAGTATAATGATTGAGCTCAAGGACGCCCCGTCGCCCCTCCACCACGAGGCCCATGCGGAGCAAACCCGCCAAGTCGCTGTCCATCACGTCCTTGGGGACGCCGGACACATGAACCAATCGTTGGCGGGTCATGCGCCTGTGCAGCGCTAGCTGGACCAGCACTGCCTTGTACTCTGTCCTCAATTCGTCGAGCTCTTCGCCGGTGCGCCCCTGGGGAACCCGGATATCGATATCGTTCGTGCGGGCCCGATCCACATGGGTGAGCCACGACGTGAGCGCTCCGCCAACAGAACCTCCGGAATAGCTAAAGTGGTGGGAGAACAGACGCGCCAACTGCAGTTGGGTCAACTCCCCCTCGGACTTGCCATTCACGTTGTAGCTCACGCCCGTAGAACCGTGCCGCAGGCTGACCATTTGCCCCAACTCTTCGGCGGGCATGGCGTCGCAGTGCAACACCGTGAGGGCGGAGTCAGAGAGAGCGCGGAATCGGTCTATCAGTCGCAATGCGTGACTATTGATAGATAACAGGAAGAGATGGCGGCCTCCGTACGTCTCAATCAACTGCAGGGTGCGGTCGATCACCGCCAGTCCTTCCGCACTGCGGTCGAACCACAGTTCCAGTTCATCGATCACAACCGTGGCACCCTCGGGCAGGCCTTCAAAGATGTCTTTGGCCGAGCCCCGCAATTCTGTCGCTTTCTCCAGCGCGGCATGGAATGCGGCGGGCTCTCGCGCTCCACCCAACGGCGGGCGGACCCAATACACCGGATGCTTGTCCAACAGTTTCGCCGTCAGGTGCTGACACAATGCCGTCTTGCCCGAGCCCAAATCCCCCGTGATCAACACCGCGCCACTGGCCCCGCGTTGGTGGCTCTTCAGCGCGCTCCGGGCCCGCGAAACTTGACGCTGTCGGCCGACCCAAAAAGTTTCGTTCAGTGATTGACCGAGAAACAACTGGCGGTAGTAGAGCGGCAGGGAACGCAGGACATCCGGTTCAGGGGAACTCGACTCCACGAGAATGCGCACACGATCAACCAGCGTTCCGGGCGCTTCAGAGCGCGCCCGGAAACTGCGCGCCCGCACCAACCCCGCACTGGCGCGATACAAGGTCGAAACCATGAATCGCCGAACCTCGGCGACTCCCCGAAGCAAGAAGCCCTGGGCCTCGGATACCGCCTTCTTGCTGTGGTGCAACCGAATGTATTGTTCCAAATCATCCGAAGACCGCGTCAGCGCGTAGGGATTGGTGGCTTCGATAACCGCCGCCAATCCTGTACTGACCGAGACATCTAGGTTCGGAACGACCGCTTCAAGCCCGTCCAACTCAGCACGCAATCGCTCGATACCGTTCTCCACGGAGGGCAGCATATGCCTGGAAAAATCTCCCGGATCGGCTTCCCCGAGGGAATCGAACTCACCCAACTGGAAACTCACAAGACGCACCACGTCCTGAGCGATGGTGATGGCACGACGCTCCAGTTCAGGTAGCGATTCGAGCTCGTCCTGGACCGTCACGACAATCTCAGTGTCCACCAGAAACTGAGCCAATCGACGCATCGACAACTCCACCAGTTCGGCGGCATCCAGCTGCCCTTCCTCGAGCTGTTCAATGGATGCGTCGCTCAGCGTCTCCACCAGTTCGGGCAAGTCCAAAGTAGCTTCCGTCGCTTCGGCCGTAAGCGCGTCAATGGCGGACTTGTGGTCGAAACGGTCCTTGAACTCCAAGCTAAATTTCGGGCGTTCAATGCTCGCGTCGTCTCCCTCGTGGTTCTCTAGCGCAGCCGAGAATTGTTCCAGGGTCTTCAAGACCTCGCAATAGTCACTGAGCGTCCCGTTGCGGATCTGAAGCCCCAGAGCCGCCCGCTCCCGCTCCACCACTGTGCTCAATCGGTGTTGGAAGCCGGTCACAATCACTGCCAGGCGCGCACGTTCTAGCAGCTGCTCTTGGTTGTCAAAGAAAACCGTTGGCACTTCGCTGAAGGCGGCCAACTCGTCTGTGACGTCGTCGGGCAGTGGGCGAAGCTTTTTGACCCGCCTGGCAACGTCAAAGTTTGCCAGATCGTCGGCGTAGCGCTGGAGCAGATTGTGAGTCCGACCCAATAGTTGCCGCCGTTGCTGAGCCACTCGGTCCCGACACTTGTCTATCAACGCTTCGAAGGCTCGCTTGGCGTCTTCCCGCTGCTGCTTGAGGCCCTCCTCCAAACGCGCGTCGTCCTCCACGTCATCCGCAGCCCTGGCCAAACTCTGTGTAGACGAGCTCAACACCTTGCCTAGATGCACGGCCATCTGATGGGCATCACCGACCAACTGAGTGAGTGCCGTATTGAGCAGCCGCGTCTTGGCTAGCTCAAAGTAGAACTGTCGCAGGTGGAGTTCGGGCACTGCGTAGGTGATGGGTCCACGGCCCAAGGAGAACCAACGCCTTCGACGCTTATAACTGGCGACCGAGGGGCTATCGGTCTTTCCTGCGGTGAAGTCAGCGCGGTCGCGTTCCACCTTGCTTGGCGGTTTGGTATCCTCGACGCTCAATCGGCTGTCGCTAAGAAAACCCTCAATATGCCCCTCGAGGGTTGCCTGCTGATCTACGAGATCGGTCTTGCTAAACTCCTCAATCAACTGCTGGGCTTCTAACAGGAAGCTGCTCCGCACACGGTTGACCAAATGCTGTCGCCGGCGGGGATTACTTCCGACCATACCCTTCTCCAAGGTAGCCAACTGACGCTCCAACGCGGCTTTGATTCGCCTAACCAGCTCGATGTTCGCCGAATATAGACGCGCGATGCAATGCTCGTCGAAGGCGCTGATAGCATCCTGGTAGCTACTACTCAGCGCCACGACCATGCGATCGAGGCCCGGCACCCCCCGCAACGCGACCGGTTGAAGCTTGAGGCTTTCGTCCTCCCCCGGCGCACCGGGCAGCAAGGAATCCGTAGCCGCCCGCCCCGTCAGAAGCAGCCGGTCGAAGCCCGTGGCCGCGCGAAACAGCAATAGTTGGGGAACGTCTCCCATCAAGCGGCTCATCCGCGTGAGGAACGGCTCCTCCGATTCGTCACTTTCATCGGGTAAAAAGACAATAGCCAACTTGGCATCGCCGGACTCCCGTCTCACCCAATCCTCAATGGGCCTCGGTTCCAAGGAATTGTTCAATACCTTGATGGTCGCTTCCAGGCGACTCCTTGCGATGTGTCGCCTGGCGGTCGAGCGCAATACTTCGTTGTGAGCGGCCTCTTCGCTCAACATCAAGAAACGAACCTCTGCTGTTTCGAACTCGGTCGATGTCGTCAAAAAACTCGCCAAGGCGATGCTGGCCTCGAGGTTACCGGCACCGTTGCGCCACCACACGTCGATACGCGAGTCGGACGCCGGCTCTTTATCGCTACAGGCGAAGATAGCCTGGTTGTAATCCAGCTCACTGAGGGTGCCTAACAGCGCAGCTAGCCGTTCGGGGTTCGAACCATAGCTATCCCACTCCAGCAAGACGGTATTCGGCTCGACACCCGTCAGCCCGTGAAAACGACACACCCCCTCGATAGTCTCAAAGGGATCGCCCATAGGAACTGTCCGCCGAAACACACCGAGGGGCACCTCGGGCAAGTCTTTGGGCTGTTTCTTCCGCTTGCGGCTGCCGACACCCGGGGCCGGCATGGATATCTGCCGCTGGCCGCCGTCCCGCATTTCTAGATGCGTCAACATTCCAGTGCGCCCCAATAGCGACGCACCGAACACCGAGAACTCTGAGCGGTCGCTCATTCCGGCGCCACCGAATGCGAGAATATTCGGTCGCCAGTTCCGCTGCTGTCGCGCCATCTGGCTGAGCCGGAACAACCCCGTGCGCACCAGTCCAGACCAGATCCCTTCCCAGGCATCGCCGGTCTCCAACTGCAACTGCCGGCGCGATAGGTACAAGAAGATGAGTCCCAAGATTAGAATCGACGCGGCCATGGCCACCAGATCCAACTGGATCATGATGACAATGCAGGTAACCGCGCCCACCACGCTCAGCTTGGGAAAGCTGAAGGCGGGTCGAAAATCCGGGCTTACCCAACTTTCGATGGCGCAACAGATGTTGAGAAAACCGTACAGGGTCAGGAACACCATCGAAACGACACCGGCGATGTCGTCAAGCGAGCCGATAAGAACACCGGCCTCTCCGATCAGAAACGCCATCAACAGGGCGTTTCTTGGCTCCTTCGTCTTGCCGTATCCTTTGGCGAAGAATCGCGGCGATATGCCGTCTGCGGCAGTCGCCTGAAGGATGCGCGGGGCTCCAAGAATGCTGCCCAGTGCCGACGAGAGGGTGGCGCCCCAGATCCCCGCCACAACCAGCGCGGGGACGGCGGCGTTCTCCACCATCACGTCCTGATTGTTGATCAGCTGGTCCGCTGGCAGTCGGAGTGCGAGAAATATGGCGAGCGCCACGTAGACCACGGCCCCCACTGCGATCGCCATCATGGTGCCCTTGGGGATGGAACCCTTGGGGTTCTCAAGATCTCCCGACATGTTGACCCCGGCCGTAAAGCCCGTCACTGCCGGGAAGAAGATCCCAAACAAGACGGCCAAACCAGCGCCATCGGTCGTATCCGGCAACGCCAGGTGCGGCTGGGTCACCGGCTCCGGCTGCGAACCTAGAAATATGGACCCCAGTGACGCGGCTATAGCCGCCAAGATCACGTACTGGGTCTTGATGGCGAAAGCGGTGCTGATAAAGGTGAGCGCCGTCAGCAGGACGATGGTGACAGTCCCGCAAATTCGAATGGAATTGATGTCCGTCGACATTCCCCAATAGGCGAGAAAACTCTCGGAGAAACCGATGAGGTACAGGCTGATACTGAACGACAAGCCAACGAAGAGCCCGAGTCCGATAGCGCCGCCGATGGGAAGTCCCAGACTCCGCGAAACGATGTAGTAGGGCCCGCCGGCCCCGACATTCTTGTCGGTTGCGATGGACGAGATACTCAGGCCCGTGGATATCGAGATGACGTGAGCTACGGCGATAATGCCCAGCGCGCCCCACAGGCCAGCGCTGCCTACGACCCGCGGCAAGCGCAGGTACATGATCACACCCAGTATCGTGAGGATCGACGGCGTGAAGACGCCGCCAAAGGTGCCAAACTTTCCTTCCTTGGACGCCATCCGGATGCTCCGATACTGCCACGATTGCTAGCGGCCCCGTAGATCTGTGGCAAACGCCCACCGCTATTATTCCGAGAATCGGGAACTCTAGCGATACCAACACAATCCCACCGTTGCGCTTAGCGAAGTCCGCCGGAAAGTTCTGCTACTGCTGTTGTTAAGGCTGGGCACTCGGTGCAGGCTCGGTACACTCGCGGCCAATGCGCAGCCGAAAGCTTGGGACACTGACCGCTCTTTGCGTGATCGGTCTGAGCGCAAAAGGTCACGCCGCAGGGCAAGAACTGCCAGCTCTGGGAAGCCAGGCCATCGGGCGCGGCTCCGCGTTCACAGCAAAAGCCGACAACCCCAGCGCCTTCTACTTCCTTCAATGCAGCGGGACTCTCGAAGGCGAAGGGCGTGGAGGCACTGGTATCCGTCAGCGTCACCAGAATGCATCTCCAGTTTGATCGCGGGGGTAGCGGTGGGTTCCTGTGCCCTCCCAGCGCCCGGGACAGCTGTGACCCCAACGAGCGTTATACCTATCGCCACTTGGATCCAGCGGTGGATCCGAATACCGGGCTTCCTTACAAAACCGTTGACGTCACTCAGTATGGGCCACTACCGATGGTGGTGTTGGTGTGGGGTCAGCCAGCTAACATCGACGGACTCAGTCTCGCGTTTGGGGTGCTACCGCCCTCCTCGGTGGGCATTGCACCGTTTCGCCCGACCGGCTCGCAACGCTACACCATCCGCAGCGCCAAGGCCGTCAGTCTCCAAGTGCGCGTCGGCGCCGCCTACGAATTGGCTCCAGGGCTCCGAATCGGCTTCACCGTGCTCAACGCGATGACTCAGGTCACATCCCAGCGAGCGGCCCGAAGTGCGCTCAACCCCGAAGAGGTGGAGAACAACGAAAGTTTGGACGGCGATCACAATTTCGAGGTCTCTGTCATCGACTATTTTTCGCCTGCCGGCACCATCGGCGTGCTCTACGCCCCGTGGCGCCAGCTGGAGCTGGGCATCAACGTGCGGACTCCGGTGGTCGTGATCGCGGATGGCGATCTAAGCCTCGCAGCCGCCGACGACGCGCCAAATACCAGCCTCTCGGGCGCCGAGCTCACGTTTCGCCAAAAAAGCCCCTGGGCACTTCGAACGGGCGTTCGCTACGTCCGACCGCGATTCGATATTGAACTCGACTACGTGCTCGAAAATTGGGGGGACACCGGTACCTGTTTGGTGGATCCCGCAACCCAGATCGAAAAATTCGGGCGCACCCGCTGCGGCGACGGACTCGAAGTCGACGTTTTGCCCCTCGGAGCCAAGGGCGGAGTGATCGGTCTGGCTCGCGACCGCGCTACCGGCGAACCCATGGCGGGCGTGCAAGTGATCGCCACTGACGTGCTGACCAACGCGAAGATTCGGTGCCTCAGCGAGGACGAGCTAAGCTTCAACTCTTCCTCCACGGGTTCCAGCGGCATGTTTATCGTCGTAGACCTCAGAGCGGCCAGCGATTCACTCACAGCCGACATCGGCAACGGCGAAATTGCCGATGTGGACGGCACCGCTGGCAGCACCAACGACGCTCTGTTCGTCATGGTCCTCAACGTACCCGCCTGCTGACGCCCCTCCCCAATAGCGCCGGGACTAGCCCGGAAGCAGCCATGATCTGCCCCAGCTTTGTACTGATTCACGGCGGGTCCATGAACGCCCGTTACTGGGACAAGCTCGTTCCTCTTCTTGAGTTCCCGGTACTCGCCATCGATTTACCGGGTCGATGAAAACACCCCGCCGACGTCAACGACTTGAAGATTCAGGATGGGGTTGATTCCGTCATCTCCGACATCCAGGAGGCGGGACTCACGAATATCGTTCTGGTCGGCAATTCCATGGCGGGTCTCACCATGCCAGGGGTGGCCGCCGGACTCGCGGACAGCATCGCTCATTTGGTGTTTTCGTCATGCACAGTGCCCGCCGACGACCAGCAGGCACTGTGCGTCCTGAGGCCAGACATCCAGAAGATTCTGCGGTCCATCGAAGCCTTAGTTACGTCCGGCCAGCTCCGACTCCCGGTCACCGACGATCCCAACGAGGGGCTCACCCCAGCCGCTGAGCTCATCGGTGACGATGCCGGCGCGGCACTCCGGAATTTCACTGAAGATCCGATCCGACGGCAATCACCGGATACCCGGAGCGTGCTCTACGAGCACTTTTCGTTTGCGGGATTCCCCCCTGATACGCCGCGCACCTACATCAAGAATCTCCAGGACAGAATGGTGCCGCCGGCGCTCCAAGACGAAATCATAGTCAACTTGGGGGGCGCACGAGTCGTCGAACGGGACACACCCCACTGTCCCGCCCTCAGCCACCCGAATGAGCTCGCTACCGTGCTCAACGGCATTATGGCGGAACTACAGGGCAGCGACCGGTAGTTCCGCCGCGCTGTGCTCGCGCTCCGCAGCCGAGTGCTGTACACCCACGGCGATGAAGCCCCTGGCTGTGCGATGTCGTTCTCTGATCAAGCGATACGGCGACAATATCGCAGTCAACGCAATCGACCTAGATGTTGAACAGGGGCAGTGTTTCGGATTACTCGGTCCCAACGGCGCTGGCAAAACAACCACCGTCGAGATGCTCGAGGGCCTGCACCCGGTAGACGGCGGCAGTCTCGAATTATTCGGACACAGTTGGGGCGACGGCCACGACCACAACATGCGGCAACGCTACGGCGCCCAACTGCAGGCCACCGAACTCGCCGACAAGCTAAAAGTGCGAGAGGTTCTGCGATTATTCCGCTCCTTCTACGACCAAGGTCACTCTGTCCCCGAACTGATCGAGATGGTCGACCTCGGCGAGTTCCAGGAACAATATTTTCACACGCTCTCAGGAGGTCAAAAACAACGCGTCGCCATCGCTTGCGCCCTCGCTGGTGCCCCGGAGCTTCTATTTCTGGACGAGCCGACTACCGGACTCGATCCCCGCGCACGGCAAAGATTGTGGGCAATCATCGAAAACTTTCGCGAGTCGGGAGGTACGGTGATGTTGACGACTCACTACATGGAAGAAGCGGCGAAGCTCTGCGACCGCATCGCGATCATGGACCACGGAAAAATCATTGACGAGGGCACCCCGCGGTCCCTCGTCGACAGCCTCGGGCTCGTGCAATTCGTGGAGTTCGAAACCCAGCAGACCATCGACCTGCCCCGCTTGACCGCCCTAGCAGAAGTAGAAAGCGTCGAGCAGCGCGGACTGACGTACCGGCTTCGTATCGGGCGGGATCTAAACGCACTTCGGGTTGTACTCGTCGATCTCGATCAGCAGCGGGTCGTGCCCGTTGGGCTGAGCACCCACCAAGCCACCCTCGATGACGTATTCATGGAACGCACAGGCCGCGCTTTGCTAGGCCCAACGCAGACGGGCCAGGGCGCCCAAGCATCGGTTCCGCGCGCTACGGAGCTGGCGCCATGAGCGTTTCCCCTCCCGGCGACATCTCCGCGCCTGAACGCTACTCCCCCCTCGCCGAGTTGATAAAAACGCGCCTGCGGGAATTTTTCCGAGAGCCGGGTATGGTGTTTTGGGTGTTCGCTTTGCCCGTACTGATGGCGGTCGGGCTTGGCCTCGCCTTTCACACCAGAGAGCCCGAGCTACCGCGCATCGCTATCGTCAATCAGGGCCCCATGGGGCTTAGCCAAGCGCTAACCACCGCAACCAATCTCAACGCCACCCTCACCAACGAAGCAGAGGCGCGCCGTGGCCTACGCCGCGCCAAATTCGACCTGGTTGTTGATCTGGGGGGGGCCCTACCTGTGCTCACTCGCGATCCCGCCCAGGCACGCTCCGCTTTGGCACAAATACGCACCGAAGACGCACTTCAACGCGCTGCCGGGCGCCAGGACACGCTCCAGTTCAAAGTAAAAAGCGTGCTCGCCCCCGGCAATCGCTACATGGACTTTCTGCTGCCGGGACTGATCGGTCTCAACGTCATGGGCAGCAGCCTGTGGTCTGTCGGCTTCAATTTGGTTGTCGCCCGGAAGCGCAAACTACTTCGCCGCTACGCCGTGACGCCGATGCTTCGTTGGCAGTTCCTGACGTCTTACTTCTGTGCGCGGTCTGTCTTTCTAATCGCAGAAATGAGCGTATTGCTCGTTGTCGGCGCTCTCTTCTTCGGTACGATTCTGCAGGGCAGCCTCCTCGCTTTTGCCTTACTGGCCGCCGCAGGCGCCGCGAGTTTCGCGAGCATCAGTTTGTTTGTTGGTTCCCGTCTGGACAACACTGAAGTCGCCAACGGCTGGGTCAGTGCCGTCCAGCTCCCCATGTGGATTCTGTCGGGAGTCTTCTTTAGCTACGAACGCTTCCCCGAGTGGCTGCACGGGCCAATTCAGTTGCTACCACTCACTGCCTTGAACGATGCCCTGCGCGCCATCTTCAACGAAGGTGCGGGCCTACTCGCCGTGGGGCCACAACTGGCGGTCCTCCTTGCGTGGGGTGCGGCCGGCTTCATCTTTGCGCTCAAGCGTTTCCGCTGGGGTTGACTCGCCGCTAGCGCTGGCCGCGATTGAGCTAGATCCTTCGTGCAGATCCGGTCGGCTGAGTCCGCCGACGCCTTCGAGCCACCAACAGACCCATTCCTAGCACCCAAGCCCCCCCGCCGGTGTCTGACTGTCGACCGACCGTTCGACAACCACAACCGGCGAGCTCCTGCGGGGTGTCACTCGGCGCGGCGACCGTCACCGCCGCACCCGCTCCCAACGCACCCCCATCCACAACGGAGACCGATTCGTTCCCACCCGTCACTCCACCGGTGCCACCACTACCGTTACCCCCCACACTAACGCTCCCACCGCTGCTCCCGCCACCCGATCCGACGGCACCACCATCCGCCGCCCCGGAATCGTCGGGAACCGAACCCGAACCCGGCTCGCCGCAGTCTCTCAAACATTCAGCCGTACAATTCACTAGTCCGTCGTCGACCTCACCGTTGCAATCGTTGTCCAGGCCGTCGCACACCTCAGCACGGCCTGGATAGCGCCGCGCGTGGCTGTCATCGCAATCGGTATTGTTGTCTACGAGGTTGACGGGCGCCCCACAAGCCACGACGGGCTCAGCCTGGCGGTCTCCGAATCCGTCCCCGTCGATGTCCCCATAGTAAGGTGCGTCAACGCAACTGGCACACTTGTCGCCACTCCATCCGAGATCGCAGTCGCAGCCCCCCGCCTCGTTACAGACGCCGCGATTCCCACAAGTAACGGCGGCATCGCAGTAGATACAGTCCGGGTAGCCGTAGTGGTCCTCCGCGCACACGCTGCAGTCGCTTCCAGAGTAACTCGGCGCGCAGTCGCAGCTACCCACCGAGCGACAAGCACCGTGAGCGTTACAGCTGCTTACGACCTCGCAGAAGACACAATCCGGATAGCCGTAGTGATCCTCCGCGCACACGCTGCAGTTGTCACCGGCGTAGGCCTCGCCACAGTCGCAACCGGCAATCGCGTTGCAGCGGCCCTTTCCGTTGCAGGTTGTGCTGGCGTTGCAGAAGTCGCAGTTGGGGTAGTCGTAGTAGTTCGTCGCACAAGAATCACACTGTTGTCCTTCGAATCTCGGCGCGCACTGGCAGTCACCACTAGCTAGACAGCTCCCGTGGTCGTTGCAGCTGGTTGACGCTTGGCAATACTTACAGATCGGGTAGTCGAAGTGGTCCGCGTCGCAAGCCGAACAATCGTCGCCAGTAAATCCGCTATCGCACTCGCAAGCAGCAGCGGAATCGCAGCTGCCGTGATCGCTACACGACACCACGCGATCACAGTACCCACAGTTGGGGTAGCCATAGTAATTCGTGTCGCAAGCGTCACACTGGTCGCCATCGAAACCCAAGTTGCAGGTGCAAGCGCCCGTGACGGTGCAGCTGCCTTGGTTGGAGCAGCTCGCGCTCGCATCACAGTACACACAGCTGGGATAACCGTAGTACTCGACATCACAACTGTCGCAGCTGTCACCGACGAAGCCCTCATCGCAGTCACAGATCGAGTCCGCCTTGCAGAAGCCATTGTCACGACAGGACAACGAATCCACACAGATGGAGATGTCGACGACCGCCCTCGCGCAAAGGGTCGGAAAGTTCATGTCGCAGATTTCGTAGCTAAATGAGTCAGTTCCCGAAGAGCCGTTACCGTCGTGAACGTACTCCAAGACGAGCGTATCTCCCTGGGTGTACAATTGCTGGTTGATCGTCCCATGGGTTGGGTACACGGGAATCGATAAAGACTCGGTCGTGGAGGCGCCGAGGCTGTCGTTCGTGGTGATATCGATAAAGACAGTGTCCCCATCGTTGATGGTGACGTCGTCGGCGTCGGCGGTCGGTACGGGGGTAGCGCGGTCGTAGCCAAGATCCCGTAGGGCCTGGAGCTCGAATGCTTGGAACTCTCGCCGCATCACTCCTGCCTCGATGCTGTGTTGCATCACAGACTCTGGATGCACCGCGCCGTCCCAATGCCCAATGCTACTGCCCGCGTCGAAACTGGCCGGCGCGTAGATAGACGGTGCGGAGCCATATTCGGCCGTCGCCAGGCTGCCCTGAAAGTCCAACTCGCCGCTCTCTAGATCATCCGGCACACCCGCAAAGCGACCGTCGGCGGAGAACAATTGAGTGGCGCCGCGGAACAAGAACGAATCGAAAACCGTGCGCGTGAGCACATTGCTCTGAGGGCCGTCGCCATTACTGTCTGCGGTCGAGAGTATTCCGAGCCCGTGCGTGATTTCGTGAAGCAGAACGCTGTAGAGATCATATTGTGCGCCGTTTGGGGCGGCTTCGCCGGTGTTCCAGTTGTAGCCAAAGTTGACGTTCACGGTGATGTCGCCCACCGTCGGATTCACGTCGATGCCTTCGACGAGATGTCGAAAGGCATGCCCGCGTTGGTAACCATCCCCAAGCTGGATGTACGGTGAAGCCGACGCCAATATCCCGGACGAGTTGGAATTGAGGGACTCCTCGACATCGATGGTCAAATCGCCCGGAGCGTTGAGTTGCGCCTCGAGATAGGTCATCACGAACTCAAGAGTGTCACGGCGCTCACTGCCCAGCGTCGGATGATCGAAACCGAAACGGGTCGCGTTCACCACGTCCATATAGACGATGGTGATAGCCGCACTCATGCCGGCAAAGCTGGTTCCCGAAGCCGGCGTCATGGGGCCCGGGGGCGAATCCGCGCTGGGGGGGCTCTCTGCCCAGCTGCCGTTGGGTTGCCGATGGACCGACGGCAAGGGATCAGCCCATGGCGTAAACTGAGGCTGGGCGTGGGCAGCAGCGGGCCCCAAGGTCAGCGCCGCAACCAGAATTAGCCAGGGGGCGCCTAGCCGCCACATCGCCCTGTCTCGGGCAATTCTGTTCACACCAGCCATCCAATTTGTTGTGATCGGTCCAACGCGCCACTTCAAGTTCGAACTCCATATTGTAACGCAGTTTCTGCCCCGTCGCCCGCGAGCCTTGCGGTCCCAGCGTCCGGACGCCGCTGCACCCCCAAAACCAGAACTAGCGAGTACTCCACCGCCGACGTGGGACCTCCGAGACCGAGCTACCCTTGCCTCTTGCTGCCCCAACAACGAACGTCTCCGCCCGCCAAAAGAGCACAGTTGTGGGCCGAACCCGCTACGATAGCCATGGCTCCCGTGATCCCACTCACCGTGGTCAGCGTGAACACGCGGCCGATCTGATTGACATCCCCGTCGCCGATCTGGCCGTCGTCATCATTGCTCCAACACGTCCCCCCGCGCCCAACGCGACAGCTCTGGCTCGCTCACAATCACCCGTCCGACAGACGGGTGTGTCGCCGGAACAGGCGCCAACAGCTCCCAGCCAGTCCCGTCCGTCTGGCAGCGAGCCGGAGTCACACCCTGACACTCCAACGAGTTCGGAACACAGACCACGCACATCGCGTCCACACAGGCAGGGGTCTCACCGCCACACGGGGTCTATGCATTCCAAGCGGAGCCATCATCATTACGACGAGCGGGAGTATCGTCCTGCCAGCCAACGGACCCGGGCGCACAGACCACGCGGACGGAACCGAAACACGCGGGGGCCTCGTTAGGACAATCGCTATTCTGTTGACCGCTCACCCTAGCGTCCGAGAAGGGTGCGAACGCATCCTCCGCCCCCGCGGCCCCGGCATCTACGTATTCTTTTTAGCAGACAACTGCTAGTTCCCAACACGCCGAACCGGCGTGGGAAAGCTGCGAATAGTCGGGGATCCAGCGCCAGTCTCAGCGTTGCGCCAGTCCCTCAACCACGGGCGCGTCTATTCCGAACCGTCCAAACGCCCGTCCGTGGGATCGTCACAACAACGGACCTCCGCCAGAACTTCCGTGAGCTCGTCCAGTTCCTCGGTATCACCACAGTCGAGACCGGTGCGAATCATGTTGGGTACTGGACAATCCGTCACCGGGTTGAACAATCCGCAGGTGAAGTTGACACTGGCGCCTACCCACTCGGGCTGGCCATCAGCCATCTCCGCCGGACGCCCCTGCTCACATGCGTTGCCCCACTGATTCCCGTTTTCAGTACAAAGTTCCTTATCGTTCGCCCAGCAATAACACCGCGCCATGTCAATGGTGGTCAACACAGGGGCTTCAGCCTCCGACGTTATGACGTTTTCCGGCAAGGCCATCCAACACCGAGGTTCCGAGGTAAAGTCGAGATATTGGGCTTGCGTCATCTCCTCACGATCGATGCAGTAGCGCCCCAGCCAGCTCGAAATGAGCTCCATCTCGCCGCCCATATTTGGGCACGGGCCCGTCGGCAGAACGCCGGAGTCCAGGCCGCCGTCGGGGGGACCGATATAGCTCTGTCCACCGGTTCCCGCGCCGCTTCCTCCGGCTCCCGTGTCCCCAACCGAACCCGAATCAACCGAGCCGGCACCGCTCGCGGCACCGCTGTCGCCGACTACCGGTGGCGATTCACGGGATTCCGGCTTGCCCTCGACGTAGTCGTTGTCGATCCCCAACACGCCGGTGCAAGCAGCCATCAACGTCGCGATCCCCCACACGCCAAGAACCCGGATTCGCTCCACTGCCACTCACACTGGAATACCACGACAGCCAGACGAAACCAGCTCTGTAGAGCCTGAGCGGGCCTTGGGGCGTTGGCGCTCTCGTTAGCGTGAAGTGTTGACTGTTGACTGTTGACCACAGCCCGGTGAAACCTAGCGCTCCAGCCAACAGAGGCGGTCCGATAAGTGAGCCCCGCGAAGCGGATCCCCCACGCCGTCCCCGATACCACACGGCCACATTATCCTCTATAGCAAGCCGAATGCCCATTTAGGCCGTCCAACCCTCCGACGGTTAACTTTCCGTTTGACCAATAACATTTAGGGCCGTAACTTATTGGCCACTCGCACGGTTGGCGCACCGCTGCTTGGGTTCAGGGTCCAAAATAATGATTATACGAACGCTATTTGCGGTTTCGTCCTTCGGTCTGCTTGCCACCAGCTTCGCCGGATGCACGGCCGTCGCCAGCGCCGGCGCCCAGGCTGAGAACGGCGACTTCACCGAACAACCGGATGCTGCAACCAATATCGTCGACAGTGGCATAACTGAACCTGAGCTCGACATAGTCTACGAAGAGTCCATCATTCCCCAATGGGAACCCGATCCGGCGGGCCTCAAACGCATCTGCATGCCCGGCTACTACTACGGGCGCTTCATCTGTCGTTTCAAGAAGGACACAACCTGCGACACCCACTCAAGTGACGAAGGCGCGCCCTTCCAAGGGCCGATCAGCATTGAGCTGATCGCCGGCGGAGACAACGGCGAAGTCATCACTGTCGCCGATGGCAGTAGGCTCGGCGGGCGCGCCACTCAGGTGGGCAACATGGGTTACGACTTCAACGCTGAAGTCACCGGAGGCCTGGAGTGCCAGAGCGGCAACTTCGACGGCGAGTTGGACGGGCTCTTCACCCCGGACACCGGCGACGGACTGTTTGGCTCCGGTGGGTTGCTCGTAAACAAGGGCACTGGCGAGCTGGCAGGTGAATTGGGGGGCCAATACACGGAGATCCCTGGCAGCGGCGGAGATGGCGGCACCAGCGATAGCGCCAGCATCCAAGGAAACGAACTTTGTTTCGCCATGTCCAACCCGGGTTCAAGCTTGGCCGGCGGCGACCCGCCCATCGGCGTCTGCAAGGGCACCTGGGAAATCACCCTGTGTGAACTGGCGCGGGATACTGAATCCTGCCAATTCAACGAGGATTGCTGCAGCGAGATTTGCGAAGAAAGCATCTGCCAACGTCCCCCAGCCGATGCCAGCGCGCTGTTTGAGATCATGTTCAACTAGACGCTGAACCCTGCGCCAAACTCGGCGACGCAGCTCGATCTACGCGGCTA
>JABSRN010000182.1 GCA_013214025.1 Polyangiaceae bacterium
AAGGCTACGACCAAGAAGGCCACGACCAAGAAGGCCGCCAAGAAGGTCGCCAAGAAGGTCGCCAAGAAGGTCGCCAAGAAAGCACCGAAGAAGGTCGCCAAGAAAGCACCGAAGAAGGTCACCAAGAAAAAGAAGAGCAAGAAGCGCTAATCAACGGCAATTCGCTCAAGGCCCGGCGCAACCAGCGTCGGGCCTTTGTCGTTTGTGAGACGCGGCAAGCGTGCTCATTGGCCTCGGTTCACTTTCACGCCTCCGCCGGTTACCCTGGAGGAGATGATTCGATTGGGGACACCCACAGCTCTTCTGCTCGCAGGAATAACCACCACCGTCAACGGTCACGCCGACCAGGCCATCAGCGTCCGGGATGGTTGGACGGGGGCTCTCGACTACGTCCTCACAGGCGTCGAACTGGCGACGGACACCGGCGGCAGTTCGGGAGTTGACTCGCTAGCGCTCCCGGCGGTGTTTGACGTCACGATTGCGCAGCTGCCGGCGGCAGCTTCAGTTACCGCCGCCTATCTGTACTGGGGCGGTAGCCAGGCAGATTCTGCATGTGCCGGCAGCGGCGACGATACCGTGCTCTTTGGCGTACCCGGAATTGCGGCGGAGAGCGTGACGGCTGACGTCTGTTATTGCTCAGACAGCGACTCCCCTGGTTATGACATCTGGATATGTTCGGCGGACGTGACGCCATTGTATGAGCGCTCGGGTGCCACGCACATTGGCTCCCACTCGGTGGACGGCTATTCGGGGCTGATCGCGAACAGCGCGACCGACTGTGCCGCCGCCGCGCTATTTCTGGTGGGATCTGGCGGAGGCTTACCCGGCACGACAGTAGCGCTTCATGATGGCATCGCGACCCAGCTTTCCGGTACGCAGAATTATTCATTCTCGGGATTCAATGCATCTGCGGCGACAGGCTCGCTTTCGTTCTTCGCTCTGGAAGGCGACGTGGGGGGAAGCGAGGGTGAGAGCGTCAGCGTTAACGGAGCGCCGGGAGCGCCGGGCCCCTGACGCTAACAGATGCCGTAAACCCCGCAGATAATCCGATGAATCACACGATCAATGTTGAAGCGCCGCCGCGCACCGAGGTCATCGGTATGGACATCGATCGATTTGATGTGAGCGCCGCCCTGACGACTGACGACACCAGCCTGGAGGTTGAGTTTAATTCAGGCACTGATAAGCATTGGTTGGGGGTGGCCGTGACGTCGATGGCCGCTTCAGTTGTCGCGGACGCCGGTATCGATTCAGGGGCGCAGGACGCCAGCGTCGATTCAGAAGCGCCAGACGCCGGGGGAAGCCTCGAAGACGCGAGCGCGGCCGATACCGGTTGGGACAGCGCCGTTGCTGAAACTCGTTCCAGCCTTGACTCAAGTACGACGGATGCCCCAGTGGACGCGATGACCAGCGGAGCCTCGGACGCGGTGGTGGACTCGGCACCCCCCGGGGATGCCTCATCCGCGTCCGGATCCGGCGGTGGTGCGACCGGCGGGAACGCGGCATCCGCGGCGGCCGGAGCAGATGGTGCCGCGGACGTGGACTCGGGCGCCGGCGGGACCTCTGGAGCGCTGGACGCAGGTCGCGTCGAACAGGATCCCAGCTCCGGGAGCGAAGCGGACGCCGGGTGTGGGTGCCGGATCACCAATCGCGGGACGTCAATGCCGCTCCCCGGGGCTCTCGCTCTTGCATTGATTCTCGCCAGGCGGCGACGACATAGGCGCCGAACACTCTAGCTTGGTGGCTTTCCGCACTCTTGATGGCAAGCCACACTGCGGAAGCGGGTACGGACCCGTACGACGCCGTTCAGTTCAGCTGACGATGGGTCGCCGTCGCATCCAGCATACTAAATGTGCTGTCGATGGCGTCATAGTCCTCGTCGGTAACCCGCGGACAATCAATGAGCAGCTCGGCTACATCTGAATCGGCCAAACGTTGCCGGACAGCGGTTGGTGTCGACGACTCCATGCCGGCGCTTGCCGAGTTCGGATCCGGTTTCGGCAGGGCGTCCTTCCGAATCTTGCCAAGTTCCGTTCGCAGACTCTTGGCCCGGACTTCCAAGCTGAGACGCCTCTGCCGTAAGTACACAACGTGCTGCCCCGCGCGCTCACAGTATCGAACCGCGTCTTCTTTGAGGTTGACCAGGCTCTGATGCTTCGCGAGGCGCCGGCGGCGTCGCCACCGCCCGAGGAGAACGACAGCTTCGCGCTCCAGCTGGGCCAGCTTTTCCAGCACGATGCCGACAACGGCCGCATGCTCCTCAATTGCGCCAAGCAGTTCGCTCAGTCGGGCGTCCATCGCTGTGGGCGCGACAGACTCGATGGCGGCATCCTGCTCAGTTGGTGTTGCTGACTCGCTCATATCGACGCCGGGCAAATTAGTCGGAAGAGTCCAGTTCGCGCCACGCTTTCTCACGCTGCCGCCCCAAATGGCGCCAGCATGAAACACCAGCGTGCTGAAACGGAGCAATCCCACACGGTTGCCGACTAGCGCCCCCCTCCGGCACCGCACCACAGAAACACCGCACCACAAAAACAAAAACGGGCCGCCCTGAGGCGACCCGTTGATGTTGAGTGAACTCTACGGACTAGATGTCGTAGTAGAGCTCGAACTCGTACGGATGAGGTCGTGCGCGAAGCTCATCGATCTCGTTCTCTTGCTTGTAGGCCATCCAGGTGTCCAGCACGTCGCGGGTGAACACATCGCCCTTGAGCAAGAACTCGTGGTCCTTATCAAGTGCGAGCAGTGCATCTTCCAAGGAAGACGGCACGCTCGGGACGTCCTTGAGCTCTTCAGGGCTCAGGGAGTAGATGTCCTTGTCGAGCGGAGCTCCCGGGTCGATCTTGTTCTGGATACCGTCCAGGCCTGCCATCATCATCGCCGTGAAGGCGAGGTAAGGGTTGCAGGAGCTGTCCGGGTAACGAACCTCGATGCGACGCGAAGGCGCCGAGTTCGAGTAGGTCGAGATACGTACGGCGGCCGAACGGTTACGGCTGGAGTACGCGAGGTTCACCGGAGCTTCGAAGCCCGGCACGAGTCGCTTATAGCTGTTCGTGGTCGGGTTAGTCAGCGCCGTGAGTGCACGGGAGTGCTTGAGGATGCCGCCGATGTAGTACAGCGCCATTTGGCTCATGCCAGCGTACTGGTCGCCTGCGAACAAGGGCTTGCCCTCTTTCCACAAGGACTGATGGCAATGCATGCCGTTGCCGTTGTCACCGAAAACGGGCTTCGGCATGAACGTGGCGCTCTTGCCGTGGCTCGCCGCAACGTTCTTGACCACATGCTTGAACCACATGAGGTCGTCCGCCATGTTGATTAGGCTGTTGTACTTGGGACCCACTTCACACTGACCAGCAGTGGCGACCTCGTGATGGCTCACCTCGATGGGGATGCCCATCTCTTGGAGAGTCACGACGACCTCGGTGCGGAGATCCATCAGGGTGTCGTTGGGGGGCAACGGGAAGTAGCCCATCTTGTGACGGACTTTGTGACCCAAGTTCGGGCCCTCGTCTTTGCCGGTATTCCAAGCCGCTTCGACGGAGTCGACCATAGCCATGCAGCCCTGGGGACCGGACTCGTAGCGGACGTCGTCAAAGATGAAGAACTCGGCTTCCGGACCAAAGTAGGCCGTGTCAGCGATACCGCTGCTCTTTAGGTAGGCGGCACCCTTCGTCGCAATTTGACGGGGGTCGCGGTCGTAGGCCTGGCGAGTGAGCGGATCCTCAATCGAGCAGGTCATCGCCAACGTGGGGTACTTGTTGAACGGGTCCATCTTGGCGCTGGTCGCGTCAGGGATCAGCAGCATATCGCTCTGATCGATGGTCTTGAAACCACGGATCGATGAGCCATCGAAGCCGATACCGTCCTTGAAGGTGTCTTCGTCGAACATCGCCATCGGGATGCTCGTGTGTTGCTGCTTGCCGGGCAGGTCTGTAAACCTGAGATCGACCATGACCGCGCCATGATCCTTCCCGTACTTTAGTGCTTCTTTCGGTGTCTTGATTTCGCTCATCGATGCCTCTGTATTCAAGGTGTCTGCGGTGTCCCACGCCTATTTGCGCGGAACCGCACATACCTATTTTTACTAGGGGAGAGGAAGCTAAATTGCTTCGTCTCCCTGCTCCCCAGTTCGAATTCGAACTGCCTGGTCAATGCTGCTTACGAAGATTTTCCCGTCCCCGATACGGCCAGTTTTCGCGCTCTTCTCAACGGCATCAAGCACCTGCTTGAGCTGCTCTTCTGCGACCACGATCTCCAGCTTTACCTTCGGAACGAAATCCACCACGTAGGCAGAGCCGCGATATACCTCTTTCTTGCCGCCTGTGCGACCGAAGCCTTTGACCTCGGTGACGGTCATGCCCTGAATGCCAACCTCAGAAAGAGCGTCTTTAACCTCGTCCAATTTGAACGGCTTGATGATCGCTTCGACCTTTTTCATTTGTGCGTCCCTCGTGTGCTGAGCCTCTGTTTCGAGAACAGCTCTCGAACTCCTGGCAATAGGGGAGTAGCGGGGGCCATGTTTCCCGAAAGTTTCAGGCTCCTATCCCCTGCCGTTGTGATCACCCTAGCCGTCATTCTGTTGGTCCGTGTCCAGGGTGTACGAAACTGAAACAGCCAACTACAAGTGACGGCGGAATCTTTTAGTCGGACCACAGTCGTGTGTTTTCCCCGTCACCCCTCCGGGCGAATGGGACAGGGTAGGGATTGAAATTCCGATCGGCATTCAGCGGTCGCGGCTTCGGCGTTTGCCCCTCATCCGGCCTCCAGGGCGGTTCCGGGACGCCCCCGTCGTCCTACTGGCTGGTCTGCCGCATCGAAGACGCCTCTGGCGTGCCTGCATCGGTAAGCAGTAGGCCGCCGAACCCGGGGCCTGGCGCCCCGTCAAATTGATGGAATTAATTGTTTTTCCGGGGTCCTATAGGCACGAGACTCCCTCGTGCCTATTCCCCCCAACCAAATGCTTCACGGCGCGTTGTATTCGCCTACGCTCTCTGATGTATCCAGGGCCGGGGAAATCCCGGACAGCGCCGTCAGCCGCGCCACTGCCGCTGCTGTCCTTGGGTCCCTTCCCTGTTGGACGTAATGAGCAACGACGACAACTCCATCCCCTTCGGGACGATCCTCGACGGCAAGTTCCGGGTCAATAAGGAGATCGGGCGAGGTGGCATGGCCACCGTCTACGAGGCGGAAAACGTCAGCATCGGCAAGAGAGTCGCGGTAAAAATACTGTCGGCGGATCTCGTCAGCTCAAAAGTCGTCAACGAGCGCTTCATCCGCGAAGCCCGGGCGGCTGCCTCCGTGCGAAGCCCGTACATTTGTGACGTCTATGACGTGGCGACCTACGAGGACCGCCCATTTTTAGTGATGGAGCTGCTTGAGGGAGAGAGCCTGTACGACCGACTCGCGCGGGAGCGGCGACTCAGCATTCCGGACACCATCCGAATCTGCGGCGAGGTCTCCAGAGGCCTTCAGAAAGCCCACGACTCGAACATCGTCCATCGGGATCTCAAGCCGGAAAACATATTCCTAAGCCGCGACGACGACGAGGTCGAAACTACCAAGCTGGTAGATTTCGGCCTCGCCAAGTTTTACGAGCCTAGCAACGAGGGCGTCCGGCTCACCAAAGAGGGAGCGCTATTCGGTACGCCTGCGTACATGAGCCCGGAGCAAGCCAAGGCCCTCGGTGACGTCGATCACCGGGCCGATCTCTGGGCTCTGGCCTGTATCGTTTACGAGTGCCTCACGGGGCGGACAGTGTGGAACGTCGACCAAGGTGTCGCGATGATTCTCGCGCAAATTGCCGGGGCGCCAGTTCCGCGACCCACGCGGCTGCGAACCGAACTCCCCGCCACCTTTGATGACTGGTTCCTGCGCTCCTTAGAACGAAACATCAACAAACGCTACCAAACGGCTAAGGATCTAACCGACGCTCTGGAAGTAGCGTTGACGCCACCCAGCGGTTCGGTCAAACGAGCTCCGCTCAATACCCAGGCCGAGGGCAACCTCGTCGACGACCTGGTGGAAGAGTCCAGCAGCGCGCATATCTTCGTGCCGATGCCGGGCTCCCACGGCGCCGGTCCCAGTCAGCAACATCCCGACACTCTCGATGATAGCAACGCCTCGGGTCGGTCGAGCAGCGCCATGGCGGTCGTCGTGCTGTTGCTGGGTAGCGTTTTGGCCCTCGGCGCCTATTCGGTTTGGCTGTCGGAGCCTCCCGAATCTGCCAGCACGCCAGAACCGGCAGCCAGCGCCGAACCGAGCACGCCCGTGTTACAACTCTCGTCCGCGCCCCCTGTCGAGACCGAACCGTTCGCGCTGAAGATCTCGCTGGCGCAGGACAAGTTGGCGCGCGGCTTAATCGAGCCTGCCGTCAAGCAGTTTCAACAAGCTTTTGAGACAGGGAAGCGAACCACGGCCCGCAGCTTACTGGGGCACGTCACCGCGGGCACGCAAGAGGCCGAGCAGCCTTGTCGCCTGACGGGACTGGGACATCCCAGGCCATTCGGCACGACAACTAAGAGCGCCCGCCCCAGCCTCGCGATCACCATCGCTGGTGTGGTGGCTGCCTGGGTCGACAACACCTCCAAGAATCCGAAACGCCAGATCTACACAACATTGATGGATCACTCCATGCGTCGGATTGCTGCCAGCGGCTCGGTGACTCCGGAGGTCCAGAGCGCAGGTGCACCCCAACTATTGATGACAAAGTCGTCATTGGTGCTGCTCTACTGGGACTGGGGTGGAGACAACCCCGGCGTGTACATCCGACGACTGACAGATCACGGCACCGCGAAGGCGCCCGCTGTGCTGGTCTCCTCTCCCACGAAAGGCCACCAGTATCACCCGAGCCTCGCGGAAGGTGCCGACGGCGCCATCTGGGTCGTGTGGAGTGAGCCCGGCAGTGTACGCAGTCAAGACCTCTTCGTCAGAAAGTTCAGCCCAGAGCTGGAACCGGAGACCGACCCTATCCGGCTCACCGCCTACTCCCCGCCCCGAGCTGGGCAGTCGGTGATCAAGATGACGGCGTTGAAGGCGGCCCACGGGCTACTCAACGTCACCTATGTGTTGGAGCGGGATCGCGAACACCACATCTTCATGCTTCGCGTCGATCCGAACAAAGAGGGTTTCAGCGACGGCCTGCAAACTCCAGACGCCGGAGCTGCCGAGGCCGAAACCCGAGACCGCTTCCTGGGTCAACCGATTCCCGTCAGCGCCGGCTCTGGCAAACACATTCGACCCCAACTCGCCTGCGTGGAGGGCGGCTGCTACGTCGCGTGGTCCGACGACGACCAACGGCATGGCCTGTTCGCCTTCGTCGACAAGAACACAGGCGAGGTCACCGAATCCCGGGTGTTCGTAGAGGGCGGATACCGCCCGGCGCTCAGCGTTTCCGAGGACCACATCGCTATCGCCTGGTACGAAGGCAGCCGCCTGCGCTTGGGTAAGCTGACGACAGAGGGCGTCACCGGGGGCAGCGTGCTCGCCCACGTAAGCGGCGTACAACCCTACCCAGAACTGATTCCCGGCACGCGCACCAACCAATGGTTGGTCGGATGGCTTGACTACGAAGCGGCGAGACCCGAGCCCTTTATCCTCCGAGCTGATTGCCAGTAATATACCAATGGAGAATCCGACTCCCCGCAGCCGAACACTCCTGAGCCCGGCTCTGCCCGCCGGGCAAGACTCCCAGCCTTAGAATCCGAGGAACGATGGACTCAGAGCTGCCCCTCCCGACACGAGCGACCGCCGGCGGCTTGTCCATCCCGTCCCGGAGCTATATCCGCCGAAACCCAATTGTCGGGGAGCGGATCATCCTCACCCCGATGGAACCAGACGACGGTGCCGAGTTTTGGCAAGTGGTCGAAGCCTCCCGTTGGCATCTGGAGCGCTGGTTACCTTGGGTGCCCTTCAACAACACGCCAGAGGCCAGCCAACGATACGTCGAGGCCTGCGCCGCGGACTGGAACGCCGGGCGGGCCCTTCGTCTCGGAATTCGCGATCCGGACAGCGGTGCGCTGCTTGGGATCGTGGGTCTCGACTCAGTTGTGCACCTTCATCGTGCCTGCGAGCTCGGCTACTGGATTCGTGGGGATGCCGCCGGCAAGGGGCTGATGACCGACGCCGCCCGCGCCCTCGCCCAATTCGGTTTCGACCAATTGGGCTTGGTGCGCATCCGCTGCGCTGCTGCCACCGACAATTACGCAAGTCTGCGCGTCATCGCACGTTTGGGTTTCCGCTTCGAAGGAATCGCGCGACAGGCGGAGTATGTGGGTGCACGCTGGGTCGATCATGCGATCTTCGCTCGGCTGAGCCGTGATGCCTAAAGCCAGCAGCTCGTACCAAGGGGGTTACCCGTTCTTGTCTCTGCCGCCGTTGGCGGTTGTCGTGCTGGGGCTCGCGGTCGCGGTCGCCATCGGTGCATTGGGCATGCGAAACCTCGAAGCCCAGCAGTTCACCGCTTCCGCTCTGCGTGCCGAGACACTGACCCGCGGACTGGCCACTCGACTCAGCGCCACCAGCGACGGTCACTGGGAGGCCATTCTGACCCGGGCGAGTGAACGTTCTGGGGCCGACTGGCTCGTGGCGGGGCCCCAAGGCGAGGCCATCTTCGACAATACGGGGACGCCGCTCACCACGGTCGGCGTTGTTCAGCTGATTCAAATCAAGAGCGGCAAGACCACCAGCGACACGAACTCAGCGCACTTTTTCGCCACCCCCATCGGAACCGGCGGTCGCTACCTGATTGGCTTTGTTGCGCTGGTCGCACATCCGGCGGCCAGTGCCTCGCTCCTCAACACCCTGAGCGCCTTCACTCTGCTGCTCGTGATGGCGGGCACGATCGTGGCGCTGTCTTTCGTGCTCGATGTGCGCGGGGAAATCCATTCGGTCTCGGAACGCATCGAGAGCATGGCCCGGCATGATATCGCCCCTGGCGGTGAACCGATCGTCGTCCGCGCAACGGACCAGGTCGGTGTACTCACCAAGGAGTTCAACGAACTCGTCGAACGATTTCGTGCCGCGGAAGCAGCGTATCGCCAGGACCTGAGTGGCGCGCTCGACTACGACCGAGACCGAACTGCCTTTCTCGCCGCCCTCTCCCATGAACTGAGAACTCCGCTGAACGCCATCCTCGGCTTCACTGACATTCTATTGTCGGGGGCAGACGGCCCACTGAGCGACGACGCGCACGAAAACCTCACCATCGTTCGGAGGAGCGGAGGACACCTCAAGCGCTTGATCGACGACATCCTGGACCTGTCGGCCCTGGAATCTGGACAGCTTCATCTGAAGACCGAAGAGATCGACCTCTATGAGATCGCCCAGGAGGTTCTGGACGAAGCTCGAGTCGGGGCCGCAGACAAGTCGCTCCGAATCACGCTCAGTGGAACCAGCGCGTCGGCCTGGGCGGACCCGCTCCGTGTACGGCAGATCCTGACCAACCTGGTCAGCAACGCCGTCAAGTTCACCGCCCGTGGCAGTGTAGAACTCGCCGTGACCGAAGAGCCCACCGGTGCCTGTTTTCGCATAGTCGATACGGGTCCCGGCATCGCTCGCCATGAGCAAGCTGCCATTTTTGAAGAGTATCGCCAGACAGGGGATCGCGACGCCAACGTGAAAGGCACGGGGCTCGGTCTGGCTATCACCCGCCGCCTCGTGCGAATGAACCGCGGAACGATTTCTCTCAAGAGCGAGATCGGTGTCGGAACAGAGTTCTGCGTCGAACTCCCCCGGGAGCCCAGCTCGGAACAAGTCGACCAATCCTTCCCGAAGAGCCGCCCCCTAAACGCCGTCCCTGAGAGGGAACGGTGAACGAGAGTCGGGCGCTGCCGCAGTTTCGCCCTTATGTGCTGGGCTTCCACCTGCTCTTTTCTTCCGGGGTGACGGCGGCTCAAGCATTGTTCGTGCCTTACCTACTACTGTTGGACGACGAGAGCGCGCTCCCGGTAAGCCAGGCTCTAATGCTGGCGGGACTGGTGGGCGGCTGCATGGTACTGGGTGCCGCGGCGATCCGAATGCGCCGATACAACTCGATGACATCGAGCATCGGAAGCGGCGAAAATGTCGCGGCGGCGGAGCTAGCACACTTCGCCGCCGAACCACGTCGACTGACTCTAGGCTGGGTGGTCTCTCATGGCATTTGGTTACTGGTATTCATCGCCGCCCTGCTTCCATCGAATATCGACATCGAACTGGGCGCGGCTATCGCGCTGCTGGCCGCTGTCATGCTCGCTGCGGCCTCCCTACCCTTCAACACCATTGCCCGCCGGCGGGTAACGACCGTACTCGAACTCGCTCCAGCGGCGAGCATGGCCGAAGCGGTACGCCTCTCTTCCCGGCGGCGAGGTTATACGACAACCCTGACGGTTCGACGAATCGCCACAGCCGTCGCAACGCCAGTGATCTTCATCGCCATCGGCTGTGCGTTGATTACGATGGCCCACGTTCGCCACGCCGACGAAGAAAACCGCGAGGCCCTCGCCTTTGCCCTGGCCCGCACGGTGTTGGATGACGTCCCGGGACGTGACCCACACGCCGGCAGCGAGAGCGCTATCAAAACGCTTGTCGAACTGGGATTCCAAGCGACCTTCGTCCCCTCACGACCTTACGACCACCGTCTAGACCGCGGGGCAAACCTGCTCAGCGTACCCTTGGACAACTCGAGTCTCGAAATGCGATTTCGCCAATCCCGGGTCCCGCCGCTGAGTCCTGAGCTGGGGCTGCTGGCCGTGCTGGTGGGTGCGATTGCGTTGTTGGTGGGACAAAGCTTGGGGAACGCTTTGTACACAGATCTGCACATTGCCACGCGGAGCGTGAGGCTGCTCGGCACCGAAGCGGTCATTCGTGGGCAGCGGCTCCTACTCCGATCTCCGCGTTTTAAGTTAGTGGGTCGAGTCGCTGCCGCCGTGGACCGGCTGAGCGAAAAATTTCGCACCTTCGCTCAGGCGCAGGAGGATGCGATCGCCTCGGAGAGCGCAGCCACTCGCATGCGCGGATTGTTTTTTGCGAGCGTCAGTCATGACTTAAAGGGGCCGCTGAACGCTATTCTTGGCTTTACAGAACTGGTCCGCTCGGCACAAGTCACGGAAGCGCAAGCCGAAAGCTTAGACGTCGTGCATCGCCGAAGTCTCGAACTGCTCGCGCTGATCGAAACTATCCTCGACGCCGCTCGGGTGGAAGATGGTCACCTGCTGCTCGTCGAAGCCCCTATCTCTCTGAGTCGCTTGCTCACGCGCTCCTTGGAAGAAGCCGCAAAACTCAACGCCGATCGCCGGGTGGACGTGTCGAGCCAAATCATCGGAAACCTAGCGACGCTCAACATCGATCGGTCACGCGTCAGCCGTGCCATCGCCACTCTGATCGCCTACTCTGTCCGCAACACCCGCAGCGGGCCCATCCGCGTCATCGCCCGTGTGGACGCCGACCAGGTCCAGATCGATGTAGACTCACCTCTATCCAACCGGACGGCGTTGGACCTTGAAGCGATATTGCACCCCATGGGCAAATCCGCACCGCGACGAGAACATCGGGGACTGGCCCTGGGCGTGAGCCTAGCCCGCTCGATTATCGAGCTCCATCACGGGACCCTGCGCGTCGTCGAAGGCAACCAAACCCTGGCGTATTTTCGCGTCGAGCTGCCCATTCAGTCTCACGATTTCGGTGCCACAGCGAGCAGCTCACGCCCCCCACCGTCGACTGGCGGGAGCTCCGTCCGGGCGGGCCCCCGAACCAACTCCCGACCTCCACCGCCCAGCGGCGGGCAAGGCCCTGCGCGCGCCTCATCCAAGAGTGCACGCTCCGCACTGCCACGCCGCGTCCTCCCGAGACCCAAGCCATCGAAACGCTGATCATCTCGGCTCCAGCGGCGATAGCGGCGCCTCAGCGAACGATGACCACGCGAGTGCCGAGTCCGTTGCTCCCACCAGCCGAAACCGAATGCCAACCAACGGGCAATCGAGGCTCAGTGAACCGAAAGAGCCGTTCCCCGTCTAGAGGCGACAAGTTAACGCAACCGCCACTCATGAGTTCGCCAAAGTCGTCGTGCCAGTACGCTGTGTGCAACGCAAAGGGGCCCTCAAAAAACTGGGCAAAGGGGACGTCCGCGATAAAGAAAGTGCGATCTCGTTCGGGCTTGGCCCCCTGGGGCGTCATGGTCTTGAAGCGATACTTGTGGACGATTCGAAAACTGCCGAGCGGAGTCGTGCTCGCCTTCACAGGATCGACTGCCCGACGCGGTAGTCCACCCATGCCCGGAGATATCAACGTAGCGAACACCGCCCGCTCCCCTGCCATCGCCACCAGGACTCCGCGTCCAATACTCACTTGAACCCAGCGCTCAACAGGCCCTGTGCCAACAGGGGTTCGCCGGGGAACGATAACCTCGCGCAACTGATTCGCGCGCACCCAAAGCGCCGCACCATCCGTGTGGACTCGAGTTGTCTTTCGATAACCGGGGCCCGGTAACCCTCGGCTGTTCTGCCCGCGAAGGTCGGCATGGCCCGGCTCGTCGAAGTACGGCACCCACGCTCTTTTTGGCCAATGCGTTGGGGTTTGCCGAAACCCGCCATCGCCGTCCCGAAGCCAGGCAACCGTTTTTTTTTGCGCCCACCCCCCCGGGCGCAGGCTCCGCCCCTGCAGCTCCACGCCTTCAAATCGACTCTGTCGATAGGGCCTCACCCGGTCCGCAGGAACCGCCGTTCCGTCGGCCGACAACAACCAGGTGCGATCCTGGTGGGCGAACGATCGCGTGAAGCCAAACATGGATCCCAAGTGGGCGCGACGGTCCACCAGCCGGCCGCGACTTTTGAGCCAGACTTCGGGTAGGGCGCCGTTGACGGGGATGGTCCGCTCCTCGGCGAGTCGTTCGTGTTTTTCGTGCCACAGGTATTTGGGAAACTTCCCCGCTGCTCCGAAAGCTCGCTCCGCCCGAGCCCAACGCTCCGGCGTCGGAACCCAGCGATACATGGGCGTGTTGTTCGAGATGGCATACTCGAAGGGGAAGGCACCGGCCCTCGGCTGAACCGTGCGCCAAGCCAGTAAACGTGAATCGCGTCCGTCAAAGGTCGTGTGTTTGCCCGCGCAAACATATCCCCGGGGCTCCACGCCGCGGTAGCCATCACGACAGGAGCGGCTCCGAATCTTGTCGCTATTCTTGAGCTGAACTCGCTGCCCGCCGCGCAGGTATCCCAATCTCCTGGCCTTGGAAGTTGGCGCCCCCCAAACATAGGTGCGCGATGCCAAACTGTAGAGGAAGCGCTGCGCGGAGTCGGTCTCTCCAGCCGCAGCAGATGTGGACTTTGAATTGGTGTCGGCGTCTGAGACATCCCGAGTCGGTTCTACGGCGGGCGCCCCGACAGGCGACGCCCCAACACGCGACGCCCCGAAAAGAGAGACATGGCTAGCTACCCCAATCGACAAACAAACCAAACAAGAACGCCGCACAGCGCTGGTAGCCTTTCCCGAACAGACACTTGAGGCAAGAAGTGCCGGCACCGGATGCCCGAAACCGCAGAACCACCCGAAAAACCGCCACGCTAGCGCGGGATTCAGATACACTGAAGGGGCCTCAAGTTAGTCGCTCACCTTGGGTGAAAGGCAACTCAGTTAATTGGCCCTAAGGTCGTACCTGACGCAGGTTTTGCATGGTCGCGATTCCCTTCAAGAGAAGTGAATCGCGCACTAGAGCCGAGGCAAATGGCGATTGTCCGAAACTCCCGGGAACACTAGGTTGAGGCGATGTCCCAGGGCGAACAGAAAAACGAAACACGAGCGGTGGAAGGCGACGTGCAAATCGGCGAGGAACGTTTCGATCGTCTCTTTCGTCCCGAACGACTGAAGGACTTCATCGGTCAGCAGCGCCACAAGGAAAACCTGGGCGTGTACGTGAAAGCCGCAAAAAAGCGGAAAGAGCCCCTCGACCATATCCTGCTCTGTGGCCCCCCGGGTCTCGGCAAAACAACCCTCGGGCACATCCTTGCCAAAGAAATGGGCGTGCAAATGCACATGACCAGCGGCCCTGCCATCGACCACAAGGGAGCTCTCACCGGGCTGATGACCCGCATGAGCCGTGGCGACGTACTGTTCATCGACGAAATTCATCGTCTGAGCGCGCCCGTTGAGGAAGCGCTCTACCCTGCGATGGAAGACTTCCGGGTCGATGTGATGACCGGCGAGGGAGCCTACGCGGACAGTATTTCTGTCGATATCCAACCATTCACCTTAGTCGGCGCCACGACTCGAGCCGGCCTACTGACGAAACCACTGCACGAACGGTTCGGCGCAACACTACGACTGGATTTTTATCCGACGGATGATCTAGCGAAGATCGTGCTGAGGAGCGCCAAGCTGCTGGAAGTGCCCTGCGACCCCGCCGGCGCCCTCTCCCTGGCCGGCCGTTCTCGCGGCACTCCTCGGGTCGCCAACCGTCTGCTGCGACGGGTGCGCGACTTCGCGGATGTGCAAGGAGATGGAACGATCACGTCTGAAATCGTCCAGGTGACGTGTGACCGTTTGGAAGTGGACGAGCGCGGCCTAGACGAGATGGATCGCCGTCTTTTGAAAGTGATTATCGAGCATTACGGGGGCGGCCCGGTGGGAGTCGAGACCCTCGCCGCTGCCCTCGCGGAGCCCCGCGATACCCTGGAAGACGTGTACGAGCCGTACCTGCTCCAACAGGGGTTTATCGGCAGAACGCCGAGGGGCCGGATCGCCAACCAAATCGCCTACGAACACCTCGGAATGCGCTATGAGCCGAAACATAAACAGCCAGGTCTATTCTAGAATCGTAATTAATTTCGCCTAACCTGCGGAAATCACACTGCGGAAAATAGTCGGAAGACACGTCGAGAGTAAAACCGGGAAAACATCCGGAAACAATTTAATGAGAAACCACCCACGTCCCCAGAATCGGGTAGCGCCGGCCATTCGAGTCCGCGCATGACACCAATACGGAGGGTTTCATGAATCGCAAATATCTATGGCTGCCGACGATCGCAGCAGTGCTCACGCTTTCTTCTGCCGCATTCGCTGAAGAAGAGGCGTCCATCACAACCGCTCAGTTCGTAGCGAACAACATCTGGATGATGTTCGCCGCCGCTCTGGTCTTCGTCATGCATCTTGGTTTCGCCAGCCTCGAAATCGGCATGTCTCAGTCCAAGAACACGGTGAACATTCTTTTCAAGAATACGTTCATCATCTGCATCGGACTACTGACGTACTTCCTGGTTGGGTTCAACCTGATGTACCCCGGCGACGCAGGCAACGGCTACTTCGGCTTCGCCGGCGTCGGCCTCACCGTCCCCACCAATGACGGCATCGGCTACGCCGACGGCGGTTACACCTACTACACCGACTTCCTCTTCCAGGGCATGTTCGCCGCGACCGCTGCGACCATCGTCTCTGGCGCGGTAGCCGAGCGCATCAAGCTCACGTCCTTCATGGTCTTCGCGACCCTCTTCGTCGGCCTGGTTTACCCCATCGCCGGCTACTGGAAATGGGGCGAAGGCTTCCTTCACGAAGCTGGTTTCTACGACTTCGCCGGTTCCACCCTCGTTCACTCCGTGGGCGGCTGGGGTGCGCTGGTAGGCGCTGCCATGCTCGGCCCGCGTAAAGGCAAGTACGACAAAGACGGCAATATCACCCCGATCCCCGGCAGCAATATGCCGATGGCCGCGGTTGGTGTGTTCTTGCTCTGGCTCGGTTGGTTCGGGTTCAACGGCGGCTCCGTGCTGTCCGCTGATCCCGCGGCGACTTCCCTCGTTCTCGTCACCACCTGCTTGGCTGCTGCTTCCGGCGGCGTTGCGGCAATGATCGCCTACGCCTTCGTTTCCCCCAAGCCTGACCTTTCGATGGCTCTTAACGGCATCCTCGCCGGCCTCGTCAGCATCACCGCCGGCGCCGACGTCGTGACCCCCGTTTCAGCTTGTATCATCGGCGCTATCGCCGGTTGCATCGTTGTGGCCTCGGTCATCACGGTCGACAAGATCAAGATTGACGATCCCGTCGGTGCCATCAGCGTCCACTTGAGCTGCGGTATATGGGGCACTCTGGCCGTCGGCATCTTCTCGACCAACTCTGAGCACAGCGTTGGCACCCAGCTGTACGGCATCGCCGTATACGCCGCCTTCACCCTCGTCTGCGCTGGTAGCCTCTTCGGCATCATCAAGGCCGTCATGGGGCTGCGAGTCAGCGAAGAAGAAGAGATCGATGGTCTCGACTACCACGAGCACGGAATGCATGCGTACAGCTTCGGCCCCGCGGCCGGCAGTCACGCAGCTACCGGTTCGCAATCCGCTGGTAGCGGTGCTTCCGCTCTTGAGGTTAGCAACAACAACGCGTAAGGTACTCTTGTTGGTGCAATGAATAATTGCAGCCATGCCTCGCAAGGGGAGATCGAGAGAGGGGATAAGGCCCGAGCGGGAAACCGCTCGGGCCTTTTTTATTTGTGCCGTTTATTTGCACCAGCGCGCTTAGAACCAATCCAACGTCCTCATGAAGTTTCGCGCCGTAGCCAAAGCCAGCCCCCGCAGCAGCGCTGTCGGAAGCGTCGAGGTGGAGTGTTTGCCGGACGGCCTGAGCATCGCCTACCTGGGAGTGGGTCGATTCAACGACGGGTACGCGCCCGGCGCGCTCACGGAGGGCACCCGTATTACGGCCCCCTGGAGCGCCATCGAAGAGGCTCGGCTCGACGCCGACGAGTTGTTCGTACAGCTGGCCGAAGGGCTCACCCCCCACGACCGCATGGTGCTGGTTAATTTCTCGGCCGGAGAAAGCCCCTCGCCCGAAGAGATGCGTCGGCGTCAAACCATCATCGCCACCACCGTCGTCTCCTCTTTATTGCTGCTGGTGCTCATCGGTAGCCTGACCCTGCCCCGGGTCGCCCCGAACGTTCACGCGACCGGCGCCCTGTTGTTGGGGTTCGCCGCCGCCGCCACCGTCCTCGGCCTCGGGCTCTTCGCCAAGCGCCAGTGGCTGGGACCCAGCGTATCCGGTCCTGCCGCCCAGCGACTGTTCGTTTCCGAGCTGAGGATTTATCTCCCTCATTTTTCCGTCTCCCCCCAGCGCCGACCGGTCCCGGTAAAATCTCTCAGCTGGCATTCGCTGCTGCCGCGCTCCACGACAGCCATCGTGATTACCCTCAGCACCCTGGGACTGAGCGCGCTGTTGACTTCCAGTTGGGTCCTCGAGGGCTCCGATGGGCGTTCTCGAGTATCCACCCCGGCCGAACCACCTCGACAGACTCCGCCCGGGCCGTCGCCCGCCCCCGCAGCGCCCCAGCCAACGCCAACCCCTGCTGCCACAGCAGCCCCGCCACCGGCTCCCAGCCAGGACGGCGTGGCCAGCGTCGGCGGCGCATGCACATGTGACCGAGCCGATTCGGTCCTGTGGCGTGACGGCATTCCACTGCTCAGTAGCCTACTCATCAGCAAACGCTCTCGACCCCACAAGAATCACCGCCACCTGGAGTTGGAGCTAGCCGTCGTCAACAACGGTGAGGACGGCCTACTGGACATCACGCTACAGGTTCACTTCTTTGAAGAAGATCCCCCTCCTTCCAAGAAACGCACGCACACTAAGGACCGACCACTATATTTTCAGGGTCCACTGTCAGGCGGCAAAGCCATCAAATGGCATGTCGATGCTCGCGCGACGGTGTTCGAGGTTCAGCACAGCGTGCCCGGGGTTCTCGACCCCAAAGGGAGAGAAGCCGCCCCTAGCTCCCGCTTCGCCGAACTGCTCGATGCCAACCATCGCCCGGTACGACTGCACGGGGCGATGATGCTGGCCTATTTACGGGACCCAAGAGCCAAGGAAGCAGCTCTTAGTCTACGAGACGCCTTGCGTGAAGAAGAAGCGCCGTACCTAAATCGCGTCCTCAACACTCAAAAAGACGTTCGCGCCTGCGATGTCCAGATCAGCCAAATGGACAATATGCACAAGGTCCAATGCTGTATCTACAACGCTAGCGACGAACCCCGCAACCAACTCGCCATCAAACTACGTGCCCTCGATGCTCCCGTGTCCCACCAATTCCCCGTCGCCCACCCGCCGTTGGTCCAGGGAGAAAAACAGTGGACCGTCCCCGGAACGCTCGGGGCGCGCAAAGGCCTGCTGACCACCACCAAACTCAAGCGAGAGTTCCGCGGCCGAGGCAACCAAGAGCCCACCATCGAAGTTCTCGTCGATAGAGCAGACTTGCTTCCTTAGGAAGCAAGTCTGCTCTATCGACGAGTCCGGTTTACGAGCCGCACGCGACGCTACACATTCCACCCCCTTTGGGCGAGGGTGAAATGCTTCGCTCGTTCACGGGGCTTTGGCTCTACCGGAGTTATTTTTGTAGGTCCTCGGCCTTTCAGGCCTACGGCGTCCTCGGCGCTGCGCGCCTGCGGGTGTTACGACCGGGGCCCCAACCTGACTATTGATCACATTCTCCTGCGCGTTGTGCAGTCTCAATGGAACGCCGCAGTTGCCATCCCATTAGCAATGTTGCGAGTTCGCGATAGCCGCGGTGCAACACCAACCAGCCAGGCCTTCCG
>JABSRN010000183.1 GCA_013214025.1 Polyangiaceae bacterium
CGGCTTGTCGCTCGACCGCATCAGTTCGACGGCCTCAGCCTTGAACTCAGGTGTAAACTTTCTTCGCTTCTTCGTTCCCATGTGGACTCCGGTCTCAATTAGCTCTTGTTTCCGGCAGTCCACAAAACCGGATCAATCCCACACACCCTGTTTCTGTCCGAATTCAGCTGACGGGATACACTTGGAAAAGTTCTGGCCGGCGTTGAAAATGACGTAGTTGCGGGCCTCGCAGCGGCCAGCGGGACGTTTCTTGCCACAGAACCCGGCGATGTCATTCTTGAGGCAGGCCAGAAATCACTTAAGTTCACTTTGAACCGACCGTTCCTTAGTGCGAAGGGGAAGCGTTCCTTGGTACCAAGGGGTAAGCCCATCGTGTCAAGAGCGCGGTGCCGATACCTACATGAGTCACACTATCTCAGTACTGCTGATCGATGATGATGAGGATGATTGCCAACTGACGCGAATCGCCCTCGAGTCGATTGAGGCATCAAACTATCGGCTCGATTGCGTGTCCGACTATGACGGCGGCCTCACGGCGATGACCCGTGGCGAGCACGACGTCTATCTCGTTGACTATCATCTCGGTCCGGATTCAGGTGTCGAGCTGACGCGCCAAGCTATCGCGCTGGGGTGCGCCAAGCCGATCATCATACTTACCGGACAGGGTGATCACGAGGTCGATCTCGCGGCGATGAGCGCGGGAGCCAGCGCCTACCTCGTTAAGGGATGCATCGGGGCTGAGGCGCTCGAGCGCACCATTCGCTATGCGATGGAACGCTCCAATATCCTTGCGGAGCTTCGCCAGAACGAGAGCGCGCTACGACGTCAGGCGAGCACGGATATACTCACCGGCGTCTCGAATCGCCGCCACTTGGAAGAACGCCTGCAGGAGGAAGTCGCGCTAGCGCATCGACACGGCTATCCGTTCAGTCTGTGTATGTGTGATATCGACCACTTTAAGCTCATCAACGACACGCATGGGCACCTTGCAGGAGACTTCATCCTGAAGACGTTTGGCGAATTACTAACGGCCGAGATCCGCCTTGAGGACGTCCCCGGCCGCCCGAGAGCTCAAGGGGAAGCCAGCCGCTATGGCGGAGACGAGTTCTGCATCATGTTTCCGCATACTCCAGCGGCCCAGGCATTCGGCGCAATCTCTCGCTTACGCGCCGCGATCGCGGGGTTCCCCTTCATCTACGCTAAGAAAGTGATAAGGTTCACCATAAGCGCTGGAATCGCCGATCTCTCGCCCGATGCCACGCTCACGGACATCATGGCTGCTGCCGATTGCGCGCTATACGAGGCAAAGGCGCTAGGACGCAACCGCGTCATGGTCACCGGGCGAGAGGCCTGTGACGTGCCGGCGTAGAGCAACTACCGTCATGGTTTGCCGACGACAACGAGCAACCACCCCGCAAAGGTCTAAAAATGCTGTCACCGCGGCAATTCTGCCGCGCCCGATCAGCCTGACAACACGTGTTCGGTTTGACAGGGGCAACTACACTTCTTAGCCCACACGGGGCAGATTTGGGTGTCCACGAAACTGAGGGAGGCTCACTACCCCCTTAAAAGCTCGTGGACGCTTCTCAGAAACCGATCAGGAGAGAAGGGCTTTTGCAGGTACAAGAATCCATTCTCAGACGTTTCGGAGATGCTATGGAGGGCGGCGCCGGACTTCTCAGGGAAGCCGGACTTCTCAGGGAAGCCGGACATAAAGAGCACCCGAAGACAACGGTGGGTGGCCACCAGCTCGCCGGCAAGCTCCACGCCACTAATCTCGGGCATCATGACGTCGGTGATCAGTAGATCTATCTTGCCTGTGAATGTGTCGCTGACGAGCAGCGCGTCCCTGCCGTGTTTAGCCACCAACACGTTGTACCCCTCTCTACTCAGGATTCGCTTAATGGCGTTAAGCACAGGCTTCTGGTCCTCAACGAGTAGAACCGTTTCGGTGCGGCGAAGCTCTTTGATAGGGAGAGGGGTGGGATGGCGAGTCACCTTCCCACTTACCGTGGCATTGTTCACACGGGGCAAATAGACAGTGAACGTTGTTCCCCTGCCCAATTGGCTGTCGACGAATATGAAACCAGCATGTTGGCGGACGATGCCGTATACCGTCGACAAGCCTAGGCCAGTCCCTTTGTCTGGCGTCTTGGTTGAGAAGAACGGGTCGAAGATGCGCTCTCGGACTTTCTCATCTATCCCGCTACCGGTATCGGTGACAGCGAGGCTCACGTAATCGCCTACCGGAAGCTCGGCGCTATGAACGTGAACGGTGTTGCCTTCATCGAGCACCACGTTGACCGCTTCGATGGTCAGAGTCCCGCCATGCGGCATCGCATCACGGGCGTTGACGGCGAAGTTCATTAGAATCTGCTCGATCTGTGAAACGTCCGCGTTGACGAGCCCCAAGTCATCGACCGTCTTCGCCCTTAGCTCGATGTCTTCACCGATCATCCGCTGAAGCATCTGGCTGATATTAGCGACCGTTGCGCTGAGGTCGACGACAACCAGTTTTTGAACCTGCTGCCGGCTGAAGGTGAGCAGTTGGCGCGTCAACTTAGCGGCCCGTTCGGTGGCTTCTACAATGACCTCGACATCCTTACGAGCCGGATCTTCCTCTCGAAACGCTTCTGTCAGAAATGCTCCGTAGGTGAGAATGATCGTGAGAATGTTGTTAAAGTCGTGGGCTATACCGCCTGCGAGAAGCCCCACCGCCTCCATGCGCTGGGCGATATGAAGCTGAGCCTCGGTTTTCTTGTGTTTTTCTCGGTCTGTGGCGTTCTGTAGCTCGCGTCGAACGGCTGGCTCGAGACGGAGCATGTTGTCCTTCAGCAGGTAGTCGCTTGCTCCCGCTCGCATAATCTCCACGGCGATTTCTTCACCAATAGTGCCGGACAGCATGATGAAGGGGACGTCAACACTGGATTGCTGCAGCATTTGAAGGGCTTGGAGTCCATTGAATGTGGGCATCGTGTAATCGGATATAACGATATCCCACTCCTGGTCGTCGAGAGCCGTCCTCATCTCGTCGCGGGTCTCGATGCATCGCAACTCGACATCGAAGCCGCCCTTTCGAAGGTGCAACTCCACCACCTTAGCGTCGTCCAAATTGTCTTCAATCAGCAGGAGTCGAAGTGGAGCGCCCATAGTCCTATAAGGGCTCCGGCAAGGGTTTGTTGAAAACAAGCCAATAGACGCCCATATGCTTAATGGCCTCAGAGAATGCCTCAAAGGATACGGGTTTTTGCACGAAGCTGTTCGCTCTGAGCTTGTAGCTCGCGAGCCGATCTTCGTCCTCCGCCGATGAAGTCAGAATTACCACCGGGAGAAATTCCGTCCGACTGTTCTTGCGGATTTGCTCGAGAACCTGGAGCCCACTGAGCTTGGGAAGATTGAGGTCTAGCAGTACCACTCCCGGAAGCGCCGCCCCGGCTCTATCGGCGTACTCGGCTTTAGCGAAGAGATAGTCGAGGGCCTGCTGGCCGTCTCTGCAAACGTCAACGTCATTGCCAATGTTACTGTTCCGCAGCGACTGGAGAATCAACTCTTCGTCATCGGGGTCGTCTTCAATTAGTAGGATTTTCTGGTTCTTCATGTTTGGCCTTTCGCGTTACATGTTGTGAAAAGAAAAGTAGCCCCCTGCCCTATTTCGCTATGGGCCCAAACCTCCCCGCCATGGCGATGAACAATTCGCTGGACGGTGGCGAGTCCAACGCCCATCCCATCAAACTCACGTGGTGAGTGCAGCCGTTGGAATGCGGTGAAGAGCTTATCCGCGTACTTCATGTCGAAGCCGACCCCGTTGTCCCGCACAAAGTAGGCCTTGATTCCGTTGTGAATTTCAGACCCTACGGTAATCTGCGAGATGGGCTGACCAGCTGTGAACTTCCAACTGTTTTGGATCAAGTTTTCAAGGACGACCATCAATAGGGCAACGTCCCCGTTTATGCATAGCTGGTCGGGTATGGCGAACTCCACCTGACGATCGGGGGTTGTCTCAGTGAGAAGCTCGGCAACCTCCCGAACTATCTCGCTAAGGTCAAAGTCCTCTCGTGTCAGAGTTTGTCGACTGAGGCGCGACAGCTTCAACAGTGATTCGATGAGCACCCCCATTCGTTGAGCGCCCGCCCGGATTCGGTTTAGGTAGTGCCTGCCTTGCCCGTCTAGCCCCTCAGCGTAATCCCTGAGAAGCGCCTGGCTGAAACCGTCCATGGCGCGGAGCGGAGCGCGTAAGTCATGGGAAACGGAGTAGGTGAATTGATTCAGCTCCTTGTTGGAGCTCGCCAGCTGCGCGTTGAGTCTTTTCAAGACTTGGAGATCATTATCGCGTTTGGCGGTGACGTCCTCGATGGCCAGGAAGACCCAGCTATCGTTTTCCTTGCCGGTGTTGAGTGACCGGGCGTTCACCAGCATGACCCGAGGCCCGAGGCCCTCGAAGTCATGCTGCACCTCGTAGTCTGCGACAACGGCGTCGCTGGGGAGGATATGCTCCAACAGTGTTCGCAAGGCCGGGATGTCCCACTGACCATTGCCCAGCTCGTAGACCGACTTCCCAAGGGTCACTTCAGGCGTGACCCTGAAGTGCTCGTAGAACGATGGGCTGGCCGAGAGCA
>JABSRN010000184.1 GCA_013214025.1 Polyangiaceae bacterium
CGTAATGCGCCGCGTGACCACGCACCCAGCCTCCCGCATCGACGAACTCCTGCCCGACCAGTGGAAACCGGGCAGCGGCCACTGATTCTAGCGAGGCATGACGGCAACTGGAACGCCAGGCGTCGCCGGTCGGACGGTTACGATTCGACAACCAATAGAAGACCGATCATCGCACCGCCTATGGCGTTGTGGTTCAAGAGCTCTCCTTCTCAGTCGTCTGCGAGTCTCAGTCCGCTCGGGGGAATATTGCAAGCTGCAAACCGTCCGTACTACCCGTGGCCTAGCCGCAAGAAGTCCCCATTCGGGACGCGTTCGCCCCGTCGAGGGACAACTCGCTAATCAGTGTCTCGAATCGAGAATCCGTGTTCCGGTCGTGCGCTATTCACTGCGTCAACACCACAAAGTGAGCAACCAGACCCCGGGCAACTTCGGCACCAGCATTGCAAGCTTGTCCAACTGATGAAGATCCTCGTCGTCAGCAATCTATTTTTTCCCGACGAAATAGGCGGCTACGAAATATTGTGCCGCCAAGTGAGCGAGCAGCTGGCGGATCGAGGACACGATGTTGTCGTACTCACCAGCCAGTCATCGGTTTCCGCCCACGCGGGTCACCCCCGAGGACTCCGCATCCGGCGAGACCTACAGCTGACCCAGAATTTTTTGGATGCGCCGCTACGTCCGAGTTGGCGCTCCCCTCAGTGGGAGAAGCACAACCGTGTTCGGACGACATCCGCCATAGAGTCGGAACGCCCCGACGTCGTGCTAGTCTGGAGCTTGCGACGATTGACTCTCGGCCCTGCCCGAGCTGTTCAATCCTGCGGCCGCCCAAGCCTGTATATGCTCAACGACGCATGGCCGGCTACCTACGCTCCACGGCCGTTCTCAATGAGTACTCGTGGGTTCGGTCGCTACTTGATGGACCGCACCCTATGGCGTCGATGTACGACCCTCGGGCTCCGCCACTGCCGCAGCGTTGTAGTTAGCGAGTTTCTGGCGCAAGAACTTCCGCTCACGGGTCCCTTTTCTAACTCAAAAGTCATACCTCAAGGCGTCCCCGTTCGCAGCTTCTACGCTCCCGTCCGGGCTCTGCAGGGCGGCCGCGTCCGACTGTTATTTGTCGGGCAGGTTCATCCTGACAAGGGGCCCCACATCGCCATTGAGGCTGTTTCAAGACTTCAGCGCCGGCGTGAGGACTTACCGCTCTCGCTCACGATAGTCGGGGCTGGCGACCGTCACTACACACAGGCCCTCAAGCGCCGAGCGCGTGAGCTAAATATATCAATTCAATACCGTGGCTGGCTCGATCACGCTCAGATGCCTGCCGTATATGCAGCTCACGACATCTTTCTTTTTACGTCGATTTGGAACGAGCCCTTCGGGCTCACGCACCTGGAGGCGATGGCCAGCGGCATGCCCGTGATCGCAAGCCGGGTCGGCGGCACGACGGAACTGCTTCGAAACGACAACTGCGCCCTCAGCTACACCCCCGGTAGCAGCCAGGCGCTGGCGTCACAAATTGAGCGCCTTTGCGATGAGCCGGAAGTGTACGATCGCGTGGCACGGAGCGGGCAACGACTCGTCCGAAAGTCATATATCCTCGATGGGTACGTTTCTCGAATCGAAGGCACCCTCTACTCGGTAATGCACCGAAGCTGGCCCAGCACGGGTAACACTCCGCCCGCCGGAACACCCCTCCCCGCTGTCCCGAACAAGGCCTCAGAATCCCCCCACTGAGCCGATGAATTGCTCGCCGCTATCGACTGCCCGCGCGCGTCCTCAGGTCGGCGAATGCGTCCCCTGAGCATCCACAATGCGCAGCAAGACGTTACTGGCTTCCATGCAGCCGGCGGGGCTCGAAAAGCGCGTTTATCCGGGGATCGGCTCGGAAGATCGATGTATTGGCGATCGCAAACGCCGGGGCCCCTGAAACCGAGAAAATGCAGCACCACTACTCAACCGTAAGCCCCCTAGAACAGCAGGAATGCATCAGCGAAATCACGCGACAATTCGGCGTCGCTGCATAGCCCTGAAGGAAAGGAAGTGAGATCTGATTTACACGGACCCACACTTGACCCCTCAGAGCCCCCGAACCGGCCCTTTGAGCGATCGAAGTTGGGTACAGGTGCAAATCTGCTGCTTACCCAACGAAAAAACCGGCCTAAGCCGGTCTTTAAGTTATCGAAAACTCTACTTTAAGTAGAGCGGGAGAAGGGATTCGAACCCTCGACGTCGACCTTGGCAAGAGGGCCTGAAGCCGTTTCCCAACGGCACTAACCGTTACAAGTACTCAATATTACGAGAACTGGCGTTACCCGGACGATCCACCCGTTACGCCAAGAGGTGCTCCGAGAGGTGCTCCCTGACCCGGAGCACCCATTTGAAATTTTTCGAGGGGTGGGGGCAACGGCATGATGTCACCACCTACGCGGCTAGCTAGCTTCCCCTTCACTATATGAAACCTTGCAGGGCGCGGTGTCCTTGACTGTGAAGACACGGCGGCCAGGCCGGCTCGGTCGCAATCGGCGGTCCTCAGCAATTCTCCCACGAATATGCGGTAAGGCTTCAGTCCGCGAGCGCCTTCAAACCAGCGTTGCCACCGTCCGCGCGCTCAGCGACAACTTCTATCGCAGTCAGCGTCTCGACGAGCCCGGTGGAAGCTAGCTGTTAGAGGCCGCTTTCTGGTCGTACAA
>JABSRN010000019.1 GCA_013214025.1 Polyangiaceae bacterium
AATATTCTGCTGCTCGACGAGCCCACGAACCACCTGGACCTTGAGTCGATTCGGTCCTTGCAGGAAGCGCTAAAGCACTACGAAGGAACTTGCGTGTTTGTTACGCACGACCGGTCGCTGGTGTCGAAGGTGGCTACCCGTGTGTTGGAGATGAGCGAGAATGGGATTCGGGAATTGACGACTGGTCAGTTTGCGGATGGTGAGTTCTTGCAGGAGCATGGGACTTATCAGAAGCAATCTTGGTGATTGCTTCTGAGTCCAGTGGACGAGCCGTGCTCGACGCTACTCAATCTGCCCCCTCTGGGTGAGGGCAGATTGCTTCGCTTCTTCACACGACTCTGACTCTACTGGGGTTATTTGCTTTAGGTCCTCGGCCCGTTGGGCGAGTCCAGTCTCCGAGCCGCGCTGATCGCTACTCATTTCACCCCCATTTGGGTGAGGGTGAAATGCTTCGCTCCTTCACACGACTCTGACTCTACTGGAGTTATTCGCTTTGGGTCCTCGGCGCTGGCGCGCCTGCGGCGTCCTCGGAGCTTCGCTCCTGCGGTTTGCCTGCGGCGCGGGGACCCCAACCCCGCTTGCCCGGCGGTGACGTAAACTCGGTGTCCGGGGGTTGTGGTTGGCGCCCCAACCCCATAACCGGCAGGCGCGCAGCGTTGGTGAGGGATATCAGGCGACGGCTGACTGGGGGGAGGCAAAAGAAGCGTTCACGGGATTCGGGAGTTGACGACTGGTCAATTTTGGGCTGATGAGGTGCTGCATGAGCATGATACTCAGTAAAAACAAAGCTGGTGACCACATGCGGTGCTCCGCCTTGGGTGGACTCTGTGCAGTCGCGGTTTGGCTGAGTTGCCCCGCCGTCCAAGCTGAGGACTCGCCTAGTCACGAACACGTGGAACACACGGAAAGCGACGGGCACGACCACGACGGCGAGCATCACGACGAGGAGCACGGGCACGGAGGGCACGACGGCGGGCATCACGGGCACGGAGGGCACGGCGGGGTCGCACACCAGCACGACCATCGCTTCGAGTTAGGCCTAGCGCCGGGCCTCGCTTACCTCGTCGAAGAGGAGCATTTCACGGCAGGACTGCACCTGCACTTGATCGCCGCGCTGGGGGAGTCTCGCTGGGGCTTGGGGCTTGGATTTGAACGCCTACTGGACGAGCATTCGCACAATACTGCTGGCGTTGTGTTGCAGTACCGTTTGACGAACGCATGGAGCATGCTCGTCTCGCCGGGCCTTACGTTTGAAGACAGCGAACCGAGTGAGTTAGAGCCGAGCGTTCATATTGAATCGACTTACGAGTTCTTCTTTGGGGATTACCACTTGGGGCCGTCGCTGGAGTACGCGGCGGATGCGGAGGATTCGCATGTGACCCTGGGGGTGCATGTGGCGGTCGGGTTTTGATTGTGCGCTCGGAGACTCGCGACCCGTCTGATCCGTAAAACTACGGACAGCTGACTACGGGGTGGCCGCTAACTTGAGGCGGATGAAATAGTTCCAGAAACCGCGCACCCGTGGTCTTCACGGAGCCACTTTCCCGCAGAAAGTGCCCCCGTTTCGACCTCGGCCCGCTGTTCAGGATGGGGCGATGTAGTTGTCGTTACCTGAGGAAGTGTAATTGTCGCTCAGCAGTCCCCCCCACGCTCCGGCGACTGCCGACGTTTGGGGGGGGACAGTCAGCGAAGCTGACTGAGGGGGGGCAACAGAGACGATGATCGGCGAGTGCGTACGTCTGAAGTGGTCCGACGCAATTTGATTGAGGAGTTGCCCGGACCCTCCCGTTAGCCAAAGAGTTTCGTCCGAGCAACCTTCGAGATAGCAATTACCCCTGGATGTTTGACCTTGCGCTCCGCCGAAATCGCATAGAAACGCTCAGTGACCTCGTCGGTGCGCCCGATAACCTGTACCCCGTATTGCTGACGAATCTGTTTTTCGATGACGGATGGAGCCGCGAACACACCAACCCCAGACTGCCCGAATACTTTTAGCAGAGCGCTGTCGTCGAATTGGCCGACGACTCTCGGGCGGATTCTGAGCGAGTCGAACCACTGCTCCAGTTCACGCCGCAACGCGCTCCCCCCCATGGGCATGAGATAGGGAGCGCCGTCGAGAGAATCAGGAAACCCTCGACGCAGTCGAAGAGCCAAGGGTCGGGCTGCGAAAAACGAGGTCGCACTTTCCCCTAGCAGGTGATTGTACGCTTTCACGGCTGTGCCCGGCCCCAGTGGTGCGTCTGAAATCACGAGATCTAACTCGTGGGAAGCGAGTTGTGTGATGAGTCGGTCGACCTTGTCTTCGTGGCATTCCACAAGGACGCCTGGCGCTAGGTCGAGAGCTGGTCGCAGGAGCTGGTACGCAATCAACTTGGGGACAACAAACGCCAACCCAACAGCCAGTCGAACTGGACGATCCACTGGCCTCTCGTTGAGGACGTCCACCATCTCACGTCCCAGGTTGATGATCTCGTCGGCATATCGGTGGACGACTCGCCCCGCGTCAGTTAGTACCAGCGTGCGCCCACTTCGGTCGAATAGCTCGACTTCCAGATTCTCCTCAAGAGTACGAATTTGTGTACTGATGGTTGGTTGGGCTAGGCGTAAACGCCGGCTTGCCTTTGTGATCGTGCCCTCCTCGGCAACCGTCCAGAGGTACATGAGGTGGTGATAGTTGAGGGTCGGGAGTACCTTCCCGGTTCTCCTCCTGGCTTTCTTCGCGTGGCTCATCTTACGTTCACGGCAGCGCACACAGTGCGCCCCTTCCTATACGATATATATTAACATAGAGTTTATCTATGTTCCGATTTTTAGATATCCGGCGAGGCGGGCGGCGGGAGGCTACATAGGCCTTTTCTCTAGGGAACTAGCTGGAATCATGAGCCCAGCAACCCATAGAAATATCATATGGGTTGCTGGAGGTAATATCTGTTTTGCATAGGTCCCATTGTGCCGTCACACTCTTTCTATGCCTGTTTCCCGCTGCTGGTCCCCCCACTGCGTCGTGCGTATTTCGGCGGCAATTTTAGTGTGTTCTCTGCTGAATGTCGGCGGGCTCGCCGCTTCCGGATACGTTGCGTCCGCGTTTGGTACAGATGGCAAGGAACTTCGATTCTTTGATAGGTCGCTAGACTTGGACGTCGCGAGCTCTCCGAATGCGACTTCTTAAGCTACCTCGGTCGGTGTGGCCCGAGCGCGCAGACTTCCTGGCTTCGCTCGTCGTCTTTTTAGTCGCACTCCCACTTTGCATGGGTATTGCGATCGCATCCGGTGTGCCGCCAGCGCTGGGGCTCGTTACCGGTATCATCGGGGGGCTCGTAGTCGGCCCTATACAGGGATCGGCCCTGCAGGTTTCGGGCCCTGCAGCTGGGCTAGCCGTCCTCGTCGTTGGGCTCGTCCAAACCCACGGTCTCGCGACTCTGGGAATAGTGGTGCTGTTGGCAGGGACCATTCAGCTGGTGGCCGGTCTTCTGGGCGGCGGACGGTGGTTTCGAGCGGTCCCTCCGTCCGTCGTTTTTGGGATGCTTGCGGGCATTGGCGTGCTCATCCTCGCTGGACAGTTTCACGTGATGATCGACGACGATCCGCGATCGAGCGGGCTACAGAACCTCTGGGCGATTCCGGAAGCCCTTTCCAAGGCGATGTCACCGGAGACATCGGTTCCGCATCGAAAAGCCGCGGGGTTGGGCCTCTTAACCATCGTCACGATTCTCTTGTGGCTCCGCTTCGTCCCAGATCGAGTCAGGACCTACGTCCCCGGTCCGCTCGCGGGAGTTCTGGTTAGCGGTTTCGTGGCGCACGTCTTCGCGTTTCCAGTGGCGTACGTCAGCGTTCCGGTCAACCTGGCAGGATCGCTGAATATCCCAGATGTCCCATCGCTTGGCAGAGTGGTGGACCTGCTAGGGCTCGCGTTGGGAATCGCCCTAGTCGCAAGCGCAGAGACACTGCTATGCGCGACCGCCGTGGACAAGCTCCACAACGGCCCGCGCACCAACTACAACCGGGAACTCGTGGCTCAGGGACTAGGCAACATCATCTGTGGATGCCTCGGAGCGCTCCCGATGACTGGCGTTATCGTTAGGAGCAGTGCGAACGTCGAGGCGGGGGCGAAAACCCGCTGGTCAGCGATATTTCACGGCGCGTGGCTGCTGCTTCTAGTCGGGATATTCTCCCAACTACTGACAAAGATACCAGTCGCCTCGCTAGCCGCAATCCTGGTCTTCATTGGGGCGAAGCTGGCAAGCCCGGCCGTACTCACTCAACTCCGGCCCTACGGGCCTGCTGAAATGGGCATCTTCGTTGCGACGACGCTAGCGGTCGTCGCAACTGACCTGTTGTCTGGTGTGCTGTGCGGCTTTGCGCTGTCCGTTGGGAAACTCCTAGTTCGTCTGTCGAAGCTCGACATCGCCATGGTGCATGGTCCGGAAGCGGGCCGTACGACAATCCGTATGAGCGGCGCCGCGACGTTTTTGCGACTAGCGGACGTCGCCGAAACCCTCGACGCCGTGGATGCTATGTCCGAGGTTCACCTTGACTTCGACAGGCTCGACCACGTTGACCACGCAGTGCTCGATCTATTCCGCACTTGGGACAGCCAGCATCGTGCTCGCGGAGGTAGCGTCGCCTTTGACTGGGATTCGCTCGAGCGCAGGTATCACTTAGGAGCACTGGGAGGTAAGCCCGATGCGGCCTAGGTTGCTAAACAGCGAGCTGCCCCTGCCTGAGGATAGCGTTTTCGGTGCTGACGCTTGTTCAAGCCACCGCGCGGCGGACCTGCGCCGAAGCGCTCACGCGCGCGTGTCGCCCTGGGGTTCCTCACTTCCCGGAGCGGCGGAGTGGCAATGTTGTCGCTCAACAACATCCGCGTGATTCTGTGCGCGAGCGGGTTGAACCATGGATCGCCCCTATTTCCTCTTGGCAGGGGGCTTCTTCTTCTTGCGTGACGCGCGCTTGGTGCGGGCGCTAGCCTGACCTTCGCTTTGC
>JABSRN010000002.1 GCA_013214025.1 Polyangiaceae bacterium
GGCGTCTGATATCGTTGATTGCGGCTTCGGCCGACTGCTTTTGCTTCCTTGGCATTTGAGACTCCTGAGGAGGATCTTACTCCCCCGAATTGTCTCTTAGCTCAGACCCGATTTCTGTCCGAATTCAGCTGACGGGATACACGGCGTAGTAGCTCAGCACAGTTATCGGGATCGGATAACCGATAGATTCTGTCTTGAAGATGTCAAGCCAACTGAGCTGGTCAAATTCGAGCACGACCGGGTTCGTCAGGTAGTGCATCCCGTCATCGAATCCGCTGTAGGGAAAACCGACGATCTGCCCGTGCACAAGTAAAGCTAAGGCGACTGGGACAAAGAACACCAACCAACGCGAGTGGGCGTATCGTCCCTACGCCGGGGAGACCGGGGCGGATTGAGCTAAGTGGGTCAATTGGGGCTACTCACGGAAAGTCCCGACGATAGTACGCCGCTCCGCCGGAAACCACCGCTCGTCTTCTCGAACTCGCGAACTTCCGAGGGGAGTTTCCCGTAGACGAATGCTGGAAGGGGTCTACCGACCGCCTCAGGGCAGCTCGCCTGCAGCGAAGTTCTGTTGGACCTCGTCGTAGCTGAGGGCTCGCTCAGACACAGCCATCAGGTACACAATGCCCAGCCAGGGTCGGTCAGCGCTCCCTTCATTGGCGAAATTGAGAGAGAAGTCAGGGGCCCAAGTCCCCAACGGTGCCAGCAAATCTGCATCGCCGCCGGGACGCATCTCACCGACGCGCAGGCCACCAACGTAGAGCGCACGTACCCCTGGTCGGAACTATAGGTCACCACATAGTGAGTTGGCTGCAGGCCGATGGTGCCGTCGCTTTGGATCGGCTCAAAGGAAAACTCGGTGAGCTTTCCCCCAGAGGTTGTTGCGGGCCCAATGGTTCGGATTCGTACGACGGCATCATCCCACGCCTGACCCAGCATGAAGTTCGCGTTGTCACCGTCCCCCCCCGTAGCTCAACATCCGAGCATGCCGTCAACGCCAGTACGGCAAGACTGAAGCCAAGCTTGGTGAACCCATCGAGCCCGGGCTTTCCCAAATAGTGTGCGACCGACATTTAATCTCCGTCCGAAGGATAGCAGCCTCCCAGGCCGACGGGGACGCGTCCGCTGTTGGCCGACGCCGGGGAGTCGTGCGGCCGCTCCACCGACTCTCTGTAGGGGGATCTCCGACCCATGCTCGTCGCGCCATTTCTCCCGACACTGAGCATGAGCTGTTCGGTTCGTCCCCGGTTGGAACATTGGGTCGGAGAAGCGGCCGGACAGACATTCCCGTATCCTCCAAAACAGCGAACGATCTATCATTCGTGCATGTTTGGCTTATCCAGAGCCCTGTCCCTCGCCGCGACCACCTGGTGCTTCGTCACCGCGGTTGCGTCCATTGCCGTGGCCTCCCCGACGGCGTCGGAACACGCGGCCGCGGAACTGCTTTTTGATGACACCCTAAAAAAGATGGAGGCCGGGAACTACGCTGAAGCCTGTCCCGATCTCGAAGAGAGTCGTCGCCTCGATCCGGGCATTGGAACGCTGCTCTACCTGGCTCAGTGTTACGAGGAGCAAGGCCGTTATGCCAGCGGCTGGGCGATCCTCCGCGAGGCGTCCTATGCCGCGGCCTCTGCCGGTCAGGCTAAGCGCCAAGCCATGCCGGACGAACACGCATCGCGCCTGCAAACCAAAGTCTCTTTTCTTACGCTAAACTTCGAAGGCGCGGATCTGGGGAGCGTCACGATCACTCGCAGCGACACTTTTACCCAGTCGCCCGAAAGCATTCCGTCAGCTCTTTGGAATCGCCCGATTCCGATCGATGCAGGCGAGCACGTCTTCTCCGCGTCTGCTCCTGGGAAAGACGCTTGGACAACTACGCTCACTGTAGATCGAGACTCGACGTCGAACGGCGACGCGAATCCATTAGTGCTTTCGATCCCACCGCTTCGCGCAACAGCGGTAGCCCTAGAACCAGGCTCTCATGCACCAACGGATGAGGCGGGGCCAAGCGACTCCGGTGCAGAGAGCAGTTGGGGGGCGTTGAGCTACGTCGGTTTCGCTGCGGGACTCGCTGGCCTTGTGGTGGGCTCGGCCACATGGCTTCATGTACCTGACGGAACTTGATGAATTCGAAAAGGCCCACTGCCCGACTCCGTCAAGCTGCCCGCCCGACAGGAATACCGAATACGATTCGATATTGATGAAAGGCTACATGGCAGCTGGGAGTCTGGCGCTGGCAGCGGCCGGCACCACTATCGGCGTCTGGAGCCTGATGGGTGGAGATAGCGGTGCTAAATTGTCAGTGTCGGAAAAAGGCAAACACGTGGCCGAGCTGACAATTTCTATTCGACCCATCCCGGGTCAGGCCGCTGTGCTGCTTCATGGCAAGTTCTAGCCTGCCCAGGCTCACTGCCACATTCACATCGTTGGCTTCTTCACGGTCCGATCTGCTCGATCTACTTCGACGATCCGAATGGCATTAGCCTTGAGGTCTGCACAGGCTAGAAAATTGACCTATTCGACGGTTCGCCACCGGCGCGCGCCGGCGCTACTTGAGCACGCTTCATGGGTCCTGATTCCTTTGAGCGGGCTGTAGTGGTGGGGAGGAAGCTGGTCAGAATGCCGGGTCGCGGTAGCTGAGCCTTACGCAAGTTCAGCCGACCGTCGTTGACAGCCGACGAGTTAGAACTTTGAGCTGCTGGTCAGACGGGCGATAGTCAGGCGGATCTATCGTGCAATTTCAAACTTTAGATTTTGGGCTGCTCGTCGTCGCTACGCTGCTGTGCTTCCACTTAGTTCGGGGGCGCGCTCGAGTGTACGTCCTCATCGGCGCGAGTATCTGCTTCTACTCTCCGTGGGGCATCCTGTTTCTGGGGCTGATCGCTGGCAGTTCCAGCGTTGATTTTTTCGCGGGACGAGCCATTCATCGGCTGGAGTCGAAAGCGCTCAGGCCCGCGCTGCTGATGCTAAGCTTGTGCGTCAACCTCAGCATTCTAGCCTGGTTCAAGTACGCCAACTTCTTTCTCGACAACCTGCGGGCGCTGTTGGGGCCGGGCCAGGTATTAACCGCTGTCGACGTGATCCTTCCGCCGGGGATCAGTTTCTATACTTTCCAGTCGATGAGCTACACGATCGACATCTACCGGCGCAAGATCCAGCCGGCAAAATCGTTCTCTGCGTTCCTGCTCTACGTTTCGTTTTTCCCCCAGCTGGTTGCGGGTCCTATCGAGAGGGCGGAGCGGCTCCTCCCGCAGTTTGAACACCTCGCGAAGATCGGTGCGGTTCGCTACAGAACGTTGAAGCCGGGTCTCGTGCTGATCGTGTGGGGGCTCGCGAAGAAGCTACTCTTGGCGGATCATTTGGGGGTCATCGCCGACGCCGCATTTGCGAATCCGGACAGTCTCGGTTTCTGGACCGCTTGGTTGGGCACCTACGCCTTCACCTTGCAGATCTACTGCGATTTTTCTGCCTATTCCGAAATCGCGAAAGGCACTGCCCTGCTCTTCGGCATCCGTCTGATGTGGAACTTTGACCAGCCGTATCTGGCGTCTGATCCGTCCGACTTCTGGCGTCGTTGGCACATTTCGCTGTCCGATTGGTTTCGAGATTACGTGTACATTCCCTTGGGCGGTAGCCGTCACGGGCGCGGGCGGGCCATAATTAACCTTTCGGCGACGATGTTTCTATCGGGCCTCTGGCACGGTGCTGCCTGGACTTTTGTGCTGTGGGGAATGATTCACGGTGTTTGGCTTGCCCTCCAGGCGGGGCTCCGGAGTGTTCCCGCTCTGACGGCCCTGTGGACGAGCGGCGCGCCTTCACGCGTGCGGGGTTTTCTGAAGTGGTTCTTCTTCTTCCATCTCGTTACCCTTAGCTGGGTGCCGTTTCGCGCCGGAAGTTTTTACGATATGCTCGTGGTTTGGGAGAAGATGCTATTGGTAGTGCCTGCTGCTTTGCCGACGCCGCTACAGTGGCTTGGATTTGGCTTCGTCGCGGTCTTTCTGGGATCCTCGACTGTTCACCGAAAGTTTCAACTCGAACGAAAGTTGACCGACAGCGGCACGACCCCGCTCGTTCTTGTGGCGTCTCTGATGATTCTGATCGCGCTGTTCGGCAATCGCGGCGTTGCTGAATTCATCTATTTTCAATTTTGAACCAATAGGATGCGAGCAGGATTCAGTGGCTTCGGCCTAGTTCGGCGATGGTGGGTGGATTCTCAACTGCGCCGCCAGCAAACAAGAACGCCTCGGTCTGCTTGGTGGATGGCACTCGGAGTCGTGCTGCTCTTGGACCTCGCACTCGGGACGTTGCCGACACCTCGGGCTTCTGCTGTTGCCGGCAGTCCCTCAGGGATACGTGACGAGATGCAACAGGCTGTGGACGCCTCTGGGGCTTCCTGGCTCCTGTTCGGCGATTCTGTACTGGCGGGTGATGTTCTCGCTTCGCGTTATGAAAACTGGGGGCAGCTTCGGCTCGTGGACGCACTCCGTTGGGAGGTGAGTGCGACGGAAGCTGTTTCGTTTCGACAGGTAGCTTCCGACGGGTTCTTGTTGACGGACCTGGAACGGTTGGTCGAGTACCTTGACAGTGTCGATCCGAACGCGAAGGTGCAGCTACTAGTCGAACTGAACGCTCGCTACTTCTCACGCCACTATTCGCGGACGGATTCTACCAGTCGAGATAGCTACGCGGAGCTCTCGCGAAGCCTGCCGGGTGACAACACCGCTTGGTGGAGGCAGAGCTATAACAGTGTCCGTGCTTTCGGCACGGACGACCTTCGAGCCCTGCTGCCGATTTATCGCCACCGAGAGAGGCTACAAATCGAGCAGGTGTTCCCGACAGCGGCGGCGGTGCTGGAACTGAGCCAATCCGAGGGATTGGCGACGGGCCTAGCGAGCCTCAAACTCGCTCCCCACTACGAGTACGACGAACAGTATCGTCAGGGCGAGCAGTACAAGGCGCTGGCGCGTGTGTTGGGACGAATCAAGCGCAGGAGTCGACGCGTGCTCTTTTTTGGAACTCCCCTCAACGACACGTTCTCAAGGCGCCTGAAATCGCCGCGGTGGGGGACCCGCCACGCCCAGCGTGCCGAAGAGGTTCGACGTCTGGGGGGACCTGCGGCGGAGTATCTGAGCTTCGATGACCCCCGATTTCGGCCGGCTCACTTTGTGGACCACGTTCATCTCACTCCAAAGGGCAATGCGTTGCTCGCCAGAAATCTTGCCCATGTGCTCAAGCTCCGGCACGCCGAGGTGCCCGCCAGTGCGGACCTTATCTACAAGAGGACAGGTGACCAGACGCTGATCAGTTCGGTCCGTCGTGGCTCTTCCGACGGGGCTTCCTGGGAGGCTAGCTATCGAACCATCACGAGTCTCGCTTGGGATCGCGCCTACGACCGAATCGTCATGACGGAAAAATCTTCGCACGAGCTTCGCACCCTTGACGGCGATCTGCGAGTACTACGGAAACTCGCCGGCAATAGAAAACAATCGGGATCGGCCGACGGCGCGCTGTCCCGTGCGCGCTTCAACGAGCCGAGCGACGTAGTGAACTTTGGCGGCGGGCTCCTTCTGCTCGACGCCCAAGGGACACGGCTACGGTTGATTCAACACGACGACGTCTCTACCATCCAGTCGACCGAGAAGCCGTCGACGACATTCAGGAAGCTCGCGGCATCTGGGGATCAAGCCATCCTGCTTGATGAATTGGGCGCGATCTGGATGTTGATGGCTGGTGAGTCTCGCCCCCGCCGGCTAGGAGTTCCACAACTTGGGGGGAGTTCTGTCGCTGAGATGGCGCTTGCTCCTCAGGGCATGCTGTATCTTAGCGATAGGAAATCGCGAATTTGGAGCGTTTCAACGGACGGCGCGGAGTTGGCGCCGCCGAACCTAGTGTTCAACAACGCACGAGGCATCGCTGATGAGCCGAAGGCGGACGAGCCGAAGCGGTTCCCGCTCTCCTTCAAGGACGCAAGCCTGCGCGACGTCACCCAGCTCAGGTGGGTCGAGCAGTACGGTGGGCTGCTGATTTCCGATACCCTTCCGCGTGGGGAGAACGAGAGCGATGCCGTTCGGGAGTCCGCACTACTCTTTCTTCACCTCAAGTCACGCCGCGTTTTTCCGTGGATCAAGCTGTTGGACGATAGCGGAGGCGCACTCCCCAGATACGGGGAGCATCCCTCTGGTTCGTACTTTCCGGCCGGGCATTGGGCGCTGCTTCCAGATCAGCGGCTTGTATATGCGGACGGCCATCGCTCACATATGACTCTGCTGGCGGACGGCTTGGTGTCGGCGGCGAAAACGAGCGACGTCCCGAATATCCACACTCAGTTCGGCGGGCGTCTCGCTCACCAAGTGTTCGACACATTTCCCGTATTTGAGAAGATCGCCGCACCGGTGGAGGCGGAGAGGTCGCGCTACTTGGCATTGTGGGCCGGAAGCAGTTTCAGTTCGATGACAAATACCGATCTGAGCGGGAGGCAGCTCTCCTTGGCACGCCGCTTTGGTCGTCGACTCAGCTTCGCACTCGATGCCCGCTTTCGTGTGGATTTGCAGTTCGTTCATCAATGCACAATTGGTGTGGGTGCTGGGAAACTCGTATCGAACCTCGTGGTCCCCTTCCTTCACGGTCGGGGAGTTCCGGACCTGATTTTCGTCGAACTCGCCGACGGAAATGGGTCTCAAAAGCGTGAGTATCCTCGGATCGCTCTCCGTGAGCTCTTGGCGCTCAATCGGACCTGCGCGGCTCTGGGCTGCCATGTGGTGGCTGTCGACTTGCTTGGCATGACCAGAAAGTTTGGGCAGGGCCTGGTATCGCAGGAGGACCACGACCAACTGTTCGCTGCCCTCCATAAATATGGAATTCACGTTCTCAGTTCACGAACGCTGCTGATGGAAGCGGCGCTAGAAGAACCGTGGTCGCCGTTTGGCATGTTGCATTTGCGGGATGGAGCGGCGGTGGCTGCCGCCGATATCATGACTCGGGAGTTCACTGAGGAGTTGGGGCAGCTGCTGCTGAGCGCTGCACCCTTGGTGGATCGCTCAGCCGTGGACGCTAAGTCGCAGAAGGCGGTCGTTCAGCTCAGCTCAATGCAACGGCACATGTTACGCCAATGTGACGAGCTCTCGGAGACCGTGGCCGTTGTGGATCTCGAAGGGGATACACTGCGCGTCCGAATTGACTTTCGGCGTTTAGCGATCCACCAACAGCAACTGTCGGAGAACCTCATTTGTGCGGGCCTGCGTCGAGCCTTCGAGCACCCGGGGGCCCACACTGCGACGAAATTCGCAGTCGACTTCATCGAGTTCGCGAACCACGATGAGTATGGCCTCGGCGTCCTGGACGAAGCGACCCGATTGGGACATCACGAGTTCGACGGACCGGGGGTCCGGCAGTTCCTCGATCGCCGCCCTTAGGAACGAGTTCGCTAGAGTGCTGGGGGTGGGACGCAAACGGCAGACTGGCATACGCGATCGCCTTTGCACTGCAGGTCGTGCTGGCATCCTTTCACGGCTGGGCGTTTTGGTTTTCGGTGCAGGGTGCTGCAGCGTGAGTGCCGTCATCGGAGTTCCACTTGTTGTAGACCGGATCGTGAAGACTGCCGGAGGAGTCGACCAGGATGACTAGATCCCGGGGAGCCAATGATTCGCTGCTCACCCCGCAGTAGGACTCCACGCAAATCGGGCCGTCCCCACCTGCGTCGGCATCTGCACCAGCCTCAGAAACGACGCCGGTGTCAGCTTCGCCGCCGTCGTCATGGTCGTCGCCGTGGGCCAACGAGACAAGAGCCGTGAGTGTAATTGGGACTAGTAGGTACTGGACCAATGTGGGTGCCATGGGCGGGACCCTACTCAGACCATTGGAGCTTTAACTCACTGCGGGGCAGCTGTTTTCGTTGTTATCGCCGCGTCAAAAAAAATTCCTGATACGAATCTGTATCGGCGTTCGGTGGACCGAAACGACACTTGGCGGCGGAGAGCGGGAGAGCCGATCGTGGCGAGGGCATGCGCTGCATCTGGCATTGTCGACCAATGTAACGGCCGTTCCGGCCACATTACGGAGCTATCGGTCTCGGGGTGTCAAGGTTCGGCCTCGGGGACACCTGCTGGGGGGCGGAATATCCCTGCCAGAGCGCCGAGGGAGCGTAATCATACCCGCTTAAGATGGTGTAATCATTGCATTCTTATAATATGAACTTGACGTTCTGACGGGTTTATTGATCATAGATCGTAATATGTCAGCCTCACGCGGGAGCACTGAGCCCCATCGGACCCACGCGAACCCTGAAGACACCGCCCACGGAGACCGCTCATGTTTGTCAATAAGCTCCAGATGCTCGCCGATAATCTCAGGACTCACAACAACGTCAGTCTGATTCCGAATCCGTATTTTCCGGAAGGCTGGTTCGCGGTGTGTCTCTCTAAGGAACTGAAGAAGGACCAACTGAAGCGCCTATCGTACTTCAGCACCGAGTTCATCGCGATTCGAGACGAGAACGGCGAGGCCGTGGTGATGGACGCCTACTGTCCTCACATGGGCGCCTTCCTGGGTCGCAAGGGAAAGGTCGTAGGCGGGCAGGTGGTCTGTCCCTTTCATGAATGGAAGTTCAACGCTCAGGGCGACTGCGTCGAAGTGCCATTTTGCGAGCGTGCTCCGTCAACCGCTAGGAGCAAGCTCAAGGCCTACCCGACCATCGAACGTAATGGCATGGTGATGATGTGGCGCCACTCCAGCCGTGAGCCCTATTACGAAATTCCTGATCTGAGCGAGCTGTCGGGGAAGGCGTGGACGAACCAGATTTGTTTCAAGTTCATCACCCGAGGAAACTCGATGGAGGCTAAGGAAAACGTTTGTGACGGCAGTCATTTCGTCACGATTCACGACCAGCCGGAGCCGACTTTTTGTGAGTTCAACACGGACGGCCCCTTCGCCACTCACCGCGTCCAGATGGGGCTCAACCTAAAAAGGCTCGGGCTGAGTCCGAAAGTAGCGAAGTTCGTTTTGAAGCATGTCGGCAATTCGGACATGACCACATCCTTCTATGGTCCCGGATTTCAGAATATGCACGCGCTCAACCCGCTGTTTGAGATGGCCGAGGAGATCCACAGCACTCCGGTGGATGAACACCGTTCGATAGTGTGGTTTTTGACCCGGGTTTCCAAAGAGAGCGCTTGGTCCCCGATGCCTTGGCTCTTTCTCGCCATTGTGAAGGCTCGGGAAGCCAAAGACGTCATGATGGAGGTGCCGATTTTTGCCCACAAGAAGTTCATGGACAAGCCTCTGTTTCAGAAGCAGGAAATGGCCATACCGAAGTTTCGAAAGTGGTACGGGCAATTTTATGCCGAGGGGGAGAGCGGAAAACCTGTGATGAGGGACATTGCAGCCAACGCTCCCACCTCCAAAACTGGTCGGATCTCCAAGCTAGAGAGCGCGAACGGCAACGCCGCCAAAGTTCAGTTCGCCGCTACCGATAGCTAGATAAGACGGCATGTGACGGCTGACGGGGGGCCCTCGGTCCATGCGGCAAACTGGGTCTTCGAGGTCGACTTCGGCTAATCATCGGCTGAGGAATCAGCGGCACTCCGCCGACCGCTTATTCCGGCTGGTGGTGGTTGGCTGAGCTCTATGCGACGCTTCCACTCTTTCGCATTGGGCGAACTACCCGCGCCGTACCAGGAGCCGTGTCACGATTCGAGCTCACACCTCATCCATCGGCTACGCGAGCGCCATGGCTCTTCTCGCGGCTGCGGCCTGCTCCGACAACGACTTGAGCACTATAGGCGGGGACGAGCCGGATGCCACAGTAATGCCTGTCGGTAGTCAGGCATTACTGTGGCATCCGCGGATCGGGCGGCGGCGGCGGCGGAACAGCTGGCACTGGCCGGAACACAGGCATTGTGGACGGCGGGGGGGGATAGCGGTTAGGCAAATACCGGCGGCTTAGATTCCAGCGTCGAGGTTGCCGTGGAGACCTGCGACGACCAAGTAGCGAACGGGGACGAGACCAAGGCAGACTGCGGCGGAAGTTGCGACCCCTGTATCGCTACCCAAAGCTGCTCTCCCGGTGCCGACTGCGTGAGCCAGCTCTCACCGAGGGTGGTGTCGTCGGTGGCAGTACCAGTACCGACCCTTTGCAGTGCACGGCGATAAGCTGCAGTGACTCCAGCCAAAACGGCGACGAAACCGGGGTCGCTTGCGGCGGAACTAGCTGTGACGTCTGCCCGCTCAACGTATTTGTCACCAGGACTCTGTACGACGGTAACTTGGGGGGGCTGGACGGAGCCGCCGCCAAGTGCCAAGTCAGGCGGAATCCGTGGGCCTTACGGGCGCCTACAAGGCTTGGCTGTGGTTGGGCAGCGTCTCACCGGCGACGCGATTCACCCACAGCGACGGGCCGTACATCTTGCCCAACGGGGTAAAGATCGCAGATAACTGGGACAACTCCGCCGCCGAGTGCGGTGGGTACACGAGCACCAGCGGAGGGCATTATTGGGCGAACCTGCGCCTTTTCCAATTCGCCAACGGCTGCTCAGGCGCATCGTGTGCTTCTAGCGCTCCGCTCATTTGTTTCCAGCAATGAGTTGACCAGCCACACTAAAAAAATTTCTGTGGACTGTCGTCAGCACGAGTCATTCGCCCACGCGTTGAGTTGCGTATCGAGTGCTGGGGTGACGACTCGGGCAACCGCGCTCTGTCGCACAGTGCAGGTATCGAATCGGCTGCGCTGACACAACCGTGTCGAACTGTCGCTCAAGGAGATCTAGCTCTGTCCTTGCGGGAACAGATCGTTGAGCCGAGTCCTCGCTCGCCGACTCAGTATGTCTGAGCCTGCAGGCTTTCGCTGGCGCCCGTTACTGAATACGGGAGATGCGTCCCGATTCGATCACGTATAGTGACTGGCTTGGGTAGTCGAAGGCCAGCCCGAACGGGGTGGTGAAGCGCGCCAGGGTTGAGGCGCCACAGGCCCCGGCCGTCGCGGTACCTCCGATGCCATCCTGCGGCCCTACGCAGTTTCGCTCGCCGGCGAGGGTCGATACGCTGGTGCTGGCGAGCTCGGCTTGCCGGATCGTGTAGGAAGTCTGCTCGCCCCAGTAGACACTAGTCCCGTCAGAAGTGAGCCCACGGGGGCGTTCGAGCTGGGCCGTCGTGCCTACGGCATCGTCGAGGTAGCCGACAACGCCCCCGGCGAGAGTTCCGACGTAGGTCGAGGCGGTGCTGTAGGTTCGGATACGTCGGCCTTGGTTATCCGCCATGAATATGTTGCCGCTGTTGTCGCTGGCGATGTACCGGGGGCTGCCGAGCAGGGCGCTCAGTCCGAAGCCATCCGTCGAGATGGTAGCGCTGCTGCCGCAAGTGCCCGCGAGCGTGACAACTTCCTGATTCGATGGATCGAAGCGCCGGAGTAGATTGAGCGAACCGTCGACCATATAGACGTAGCCGTTGAACCACACCGCGGCCCGTTGGTCGTCGAATGAGGCAGCGGTTCCGGTACCGTCAGGGCCGCTATTGGCGCAGCTAGCTTGGCTGCCAGAGCCCGCAACGAGTGTGTCCGTGAAGGCGTTCGTGGTCAAATCGATCTCGCGAAGGGTGTAAGCTCCGCGGTCGAAGTACCAAAGGCGGTTGCCGTCGGTGGCCAGCGTTTCGGTACCGTTACCAGTAAAGGTATTGCCCAATACGCACGCTCGGGTTTCGCTCAGAGTGCACTGTACTGGCGAACCCGCTGCGGTGGGGTCGTCGCAGGCGTCGAAAGCGCCCGCCTGGGGATTGGCCAAGCGCTGAGCATTACATGCCGCGATGTTGAACCGGATGATCTCAGGGTGCTGGATAGGTGGCGTGTTTTGATCGATGTAAGTATTTTCGATGGAGGCGTATAGATGCGTGCCGTCCGTCGTCAGGACGCCTTTGCCTCCAAAGTCAGAGAATGTAGTGGTGTCACCGTAGAGATTGCAGGTGGGGTTGCAGCCGTCGCCGTTCGTGACGTTGCTGTCCTCGCACAGTTCGCCCGGATCCGGAGTCCCGTCGCCGCAGTTAGCGCCTACGGTCTCGAATTGGCAAGCATCGCTGCAGCCGTCGCCACTTCTTGGCAAACAACTGGTGTCGGACAGCGCCGAGCAGGCGCTCGGGTTGCCCGTGCAATCGGTGTTGCCATCGCTGCACTGACTGCCGTCCTCGCACTGTTCGCCTTGAGCGATGTCCAGCGCGCTGTCCCCGCAGCTAGAGATGGGCTCTCGCTGGCAGTATGCATCACAGCGGTCGCCGCCAGTGTTGTTGCCGTCGTCGCAGGTCTCGCCAAGATCGTAGTCCACCACGCCGTCGCCGCAGTCGGGGGGAACAGGGCCGGAGTCAGTGCTTGCGTCGCCGGAGCCAGTGCCGCCAGAACCAGTATCGCCCGAGCTGGTGCCGCCAGAACCAGTATCGCCCGAGCTGGTGCCGCCCGAGCTGGTGCCGCCAGCGGAACCGCTATCGCCCTGACCGGATTCAACGCTCCCATCGGTTGAGGAATCAGCGACCGGCCCCACCCGAGTGAAGTTGGCGGAGTCGCCATCGCAGGCGAAAGGAAGGGCAGCAGCAGAAAGAGCCAGGAGGCTGGCACGAATTAGTTCCATCTGAACACCTGTTTGCGGAAGAGTTAGGAACTCAGAAAGTACCTGACGGGTCTCTCTCCGACTACCGATACTTCGGCGCTTGTCCCGAATCGTGGAACTTGGGGCAGAATCTTCCGCGGCTGGTGTCAGAGCTGGTGTCAGCGACTGGAGACGGTTTGATCTAAATAGATGGGCGATGACCATGCGCGTTCTTTCACTGGCACGAGGCAATCGTCGGCAAAGTCCGTTCGGTAGTCGCCGTGGCATAGGTTGACGGAAGTGATGTTGCCATCGTCGTCTCGTTGCGCGCGAGCGTTGCCGCCGTTGATGGCAGGGGTTGGAGCCTGCAAGGCGCGAACATAATAGACAGCGTCCCTGGCGCTATCGCGAAAATCCGGGTCCTTGAAGCGAAAAACGCATCCGTCCTGGTCAGCGGGGCACTCAAAGGTCTTCCATGGATCTTCGATCAATGTGCTCATTTCTTCTTTGGCTGTTTGTTGGGGACGGACCCGGACGACCTCAATGTGGGTAATGGCGTGTCGGGTATCGCTGGGGTGGTAACACTCACCACGGCATAGGCGATCGAGCTTGTCTCCGCTGAAGCCACTCGTCGTAAAGTCTGGACAACCCGGCAATTGTTGGAAGGAGCCGAGGGCGCGCACCTCGAATTCGGGGGATTCGGCCATGGACAGGTGGGCACCCATCGGTTGTCGGCCTTGGGGGCTGTTCAGAACGTCGAACCAGAGCAGAATACGGGGACCGCTGGTGCCGTAGACTTCTCGGCGTTTGAGGGATTGCCAGATGTTGTGGCGGTCGCGGCCGGCGGCGTGAACCGCCACCAGCCCACCGGTGTACATATAACTACCGGTGCGCTCCATACCGAGCAAGTCCTTGAAGTTGCGCTGCTGCTCCACGACGACCGGCTCCGCACGGTCCGGGTTTTCCGCTGTGCCGCGAAGCCAAGGCTGGAGCCCTTTGCTCACGGTCTCGTTGGCGATGCCTTCTGCGTCCGTGATGTACTGTCTGGCGTATTGTTTGTAGCCCGTGCCCGGTCGGGCCGTGTGATTGTCGCTGGAGGCGATGAATCCCCAGCGATAACGATGTTGTTTGCCCTCTTTCGTCTTCGAGAGCGCCAGCGCGTATTGCGCGCTTTCTTTGGGTCTCGGTGTCAGCACGGGCTTGAAACAGTCACGACACTGGTCGCAGTCGAGCCACTCTTCGACTTCGGTATCCGGAAATACGTACTCCGGGTGAAGGCCGGCCTCGACGGCGAGTCGTTTCGCGCGCTGGACCAGCTGCTCACACTCCGCTTCTGGGATGTCCCCACAGCGTTCGCGCTGAATGTCGCCCGCCCGTTGGCAGCAGGGGAGGAATCCCGCGGCTCGTTCGGGGCAGATGAGTTCCCCCTTGTCGTTGGCTTTGGCACTCTGGTGGGTGCTGAAGCGTTCCCCGTTACCGTGGCTGCTGAACACCTCGAGCAGGAGTTGCTTTTCTGGATCGTGGTGGGCAGTTGTGAGCTGGTTCTCCAGGCTTGAGTTGACCGGTGCGTGTAATCCCCAGGCGAGACCGTGGGGGATCACGATCGCGTCCAACTCCCATTCGCGCAGTTTGCGAAAAAGAGCGGCCGGAGTGGAGGCGTTCTCTCGGCAATTGCTGGGTAGATCTCGGCTCAACACCCCGAGGGGACAGTCGGGCACGGCCGCCATCTCGTTCACGAGCCAGAAAAACTCGGTGAAGCTATCGAGACCCACCGGACCGAGGGCTTGCAGTCCGGTCATGAGCCAGCTGTACTTGGCGCGCTTCATAGTTCCCTGAGGGAGAGAGGTGATCGGTCTGCGCGGGAGTTGGTCGTCTCCTAGGTTCTCGTAGATGATGTTCTTGTGACCCCAGTGGTTCTCTGGAGTCAGCCCCGCCTGGGTCCACTCCCAACCAACATAGGCCACCATGTCGGGTGTCTTCGGATCTCCTGCTTTGGCGTTGCATTCCCGGATCATATCGATGGTCTGGGTCCACCTTTCGGGGGTCAGACTTTCGGCGTGGTCGTTGATGGAAAAGAAATCAAGGGATGAGCAGTGGCGAGCGAAATCGCAGGCGTCCGCTGGGGGATGTGTGCCCTCGCCACCGAACAGCGGCAGGGAAAAGATGAAGGCATCAATAGAAAACGTGGAATGCACGTGCAGGTCGCCGAACAGGATGCGTTTGTCGGTTGCCGCAGTGTTGGGCGCTGGCGCTTGAACCCCGGCGTCCGGAGCTATTTCTCCAAGTTGTGCGCTGCGCTTCGCGAGGCGCACCGCGTGTTCGGCTTGCAACTGGGAGCGGGCTGCAGTGACGTCGCCGCTTCGTGGTGCGCTCTCGGGATGGCCCGCGGAATAGTCCTTGGGGTATTCGAGATGGAGAGCTGTCAGCACGCCGACGAACAGCAGCGATGCCCCAAGCAGGACCATGCACCCAAGTCGGATCTTGCGATTCATGGCGGGACCCTAGTGCCGAAACTGTAGCCAGCCAAGGCCGGATACAGGGGAGATGAGCTCCGGCTACATCGTCTACATCATGCTATCAGTGGGTGGCGATCGGCAACGGTCGATCTGTTCGATGCAACTGTCGATGTCCGATGACACTCCGCGCCATGACTCGCGCCTCACGCTCGCCGTGTTGGTCGGTGGTATGTTTGTTGGTACCGCGCTGGCGTTGCGCGGCCTGGCGCCGACACCGGATGTCGTGCTCGATGACGCGAGCTTCGCTGTGGTGAACGGACAGCAGCTCTCTCACCAGGTGTTTCAGCGCGCAGTAGAAGCGCTTCAAAGAGAGCGCGGAAAGCCGCTGGACGCGCACGAGCGCTCCCGGATTGCTGAGCGATTGATCGACGAGGAGCTGATGGTCGCCTACGGAATTTCTCTGGGAGTCGCCCGCAGCGACGGGGAAATTCGCGGTAAAATCGTAGCCGCTGTGCTCGATCTTGAGCGTTCCCGTGCCGAGAGCGAGCCCATAACGGACGAGCAACTCAAGCAGTACTTTGCTGACCACCGCGACGACTTCGCCGGCACGCCTCTGTACCGAGCTGAGGGCATATGGATTGCCGGGCCCCCCGCGCGGTCGTATGCTCAGGCGAAACGTCGCGCAGAGCAGTGTCGCGGGCTGATCCTGAACGGCGATACATTCAGCGCTGTGAACGCGCGCTTGGGAGATCAACTGCCGCTTCCAGTTCCCCGTGGCACCGTTCCTTTGTCGGAATTTGAAACCGTGTTCGGTCCGAGTGTTGCGCGAGTGTTGTCGAGCCTATCCGTTGGCACGGTGAGCGACGCGATTGCAAGCGGCGGTGGATTCCGCGTCGTGCGGCTGAACGAGCGGGTCGGGGGCCAATCGCCGAAGTTTGAAGACATCAAAGAGCGGCTCAAGGGCGAACTCATTCGCCAGCGCGCCGAATCGGCGGTTGAGAACCTGATCGCGCAGCTGAAGCAAACCGCAGCGATTCAACTCCGCCATACGGACCGCCCTTGAAAGCGAACATCACCGGCCCGCGTGCGTTCGTTATCGCGCCCTTGACGGGCTTCGCACTCTTCTTGTTCACGGTGTTCCTGCTTCTGGGATCGGCCCAAACGGTGCGGGCGCATTCCAAAGTCGTATCTTATTCCCATTGGAAGCTGGGGCTGGCCGATGTCAGCGCTGTTTTTCAGATCCAACGAAGGGATCTAGCGGGCCTGGGCTTCGATCCGCTAAGTGGGCAGGGACCGGACACGTTTCAGAAAATGCTGACAGGCTCGCTCGATGTATTTCGGGGCGAGGGGGCGTGCCAGCGCGCCGGTCGCGTGACTCGCACCGGTGGAGAAAATGGTTGGCTGAGCTACCGCCTGCAATTCTCATGTCCTGTCCCGGGAGAGTTGCGCCTTGCCACTAGCCTGCTGTTCAATCAAGCGCCGGGCCATTTGCATTTTGCGTCCGTTGTCGATGCTGCCGGTCAGACGCACCGAGCACTGTTTACGTTATCTTCGCAGACCTTCACCCTCGGAGACAGAGAGCAGGCACCAGGATTTTTCCGAAGCGTGCAAATCGGACTCGGACATATTTCTGGCGGGAGCGACCACTTGGCCTTCCTACTAGGGCTGTTGCTTCTCGTTCATCGCTGGCGCCCACTGTTATGGGTCGTGACGTCGTTCTCTGTGGGTCACGGTCTGAGCCTGGCGCTCGCCGCTACGGGGTGGGTGCCTATTCATGCCCTAGCGGTGGAGGCTCTGATTGCGATATCGGTGTTTATGGTGGGCGTGGAAAGTCTGTGGCAGATCGATCGCGAAAGTAGGCTTCTGCCGGCGTTTGCCCTCGTCGGGCTCAGCCTCTTCGCTTTCGGTAGCGCCATCATCAGTGGTCCCCTCGATGCCCTGACGGCGTTGGGCGTCACTACGTTTTTTGCCTGCTATCTCGCGCTCATCTACCGCACTACACGGACTGCGGTGGGTTGCGGATCCTCCAGTGGCCTTGCCGGGAGGACTCCACCATCACTTCATGCGGGTTTTGGACTCGCATTTGGTTTGCTACATGGTTTGGGGTTTGTCGCGGCGTTGGACCCTCTCCACTTACGGGCCGGCGGGATGCTGCCGCAACTGGCCGGCTTCAACGTGGGTATTGAGCTGGCTCAGCTAGCAGCGGTTGCTGCCTTGCTTGGCATCCGTTTCGGCTGGCGTGCGAGCAGCGGGGACCGTTGGGCGGGTTCAGCGAGGCTACTCTGCTCCGGCTTGTTGATCACGCTCGGAACCTGTTGGACTGTTGAACGCGTTTTCTTGTAACCGCTCCGCTGCGGGCGCGTGCCAGAGGCCCCGCCTGCGCAGCATTAGATTTTGGCTGTCTCAGAGCGATTGCTGGTTGCGCCGGGGGCTGTCCCATTCGGTGTAGGAAGCGGTAGTGCGCAACGACCGCTTCAGCGGCGGTCTGGTAGTAGAAATAGGGCACGCCAAACTCCTCGCAAGTTCGTTTTACGATGGGGGCGATTTGCCCGAGCCGCGAATAGCTGATGGTCGGAAACAGATGGTGCTCGATCTGAAATCCTAGACCGCCGAATATCGTTACGGGGAGCCAATGGCCGTGCTGAAAATCCACGGTGGTCTCCAGCTGTTGTGCGCCCCAGTCGCGGGGGTGTTTCGAGTGACGGTGGTCTAGATTCATGGCGAGCTCATTCTGGTGGCTCAGAGCGAAGGTGGTTTGCACGGCGAGCCCGGCGCCACCAATCATCGCGAGATTGAGCAGTAACGCTGTTGGCCACGGGTGGATCAGATACGGCAAGACGTACCAGGTGGCGACAGCCCCGACTTTGCAGAGAAAGAACACAGCCATCTCAGATGAGTAGGGGCGCTGCAGTTTGCCCCAGGGGCCAAACCACACGCCGCTGAGCACAGCTACGATGTCGACAACGTACAGCACCGGCATGGTGAAGAAGTAGACGACCCATGAGTAGAATTGCTGAAGCGCGTGGAACCCGTGGCGCTTTTGGTTCTCACGCTCGCGGGTGAGCGGGTAGTGCACCTCAATGTCGGGATCGAGACCTTCCACGTTGGTGTAGATATGATGCAGCGGAACATGGGTGGCGGTAAACACGTAGGAAGACAGCCCGTTGCTGTCCAGGGTCAGCCAGGCGAGCCATCGGTTCGCTCGTACGGACTCGAACACACCGGCGTGCATCGCCTCATGACCGTAACCGCCGAGCGCAAATACTAGCGGTCCCCAGAGCAGTGCGCACGACCACTGCCCGTAGGCAACAGCACCCACCGAGACCGCTGCCCACAGCACCCAGAGCATGGCCAGCCGAAACACAAAGCCCCGAGTGCCGTGATGAGCTCGGCGAAGGGATCTTCCGGACAGCCCTTGGCGCTTGGCCTCTTCGCTGAGGAACTCCCGCACCCGGCTTTTTACGGTCATGTAGAAGCCGTCGGCATCCCAGTCGAATTCCGGGGCGTAGTCGACTTTGTCCGCCACGTAGAACTTACGAAGGCTTGCCTTCGGGATCTTGTCGTGGATGTGGATGCTCTCGAACAACGCTGTGCAGTCGAGGCCGCGAGAGTGTTCCAGGAAACGACGGCCGCCGGGGTGTTTGTTCAGGAAGGGATCGAGATCGTAGTACTTGCCGTGAATTTCCCACAGTTGTGTCGGATCGATGGGTGGCTTGGAGTTCATGCGCGGCGCTGGGCGGACTGTCACACGGTCGATCGCGCCGAACAAGTGTGTGAAATGTGTGTGCGTGAGTCGTACCGGATCGGGGCGTAGCCGGAACAGACTGGGGCTAGCGTGCCGTTCACTAGCGGTGGAGGCCCGTGGAAATGGTGGCGCGCGGTTGTCGTAGTCGTCACGACTCGTGCTGACGCGGCTTAAGACTAGCGGCGGGGGAAGTGTCACTGTTTTGAGATTCGCGTTGCACGGCTCGGTGAGTGTGTCGGTTGGGTCTTCTTGGCACACCTTTCCCCTCGGGCCGTTTATCGGTTTCAGCGGGCAAGCTATGCTGCTCTGCGTCGCTAGGTCGGGTGGGTGCATCGATCGTCGTCTCGTGCATCGGCTCAGCCGGGCGCAGCCAGCTTGCGTGAGGCGTTGTACGGCTGGGAAAGTTGACTAATGAAGTCTCGCGGCAAGATTCCAGCATTGCTGTGGGTTTCGAAAGGCCCATTCGGCTCTGAGGAAGTTCTCATCGGCGCGTGCTTCGGGGAGTTCCATAGGGGCGGGCAAGGGCACAATCAGTATACTGAGCGCTCTGTCTGCCGTACCGCAACGCCGACAGATGGCGCCCCCTCCGAAAGAAAACCACACGTGCAAGACCCTGTTCAAGACCCGCCGCCCGAAGCTACACCGGCCGACATCGCTATCGTCGGCTTGGCTTGTCGAATGCCGCACGCGCGCAACGCCGCGGAGTTTTGGGAGAATCTTGAGACCGGCAAGAACTGCGTCACCGAGATCCCTGATGAACGATGGGATCTGTGGTCTGCCGGCTACACGCCTCATGACGAGGAGATCATAAAGCATGCGCGCCACGGCGCGTTGGTAGACGACATTGACGCCTTCGACGCAGCGTTTTTCGGTATCTCCCCGGTCGAGGCACAGCACATGGATCCGCAACAGCGGATGCTCATGGAGCTGACGTGGTCCTGTATCGAAGACGCTGGCTATGATCCGAAGTCGCTCTCGGGGACGAACACTGGCGTTTTCGTTGGCTGGAGTAACGGGGACTATCAAACACTTTGGGGCGCTACCCGCGCTGCCGGTGGTGCGTACTGTGGCCCGGGGTTCTCGGCTGCCATGTTGCCGAATCGGGTATCCCACTTTTTCGGGTTTTCAGGCCCTAGCGTCCCGGTCAACACGGCATGTTCCAGTTCCCTAGTAGCGCTGCACCAGGCCGTTCGAGCGATCAACGCCGGCGAGTGCGAGATGGCGTTCGTCGGGGGCGTGAACTTTCACAGCCAGCCGTTGTGTTACGTCTGGTTTGACACCGCCGGGATGCTTTCGGCCGACGGAGAGTGCCGAACCTTCGACGAGACCGCCAATGGCTATGTGCGCGGTGAAGGCTGTGGTGTGATCATGCTCAAGCGCCTCAGCCAGGCGGTGGACGACGGTGACAGGGTGCTCGGAGTGATCAAGGGATCCGCCGTGAACCATGGCGCGAAGGCACCTACGCTCACTTCACCGAACCCGAGAGCTCAGGCTCGTGTGGTGGCAGAGGCCATCGAACAGTCCGGTGTGAGTCCGGACACCATCGGTTACATCGAGGCCCACGGTACTGGCACTCCACTGGGGGATCCCATCGAGATCCACGGGCTCAAGCGGGCCTTCTCAAGGATGTACAAGGCCCGCGGTCTGAGCGTGTCGGATACTCCGACCTGTGCGATTGGCGCGGTCAAGACGTACATCGGTCACCTCGAAGGGGCGGCGGGCATCGCCGGGGTGATTCATGTGCTGCTCAGCATGAAACATCGCCGCCTGCACGGCCTCAACCACTTCAAGACGCTTAATTCTCGAATCAAGCTCGAGCAAAGCCCATTCAGCATGCTGGACTCGAGTCGCAGCTGGGAGCGGCTGACGGACGCGAAGGGTGAGCCCGTGCCGCTTCGGGCGGGGGTGAGTTCCTTCGGTTTTGGCGGCGCGAACGCTCACGTTATCCTTGAAGAAGATGTGCGTTCTGCGAGCCCCTCAAGTGCGTGCAAGGGAGGCGAAGAGCTGTTGCTCATTTCGGGTCGAACGAGTGACGCCTTGCGCGAGAGTGCCACGCTCATCAAGGGTTACCTGAGCGGCGTCGGCGCCGAAGAAGACTTGGCCAGCGTTGCCCACACGCTCCAGTTGGGCCGCGCTCCGATGGCCGAGCGACTCGCGCTGCTGGTGACATCGAGTGCAGACGCTGTCGCCAAGCTGCGAAACTGGTTGGGTGCGGGAGAGCCGCCGCCGATGTCATGGTCCGGCACTGCCACAGGCGGCGCCGAAGTTGCCGATCCGCAGTCGACTTTGGATAAGTGGTGCAGCGACGGCCATCTCCAGCAGCTCGCCAAGGCCTGGGTAAGTGGGGCGACCGTGGACTGGGAGAGGCTCGCTAGAGATCAGAAACCCCATCGCCTGGCATTACCGAGCTACCCCTTCGCGCGGCGTCGACACTGGCTCGACAGGATCCCCCTCGCGCCGACTACCAGCGCTGAAGAGATGATTGTGGTGGCGACTAACCGGGTACTCAACATCGAGAGTTTCGAAGCGATGTGGGTGCAAGAGGTTGTGGAAGTGGACTTCGATCTGGATTTACCACTGGTGGATCTCGAATCCATCACTGTGATCTCACTATCCATGCGAATAGAGAAAGATTTTGGCCTGAAGATAGACCAAGAGATGATTCTCGCTACTCACGACACGCCGAGAAAGATTATCGATTTCGCAGAACAGGCGGCAGCGTCCTCGTCGCCGATTCATCGGGTGCCGATTGGCGGCGAAGAGCCGGTGCACTCCTTCGAAGATCTCGAAGTGGAGACGGGCGTGTTTGACATGTGCCGTCCCGAGCGTTGGTATTTTCCCCGAGCGAAATTGACCTTACCGATCATTTTCATGATCACGAATATGCGTCACGGGTCATCGCTGACGAGTCTCGCGATCAACGCTAACCCGAGGTTGTACGCGCCCCAGGGGCTCTACCTACTTCCCTTCACGAACCTGGCCGAACGCGCCGAGGCACTGAAGAAGCAGATGCTATTCTTGGATGAAGGGTTGGTCCTCACCGTTCAAGATCTATGGAAAACCGACCGCGCTGGCGCCGAAGATCTGGTGGCGGAGTGGGAGACGCTGCGGCTCCCTATCCACGAGGTGTATCGAGCGATCCAAGAAAAATGCGCTCCCCGAATCCTGGTGGATCGCGGCACCAGTTACGCCCTAGACCGCGCGATACTGGAGCGGGCCGAACGCCTCTTCGATTCTGCAAAGTATCTGCATCTGATCCGTCACCCCTATAGCGTGCTGCGGTCCGGCACGACGCTGCTGGCCAAGACTGCGTTCCTGCGTCGCCTCATCACCAAGGAGGAATACGACTCAGGAGCTAAAAATCAGCATATTCACAATCTTGTCGACAAGATGTGGAGCACGACCCATATCAATGCGCTGCAGTTCGGAAATACGATCGATCCGAAGCGCTACCAGCAGCTCCGCTTCGAGGAGTTGCTCAGTGACCCGCAGCCGACGCTGGAAGCAGTGTGCAAGTTTGCTGGGGTTCCTTTCGACGACATCATGTTGCGACCCTACGATGTGGAAGACAATATCGCCCTTCATGGGATGAAGGGCAGGTCCGGGATCGCCAGCACTGATCCGAATCTGATGAAACACAGTCAGATCGGCGGAAGCGGGAGTCAATCGGCGCGGCAGAAACCGCCGCCGCTGCCGGTCTCGGCGGCGACCCGCCTCTTTGCCAAACAGCTTAGCTATGATGTTTCAGGGGACGCTGACACCCAGCCCCGAACCCCGGATCTAGCGTTGCCGCTGATCACTGACTGCGAGGGGCAGGGCATTGTTGCCGTACCTGGAACCGGCGGCAACTTGCTTCCGTTCAAGAGCTTGCTCACCGGCTTGGGTCGACCCGCGACGGGGCTGCAGATGGTGGATTACGCGCCGTACTCAACGGTGGCTGACTTGGGCAGTTTCTTCGCCGAGCGTGCACCGATCAACAACGGCGATGCACTGGTCGGTTATTCTTCCGGCGCCTTTATCGTTTGGGAGATGGCTGCCGCGCTAATTCGGCAGGGTAAATCCATATCAACGCTCGTGTTGATCGATCGCGATCCGGCGGATCCCCAGGGCGCGATCAACGTCGCCAACATCGATGCCAATTTGAACAATACACGCGGCTTCTTCGATCTCAGCGATCCCAACCCGCCGGCGGTGCTCGCCTTGATGGTACTTGCCCAGACACATTTCGGCGTCGCGGGGGAGAGGCTCGAAGATCTATCCGAGGCGCTCTCGCCAGCAGCCCGAGGCAACGCGCGTCCGATCCAGGCTTTCCTCAAGTTCTTTTCGGCGCTTCACATTCAGGAGCAGGACATTGCCAGCTTCGTGGCGCTATTTGTTCGTACCCGTCGCCTGATGTTCGACTACAAGCCGTCGGCGATCAACGTGCCGAACATTCGGAAGGTATTGATCCAGGCGCGTTCCAAAGAAGATGTCAGCGATGACCTCGGTCTGGAGCGCCATTACATCGAGGATTGCGATCACTTTACGATTCTGAACAAACCGGAACTCAAAGAGATCCTTCACGACGTGTTGGCGAAGTAGGGCGGGGACAGTGGGCGAGTAGCTCGCCTCCGACGAGATTCAGTCCTGGAAAATTATGTTCGGCGCATAAGCGAAGGCGTTCACCAAAACACATGGCGGGCCTTTTGCGACGGGTCGTATGCCATAGATGGTGAGGATCGTTGCGTGAATCGAAGTCGCGACAGCTCCAGTAGCCGATCGAATGGGAGCGCAAGGAGACAGTGTCGCACAGTGTGCGACATAGCTGAATTCCGACCACGGTTAGAAGCTGCTCAGTAGATACTCATGCGGCCATCTGGCATATTGTACGCGTGAAGCCTCTTGCCATTGCCGTCCCGTCGGAACTAGCTGCCACGCCTTCCGCTCCCGTTGTTAGCGGCGTGCGGATCCGGCTGAAACCGGTATCCGTCACTCGAAAGGATATGTCAGCGCTTCGCTCAGAGCTCAAAGCCGCCGGCGCGTTCGAGAGTCGAGAGTTGTTGCAGTGGGCACGATTGAGTCTGTGGCTTGGCTGCATCGGAGGCGCCACGTTCGTTCAGGCGACAGCTGAGAACCTGGGGCTGGTGGTGGCGATGATCGCGATCCAAGCGCTTTTTCTCGTCCCGGCGACCATGCATGGCCATGACGCTGGGCATCGTGCGCTCTCTAAGAACGTGACGCGCAACAACCTCATGTTTTACCTTTGTTATCCGTTGTTGTGGGGCGTTTCAGCGACACGTTGGAATACCCAACACAACGTCAAGCATCATCCCAGCCCGAACATCGAGTCCGAAGATTTCGTCGATCCGGATATCTTGCTGACTCCTTTCGTGACGACCCAGGCGCAGCACGAGGCGAGCACTCCGCGTCAGCAGTGGTTTCAACGCAACATTCAGGCCTATGTGTTCTGGCCTGCTACGATGGGATTGGCTCTGCGCATGCAACAGCGCGGCCGCAGCGAACTAGTGGAGAGGATCCAGGCAGGCGGATTCACCAAGAGCATCGTCGCTGATATGATCTTGATGGTGGCGCACTACGCTCTGTTCATTGGCTTGCCGAGCGTGTTTTTTGGCGTGTTGCCCGTACTGGCGATTTACGTGGCTGTGTTCGGCTTGCTGGGACTCGGGTTGGCCCTTGTACTGATTCCTGGGCATATTGGATTGCCGATTCTGAACCGCGGCGAAGACTACTTCACCAAACAACTAGTGGGCACCCGTAACTTTACGCCGCCGCCCGGATTCGGCTGGGCCTTTGTCGGCCTTCAACACCAGGTGGAACATCACCTGTTCCCGTCGATGCCCTACAGCAATACAAAAATCGCGGGGCCGATCGTTCAACGATGGGCGGAGAGTCGCGGGCTGCCTTATCACTCTATGAGTTGGTTTCGGTGTGTCGCTGACGCTACCCGGTTTTTGCACAACGCTTGGCAGACTCCGACGGTCGACTACGACGAGTTAGACTCCGAGCCTACGGCTCAGGGGGCGACAGTGAGCTCTCCTGCAGTACTGGTCGAAACCGCGTCGGCTTCTTAGAGCTCTCGCAAAGTTTGTGCGCAGGGAAATCCGATCGTCGCCAGCCGGAAGGTCAGTTCCGAGGGGCTTCGCTGCGTCGCCCTGATAGTTACCCGGTCGTCGAACATGCTCCCACCGCGCCGGATGCGAGTGCCGATCCCCGACCAGCTCTGCTTGCCAGGCGCGGAGGCCTCAAAGGAGTGTCCTCCGGGCTCGATCGGCATGGTTCGCGTCCGCATCAGTTTGGATATGGCCTCGGGATTGGCGGAGAATGCGTCGCGACGGCTCAGTGCGAGCCCGTCTGTCTGGGGCTCTGCCATCTGAAGATCTACGAACGCGACACGTTTGCGCAAATTGTCTGCGCGCTCCGTCGCCACGGGCCCCCCCCTTCGGTTGGCCTGACAAGTAGGCTGATTCCACGAAGGTTGCCCATGCACTGGGGATGCGCCCTTGTTCCTCGTAACCCTCGCCTAGATACAGCAACGTCCCAACGCGGGGACCGAGCCGGTGGCTCTCCAGTCGCTCGGGGCAGGCCGCAGCGAGATCGTCGGTCCTCATATGAGCGATGGCATTGTTGAAGAGCACTTCGGCGGCTCCTCTGCGGACGTGCGGTCGGCACTGGCCGGTGTTGCCAGGAGCGGCGAGAGCAGTGCGAGAACCCAATGGCCGAAGTTACAACGCGTCGACATGACCCCAAAAGTTAGCGTCCATTACCAACAATAGACCGCAGAAATAGAGGAGGGGGTGGGATGCCTGCGCCGTCTTGGAGACGGCGCAGCTTCACGGCGCTCATATCTGAGCCTCATCGCGAGTGGCCGGAAAATCTAGCTTCTGCGGATCTTGGGCTTAGACGGCGTCCGGACGCCTTGCACGGCGGCACACAACAAGGCAGTCTCATGCTTCTTTGTGCCCTGGCCATCTTCGGAGGAAGCTCATGCAACTACGCAACAGACTCAACATTGGACTCATCCTAGCCGGCGGCCTCGCCTTTGCCGCATGTGGCGACGATGACGACGCGACCAAGGCCGCCCTGCCGGATGGCGGACAGCTGGATGCCTCGGGTTTCCTTTCCCCGGAGGAGTTGGACGCGCTGAAGCAGCAAATCGCCGCGCTGGAAGCGCTAGTGGCAGCCGCTGCCGACGGGGGCACCGCCAACTCCAGCGAGATATCGGCGCTGCAAGATCGGATAGGTGACTTGAACGAGCAGCTGGCAGCGGCGCTCGGCGACGGCGGTTCTGTGCAGAATGCCATCGACGATCTTTTAGCCTGTGAGGAGTCGAACACCTGTCAGACCTTGGCCGACAGCGTGGCGGGTCTCGGCGCCATCTCCGATGCCTATTGCACTTGGATGTTCGGTTGTTGCTCCGAAGATCAAGTGGATTACGGCGTGGGCACTGTCTTCGCCACCCTGGAGTCTTGCCAGAGTTCCTACCGTGGCATGCTCGCCAACGGCACCTTCCAGGACCCCCACATTAAGGGAGGGGTCGTCTACGAGATGGCCTGGCGGGCAAAGTACGCCCTACAAGATATCCAGCGATACGCTACCGCTATTCAGCAAGGTCGCGCCACGCTGGACAGCGACGCCGTCGCGGCCTGCGCGAGCGAGGTCAGCGCCATCGGTTGTTACGAGCGATACTACAACTGGACCTGCGCGGCTGGGTCCCTCCCGAGCTGCGTCGATCTGCTGGTGGGTACGCAGCTGGATGGAGAAGGTTGTTCGAGTCATCCTGAATGTGTGGACGGGTTGATCTGCCTCGGGCTGGACGAGTACGGCGGCTACGGCACTGCTCAGGGCATCTGCGTTGCCGAACTGGCGGTAGGGGAGCCCTGTCTCTACAATTCCGGCTGCGAAACTCGTCAAGAAGACCGTCTGTACTGCGACCAACGAACGAACACATGCCAGGAGGCTCCTGGGTTGGGAGAAGCCTGCGAATTCGAGGACCCCACGTTTCAAAATGCCTCCTTGTGGGACCTAGTAGTTCCCTGTAGCGGAGAACTATCGTGCAGCCTGACGACTCAAACCTGCGTGTCCCTCTGCGAGGCCGGCGCGGAGTGTAATTATTACGACTTCAGTAGTGAGACCGACAACTTCAGTTGTGTCGATGGCATGCGCTGCGATGCAACGACATTCGCCGCTGGTCAAAACGGTAGCTTTGGATTCTGTGCCCCTCCCAAGACCATTGGGGAAACCGCTGACTATGACTCCGAGTGCGAGACCTGGAGTCGAAATGCCGGGGTGTGCCAGGGCAAGGGTGGTGAGGACTGCGAAATTGACCTGGATTGCGCCACGAACGTCTGCACGGAGGAAAAGAAGTGCACGAAGTTCTGCGGCAGCTTGTTGACCGATGCCTGCAACGCTGACGAAATTTGCGTCGACGAGGAGTGCCAAGCGGCGAAAATCACGACGGGCGGCGACTGCTCCTTGGACGCTCACTGTGCCCAAGGAGCCTGCATTGGCGATATCTGTGTTGATCCCGTCGGCACGAGTGGTGCTTGCGCCGGCAACGATGCTCTCTGTCCGGCCAGCGAGTTCTGCAACGCCAGTGACGTCTGTGCCGCCATCGCCCAGCCGGCGGGTGAAGCCTGTAGCGACTGGCTCCACTGTGCCTCCGAGCGTTGCGATCTCGGCGGAACCAATCAGTGCGTAGCCGACGGCACCAAGAAGTCCGAGGGCGCTCCCTGCGCGGCGGATGTGGAGGATGCGGGCATACAAAACATGGCGGCAGCGCTGGACGAATGCAGAAAGGGACTGTTCTGTTTGCCCAACGCTCCGGGTCCCGATGGGGGCATCACTGGTGTGTGCACGGCGCTCTTTGGTCAGGGAGAGAGCTGCGACAGTGGTCTCTTCGGAGTGCCTCAGTGCGAAGGCAACCAGCTCTGCACACCGTTCAATAACACCGGCAAGTGTCCTATTATTAGCGCCACTGCTTCCCAACAGTTGAGCTGTGTCTTGAGTGACATTCAATACGCGACGGCCACTCCGGTAAATATCAGGTAGGCGGTTGGCGCCCCCACCTGCCCCGTCAGTTTCGAATGGCTATCGCCCGAAACTGACGGGGCAGCGTCGCTAGAGTCACCTACGCTACAGAGTCGTTAACTTTTCCAACTCTGCCATTACTCGCGCCTCGTAGCTCAGTTCCCGGAATTGGCTCTGGCGACTAGCGAAGTCTTCGGCGGAGCTTCGAAAGCTCGGCTCTTCAAGCAAACGTCGAGCGGCATCGCCCGTGCCGGCACCGCTCTTGGCGGTCACGACCAGTCCGGCGCCTATGTCGTCGATTTTGCCCGCCATGATGCGTTGTTCGAGAGAGATGGGCGCGCTGAGCACGGGTATGCCGTGCAGCAAGAAATGCGACACGGTACCCATGTTGCCGTTCGCCACTGCGAGACGGCACGTTTTGACCACCTCGCGCAACTCCACGGCCCGGGGCGCAAAGCTCAAGTTCTCCGCCCCGAGTCGCCGTTTGATTTCGTCCGGGACGCCGTCCCCCACTATCAGAGTGGGGTGCCCCAGCTGGGAGAGCTGATAGACGATCGCGGCAATGCCCTGGGTTGGTTTGAGATAGGCGAAAACCCTAGGCCCCTCGCCGTCGGGCCAGTTGGGTGGATCTCCGGGCGGCGGAGCCGGCGACCCCATGTACAAGGCGTTCTCTCGTACGCCATAATGGTCCAGTTCCGGGAGCGTTTTGAGTAGGGGCAACGGCCCGTCGTTGTAGAGATCGGTCAGTGCGTCGAGGCGGCGTTGCCCCCGCTCGGTGAGTACCGTGTTGACTGATTCGAGCGTGCCGGCCTCTGACGTGGATGTGCCCGGTGGCAGCTGACCTACCAAGATGTCAAACACCGGCGCGGGATGTATACGCGGCGGGGTCACGAAGCCGTTGCCAAGAGCGGCTGTGGGAATACTCATGCCGCGAAGGGCGAGTAACAGCGTGGGCGCGTATTCTGTCAGGACCAAGCCAGGATCCACGGCATGAACGATGCTGTCCCACGCGTGACTGCGAGCCAACAATCCGGGAGTGTCGCCGAAGCCGCCGTTGTGCAAGACGTGGGCGACGGTGGCCGTGATCGTTAGCACGGGATCTGGCGCGCCCATGGCGATGGGGGCTTGCCACACTGTAAAACCGAGACCGTCGAAGGCACGCTCGGCTCGACCGACGTCGCGTGCGGCTACGTGTACCTCGTGTCCCCGCTTCTTTAATAGAGTGAGCAGTTCCCGCTGGGGCGACAAATGACCCATGCCCGCTCCAAACTCCCAGGCAAAGAGGATCCGCATGGCCGCAGGGTGCCCAGACCGGCGGAATGATGCAAGTCGCGTTTAGTACTGCGGACGGATTTGGGTTTTACGCGGCGTCAGCGACGCTCGGGGGGCCTGCATCCAATATGGGCAGGAAGTGGTCCCGTCATAGCGGACACCCTGGGAGGGGGTTACTCTCCCGCGTGGAGTCCAAAATTGACCAAGCCCAAGAAGAAAAGAACGAAGAAATCGAGTAGCCGGTATGTGGCCCAATTCAAAACTGAGGCGGTGCGCGCAGTGAAAGCTCGTGGCAGCCGGACGATCGGCGAGGTAGCAGAAAGCCTCGGGGTCGCCGAAGCGTTGCTTCACAGCTGGAAGAGCCGAATGACTATCGAGCAAGGTTCGAACGACCGCGGAGAAACGATGGAGCAGGAAGTGCGCCGGCTTCGTCGCGAACTGGTTGAGGTCAAGAAGGACCGCGACATTGTGGAAAAATCTATAGCCGTCTTCGTAAAGGAACGGAAGCAAACAGCTTTGCTCACATCCGTACGGAGGCGGCAGAACACCCCGTTACTCGTTTGTGCGAATTGCTCGGAGCCTCCTGTTCTGGCTATTATGGCTGGCTGGAGCGCAGAGGTCAGGTGGGTGCAGCCCACGAGGACGAGCGCCTATCGGCGCGTATCCGTGCAGCTCATCGCGAGTGCGAAGGAGCGTACGGTTCCCGTCGAATGGCACGGCGGCTCAAGGACGATGGCGAAGATGTCGGGCGGCGCCGGGTGCGGCGCTTGATGCGTGAGAATAGCGTATTTTCAGTGCAACCACGCTGTTTCCGCAAGACGACGGATTCCGATCACGACCACGGCGTAGCACCGAATCTGCTGGAGCAAGATTTTGACGTGAGCGAACTGAACTGAACTGAACCGAGTTTGGGTGAGCGATATCACCTACATCTGGACAGCGGAAGGGTGGTCCTACCTCGCCGTCGTGCTCGACCTGTGCCCTCGTTGAGTTGTCGGCTGGGCGATCGACGACAACATGAAAACCGATCTGCCTCTAAAGGCCCTAGACCGAGATCTGGAGTCTCGACGACCGACGTCTGGGCTAATCCAGCACTCGGATAGAGGAAGCCAGTACGCGACTCATCGATACCGCAAGCGACTAGCCGACTGGGAAGCGCTCGCGAGCATGAGCGGGACTGGTAACTGCCACGACAACGCGGTCGCTGAATCGTTCTTTGCGAGCCTGAAGAAGGAGCGCGTCAGCCGCCAGACCTTTGCAACTCGAACCGAAGCCCATGACGCTGTCACCAAGTACATCGACGGCTTCTACAACCCCACCCGCTACCACTCGACGCTTGGCTACCTCAGCCCAGGGCGCTACGAACAACAACAGAGGCTCGCTCAGGCGGCCTAATCCAGACATGATGACTGTCCGCTAAAGCGGGATCACTCCAGTCCGATGCCGGGAATTGTCGCTGTCGGCCGGTGGGGCAATCAGACCGGGCGCATTTCGGGCGTCACCGACGCGCTCTGGGCAGCTTAGTATCGTCGCCTTCGGTCTGTTACGGAGCCGTCGGCCCTTCGCAGACGGCTCGATAATCGTCATTGCAGCAGACGTCGATCCAGTCGCCGTCCGTCTCTAGCATCATGCAGTCTTGACCGCACAGGGTTGCGTTGTTTGGTTGATCGTCACGCCAGCTGGTGAACTGATCGTTTTGCTCTTCGCCGTTGGAATAGCCTTGCCAGAACATGGTGCCGTCGGGGTGAATCCAGTTGCCTTCGCTGCTGTCAGTGGAGTTGTCGGTGCCGCCGACGTAGGTCTCGTCCGTGATAAGTGTCAGCAAGAAGTCTTGTTCGCGCTGGCTGTCGATTTGGACCATTTCCCAATTGAGTCCGACGCCCTGGCAGGTAGTGCGCGCTTCGCCCCCGCTGTCTTGTTGGCTGGCGGTATAGAGGTAACAGCTGCTGTCGCTTCCGATCTGGCCGGCCGTGCAGAGCGCGCAGGTCCCGGTGTTCCGTACGCAGGCAGAATCAGAGGCGCAGTTGCCCCAGCCGACGCAGCTGCCCTCGAAACAGGCGTCGTCGGTGCAAGCGACACCGTCGTCGCAAGGCACGGTGTTGTTCGTGCCGCCACAGCTGCCTTCGAAACAGGCATCATTATCGGTGCAGATATTCTCGTCGTCGCAAGGCACGGTGTTGTCGGTACCGACGCAACTGCCGCCAGCACACACGTCATCGGTGCACTCATTGCCATCGTCGCAAGGTTCGGTGTTGTTGGTGCCGACGCAGCTTCCATCAGAACACACGTCGTCGGTGCACTCGTTGCCATCGTCGCAGGGCTGGGTGTTGTTGTTATTGTAGCAGACGCCGTCACTACAGCTGTCTGCTGTGCAGCGGTTGTTGTCGTCGCATTCGTCGTCGAGAGTGCAGTTAAAACACTGGCCGGTGGTGAGGCTGCAGGCTTGTCCGCCAGTACACGTGTTGGTGCCGACACAAGCACCAAAAATGCATTCATCCGTATCCGTGCAAGCCAGACCGTCGTCGCAGTTACCGATGATCTCTTCGGCGACACAGCTGCCGTTCTCACAGGTGCTAATAGTGCAAGAATTGCCGTCGTCGCAGGCGGCGTCTCCTTCGCAGCTCGGAGCGGCCGAGCCGTCAGTAGCGTCGAGGCTACTATCGCTAGAATCGGTATCCGTGCCGGTGTCCGTGGTGACCACTTCGCCCCGAGAGCTGTCCTGCCCGCTACTCCCGTCCCCGGAGCCACTGTCGACCCCGGTGTCTGACTCGGTTGTGCCGGCGGAGGTACGCAACGCCAGATTCAAGTCCTCGACAGTGCAGCTAGCTGCCAAGGTGAATGTCAGGAGACCTATAGAACGTAGTCGAAGAGTCATTTCACCACCGGTGCACCAGGCTGGTTGATGCCCCGAGGGGGCTCGCTGACGTATGAAGGGCCGTGTTGGACGATTCGCCACTCGTGAGGAACAAATACGTGCCGACGCCGAGACCGAGAGCTCCCACGGCCCAGCCGATGTTGCTCATCAACGCCAGGGACTGGGCCGACTCATGAGCGTCGAGGCCCTGCTGACTACACAGTCCCGCTTCGTAGTCGCATTCGTCGTCGCGCACTGATTCCTGGCCGCCTACCAGCAGACCGGTGGTGGCGCCGACGAGAAGACCGGCCACGCCGATTCCACCGGCGACATACGCCATCGTCCGGGCATTGCTGCTATCAACGGACACTCCGGAATCGGATTCTTGGGGGGCCGCGCTCGGAGGGGGCGTCGGGCCCGATGGGGTGGTCAGCGCTGGGGCGAAGGTACTGGCTGTCGTTGGCAGCAAGCTGATTTCCAGGGTAATATCGGCACCTCGCGGCAGCTCGACGGTCTCCAAGTAGGTTTCGTAGCCGGTGTGGCTCACCTCGACTTTGGCGAGTCCGGCATTGAGCAGCACGGGTTCAGGGAGCGGTGTTTGCCCGAGCTCGTGCCCCCGGATTTTGACGTGCGCGCCGGACGTATTGGTGATGATGGTGACCGCGGTCACCCGGGCCCGGGCATCAGCGATCAGAGCTTCGAGCCCTGGAACTTTGGCGAGCAACAAAGGGGGAGCTTGACTCTGGAACTCCATGTAGTGAGCCAGGGACTCAGGGAAGCGCCCCAGGGCTTCCAACGACCGGGCTTGGTTGTACAGGAGGCTGGGAGTCGGATTGCATTCGTAAGCATTTTCGTAGGCGACCAGGGCGTCGCCGTAGCGCAGGCCCTCCATGGCATCGTCGCCGTGCTGCTTGAGCTCTTGGCAGTGAGATTGGGCGTTCGCGGTTCCAGCCCCCCCCGTGATAAGCACCGCGGCGGCTAGTCCGCGCCGAAGTCTGGATGCCAATTTCATAGGCCGAATATAGCGGAGTCTGGCTGGGCGCAGCAGCATTTCGCCCCATCTCGGGGCGGTCAGGAGCCCGAGAGTGGAGATATTGATACTTTTTACGGATTCAGTAACGAGCCTGGGCAAGGCGACACCGCTGGCCGGGCATGTGGGGGCTGCTGGAAGCCACGCTCGGGTTTGCGAAGAGATCCTGCCATCCCCATATTTTTGGTCTGTCCCAGCCAGGAGCTCCCATGACTGCCACCGTTTGCGAGTCCGCTAGGATCCCCACAATCCACCGGTCGGGATGGAAAGACCAACAGCTTCAATCGCGACTTGCGTCTCCATCTTGACCTGGAAGAGGAGTGCGTGATCCCGCTTCTCTTGGAACTCACAGGCGAGGAGTTTTTCTAGTTGACCCACCGATCGATTTCGCAACTCCTCAACACTCCGGCGAGCTGCAACTGTTCGTGAAGTTCCTCCGAATTCGAGGCGCATCGCCTCCTACATTGGCCCCCTCTGAATCGGAGTTGGTGACTCGTGTGATTGCCCGAATCCCGCCACGTTCCCATGGAGTGATTGAGTCCATGCCGCGCATGTTAAAAGTGTATTGCCGCAGGTATGGGATACTGAAAATCTTGGAGTGAGCGAAGTCGGCATCGCCAAGGCATCGCCACGCAAGCCATGCCGCTTGATGGCATGGCTACCGCCGTTGACTGATCCACGAGCGACGCCGCCTCAATGGGCTCTTGTGTGATGCGGGGGTGTGGGTGACAGTGAGAGTGAATACATTTTTTCTCGAAGCGTCCAAATTGGATACCGCTTAATTAAAGAGGAGCCTCCCATAATGAATCGACTTGTCTCATCAGTTGCCGTGTGCAGCTCCGCTATTTGCCTTTTGACTTCCAGTCTGAGCTTCGCTCAGGACGAGGCTCCCTTCGATGACGGGGCCGAAGCGGATGGAGAACCCGTCACGGCTGAAGGTGCCCCCGTGGAGCCGCCACCACCGGTGGCCGAGGCCAGAGGCGCCGAAGTGCCCGCTAGGTTGGGACCTCACTCTGTGAATGTGAACCCCCTGGGGCTGATGTTTGGCTCCTACAGCGTGAACTATATGCACTTGTTCGATGGCACCCACGGAGTCGTGGGCGAAGGGACTTACAGTTCGGCCTCAGACGAATTTACTGAGACGTCATTTGTCGGTGGTGGTTTGGGCTACCGTTGGCATTGGTCCAGCAGGCAAAACTCTTGGTTTCTCGGCGTTATGGGCGGTTACTCGGTGGGTGCCGCCAAAACCGAAACCGATGGCGAGGATTTCAAATTGGACATCACCACCACGTCGATGATCCCGAACATAGGCAAGCGCTGGGCCTGGGATTCCGGACTGAACCTCACCATTCGTGCCGGAGTGGGCTGGGCGAAACATGTCGTGTCCACGAACCTCAACACCCCCGAGGCGGACGCAGCGGTGGATACCGTCAATGACTTTTTGGAGATGTTCCCTGTAGCCTTCGACGGCGAGGCTTCCCTCGGTTGGATTTTCTAGCGGAATCGAATCCTAGCTGAGCGGACATTGAGGGGCGCTGCGGGTCTGATCCGTAGTGCCCCTGTGTCGTTAACATCGTCATGTGCAGCTTCGGGCAGATCGCTGGCAGTGCCGCAGTTCCCCACCGCTAGCCAAGCATCGAGGATGGCGGGATCCGTCGCGCCGAGCACGAGCAGCTCGATGTCGCTAAGGACGATTCTAAGCTCCGGAGACCGCTGTTCAAACGCGGTCGCCAGTCTTTCGAGGGCAACAGTGTCGCTCATTCGAATTCGCCAGCTCACGGCAGCAGCGTTGGGACCGTCATCGGACGTGAACACTACGACGCTGTCGTTGCGCCAGTCGTCGGCGCCGTGCCATGGGCTGTCAGCGATGGTATCCAGGCCGATCGCCAACAGAGCGGTCATGCCGAGGGTGTCGTGGTCGACCGCGCTGTATCCCACGGGCGGCGCGGTGGGGTGGCAGTCCAACGGCTGAACGTTGGTGTCGCCAGGTTGGCCTTCGCCGCGATACCAATCCAGCAGAGACGTTTTGGGTTGGTCATACTGCCGGGCAATGCCGCTCGGCCCGTCGCTCAACCAAAGCGGAGCCAATCGCGCCAGACCCATCGCGTAGGGCTGCGCCGATACGGCAGTGATGAAGGGCTCATCGGCATCGGCGATCACGGAAAAGGAATTCTCGAATGCACCGTCAGTCATCCCGTCCCAGTTGATGTACTGATTCGGCTGCAATGTGGTCTCTAACACCGCAGCGGAGATCAGAATGGCTTCGCCTTCGGTGAGCGTACTCAGTGCGACGTCGCTGTCGGTGGTTCCGCCCCACTGGTCTCCGAATTCTCTGAGCTGACTGTCTTCATCTTGAAGTGCGTGGACAAATTCGTGGGCGAGCACCATGGTGTTGTCCTGATGATCTGACATTCGGCCTCGGTCAATCACCCTGATGTTCTTGTCCACCGTGTGGTAGTAGGCCAGTACGCTACTCGCGCTATCATTCACGACGGTCTCTCCGAGGCTCTGGCCCTCCGAAAGCAGCCCGAGGAGTTCGAAGGCGGGACTCCACGTGGCGATTGTGTTGTCGCCCTCGGCATCGGCCGTGACCAGCGCAGCGAGTTCGGTCTCAAACCCTGCCACGTCAATGGTGCGTACGACCGGGCGGGTCGCATCGGCTTGACCTCGCAGCTCGGCGGTGACGGCGAAAATTGCGTTCTGACACTTGGATTCCAGAATGTCGCCCCCCCCTACGATAGCGGGTACATCCCTGTGCCCGTCGTCTCCCGAGCAGGCGGGGGCAACGACGCTCAGAGCCAGAACGGCGGCGACTGGGGAGGCGTGTCGTTCTGACGGCGCCGTTTAAAAAGCTACCGGTCATATTAAGACTCTACGGTGTGGTCGGCTGATCTGGCTGCAGGATCGAGTTAGCCAAACCCCCAGGTCGGGAGAATATTCGGGTCAGCCACCGCCGGACTGGATTTTGGGGCGTCCCAGTTTGTTTTGGCCGGCGTCAGAACAAGAAATACGGTCCGCGGGAGTGTGTTACTTATTCGCGCGCCTGAGCAAGCCATGACGGATTCACTATGCAATATCGTTCGGGCCACGCCGGGCGATTCGGATCAGCTGCTGGACATTTTGGCGGAGGCCTTCTTCCCGGATCCGCTGATTGAATTCATCGTTGGGGAGGGCAAGAGCCCGCGCTCCATGTTCGGTATGATCTTGCCCGCGTACCTGGAGCACGAGCATTGTTTTCTGAACGAGGATGGGTCTGGCGCGATGATGATTTTGCCGGCGGGCAAGCGCGAACGCCTGAGCCCAGCTCTGCTTCGCTTGCCGCAGTATATTCGTGACTTCGGTTGGCGGGGCTTGGCACGGTCGGTTCAGGCAGCGTCCACCCTCAAGCCGAAACACCCAAGCCACCCACACTATTACCTAATGGCTGTGGGCACATTGGAGCGGTCTCGCGGCAAAGGTGTGGGTTCAGCCTTGCTACGGACCCTGACCGAGATTTGCGACGACGCCCGGATGCCGGCCTACCTCGAGAATTCGAAGCAAGAGAATATCGCTTTCTACGAGGGGCACGGTTTTGAACTACGGGAACAAGTCCGATTGGGCAGTAACGGGCCGCCCGTGTGGTTGATGGATCGGCAGCCTCGGAATCCTCAGCACTGAGTTTTTAGCGCTGGTTTTCCAGCACTGATCGAGAGCGTTGGCGTCCCAGGGCGATGCACCGCCTCCAGCTCGTTGCCAGCGCACCTCGCCCAGCGGAGTCAAGCTGACCAAGTAGCCTGTTTCGTCTTTGTCGGCTCAGGTTCGGGCTGCATGTCTGGGGGGATTTGGTAGCAGCATCACGTCGATGGGCCCTTTGCCAAAACCCCAAGGATTCAACATATGCACGCCACCTGTGAGGTACATGTTGCCCGCTGAGTCGACGGTGCCCGAAACCAGCTTGGCATGGGAGGTTTCCCCGGACGGCGCATCGAAGGTCAGGGTGTCGCTCCACCCAGCGTCGGAGTCCAAGCGCACGACTCGTACATCCGATTCGCCCTCGAGGAACACCGTGATGTTGCCGCTGCCGTCCACGACTACGTCTCTGGGCATCCGGAGGTCATCGTTGCTGGCGTAGATGCCCGTCGCGTTGTTGTCGGCGTCTAGGCGCAGCATGTACCAGGTGCCCACTTCGTCTTCGTTGTCGCCGTCGACGTCAGGCGTCGTCATCAGTGACGTACCCACGGGAGCCTGCGCCGCACCGCCTCCGGTCAACCCGGGCTACGTGAATACCCATCTGGCGTCGCAGGGTACGGTGAGCGCGTCAGTCCAGGGGGGCCTAGCGGACACTATTCCGGATGCCCCGATAGCGTTCGCTGGCCACGCCGACGTGCCTGTAATCAGCTATCTATTGCCGCAGATTTCTTGGACATGACGAGCCACGATAGCGATCCGGTTCGGCGTTGGGCCGGGCGCCTGGGCATTCACCACCGGCATGAGGAGGGCAACATCGCTATCGGGTTCGGGGTCGCCCCCAACTTCATCGAATACATACCGGAGATGGTCGACGGGGTAGTGGAAGATCGCGTTGACGGCATGACACCCGGGTTCAGCGGCTACGGCGTATCGGTAGATATGGAAATGCCGGGCACATACGCTGGCGTTACTTTGGTGGCGCCCCGGCGATACGCCCGGGCGTGTCCTGGAACCAAGCCGCCTTCACTACTCTCTGGACGCCGGCAGAATCGGCTGAGGCTCTCTATCCGCTGGAATCGTTCGCTATCACCGCGTCCGGCAGTTTCGGCACTGGGATCGTATCCTTCGACGACCGCGAAGGACTCGACGGAAGCGAAGTTACCGGCGGCTTCGTCGGCTTTACCGCGATGTATGGGGCCTGCGTCGGACTGCATTGGACAAGCGAAGCCTCCGATCTGAACTGAGCGGTGTGGTCGCGTGAGTGCCGGCGCTAGAGCGTAGGCACCGCCAGCACATCCGTGTCGAGCAACTCGATGTGCGTCCCCCCGTGCAGCTTTGACTTGAAGGTGCCCGCCAAGGTGTCTCCTTTGACGAGGCGCAGCTGATCCTTGTCGGCAACAATACGCTATAGGAGAAATTTTTGAGCTTGCCCTCGCGCACCACACGCTTTGGATCTACCTGATCGAAATCCGTCAGTCGGGAGGCTGGGGCGGGAACGAAACCCAGAACCGTGAGGGCCTCGCTGAGGCGGCTTAGATTCGCCTCCGCCTGCGGGCGACGAGTGGGGCGGATGCCTCCCGCCTCTTGGGTGTCTCGCCATTTGACTACCGGATGCAGACTGAGCAACTTGTTGGTGGCGGCGTCAAAGAGGTGAAGCTCCGCGATCCAATTGGATGAGCCCCAACTCGTTTCTTCGCGCACTACCGCGACGGAGTTGAGACCGGCCGAATAGGCGACGCCGAAACCAACCAGCTGTTTTTTCTGAAGGCGGAAGATGGGCTGTTTCGATGAGGCCTTGCCGGATGAATAGGGACGCTGAACGACCTTACGCAGCGTAGTCCAGCCGTCGTCTACAAGGAGTTTTTCGTAGGTGCCAACGCCGTCGATCTTGAGCGACCGCTGTAGTGGGCTTCTGCTAATTCCAGCGCTCCGTGACGTGTTAGCGCAGCGGTGTGATTGCTGCGGGCGATGTGAGTTTTGGGATCTAGTTTTGCCGCTCGACCGAAACCGCGAGCAGCCTCCTTGAATTGTTTGTCGAAGTGCAGACGCAGGGCGCGGGTGTTTTCGACGCGCGACTGCAATTGCGCCTGGCTGTAGAATTGGTCGAAGTCCAGTGCGCAGGGGCCATTGTATTCCCCGTCGACTGTCACGCTGGCCGGCTTCTTGTTGATGGTAGTTTTCTTGAGGGTGGAGGCTGGCCCGCGAGGGAGGCATTGCCTGCGGGGGAGTGGACCCAGATCGCTTTGCGCTCCTGGACGAAGGTCGTCTCCGTAATGACGGGTAGCGTTGGTAGTTCGGGGCTGCTGAGCGCGGGCGGGGTAGAGAGCGTCGGCGTTGTAGACGTCGCGGCACTCGGGGGGGGAGGAGTGAGCGTTGCCGGCGCGCTGGTTACAGGCGCCGTCGTCGAAGCAGTGGATTGCGTTTTGTCCGGACAGCCCGCGAGTAATGAAGCGAACAAGCAAGCGCAGTAGACGTTCTGAAATTTCACCGGATACGGGTCCCTCGTGATGCAACGCCCTAAGCGCGGGATCCAGTCCGGCCGTAGCAAGGAACGCAGTTGTTGGTGGAGCCACGGGACTGACGAGGAGCTACGGGGCTGACGATGGGAGTGCCGCGCTTTCGCCCCCGGCTGGCGTTCACTGAAAGCGAGGCTTGGCCATGTGGGCGATGCTTTGCTCTTTATGGTGGCGTTCGTCGACCCCGATTTGTCGAAATACATCGGCGAGGGTTTCGTGGGGTCCGTAGTCCTCGGCGAAGGCGGTTTCCCACTTTTGCTCTGCCAGCTCCGGGTGAGTGGCGACGTAGTTCATGTACTCGTGTTCGGCGTGATCCTCGAAATCCGCGTTGAGCCCGTAGCTGAGCGAGGGGCGTAACACATAGAGCATCCAGCTGATGTGATAGTAGGTGAAGGCGAGCAGCTGCGGAAGGATCCGAAAGCGAAAGAACCCCTCGCGGATCCCGCGTTGGTGAACGAGCTCTTGCATGATGAGCAGATGCCACTGCTCGTTGTCTTGCTGGGCGCGGGCCTCGCGCACGAATTCGAACACACGGCGAGCAAAGTCCGGCATTTGGTGTTTGTGAGTGAGGGCCACGTAGGCCACTTGCTCCCACGCCTGGTAGGGGACCCGGGCCACCAACTCGAGCACCTTGAACTTGGAAAGCGTCCCCTGCTTTCCGTAGGCGACGTCCATCGTAATGAACAGGATGCGGGCGAGCAGCCCATGGCGACGGCGAGGGGCGCTGAGGGTCGTGGCCTGTTCGGTCACCAGGGCTGCGGCGCTGAGGGGAACCAGCGTGCTGAGTGGATCTGCGGCGCTGAGTGGATCTACAGCGCTGACGGGAACTGCGGTGCTGACGGGAACCAGATCGGTCATCGTTGTTTCCTCCAGTCCTGAGATAAGGCCCGGATAGCGGACTGTAAAGGCTTGCTGTGACGATTGGGCCCGACATTTTGGTGACGAATGAACAGACAACTGGCTCGGCGGCTTAAACGATATACGGACCTTTCAAAGCCGATTTTGGACCTCTTAAACGATATATGGACCACTTGGGGTATTTGTAATGGAGGGGTCGAACCGGATACATGGGTACCAAACCGCTGTGTTCGTTCGAACGCGTTTGGGAATCGAGCCCGTGTGTCGACGGGGTGTGCGATCAGGATCGCTGTACCGATGGCTTGGAAGCCTGGTGGCGCTTTGACGAGACGGCCGGCGCGACCTTCCTCGACTCGTCGGGGAACAACGACAGCTGCACCGGCGTTGACGCGAATCGTTCGGACCACGCGAGCGGCCGTGCGCTCGATTTGAATGGAACGAGTAGCTATCTTCATTGCGGAGAGCTGCTCGGCGCCTTGGACTATCCGATCACATTGTCCGCCTGGGTCAATTGGCGGCAAGGCTCGGAGGATCACTCCTACACCATCGTTGGCACCGACGAGCCGTCGTCGCTGATGTCGGGAGCCCGGCTCTACTTGTACGGCGGAGTTGGGGAATTCGCGCTTATCGGCGTGCAATTGGGCAACGGCTTAGGATACGAGGACGCGAATCGGCGGACCTTTACCCAGGAGGACGGCGTGTATCCCGTGCAGGCGGGCGTCTGGACCCATATCGCTGGTGTGGTACACAGCGATTCTGTGGCGGAGCTGTAGGTCAATGGCGTCGCCCAAATCGTGGTGACTCAGGGAACGGCGACGTTGCCGAGCCTGTCGCACTACCCGCCCACGAGTCCGACCTGGTTGGGCAATTCGCCGGATTTTGAAGCGCTCGACCGTTACTATGACGGCTTGATTGATGAAGTTCGGGTTTACTCCCGAGCGCTGTCAGCGTCGGACGTGGTGGCGCTGTTTGACGCCGACAAGAACGGCTTCTGACCCGGTAGAGAAACCGGGTTGCCCTGCTGTGCGGTGTATCGCGGGCGTGAGTTGGCCGGGAGCGGTGACGCCGGGCAGTACCCAGAAATGCTTAGCTGCGCCAGGCGGTGTTGGTGGGGGCCGACTCGAGGGCTGTGCCGGCTACGAGCTTTTCTAGATCGTCGCTGAGTGCGGAGGCTTGGCGCTCCATGGAATAGTCTGAGTAGCGCTTGGCGAAGGCTTGGGCTTGGGCCTGGAGTTGCGGGTCGGAGGCGGCGCGTTTCAGGAGCGCGGCGACGTCAGCCGTGGGCGGTAGGGTCGCGACCCCGCACTGATTGATTTGCGCTACCCCCGCTTGGATGCTCTGTTCTTGGTGATCGGGAAAAGCTAGTACGGGCACGCCGGCGAGTAGGAATGCGGCCAGAGTGCCCTGTCCACCCGGACACACCATGAGATCGGCTTGTTGTCGGGCTTGCCGGATGTTTACCGGGTGAGGCTCGATGCGCAGGGTATCCGTGGAGAGCTTGTCGACCAAGCCGGGTGGAGCGTCCGGGCATGCCAACAAGGTGCTGAGTCCGGACGCGCGCAGGCCCGTCAACAATTGCCGGAAGTGGGGGCCGGAGGCGCGGGCGTAAACGAAGAGCTTCTTGCCAGGCGCGGAGGGCCAGCGCGCGGGAACCCCGGCGTCGAGCTCGAAGGAGGCGCCGTAGTAACGGCCGCCCTCTCGTGATGGGTAGTGGTCCAGCTCGGCAAAGGAGCACAGTAACGTGTCGCCGGTGTAGATGTCGTGGATGCTCTCTATTGGTGGCAGCTGGAGCAATGCCAGGGCGCGGCAGGCGGCGTCGAAGACTGCGGCGTCCAGTTCGAGACGGAGGCTTTCTGAGAGTTGAGATCGGGGTTGCAGTGCTGGCAGGGGTTGGGTGCTGGGGGGCAGGCCGTAGCCGAGGCCCATATTCACGCTCGGCAGGGACAGGCTGTGGCTCGCAAGAGAGGCTGCGGCGGAGAAGTTATGAATGACCAGATCAGGCTGGATGCTCTGGAACAGGGAGCGCCAGGAGGACAGCAGATCCGCGAGGGTATCAGGATCGGCGAAACCGGCGTGTACCACCATGTCTGACCATGTGCGGGGAACAAAATCCCTCGGGATCCTGCTGCTGATGCAGGGGGCCGCGTATATGCGCACTGAATCCCGTGGGAGGAACAAGTGATAGCCGTCAACTCGGCGAGCGATAACGCTGATGGTGTGGCCGCGACTTCGGAGCTCGCGGGAGACTGCCGAGAAGTTAGCGAGATGCCCGAAGTTGGAGCCAAGCTCCCAGACGTAGGCAAAGTGGGCCATTAGCTGGCAGGGTAGGCTCAAGGCGAGCGAAGCGGCCAGACAAAACGGGGAGGGCTCCGAAATCCGGAGCCGTCGTGATGTCTTCGAAGCGCTGCGCGTCGCCGGCGAGCTATTCGTTCAGCCCCTCGCCGTTACATAGGACAGTGCGGTCCGGATAAGTGCCGACCGTTTCGCAGACGCCCGGTGTCGTGCCGCCGTCGCCAGTGTTGGGGCAACTGATGGGATCGTCCCAGACAAAAAACTCGCATGCCGTGTACTGGTTTTCGTCCTGGCACGCCGTTTCCCCGAAGATGTAGCACTCGGTGTCGATGCATGCGGCCACGCTGTATTCGCATCGGGTTATGCCCTCGCACGGAGTGACCACGGGCTGCACCAAGCTGTAGGGGGCGATGCCCTCACACCGGTAGTAGTTGCCGTAGTTGCTCTTGTCGTCCGCCCCTTCGTAGGTACCTATGCCACAACCGCGCATATCGTCGACACTGGCAAAAAAAGCATCGGCGGCGACATCGGCTTTGGCTGGCTTTGTGCCCAATGGGCAATCTTGCTGCACTTTGCACGAAGCGCTGAGCATGCCCGTCAAGGCGGGAGGCGTCGGGGCGGCTGCCCCAGGGTTGCCCTCCTCTAGCTCTAGCGTGTAGGCAGCCATCTCTTCGCGGTAGGTGTTGACCGCATCGCGGTCCGCACCGGCCTGGATACAGATACTGTCGGCTTCGCACGTGTCGGGGATCCAGGAGTTACCGTCATCAGCGCAGCTGTAGATCTCCGTGAAGGGAGGGTCCCACTCCGCACCGCCATCGGGGTTCTGGGATTCCCTCAGGGCCTCTGTCGGATCCAACATGTCGTCGTCGCATTTGCTCGAGCCAACGGCGCAGACGGAGCCGCGGCAGGCATCGTCGGAGCAGGTGGTTGCGTTGAGGCAAGACACTGGCGTCTCCCAGTCGGTACCGCCGGAGTTGCACATCTTGGTGGCGAACTCGCCATCGCAGGTCGTGGTGCCGGGGCTGCACACTTCGCAGGCGTCGCTTCGGCAGACGCCGGTCGGGCATTCGCGAGGCGTCCACGAAGTGCCGCCTCCGTCGCAGGTCTGTTCGGTGGTGTTTCACGCGCATTCGACCGTGCCGGGTGAGCAGGTGGGGCCGGTGTCAGCTGTGCTGCCATCGCCGCTGTCGGTCGTGCTGCTGTCCCCAGCGCCGCTGTCGTTGCCCGAGTCGCCGCCGCCGGTACCCACTCCGCGAGTGCCCACTCCGCCAGTACCCACTCCGCCAGTACCCACTCCGCCGCTGTTGGCGCCACCACTTCCGGCGCCGCCGCCGCTGACACCACCACTGGAGGCGCCTGCGCTACTGGAGCCATCCGAGGCATCGTTCGTCGAGTTGGCATCACCCCCACCGGTCTTTGTTGTGGTGTCTTCGTCGCACGCCACAAGGCTGAAGCTGACGGCCGCGCAGGGGAAAAGTAGGTGGAGGATTCTTTTAGTGACTTTCATGATGCGTGCGCTTTCCTAAGAAGATACCGATCCGGCGACTTGTTGAACCGCAGAGCATACCCTAGCAAGTGCGGACGCGGAAAGGGCCGATAGCGGTGGTGTCGTTACGCGCATGCCCGAAGTCGTTACGCGCATGCACAAAGGGCCGAGAGTGGCGAATTGGCTGGACTAGTGCGGGATTCAGAAACACGCAGGTCGCAGGATCTTATGGTCGCGATTCCCTTCAAGTGAAGTGAATCGCGCACTAGCGGCGGAACAGATTGCGGCTGTAGCGGAAACGTAGCGCCGAAGGCGTCAGTTGGCCGGGAGCGGTGACGCCGGGTAGTAACCAGAAGGTGTTCAGCTTTGAGCGGTTTCGGGAGCGGTGCTGTTCGGCACGCTGTTCTCTGGGGGCGGTGGAGTGATCTTGAATTTTAGCACTTCGTCCCAGCGGAACGGTGTGAACACCTGGGCCCCGAAAGTTTGCGGGAATTTGGGCAATGACGCCATGCCGATGTCTGCCGGGGGCTCGCGATCTTTCGGGAGGAAACGCGTGCCGAAGATGATGTCCCAGATCCCGACGTTGCCGCCGTAGTTGTTGTTGGACTCGACGATGGTCTTCGAGTGATGCCAGCGGTGCAGTTCGGCCATGCTGAAAATCCAGTTGAGCGGTCCCAGCTTGATGTCCACGTTGCAGTGCTGGAACGAGCCATGAACGCCGGAGAAGATGGTGTGCAGCGCGAAGACTTCGTGTCCCGCTCCGAGCAAGGCGGCGGGCATCATGCGACCGACCCCACCGATCACCATGTCGATGGGGTGGAAACGAACAGCGTTGAGCCAGTAGAGGCGGGGCGCGCTGTGGTGCACGGCATGAAAGCGCCACATCCACGGTACCTCGTGCATGATGCGGTGAAACCAGTACTCGATAAATTCGCCGAGCACGACGGCTAGCGCTAGCTGCCCCGTCCAGTGCCAGTTCGAGGGCCACAGGGTTCCGCCATACCGAGCGCTCAAAGCGGCGGCGCCCCAAGCACAGGCGACCATGGTGGCGCCTTCGGCGACGCGGATGCAGAAGGAGTTGGTGATGAAGTACTTGATGTCGACGCCAAGATCGCCATTGCCGTTCCCTTGCCAGGATAGGTGATACGGAAATAAGCGTTCGCTAATGGCGAGCAGTAGGAACACAAACGGGATGACCATGGGCACCACCATCGCGGGAGTGTAGCCGGCGACCATGAGCGCCTGGGTCGTCATGAGGGCCGAGACCATCATGCCGGGGAACAACAACCAACGGACGAGCAGCGGGGTGGTGCGCGCGGGGGTGGTGAGCTCTCGGGTTGTAAGCTCTGGGGCTGTGCTGTCCATGGCCGAACCTATCGGGTGATAGGGTTTAGTTCAAGAGTTGCTATGGCTAGCGAGTAAGTGTCCGATATTACAGGTGTGATGCTACGCTTGGTGCACCGCATGGCAGCGTTTTGCTGGGCGATGGCGTGGGAAAGGGCAGGGTAGCCGGTGAGTCACGCGGGGGCAGGCATCCCGATGGGGCTTCGGATTTATCTGATTGTTTGGCTGGCGGCGCTCGTTTTTGCGCTGGGCGCGCTCTTCAAAGAGCCCGAGCGATTCGAAATCACGCGACCGGCGTATTACCGATTTCTGGGCATGCCTTGGAAGCTCTGGACCTTCGCTGCGGGTACGGCGTTGATCACCGGGGTGGCGCCGTGGTCTGGCGATCCCACGTGGGATGTTTACGATTCTATCCTGTGTTCCGTCGGTGTGTTCGTGACCGCACCGTGGTCTGTTGCCGTGCTCGCCCGGTGCTAACGAGGGAATATCGATCGGCTCCGGCTGCTGGTGGCGTGCATACTGTTCTTCGTTCCTTGCTGGACCTACGACGGTTACATATTACTTCGAGAGGGCTCTTACCCGACGACTTGGTCGAGCAATCTGATTGTATCGGGCATGATCACGGCTCTTGCGGGGTTGTTGTGGAATTTGGATCACCGCGGGGAGGACCCTCCGCTCTTTCAGTTCAGCTTTACCGAGGACGACTGGCTAGCGGCGCGTCCTCTACCTTGGTCGCGAGTGCTGGTGGTGGGGGGATGTTTCGCCGTGCCCGTGGTGCTCATGGTGGCGTATTTTCTTTACGACTACTTTACGCATTGATTCACAGCTGACGCTGATTTGTGAGCTGTCGCACTTCGCTGGGGCGCTTCCTTGATGGCTTCAGCGCGAAACAGGCGCCGAAGCGCGTCAGCGCCCGCACACCGGTGACACGGGTGGGATAAACTCGCCAGGACTCATCGCTTCGCTTCGGTAGACGGTCGCGCTCGGCTTGGGACTTCGGGTATTGGGGGGTTGTGAATCGGTGACCCGACGCGGGTTTGGTCACGATATTCGCAGGCTTCACACGAGGTTGCGTGAGACGGCGCGTTCATAAACGGGGGTGTCGACGTGAGACGCTAAGCTGGGTCGTCTTGCCCGACACCTTCACTGGTGTATGGCGTCAGAATCCTGAACTGCAGCGCGTCGTGCGCGGCGGTCACAACGGAGCCACTATATACTGTGGGGGAAGAGGCGATCGGGGGTTCGTCGACGCAGTCGCGTGCTGTGTCGCAGTCGCTCGTGCCCGATCCGCCAGCGGACAGGGGCCTGCCACTACTCGGGCACGCGCTGGAGCTCGGTCGGGATCCCATGGCGCTGTTTGTCCGCCTGTATCGCCAGCACGGACCGATATTCAGCATTCGCCTGTTCCGCCAGCCCGTGACCGTGATCGGTGGCGTGCAGGGGACGCTGTTCGCGAAGACGGAGGGCAGGGAAGTACTCACCAATCGGCAGACTTTCCAGGGTCTCACTCACGAGTTGGGCTCGGAGTTCAACATGACGACTTTGGAGGGGGATCATCACGATCTGTTTCGAAGGGCTTCCAGTCATGGCTACTCCCGAAAATCCATGAGCGCGGCAATCCCGTTGATGGTGAACCTCAGTCGAAGAGAATTGGACCGTCACGCGCCTGGCGAGCCCCTGGAGCTATTTCCGTTTCTTCAGCGTCTGGTGTCCATTCAATTGGGTTGGATCGTCGCCAACACGCCCGCTGACGACTACCTCGACGATCTTCTCGTATTCATGCGTTTGTTAATGCGGGTACATCTCACCGGGGTGTGGCCGAAAGCGACGATGCAGTTACCGGCGGCGCGCCGGGCCAAGTCTCGAGTCCATGCCTTCGCGAAAGTTATTGTGCATCAGCATATGGATCACCCGCCGGGCGAGCATCGCGATCGGGATCTAATTGACGACTTCTTGAGCGCGCATGCTGAGGACCCGGAACGCATGCCGCTGAACGCCGTGTATGCTTCGGCGCTTGGCCCCTTCTTGGCGGGTCAAGACACGGTCGCGGCAGCCACCGCGTACTTGATGCATGCGCTGCTGACACACCCGGAGATCTTGTCCCGCGTACAAAGCGAGGTTGATACCGTCTTTGACGGTGGCGCCCCGAGCGGCAAGGACTTTCGGAAGGCCAAAACGCTTCATGCGGCGACGATCGAGTCCATGCGGCGCTACCCGGTGGCACCCTTGATGCCCCAGCACGCCGCCGAATCGTTTAGTTTTAACGGGCACCGTGTGGAGAAGGGGTCGATGGTGTTTGTCGCCCATGCGCTCACCCAATTCTTGGAAGAGCACTTCGAACGGCCCTTTGAGTTCGACGTGGATCGACCCCGAGCGGAGCCCCATACCTACGCGCCATTCGGCGTGGGAACTCACACTTGCGGTGGCGCGGGACTGGCGGAATTGCAGGTGATGGTGAACGTGGCGATTCTGTTGCGCGAGGCGAATTTCGAAATTACGCCCTTTGATTATAAACTTCGGTCAAAGATCACGCCGCCAGCGCCGGTCGGATTCCGGGTGTTGTTTAGCCGAAGAAACCACTGAGCGCTGAGCACGGAAACGGAAGGACAAAGAACCGAACCATGCTGCCCCTCAAGTCGGGGGCCCTGACGGCGTACGCGAGCCCACCACCGTTCAATCGGAGTATCACGGCGAAGTTCGCCTCTGCGAAATCTTGCAGCACACGGGGGATGCTCTCACCGCCTGTCAGCAGGAGAGGGAGGGCACACCGGGGCCTGGCTTCTGTGTCACCCACGCTGAGGTGATGATGAACAATTGTATTGAGGCAAGCCGAGAAGGAGTCTTTCGCTTCACGGCCAACGCTGCGCCCCAGCGATGGGGTGAGAACGACATCACCTGCGATATGGAATGAAGCGCTGAGCCTCTTGCCAGGGACCGCCGTCTATGGGCAGGCGGGATCTGGATCCAACCCGGCAAGTCCGAAGCCGCAGACGTCCTGTCGACAGGTAGACAAGCCGGGGCGTGCGGCACCGAGCTGTTCGGCGGCCTCTCTACAGTCGGCGGCGCCGGTGCATGGGATGGGGTCGCAGCTTGAGGGAGTCGTAGAGCAGCTGGGGTCTGAGGAGCCTGGTTGGCAACACTCCGCAGAGTGGCTCTCGGCGTAGGTAGCATCACTGCAGTCGTCCGGTGGATCCCCACATCCGGGGGCGCTCGGGTCGTTGTCGCAGGGATCGATGATCGGATCGTCGACGATAGGCGGGGCCGTGTTGTCGTTGGCGGCGTGCCCGCCGTCGCTGAGGAATTCGACGTTGTCGGCGAGGTTGAGTACCGCGCCGTCGCCACAGGCGATGGCGAGAAGGGAGATGGGCAAGAGGCAGAGGACGGGGAGGGGGGGCAGCCGTCGCACAAGCACAGAGTACGGGTTGTGACGGCATTGCCAAGGCAGATCCTCCCTTGCCCGACGGTCCGCCCACGGCCGAGACGCAGCCGACTTTTTTCCTTCTTTCCGTGATTCCTGAGTGACAGGGGGCGCTTGGAGCTCATTTCCAGAGGAAATCTACGAAGAGTCGCACTCGCTCGGGGAGTTGGTCGGTGGAGTCGAACCACGTCGCTGCCGCTGGGGCTGTGATGCAAAACGAAATTGTGCCCCTCCAATTCGTGAATGTCGTCGGGCACTGGGAAGTCGGGGGCGGCGGCGAGTCGCAGGTGACCCGACATGAACGGTCGAGCGATCCAGTTGGGATCTGCCACGGCGCTTCCGCGCAGGGCGACGTCGACGCGTTCTTCGACCAAGTCCACCACGCGATTGGCGAAGATCAGATCGCGCGATATTTTTGGATAGCGATCGAGAAATTCGGCGAAGCGTTCGATCAGAATGAGCCTTCCTAGATCCGAGGGGGTGGTCACGCGGATTGTGCCGCGGGGTTCCGTGGTACCCAGTTCGATGCCCGCCACTGCGCGATTCAGTGTGTCCACGGCATCGACGACGGACTCGTAAAACATGCCCCACATCAAGGGGCACTACGACCAGAGTCACGAGAGCATCAACCCCACGGGCACCGGCCTGTGGAGCCGGATATCGACTACGAGCAGCCTCATCGGAGCGAGCTGATGAGCTGAGTTTCCACTTTTTTTCTATACAAGAACTAGCTAAGGAGAAACTCCAATGAACATTTATACACTACTAGGCGCCGCCGCTCTCACGTTGACTGTGGCTTGCGATGATGACCCCGCTGCCGGCAAGCACAAGTCGGCTGCTAGCGCGCCGGTGACCGCCCCAGCAAAAGCCGCCGAGGGCACGAGCGTGAAGTTTGATATCAGCGAAGTGAACTCTGCGGTGGAGTTTGTGGGCGCCAAGATCAGCATGAAGCATGACGGTCAGTTTTCGAAATTTTCGGGGCAGCTTGATCTGGTGGACGGCGATCCGAGCAAGAGTCGGCTCTCGGTGGAGATTCAAATGGCGTCGGTGAACATACAGCCCGGCAAGCTGGGCATGCATCTGAAGAGTCCCGACTTCTTTGACGTCGCCAAATTTCCCACTGCCAATTTTGTCACGACTTCGCTGACTAAGCTCGACGGCACCAACGAGTACAAGGTGACCGGGAACCTCACGCTGCACGGCGTAGAAAAGTCCATCGACTTTCCTGCCAAGATAACCGTGGGCGCTGGTAGTATCGCGGTTAGCGCGGAGTTTGCGATCAATCGCAAAGACTTTGGTATTGTCTATGCCGGCATGGCTGACGACTTGATCAAGGACGATGTGTTGCTCAAACTCTCGCTCAATCCGAAAAATAGCTAAAACCGAGGGCATGCAAGCTGGGCATCGGAGCTGGGCTTCCGAAGTTGAAACTGTTCAGGCCATCGCGGAGATAGCAGCGGTGAACTCTGCGCAGTCGGCATAACGCTGGGTTCGGTCCCTGGCGGTCGCGCTGGCGATCAGTTCTTTAAGCTGCGCGTCCGCCTCGGCGCAGTGGTCGCCGATGCACGGGAAGGGGTCGTTCAAAATGCTAACGAGCAGTGCCGGGTAGCTTTCGGCCACGAACGGCACCTTCCCGCAAAGCATCTCAAAGAGCACGATGCCGAGGCTGTACAGGTCGGCGCGTCCGTCCACCTTGCTGGGTGCGTAGATCTGTTCGGGCGCCATGTAGCTCGGGGTCCCCAGAAGCGCTCCGGTTTTTGTGGTGGACGGAGTGCCTGCAGAAAATTTAGAGATACCGAAGTCGAGCAATTTTACGGTCGGTGATTCAGGATGTCCAGCGAGGAACAAATTGTCCGGCTTCAGATCTCGATGAACGATCCCGGAGCCGTGAGCTGCGGCCAGTCCAGCCAAAGCTTGACGCGCGATATCGAGCACTAGGGTTCGGCTCAACGGGGGGCCGTTGTCGATTCGTTCGGCCAAGGACTGCCCGGCGAGCAGTTCCATGACGATGTACGGAGTTCCGTCAAATTCCCCTGCGTCGTAAACGTCGATCACGTTTTCATGTTTGACGCTGCCGCAGGCTAGGGCCTCCGCTAATAGGCGCTGACAATGGGCGGGGTTGTTCCCCATGCCGGGGTTGAGCAATTTTACGGCTACAGCGCGGCCTGTGACAAGGTGACGAGCTTCCATCACCGTCCCCATCCCGCCCTGCCCTAGGACGCGGATTAGCTCGAGCTTGTCTCCGAATCGCGTACCGGGGTGGGGTTGGGAGCTGGCAACCGGCCCGGCTGACACCACGGCGTTCGAGGACACGGCACTCAACGATGGGCTGTTGGCGTCAGGCACCTGGGTGGCGGCGAAGGCTGAGAAGGTGGGCGACACTGCCATGGTGTCGGCGGAGCCGAGCGCGATGGTCAGGCCAATGTCACTTAGGGCAGCGGCAGCGGCCTCGCGTTCAAACTTGGCTTCGCTCAAGTCTCCGGCTTGTTCGTAGGCATCCGCGAGCAAGAGCCGCGCCTTGCTGGTTTCGCAGGGTGCGTTGATCGTGGTCCAGAGGCCGACGGCTTTGTTGGCGGCGGTGATCGCGCCCTCGGCGTCTGACTGGGCCAGGGCGACGGCGGCATTCGCGTTGGCGGAAAAGGCTGCCAAGCCGTTGCTTGAGAATCTGCTGGCGATGTCTGACAAATCGGCGGCAGCGGTGACGGCCGCGCTGGTATCGCCGGTTGCTAGAGCGACCTCCACGCGGGTAGGGAGCATTTTGGCTCGCCCCAGGGGGTCGTCTTCTAATTCGATAATGCATCGGTCAAGCGCACTCTTGGCTCCGTCCACATCCCCTCGGGCGAGCATCAACTGAGAACGGCCGGGCTGGGCGTTGAAGCCCTTCCTGTGGGCAGCGGTGAACGCTTCGTCGGCGGCGTCCAGATCGCCGAGACGCAATTTGACCATGCCGACTTCGGCTTCGCCCATGGCGACGCCGAGGTTCATGCCGAAGCTGTTGAGAACCGCGCAGGCACACTCGGCTTCTTCGGCGGCTTCACGCCATCTGCCACGCATGCGCAAGAGTTCCGCTCGGTGGATACGGCAAATTCCGGGAAAGCCGCCGACGGCACCCGATTCGCAATAGCTCGACGCGCTGGCGGTCCACTCGTAGGCGCGTTCGTAGTCTGCGAGATCTGTGCAGGCGTCGATGACGGTGCAGTAGACCACTGCGCTCAGGATGGGCGGCACCCGGTCGTCCTGAACGATCGTCATGGCTTCGTCGAGCAGGACTTGCCCTTCGTCGACGTTACCCAATCGTATGTGCAGCCGACCTTGGCGGGAGAGAGCCACAGATTCGAGCTCGGGATCATCAGCCTCGATGGCAATGTCGTGTGCGCGTGTGGCCAGATCGAGCGCGCCGGCGAGATCTCCTTTGGCTTGTATCCTGAAGGACTCGATCGCCATGACGTGCCCGGCACCCACAGACTTCGGTTCTTTGGCAACGAATCGGGCAGCTCTCCGTAGCCACCCTGTGGCTTTGGATCCCTCGGCGTTGTCTCGATATAATCGCCACAGGTGGGTGGCGGTGATGGCAGCCCGAGACAGATCGCCTAACGCCTGATAGGCGGCGACCGCCCGCTCGAACGTCGACTTGCCGCCCTTCGCATCACCCGTCAGAACCCTCATTTCGGCCAGAAGAGCCAGACCAGCAGCATCGAGTTCGGCTCGGGAGTCTGCCGCCTCGAGTAGCTCGCGGGCGCCCCTCCAGTCGCGAGCCACGACGGCAGATTCGATGCTTGCGGGTGCGCCTGGGCTCGTCGTCGTTGGGGCCATGCTGTGAGATCCAGGCTAGCACAGCCCATGCGCTGCGGGACTGCGGCCCGGGGCGGCAGGAGTTAGGTGTTCGGAGATACGCTGCTGTGGACGGATCCCGTCGATTTCTCGGGGATCCTAGTGGGCGGGGTCGGAGAGCCGAGCGTGGGGCTGGCGCGAGACTGGCCGGGACTCAGCCGGGCGGGGGTCGGTCGGGATATGACGGCGGCGGAGGTACGAGCGAACATCAGTCTGGATTCGGCTGGTACCGCTCGATACGCGGCCCCGGGCAGTATCATCACGGACGACAATCAACTGTTGGCCTACGGCGCCCACCGCATGCGGGATACTCACACTGGGTCGGCCGTTATGTTCCGGCACGCGCAGCTCGTGCGGCTGGCACAGACTCCGGTTGGGGCTTCGCCTTAGCGCGGCGGCGGGGCGGCGTGCTGACGACGGCACGAACCAATCAAGCGCAGCTGGAGCGACGCTGGGGCGCTCTCCTCAGTCACGCTGATTGTGTTAGGAATGCGCCATGAGCAAGCAAGATCCGATTCGTGGCCGCGTGGCCGTCATTACTGGTGCATCAAGCGGGATCGGTCTCAGCGTAGCTACTCAACTGGCGGCAGCTGGCGCTAAATTGGTTCTTGGCGCGCGTCGCGGATCCCTGATGGCTGAAATCGGTGATCGATTAGGCCGAGCCGGAGCGGAGGTCTGGGCGCAGCCCCTCGACGTGGGCTCCGAAGAATCGTGTCAGGAGTTTCACGATAACGCTGTTGAGCGTTTTGGACAGATCGACATCTTGGTTAACAACGCTGGGCTCGCGAGGGGGCTTGGGCCTGTGGTGGACAACAGCGAGCAAGACTGGCGTGAGATGATGGAGACCAACGTAATGGGCCTCATGCGCATGACGCGGTTGTTCTTGCCGGAGCTGCAGAAACGAGAGTACTCCGACCTGGTTCAGATCAGCTCCCTGGCAGGGGTGCAGCCCTACGCTAACGGAGCCGCGTACTGTGCCAGCAAGGCTGCAGTCGAGGCATTTTCGCAAGCGCTGCGTCAGGAGTTGCCAGGTACCGGCGTCCGAGAGTTCGTGATCGAACCGGGAATGGTCGACACGGAGTTTAGTGAGGTTCGTTTTCACGGCGACAAGCTGCGCGCCAAGCAGGTCTATGAAGGCGTCACGCCGCTGAGTGCCGATGATGTTGCCGACTGCATTGTGTTCGCAATCAGCCGGCGGCCGCACATAAATATGCAACGGCTGCTGCTGATGCCGACAGCTCAAGCGACGTCGACGTTGGTGCACCGTAGGACGGTCGACTGAAACACTCAGTCTTCGATGAACACATCGGTGGCGGTCACGCTATCGCCGTCGATGTCGAGGGCGATGTGATATCGCACTTGGCATACCTTGGTCGCAAAAATGCGCGGTACCCTCGCCGCATTGATGTAGAGAACGCCGTTTTTTTCTAGCATCCAGGGTCGACCCCCGTCGTGGGTCGCCTGATGCATATGCCCGGCGACCACAGCCCGCACTGTTTTTCCTGTGGATAACGCGTAATCGGTCACACAGCGACGACTTTCCCGGCCCTCTGCCGATAGGCGTGTCTCGAACTCGCCCAGCATGCGATTGATGACGCGAGTGGGCACCGTTCGATCTGTGAGGTTTCGGATGGCACGCCGTAACGCGTCGAGCTCGTCCTCGGACTGCTCATCGTCCGCCTTCATCATCAAGAACATGGTCTCGATCAAGGCTTGGATGCGCTCGACTACGGCATCGCGTTCCGGGTTTCGGACGGATACGGGAGGCCGGCTACGCTGGGTCGATACTGGGCCGCTCTCTAGCAAGAGGTCGCGCAGACGCCGCGCACTGGGGGTATGGGTGTCCATCGGGGGCATATCATCTAGCCCCGGCGCCTCGGCGTCCAGAATTTCGGGTAACTTAGGGGAGGTTGGGGCAGGCGTCTGCGCAGGCAATCTGGGCGCAGTCAAATAGTGGGAAACCGAGCACTACTGCCGGGTGTACCGCCGAGTTGACGCCGCCGGCGGCCGCGCAGGGCTGAGCACAGCCCACCGTTTGCTCCATGGGGACGGCTAGACATCCACGGTCCAGCACACAGCCCAGTAAATCTTCGCAGCCGGAGTCGTCCATACAAGGTACGGAAATTTCGACGCATTCGGGCGCTGCCTCTCGGACTTGCTGGGCAAGGCATATAGCGCAGGGATTCGTCGGGACATCGCCATCGCCGCCGCTATTAGGGGGGCTCCCCGCGTCAACGGTGAACGCCCAGGACATCGGATCGACATAGCTGACGGAGACGTCGTCGCAGCTGCCGGCTAACCATGCGCTCAACAGCAGAGCCGAGCCGGCGAACCTATAGCGCGAGTCGCGTGCCTTAGAATTCATAGCTCAACTCTCCGTAGCCTGTGAACTGCTTCACTGGAAATAGCTCGGCCGATGGATTTTCATCGTGACCTCGTTGGACGGGACCGATCACTTTGGCGCCGTGGTCGGTGATGGCGTAGTTGGCCGTGAGCCGGTACGCCATCCCATAGACAGAACCACTGAGCGTGGTCCGGATATCCAGCTGGGCGTCCGCTTTGGGTTGAGGGACAAAGTCGTTGTTGAAGGCGCGGTCTGCCAGCCGTTCGCCGATATAGGCGGCGGCCACGCCAAGCGTGGGCCAATCTTTGGCATGCGTGTAAGCGGCTCGCGCGTTGGCCGTCAGCGCCGGGGCGATGACCACCTCGCGGTGTCCGTCCTCCCGGTGTTCTCGACTGAAGGCGTAGGTGGCGGTGAAACCGCCGTTCAGACGACCGTCCAACAAGCTGGTTCGGTAAGCACCATTGATGCCGTAGCTCGTGAGCTCGGCGACATTCTGGAGTCGCACGTACTCGTATTGGATGAACTGATCCATATCCTCCCCGTACTCAGCGTAGCGCTCCTCGAGGCTGAGGATGTGTAGTTCGATCATGTCTTGCCACAGAGTGCTAAAGGCACCGACGGTGCCCCGATGAGTGCCGTAGGTGTGTTCCACGACGACTTCGGCGGAGTGCACGGTTTCGGGCTGGAGGTCGATGGGTGGGAGTTGGAACTGGACTACCGCGTCGGTGGCGAATCGACCCGGCGCTCGGAAGGCTTTGGCGTACATGATCTTCGCTACGCCACCCTCCCAGAGACCGACAGAAACCGCGGCTCGGGGAGAGAGTACGGGGTCAAAGCGTTGGTCTTCATCGACGCGGGCCCCGACGTTGACGCCCACGTTTCGAGTGGGATTCCAAACTTGTTGTATGTAGGCGCCAAACGCGACGTCGGTAGTATCGAGATGATCTATGCTGGTTGTGTAGAGTTGCCCTGTGCTCGCGTTGCTGCGATCTGTGCGCGCGCCGACGTAGCGGATTCGATTGTCTACACCGAATGAGGTCTGCCACTCTTGGTCTTCGAACCAATCGATGCTGGATCGCAGTTCCAAGCCCGCCCAGCGGGAGACCCGGAGTTTATCCGTCAAGCATGTGGTGAGCTGCTGGGGGCCACAGCGCGTGGAGTCCTTCATGATGTACTGGCGATGGGAGTAGCCGTCGACGTACGCTCGCGTTTTGAATTCCACCCCGGCCGGAAGCACCCAGTTGTGGCTGAGATCGAACCAAAGTGACTTGTCGATGGTTCGGGAGTCTTTCTCGTCGAAGAAGTCTTGCCCCAGGGGATCGCCAATCGCGGAGTACTTGGCTTGCCCACGGAGCTGCCATTCCCCCAGCTGAACGGAGAACACGGCGGCAGGGATGCGGGAGTAGTTGCTGTTATCCAGCGTTCCTCCCCAGATCCCCGGCTGGCTGTCGTCCGAAGTGGTGCGCGCTACGGTGCCGCCGATATTCAGCTCCACGTTTTGCAGGCCTACGTCAAAACCGGGACCCTGGCGGTCGTAGTATTCGAGCCCGAGTACGGCTTGCCCGGACTCACCGAAGAGATCGAACTGATAGCCAGCTCCGGCGCCAGCACGGTAGGACTTCAAAGTACTTCCGTCCAATACGGCGTAGGCACCGTTCATCTCATCACCCCGCTTGAGCAGGACGTTGATCACACCGAACATGGCATTGTTCCCGTAGAGGACTGAGCCGGGACCAACGGTCACCTCGATGTGGTCCACCAGTTCGAGAGGGATGCCCGCACCACGATCGAAACGGGCTGTTCCAAGCCCTACTTCATTGATCGCGTGCCCGTTTATCGTCAACAAAAAGTGGTTGCCGGTGTCGTGGGCCAGCAACACCCCGCGGGAGCCCAGCTCGACCTGGTCACCGTGTTGATTTTGTCCGGAAGACGAAATACCCAGAGCGAGAAAGTCGATTGCCTCGGCGACGGTGCGAAGGCCGTAAATTCGTAGTTGTTCCGCTGTGATGCTGGTGGACAGCCCCGGCGCTGTTCGGGAGCTCTCGGCATTCCGGGAAGCGGTCGTGATCACGTCCTCGCTCAGCAGGGCGTCGAGCTCGCTGTCGGCTCGGCTCGTGGTTGCCCAGAGTAAACTGGCGGGGATCAGCAAGGCGTAGGGCTTCATCGATACACCTCCATTAGCTTGATCAGGCGGGGCGCGATTTGTACCTTCTGCTTCTTTGCCTGGGGCAGGTTTAGATACAGCTTGGGGCGTCCGCTTTTTAGCCCGATTCCGAGGACGATGCCCGCACGCACGGCGCTCAGTTCCGAACTCAGCGTCAGCACACTTGTCCCGTCGAGCTCACCGCCGATAGCTGCCGCTTCTTCTTCGAAGCTGCCTGCGAAGTAGGCCATGGCTGTTTTGCTCGACTTGATTTTTGAGGCGAGGGCTGCAGGGTTTTCATATGAATACAGTTCGACGGTGGCGTGAGTGCCGGCAAACTTTTTGGTTCTTGCGATGCTCGATTTTACGCGGTGGGCGAGGCGTTTGCCCTGCGCGTCGCCGCGTTCGACGACCAGGATGTGCGCGCCTCCGCTGACGCGTTGTTTCATGTTCCGGTCGTAGCTCGAGACCTTGGCGGCCAAGCGCATCTGTAGCGTTACCGGGACTTTACGACTGTCGGCGAGTGCGAAGGATCCTAGGAGGACTGAGAGCGCAAGCGCTAGAACAAGCAGTCGGCGATGGGGAAAACGTATAGACACGGATAGGCCGTAATTGGGAACGGTACAGCGGTGTTCCTACCGACCACAACGGCCATTTGACGCTGCGGGTTAGTGGCGCCGCTAAAAACAACCGCCGACACTGCTGTCAGTGTGTCGCAACGGAGCGATGACGCGGCTATATCGTGCCTGTGTTCCAGAAAGGTCGAATAGAACGAACCTGCGGTGGAGCGAAGTGCTTCGACGGCTCAGTCGGTCGGACAGAGTTTTCGGGCTCAGAACACGGCCATTTTTTCGTGACGCCTGGGTCGGCTCCGGCACGGCGAGCGACCGGGACATTCGCCTACATGTAGTTGTTGAGCCCGAGTTGCCGGAAATATGGGCCCGCGTCGTAAGCGGAAAGAGGATAGTGCTGGGGAGGCCGATGTGGGGGGCTACGTGCCGACGGGAACCGTTGTCAAGAAGCTCATCTCAGCGTCATTGTTGCCGATGGTATTGGTTGAGTTCTGCCCGAGCGCCCATGCCCGGCCCCAACACTTGAGTGTCCCGTCGTCGAACACGGCACAGCTGGATTGATCTCCGCATCCGGCGCCTACAACCCCGTCGCCGACCTGCGCCGGTGCCAAATGGCTCCCCATTTCGTCTGGTTCGTTGCCTCGGTAATGGTCGTCACCGATTCCGAGTTGGCCATAGTCATTGGCACCCCAACACTTGAACTCGCCATACACCATCAATACGCAAGCATGCCCGGCGCCGGCAGCCAGATGTTCGACCTTTCCGACCAGATCTACCAGGGGGAGATTATCACCCATCCGATCTGAAAGAGCGTCCACGCTGTCAGTGTTGCTCAGCCCCAGTTGCCCATGTATATTGATGCCCCAGCACTTCACATGGCCTGATGTGAGATGTGCGCAAGTTGACTGCCCCATGCTGACGAGATGCTCCGCCGTAGCACCCGTACCGAGATCGAGCTCGGGCAACGCATCTCCCATAGTGCCGACGCTGTCGCCACGAATATCACTGTCGCCACGAATATCATTAGTTGACAACGTACCCCAGCACTTGACTGAGCCGCCATCGAGGATGGCACAGGTCGGGTTGCCGATGGCGATGCCGATGGCGGTGCGCCCCGTGCCCAGATCCACGGCGGGCAAGTTGTCGCCCATCTGGCCGGGAAGCGCGCCAATCGTGACCTCGCCAGCGATCTCGAGCCCCAACAGTCCGTTATAGTTTTTGCCCCAGCACTTGAGCGAGCCGTCGTCGAGGACAGCGCAGGCGTGGTAGGCTCCCACGTCGATGGCCACGGCTGTGCGATCGGTTCCCAGGTCCACGGTGGGCAGGTTGTCACCCATCTCTTCGGCCAATTCGCCCCGCGGCAGTGTATCGCCGATTCCGAGCTGACCGGCGGCATTGTCCCCCCAACACTTGACGGAACCGTCGTCTAAGATGGCGCAGCTGTAGGACTTTCCTGTTGCGAAGCTCGCGACCAGTCGGTCGCTACCAAAATCGACGGGGGCGAGGTTGTCGCCCATGTCGTCCACACCAGGCTCGACGCCGAGGGAAATATCGGGTCCCAGGCCATGTCCTAGCTCTGGCCCAGCTTGACCCCAACACTTGAGCGATCCGTTCCGCAGCAGCGCGCAGGTGTGGTTTTCTCCGCCGTCGACAGAGAGCACGTCCCAGGGCAGTGGCTCTCGCACATAGGCGTCTTCGGGCACGCCTCCGCTTTCCGCGGACGGTTCAAATAGCGACGTCATGGCTTCGGGGCGTTCTTTAGCGCCGCAAGCGACGTAGCCGACGCTACATAGAAGGGATACGGGCATCAGATATCGGAGTTTCAAGCGCATCCCGTGAGTGTTGCAGAGATCGCCGCAAAGCGGCCGGAAAACCGTCTACGTGGATTCGGGGGTGAGTCTAGTTTCAAATGATTGCTATTTCTGTGGGCCTAGAGCTCCCGTTGTCCGTCATCTCAAAGATCCCCCACCCGCGCGGCCCGACGTTGAGTACCTCTCGGGTTGATGCCATAGGCATGGCACATGCCAGCTACAGACTTTGTCCGGGATTTGGGCGCGCGATGGGACGGCTACGATGACGGCCGCTACTTGGTCTCCTTAGTTATCGACAAGGGCAGGCACCAGAACGGTGGGGGCACGGTTCACGGCGGGGTCATCTGCAGCTTGCTCGATGCCGCCATGGGCAAGGTTTTCTACGACAGCATCGCCGAATCTGGGAGCAAGACAGCGACGCTGGAGATCAAAGTCAATTTCCTGAAGGCGGCGAAGCTGGGCACTCTGCGGGCCTACGGAACATTGGTGAAAGGCACGCGTCGTACAGGCTACGTGGAGGGGCACATCGAGGACGATGACGGCAATCTGATCGCAAAGGGCTCGTCGACGTTTATTGTTCTAGTTTGAGGAGACACCCTCCGAGGAGATACCGGAGGTTCAGCTAGAGCTGCGGCGCCCGAATGTCTTGGGGCGGGAGTATTTGTACTACCGCTGTGAGAATGTGAAATTTCATTGAAACTGGAGCGTTCATGGCGCACCTTCGCTCTATGAACCGCACATTTAAGTTTTGGGTACCGGTCTTCGGATTTGTTTCCACCGCAGCGGTCGGCTGCGCAGACGATGAGAAGAGCGGCCCCGCTCCTGTCGAAAAGAGCGAATATGCAGGGCTGAGCGCAGACTCGTTCTGCGGGCCCTTCTACAACTGCAATTGCGGAAGTCAAGCGAACCAGCCCTATGGCACGGAGGAAGCCTGCAACGCGACGCTCACTCGAAGCGCCCAGGAAGGCATCGCCGACGCCGATCAGGCCGGTTTGATCTATAGCGCCCAGTGTGCGGGCGCAGATATAGCGGCGATGAATGCCATTGGCTGCGACCGGGACTCGATAGAATGGGGTTCGGCGGAGTGCTCCGTCTGTAATGTCTTTTACGGTGACAAGCCGGATGCCGCCCAGTGCGAAGTGTTTGATATTCCCGGTTTCGGATCGCCATCGAATTGTGTTCAGGGACTCGACTGCATCTTCGGGCGCTGTGAAAGTCCCTGCGCTGAGTCGGGAACGCAGCCGGGACAACCGCCGGGCATCGGCGATTCCTGCGTTCAGGATGGCTATTGCGATGCGATCGCCTATTGCGACTATGACGGGTACGTATGTCGTGCCCTACCGGAGCTGGGGGAGTCCTGTTCTGACGCCGGATGGTGTGCTGGCGGCGCTAGTTGCGACTACGAAGCCGACCGCTGTGTGGCCCCGGCAGCAGCCGGAGAGAGCTGCGACTACGCCACGCTGAACTGGCTAGAGTGTGAGGCTGGGCTGCTTTGTACGGATGGCACCTGCAGCACCCGTGCGGGCGCGGGCCAGCCGTGCGGCTATGGCAGCGTTTGCGAGTTGGAGCTGATGTGCCAGGGCGGTACCTGTGGAACTCCGTTGCAAGACGGCGCTGCCTGCGACATCGAGATAGATTTTTGCAACGGTTACTGCGACTTCGGCAGCTGCGCAGGCTCCGCCATGATCTGTCAGGCCTACACCTATTAGCATCAGGGCCACTTAGTATCAGGGCTACAATTGTAACGGCGCAGCTCGGATACTCCCGAGCTGCGGAGGCTCCCCGGCGTGGTAGGCTCGCGGCCTCCCGCGATGCCTTTTCCGGAGTTTTCCACTTGACTGATCGCCGCTCTGGCGGTGACCACCGGATCCATACTCCAGGGATCCATCGGTATCGGCCTGGCGATCATCTCGGCGCCTATCCTACTGATGGTCGAACCGGTGTTGGTACCTGGGCCGTTGCTGTTGTGTGCCGTTTGTTTGACGGCCATCGTCGCCTTCCGGGAGCGAGAGTTTATGGACCGATCGAAGATCGGCTGGGCCCTGGTGGGGCGCATGCCAGGCACCTTAGTGGGGCTCGCGCTGCTCTCCGCGATTCCTACCCAGCAGACGTCTGTATTTCTGGCGGGCATGTTGCTGTTCGCTGTGGTGCTCAGCGGTATCGGTCGCGCCCAATGGAAACCTCGTCCGCTATCCCTCACTGTCGCCGGTTGTCTGTCGGGAATAATGGGCACGACGACATCCGTCGGCGGTCCCCCGATGGCTCTGCTCTTTGTGGAGAGCTCGGGTTCCGCCCTCCGAGGCACGCTCTCGGGGTTCTTCTTCGTGGGCGCGTCGGTATCGTCTATCGGACTGGCCCTCACTGGAAGGCTGGGTTGGACGGAGCTGTGTTGGGCGGCCAGTCTGTTACCCGCGGTAGTGTTGGGCACTCAGTTGTCGCGCTATACGGCTCGCATCTTGGCTCGTAAGGGCAGCCGGGGAGCGGTCTTGATCGCGTCGGGCACCGCCGCCACTGTCGCACTGGTGCGCAGTTGCTTCGGGTACTGAGCGGGGCGCCGGATCGTGAGCTCTGTTCTGATGCCGTGTCGACAAAACATCCTCAGCTGTGGCGAAGCCCACCACAATGCGCTGAAGTCATGGGCGTCAATTGAGCTCGGCGCTGGTCAGTTGAGCGCTCCGATATCCGCCGCGTTGTCGCCGGCGGATATCGGAGCGCCGGCAGCTGCCTTCTGGGAAGCGCGCTGATAGGCCTGCAGCTCTTCGAGCAGTCGTCGGTTGACCGACAATAGATCTGCCATGAACCCCATCATGAAAGTGTTGAAACCCATGATCAGGAGGACCGAGCCAAGCAGTAGCGATTGAATGTGTCCGCCGCCGTCACCGTGGAAATAGTGCCAGAGGAAGCGGAGCCCGATCGCGGCGCCAGTACCGAATAATACGGCGCCGACCATCAGAAAGAAGCGGAAGGGCCGATACACGACGAGGATCCGAAATACCGTGAGCACGGACTTGCGGATGTAGGACGGGATGCTGCGCACCAATCGAGAAGGCCGTAGATCGCCGTTTACCCGAATGGGCACGGACACCACGCTCAGGTTCTTTTGCCCTGCCTGGACGATGGTTTCCAAGGTGTAGGTGTGGTCGCTGAACACGTTCATGCTGCAAGCGGCGCTCCGGCTGTAGGCGCGGAATCCACTGGGGGCGTCCGCTACGGACGTGCCGCTCATCACACGCACAAAAGAGCTGCCCAGACCCTGCAGGCGTTTCTTGATGCCTGAAAAATGCTGGATGTTCGAGATGGGGCGCGCCCCGATCACGATGTCGGCTTCTTGAGCGACGATGGGCGCGACCAATTTTTCGATGTCGGCGCCGTTGTATTGGTTGTCCGCGTCTGTGTTGACGATAATGTCGGCGCCTAGCTCGAGGCCGGTACGGATGCCGAGCATGAAGGCCTTGGCCAATCCCTGATTGCTCGGGAATCGCACCACGTGGTGCACGCCGTTTTGACGGGCGACCTCGGAGGTGTTGTCTTCGCTGCCGTCATCGATCACCAGCCACTCGACGACGTCGACTCCTGGCAGCGTCTTGGGTAGATCCCCCAGGGCGATGGCCAGGGTGCCGGCCTCGTTGAGACAGGGAATTTGGATGATCACTTTCATGGGTTCAGCGCTCGATCATTGCGCAAATCCCTTGAATTCAGGCGCGCAAGGAGCGCTGTGTATCAGTGCCGCTCGTTCCCGGCAACTCCGAGCCGGGGACGCCTGGCGGGGGCTAAGTGTGCGACTTTGGGAGTCCCGGGCCGGCGCGCCCCGACGTTGACGCCAACAACCTTTCGGGGAATCATCGAGGTCTCCCGAGTGGATAACGATTTCATGAGCGTATTGGCCGTCATTCCCGCCCGTGGCGGGTCCAAGGGGATCCCGAGGAAAAACCTGCGGCCGCTGGCCGGGAGGCCACTGTTGGGCTGGGTCATCCAAGCCTGTCAGCAGTCAAAATCTGTGGACCGTGTGGTGGTGTCGACCGACAGCGAGGAGATCGCCGTGGTGGCTCGACGCTTGGGTGCGGAGGTCATTCTGCGAGATCCCAAGCTTGCCGAGGACGTGGTCACGCTCGATCCTGTCATTCACGACGCGGTGACTTAGCTGGAGGCGGCTGGCGGACGGTTCGACCAGGTGCTGACGGTGCAACCGACGAGCCCGATGCTGCGGCCCCGCATCCTCGATCGCGTCGTTGCAGAGCTGAAGGCGGAGGGCGCACCGGATACCGTTCTGACCGCCGTAGACGATACTCATCTGGCCTGGGAAGACGGGCCAGACGGTCCGGTACCGGCATATGAAGCTCGGCTCAACCGGCAGCAGTTGCCGAAGAGGTATCGAGAGACGGGCGCAGTTCTCGGCGCTCAGCGCCACGCGGTGCAGCCGGGATCGCGGATCGGTAAGCGGGTGGGCCTGGTGCTCATGGATCCCCTCGACGGGATCGACATAGATGGCCCCGACGATTGGCTGATGGCGGAAGCCGCCCTAGGTCAGCGGCGCATTGCGTTCTGGGTGATCGGCAACGCTCGTCAGGGATTGGGCCACGTGACGCGAGTGATGACGCTCATCGAAGGGCTCAGCGGGCACCACTGTCGGATATTTTGCGAGCCCGACCAAACGCTGGCGATCGAGCGCCTTCGCTCTGCATTTTTTCCGGTTGTCGTCGTGGAAAAGAACGCACGTATAGCGGCGCTGGCCGATTTTGGCGCTCACCTCATTGTGCACGACGAGCTCGATACCGATGCGTCCACGATTTGTGCGGAGAAGGATGCAGGTTACCAGGTGGTTTGTTTCGAGGACGCCGGGACCGGGGCGGAGGAGGCACATCTCGTATTCAACGCGCTGTACGCGGCCGACGAGAGTGAACCCGCCCGCGGCCGATACTTCGGCCCCAGTGTTTATTGCTTGCGCCCCGAGTTTCGAGGCGTTCAGGCGCTGGACTGTCGAGATCAGGTCCAAGAGATCCTCGTTACTTTCGGCGGCACGGATCCATCGAGGCTAACGTATCAAGCCTTGACCGCCCTGCAGTCGGTATCCTGTCATGTGACGGTGATCGCGGGTCGTGGTTTCGAACCCTACGAAGAACTCGAAGAGCGTTGCTCAGCGCTACGAGCAGGCGGTATGAATCTTACGCTGGTGCGAGATGTACCTCTGATGAGTGAGCTCATGCGTAGAGCCGACTTTGCGATCAGCTCGTGCGGACGGACGCTTTATGAACTTGCGGCTCTGACCGTGCCCACCATCGCGCTGGCGCAGAATTCCTTGGAGCTAAAACATACGTTCGCTTCAGCTGAAAACGGGTTTGTGTTCCTCGGATTGGGGAGCCAAGTACGACCCGAAGCACTAGAGGCGGCGATCGGTAGCCTGCTTCACTCGCCAGAATTGCGGCGTAGCCTACGCGGATGTATGGCAGCACACGATTTGGTGGCCGGCTTGGAGCGGGTGACCCGATCCATGCTGGAACTGACATGACCAAAAATAGCCTACCAGACCCCCCCCGACACCCGCTTTTTCGTCGCGATGACGGCGGGCCTTTCGTGATCGCCGAAATTGGCGTGAACCACGAGGGCGATCTAGACACCGCCTTTCGTCTCATCGATGAGGCCGCTCGAGGGGGCGCCGACGCCGTCAAGTTTCAAACCTACAAGGCGAGCAAACTGGCTTCGAAAAATTCGCCGTCGTACTGGGACTTGAAGTCTGAGCCCACGACCAGTCAGCGGGAGCTATTCAGCAAGTATGACGGGTTCGGGGACGCCGAATACAAAGCGTTGGCGGAGCACGCCGGCAAGCGGGATGTGATCTTCTGTTCGACACCCTTCGATCTGGACGCTGTGCGCTTGCTGGCGCCGATGATGCCCTTTTTCAAGATTGCCTCCGCTGACATCACGAATCTGCCGTTACTCGATGCTGTTGTGGCTTGTGGCAAGCCCGTGTTGCTTTCGACGGGGGCTTCGCACCTTTCCGAGATCGAAGAGGCGAACCGCCACGTACGCAAACACTTGCCAGCGGAACAAGTGGGCTTGCTGCAGTGTGTGCTGGAATATCCGACGCCTTACGCTGATGCGAACATCGCAGCCATTGGACATTTGCGGGAAATATTTCCCGACCAGCCTATTGGTTACAGTGATCACACACGACCGGATCCCGCCATGTTGGTCTTGCTGCGATCCTGGATGCTGGGCGCGACCATCATCGAGAAGCACTTCACGCACGACAAGACGCTTCCAGGCAACGACCACTATCACGCGATGGACGAGTCCGATCTTCGGAGATTTCGTGAGGGGGTAGCATTGCTACAATCGACGGAGGGCAGCCCGATCAAACAGGTGCTGCCGGCTGAAGAAATCGCTCGTCGCAACGCGCGGCGTTCCCTCGTGGCCTCCCGTGATTTGCCAGTCGGGCATGTGCTGAGCGCCGTTGACCTGGCAGTCAAGCGTCCGGCCTTCGGGTTGCCCACAGCGGAGCTACCGACGGTAATTGGTAAGGCGTTGGTTACGCCGCTGGCGGAAGATGATTTCTTGACCTGGGATCACCTACTGAAACAGTAGCGGCGGCGCGGTCAATCTCTGAGTCCCTCATTCTCGGAATACCCAGGGGACCGCCTCGAGGCACTTGACTCGTGCCAGGCTCCATCTGTTAGGCTCCGCCCTCATGTCGACCGGAGGGCATTACTTGGTTCTTTCGGGGGCGATGGGCAACGCCGGCGACTTTCTGATTCGCGAGCGTACCTTAGCCCTGTTGGGCGAGCTGCGACCGGATCGCGATTTGGTGCTTCATGACCGTTGGCGCTCTCTGGACCCCGAGTCACCGGAAGTAAAAGACGCCGCAGCGATTGTTCTGGCCGGGGGACCCGCGCTGCAACGAAGCATGTATCCGGGCATCTACCCACTGAGCTCCCCCTTAGCTCAACTGGCGGCCCCTATTGTGCCATTCGGTTTGGGCTGGAAGGGGCGTGTCGCGAGCAGCAGCGAGGTGTTCCGCTTCCGTTTCGACCGCTCCAGTCGGGAGTTGTTGGCACGGATTGAGGCGGACGGGCTAGTGGGCACGAGCCGCGATGCGCCCAGTGTTCGCGTGATGCAGAGGGCGGGGCTTACGCGCAATGTATTAGGAGGCTGTCCTGCCTGGTACGATATGGATGCCATGGGCCGGCCGACGCCCGAGCTTCGGACGGTCGAGCATCTGGTTGTCAGTACCGGGGTGTTGCCCGTCCGTTCGCCGCTGTTCTTTGAGCAGCAGGTTGACGTACTTCGCAGTCTGGCCGCGCGTTATCCGAACGCTCAGCGTGTGGCGGCTTTTCATCACGCCTTGAGTCCGGAAGAGCAAGTCAGCGTCGAGCACGGTTCCGCTCTGCGCTTGCTGGCTCGGGAAGCGGAGCAGCTCGGTTACGAGATTGTAGATGTGAGCGGCAATGCGCAGGGAATGGAGTCGCTGTATGGGCGAACGGATCTGCATATCGGATATCGGGTACACGCTCACATCTTGCGGTCGTCTTTGCGCCGCCCCAGTGTGCTGTTAGCAGAAGATGCGCGAGCTTACGGGGCCGGTGAGGCTCTCGGCAGCCCGTGGTTGACGGGAGTGAGGCTCCAGCGAATTGCTGGCCGTCTGCGTAGATTTTCTGGGCACCGTTTGGGCGCTGTTGTTCCCGTCGCCAATCTGTCGGCGCAGCTCAGCCGTCTGCTGGACGAGCAGGAGTCTTCAGGCTGGTCGTACTTGCGGAAACTACCCGAGTTGCAAGACCGCCATCTGGCTGTCTGCCGTCGGGCGGTGGAGAGCTGGCCCTGATCTAAGGGTCGCAGATCCCGACCGGAATCGAGCTGCGGCCGGAAGCCCATGTCAAGGGGCGTCGCCGTCAGTCGGATCAGCGGGCGGCACGCCGTTCCGGCGCTCCCGTAGCTGGCGCTGGAGCGATTGAATCGCCCCCATGATGTCGCGGAAGTCGAGCAGCAGGAGCCCCCCGACATAGGCGAGCAGAAGTGCCACTTGTACGAGCCAGCTGAGCTGTTGTCCGACGCATACGCAGCCGGCGACCATGAAGAGCACCGCTACAGCCTTGCCGAACTTGAACGGCACGCGCCGGGTACGGCGGGCGAGAATCCATCCGCCTAGCGCCAGTAGGCAGGTGGAACAAAGCGTGGAATAGGCTGCTCCCATCATGCCCCACTGGGGCACAAAATGCTGGTTGAGCCCGATGTTGATGATGGCAGGGGGAATGGAAACGAAGGCGATCAGGCGGGTCGCGCTCGTCTTGCTAAATATGACGGCCGAAGCGACCAGGTTGTACGCCTGAACGAAACCCGCGAGCGCGAGTATGCTGATCACAGGAATCGCGCTTGCGTAGTCGGCATTGCTTGCGAGACCCACGAGAAGGGGCGCGCTGAAGGCGGTTGCGATGGTCACGGCACCGATGGCAGCGATGGAAAAGAAGGAGAGGCGTCGTACCGCGTCCCAGCCGGTCACGGCTTCGTCACGGACCTGGTTGAGGAAGAACGGGGTCCAGGCGCGGTGCATGCCTATGGCGAACACCGTTACGACCGACGCCAGATTGGCAGCTAGTGTGTATCTTCCGACCTCAGCCAAGCCTGGCCCGGCGGCGAGGGCTACGCGATCGGCGCTTTGCAGCAGGATCCCGGAAAGTGCGTGGGGCACGATTGGCAAGCCATAGATAAGGCTCTTTTTGAGTATCTCCGGATTCAGCTCGATACGGCTGCCGGTTGGTAGCTTGCGGAACGCTAACACCGTCCCTCCGAGGAAAGAGAGACTGATAGCGATCAGCAGGCCGTGGGCACCCCACCCCAGGGCAACGACGAACACACCGACTCCCGCCAACAGAAACCCCCAGCGTTGGAGGTTGAGCTTCGTGTACTCGGCCGCTTGTTGGCGGAGGCGGACGCTTGCCAGCCCCACCTCGAACATCGCCATCGTCATGACCGCGCTGAGCGCTGCTATTCCGATGGGCCACAGGGGAAGGTCATCCAGAAAAGGCTTGAGCAGGGGCCACAGCAGAGCCACCCCAGAACTGAGAACGAGCCCAGCGACTCCAACGTAGGTGAACAGCGAGCCAGTGAGCGTCGCTTGATGTTTGGAATCCGGGGAATCGAGGATCCCCATCTTCAGAAGTGCAGGCCCTTGCCCGGCCATCGCTAGAATCATCAGCAGCTGCGCCAGCTGTTTTAGGATACCGATGGCGCCGTACTCGGTGGTGGTGAGGAACGCCGTGTAGACCGGAATCAACAAGAAGTTGCCCCCGCGCATCAGCACGGTGCCCAACATGTAGGTCGCGCTCTGGGCCATTAGGCGCACGCCAGCAGAGGAGCCCGACATCAGGTCTCCAGCTGTCTTCGATCGGACTGTACGCGATCTATCAACGCGGAAAAGTCGAGGGGCGGGGCCCCAGCACCAAACAGGTCGGAGGCAACGCTAGATGACGTCGGAGCCCCGGCGGCTCGCGCCATCTCTGCAATGTCTGCAGCTGAGCTCGCTTCTGTGAGAATGCCTTGATCGACGAAGTCTTGGAGTGCGTCCGAGCGCGAATCCGAGGGCAAGAGCACGCTTTGACAGCCGGCTGCCAGTGCCTCAATGGACACGGTCGAGTGAAGCCCGACGGCGATCCGCGTGGCGGGGAGAATTCGGTAGGTGTCGTCTCGAGGGCCTGCGAGTTTGGCTCCGGCTTGGAGCGCAGAACGGTAGACCGTCTCGGTGTCGCGCTCCTGGGGGTGAGGTTTGATCAATACCTCCCAGTCCGGCAGCATGGGCGCGAGCTCCGCTGCGGTTTGGGCGATGACTTTTTGAACCGGGGTGTCGTATTGCCCGATGAGGACCACGCGGTCCGTACGGGATTGCTCGGCGCTTAGATGCTTTAGCAGCCATGAGTGGCCGCCGACGCTCCAACGGGACTTCCAGATGGGCGAGGCGGCTTGCAACGACTCGCCGAAGGTTTTGCCGAACACCACGAGATGGTCGGGCACGGAGGGGGGCAGTTGAGCCTCGTCTTGAACAAATACGTAGCCCGGGTGGCTTCCGTGAATGATGCCATGCTGCAGCTCGATGACTGGGATTCCGGCCTCGCGTGCCGCTTCCTGGACGGGTTGCCACAGTCCATAGGCGCAGACGACGAAGATCGCCTTGGGTCGGGTGCGGCGGATCCAGCGTCTTGCAGCACTGCGCAGGGTTCGCTGGTAGACCGCGCGCTCGTAAAGCAATAGCGACGGATGTCGGTCCCCCCAGGGGGCGGCCCGGCCCGGGAAGCGCTTGCACAATTCTGCAGCGGCTCGTGCCGCCCACATCATCGGGCGATGTAGCCCGTCAACGAAGATGGTGTCGGAAGTCGGCGCACTGAGACCGGCGGTGTTCATCTCAAGGAAGAGCAGCCGGTCGCCCAATTGCGCTCGCAGGTCCTCGCTGAAAATGCAGCGAAACACGCCGTCGTCGTCCTTTCGCCGATACGAAGAGGAAGACAACACCCAGATGTCACGATGAGAGTTGGCTTGCACTGCGCCCGATAGCTGGCCCAGCGAGGCTAACATTCGCCCCGCATGGCTTCTGGTTCGCGCGATCAGGGGTGCTGTGGTGGCGCCCCCATCTCCCTCGCCTGCGCCACCGTCTAGATACTCGGAACGATAACGCCGAAGGCGAACCAGTGGCCATACACGTTCGCCGAGGACACGGCGTGTCCACAACCCCTGTTCTTCTTCCATCTCGAGCAGGCGCTGGAATGCGTCATTGTAAGTCACGGATTAAAGCGCCCATATTGCCGCCGACCGTGCCTGCCGGGGCCGTCGAGAGCAGGCGTCGGGCCCGATTTACGGTCTGGATTCAGCAGGATGTTCCAGCGGCCGTCGGCTTCCGAGAAACGGAATGTTGGCGTAGGCGGGACGATGGCTGACATGGCATCGGAGCCTACCAGATTGCGTGTGGGGGGTATCGGCCCGGCTGTGTGCGCCGCTCCTTAATGCCTGGGCATGCTGGGTGTCGGCTATTGAACTCTAACGATCCGTATAGGCGAGAGCAGGCCGGCCCACGTATTCGCACATATCAAAATGGGCGCGTGCGTCGGTGTCGAGTTGCAGACGCTCCAGGATGCCATCATTTCAGAATGACAATGCCCTTGGACGCCAGATCCATCGAGACCGCGTCGTCTGGCTGCTGGCGAATGTGCTGCTATGCGGCGAGCATTCCACGCGACCAATAGATGTCGTCGAAGATCAGTACACCGCCCGGCTTGAGCAATGGTCGGACGCGCTCCGCGTAGTGGATCGTCGCCTTTTCCTCGTGCTGACCGTCGACGAAGACAGCGTCGAAGCGGGCTCCTTCGGAAACTAGGGTATCAATCGCCTCGTCGAAGAGTGCGTTCATCTGCCGGAACTGGCTGGATTGTTCACCCAGGCAGTGGGCGGCTACGGCACACAACTCGGCCGAGCCCTCGACCGTGGTCAAATGAGGTCGTCGCTCGGCGGACAACATGTAGGCGCCAGACATGCCGGTGTTGGTGCCAAGCTCAAGAATATGATCCATTCCGAGACCGTCCACGAGACGTCGCAGGAGCAAGCCGCCGGTCGCTCCGACGCCGGTTTGGGCATGGGCGCTTACGGACGCCTCTTGCAGCGGCGCTCCCTGGCTCCGCCCCTCGTCATCGAGCTCGAAGCTGCCGGGCATGGGCGATGACATGCTGGTCAGGGTTCCGTTCGCGGCGAGGGATGCTATGCCACCGCGAAAGCTTTCGATTTGTTTGGCCAGCTTTCGTTCGCGCTGGTTGTAGTCCTTGCGAAACACCCATTGAGCTGATGGTGCGAGTTCTTTGGGCAACTCAGCGAGCAGATTGTCGCGGAAGAGGTCAGTATTGATCCAGCGGATCACCCGACGGCCGATGGCGCTTCACTAGGAGCTTCTTACGTGCGGCCTCGAACATAGCAGCACCTGTGACACACTCACTCCGGCCCGTCAACGCCAACACTTTGGGCGGACTGCGGCTTGAGGCGCGCGTTGATTTGAACAAGCTGGCGGTATGCGGCGAAGGCGGGCACAGGCCTCTGAGAGTTTAGCGAGAGGGCAGGTCCCGGCCATGACAGCTTCCTGATATGCTGCCGTGACGCATGTCGACGCCAACGCCGCGCCTCGGGCTCAGAGCCCTGCTCCCCTGCGTGGCGATCAGTGTCGTCACGGTTCTTATCTACGCTGGCAGTCTCGATTCGCCCTTCGTGAACTTGGACGATCTAAATCAGATCGTCCGAAATTCGTTGGTGGTCGCGCCCGCGCAGGCCGGTTGGCTTGACCTGCTACTGACCCCCGCCGCTGGCTACGTGATCCCCGTCACCGTTGGCGTGAATGCACTGCTTTGGAAGCTAGGAGGGGGTACCGCGGCGGCGTTTCATTGGGCAGGACTGGCTTTGCATTTATTGTTCTGCGGAGGCCTGTGGTGGGCGGCACAGCGGATCACCGGCGACGTTCGGCGGCCTTGGCGTGCGGCGGCGCTGGTTGCCCTCTTCGCCTGGCATCCCTTGATGGTGGAGCCCACCGCCTGGGCCACCGGGCTCAAGGACTTATTGGCAGCTAACCTCGTATTGGGCAGCGGGCTGCTGTTCGGGTCGGTGCTGGGGCAAGCGAGGCCTACGCGAGCGGCCCTGGTGTGGGCAGTCGTGCTCGCTATGTTGGCGATGCTTTGCAAACCCAACGTGGCGTTGGTCGGTCTGGCTTTCTGTGGCGCCTTGTTCGTTGAGCACAAGTTCGGATCGCGGCCGGTTCCCGTTAGCGCGGTCTCTACAGCCGTCATTCTAGTCATGCTCGGCATGACGACGGGTGCGGTGACACGTTCGATGCAGCATTTGCTGATCCGGGACGCTGTGGAGGCGCCGTTGCTCGCACCCCTGCAAACCTTGGGGCATCAACTGTCTCACTGGTTCTGGCCGGTGAACCTCCACCCTGTGTATCGACTGGCTCAGCTACCCCCGGGTGGCGATGTTCACACCCTCTTCGGCGCTGTTGCCGTGTTGGCGGTGATAGCCTTTGCCGTCTCCCAGCGGCGAGCGCCGCGAGCTTTTCTTTCCCTGTGCGTAGCCGCTTGCGTTTACTTGCCCGTAAGCGGCGTCATCGCCTTTCCGCGGCGTATCGCCGACAGCTACATGTACGTCCCGGTGGCGGGTGTCCTGCTCGCCTTGGTTCCGGCGATAGACGCGGTGAAGGCGCGGCGATGGCAGCTGCCCGTAGTTGGCGTGTTGCTCGCGGCTTTGGCGTGCCAGAGTTGGCAACAAAGCCAGCGCTGGAGTTCCAGCCTCGGCCTCTGGTCACCGGTGAGCGACGCCTACCCAGCGTGGCCGCGTCCGCGACTCGGTCTCGCCGGGGCGTTCGCGGAAGCCGGAAACTATAGCGCGGCAGTTGAGCAGTACTCGGCTGCCTTTGCGCGAGGGTACTCGGCGGCCAGTGTGGGGGATTTTGGCGCGGCCCTGGCCCAAGCCGGGAGATGGGACGACGCTGAATGTGTGCTCGCTGAAGCGGCACTGGGCGAGAAAGATCGGGAATTTTCGGCGTTGCGCAACTACGTCGTCTTGGCGACTTCGGTTCGGCGCCCCCTGCGTCACAGAGCTGCTGCGAGCTTCTTGCTGCCGGCGGCTCTCGGTGTACCGTTGGGACTGAGCCCCGCGTCTCTGGTGCGGTTGCAGGGGGCGGTGGCGGATCTTCCGCAATTGACCGCTGTGCCCCCGCCGTGGCCACAAGCGTCGTGCGATCTCCTGCGACCCTCACCGGAGTGGCTCTGAACAGCGTGCTCAGTTTGCCGTCAGCGTGAGGACCCTCGTATGTTTTTTTCGGCGTCCGGACAAGCTAGCGCACGTGCTCTAGCGCTCACCGCCGTGTCCTAGCGCTCAACAACAGGGCGCGGCGGCTTCTCCGGTCGCGATACGAAGCGCCGCCGCCAGGGTAGGCTCGCAAGGAAACAGACCATAGTGAGTGTCCTTAGTTCCGACACTGTCGAACCAGGGGGCGAAGCGACTCTGGCTCAGCATCGCCGCGGTATTGGCGCATACTCGTTCGGGGCGTCCGACTTCAAAGGCGTGATGGTGGTCCAGCCAGAAGACGGATTCGGCTCCGATGATGCCGCCGCGGTAGGTGGCGAGCTGCCCGTAGTCTTCGCACTGGGCATCGAGCCCCTTGAGCTTAAACAATCGATAGGTCACTGAATCGAACCGCGCCGCCCCAGTTTTTTCGGCGATGGAGTCATTCTGGATCGTGATGACGCCCGAGCTGACGACTCGGGGATCGAGGAAGCCCGTCGTTTTGGCGAGATCGACGAAGTCAGCTTGGTACATGGCACCCCCGAGACACTCCGCGTACAGAATTGGATCGTGCCGGATCTGATGGGGCAGACGGCGGTCGGCGAAGACATCGCTGATGTACAGCTCGCCTCCAGGCTTCAGCACACGAAACGCTTCGGCCAGTACGAGATCTTTACGCGGGCTGAGGTTAACGACGCAGTTCGACACGACGACGTCCAGACTATTGTCGGCGATATCGAGGCTCTTCAGATCTTCGATGTAGCCGAGCTGAAAGCTGGTGTTGGGCCGCTCAAAGCCGAACTTGTGGGCGTGCCAATCGGAAGCATCGCGGGCCAGCTGCAGCTGCTCCTCCGTCATGTCGATACCCGAGACGTGCCCTTCGGAGCCGACGAGTTGGGCGAGCACGTAGACATCGCGCCCGGTACCGCAGCCGAGATCGAGCACGCGGGCGCCGGAGAGGCCATGGGGAATAGGGAAACCGCAGCCGTAGAAACGACTCTCCACGTCGGGGTGCACATTCGCCAGGCGCTCGGCGATCCACGGCGGGGGCGCGCCGCCCGCGCAGCACGCGTTGGTCTTCAGATCCTCACTCGAGGCGAGTTGTTTGCCATAATACTCACTGACGAAGCGTTGCAGTTCATCGACAGAACTGTCGGACGGAGGCGGCGGGGCCATAGGGGTTCACCTTATCGAGCCTCTTTGGGTTTTGGGGGCATTGTTTGGGGAGCACTATTTAGCGCCGCATTTCGTACGCCGGGTTGGCGCGAGTTTCGTGCTGACGACGAAAGAGACACTTGTCCAGTGCTTGCCGCGTTTGGAGGAAGGGCGTGGAGCTGTAGCGTTGCTCGCCGGCTCGCGTGGCGCTGCCACTTACCCTATGGCTGCCGCGCTCAGTTCGTTCAGCTCGAAGCTTGGGGGCCCCAGGTTCGGTGATGATGTGGGTCGGCGGCTGGCTCGTTGCCCAGCGACCTTGCTCGTTGCCCAGAGAGGGAGTGCGGCTCAGGCCTAGGTCCACTGGATCGTGATGCGCAGCTTGCCACCGGCTAATCGGCGTACGTCCGATTTTACTTTGCAGGGCAAGTTCATGAGATCGAAGGAGCCTAGAAAGGTGCCTTCCCATGCGGCGACGCGACCTTCGGTGCGGTGCGAGTGCGGTATGTTTGTGACGACGAACTTTGCGCTACGTGCGGTCTTGCCGACCGTGAGTTCTTGATCGCCGAGATCCTTAGTAACCAGCGATGCGGCGTGGATTACCGATTTGAGCAGACGTTCCGGCGTGCTGAGCATGCGAATGAGGGTCTTCACGAACGAGCGAAATATCTGCAGCTCAGCGAAATGTAGTGTTTGTGTCCGCCAAAACTCGACAGCGCGCTCACGACCGAGAACCTCCAAGATGGCTTCAGCGATGCAGTCGCCTCCCGGCATGCGGATCCATTCCGGTGCCAGGGCGTTTTTGATCTCGTGAACGAATTGGTCTGGCAGCTGGGCGAGAATGGCGCGGCCCTCTTCTCGCGAGAGAGCGCGATCAATGCCACTTAACTGAGACTTGAGAATGCTAGCGCGATACCGGGGGCTCGATAGCCCGACGTCCACTACTCCTGAGCCGAAATCCGACTCGTAGGGGATCGGCATGTCCTTCGTTATTATGTTGTCGGTGTTCCCCGCCACCCATAGAGGGTACCGGTTTCTGGTGCGGGGTCGAGCTGGTTCGTCGTTAGAGCTATGCGCACACGGGACTACCTAAGCTCCGGACGCGGAGTGACTGACGAGTCAGTGTGTCGGAGCACGGCTGGACGCTGTGACTGTTTCACTAAGCGATGGCGCCGAAGTCCATAACCCGCGACGCTTCGCTTAATGGGAACACTCTGGGTTGGCCGGGTTCCCATCATCTGGCCCCAGCTAGCGTTGGCATGGGTTCAGCACGCACACAGGGGCCCCTCGGCGCTACACCTATGGCTAGCGCACGATGGGGCACGGCTCTGCGCGGGCTGAAGCCGTGCCGGCAACGCTGCCTCGAGTCTCAGTTCGATTTTTTGACGGGGCGAAACGGGTGCAGGAAGCCAGCTAGACTCGCTGCGCTTCGCGTCTGCATCATCAGGCTGCCGTTGCCACTGAAATCGCAGACCAGCCCTTCTCCGCTAAAGAACAGTCCCTTGAAGCCGCCGAAGGCGCGCACGTTGTAGTTGAGCCCGTCGGTGAAGCCGACGATGTGCCCTGTGTCGCAAGTGTAGCCCGCCGCCGTGACCGCCACCTCGTGAATGGCGCCGTAGCTATTGTAGAAGACGCGGCCCGGACCCGTGAGTCGCAGCATGAAAAAACCGACGCCACTGAAGAAAGACTTTACGCCGCCGAACTTGGTATCGATGTCGAGCTCGTCGCCGACATGGGCCACGTAAGCACCGCTCTGTAAGAAGAAGCTCTCTCCTGCCGCGAGATCGAGGGACCGCAAGTCGCCCTCGGGGGCGGCCGCTAGGTACAGCTCCTGGGCTCCGGCCTTCGCCGTGTACGTGTTCTGAAACAACGATTCGCCGCCGAGTAATTTGCGCTTGGCCGCCGCGAGCATGCCACCGCGCATGCTGGTCTCGATGTCGAGCTCCGGGCTCATCGCCACCATGGCGCCGGACTCGGCCACGACTTTTTCTCCGGCCTCAAGAGTGAATTTGACTAGCCCAAAATCGGGCGCATCCATAATTTCGTGTTGCATGCTCAGTTATTCCGGGGAGGGAGTTTGCGACCGACGGCTTGGCCGTATTCGCTGGGGTTGCGGGACTGAATGTACAGGCGACCCTGGCCTTGCATCTTGAGCACGAGACCTTCGCCGGAAAGATAGCTGGCGATCCAACCGGAAGCGGCCTTGGTGACAGAGTATTGAATGCCGGAGCTGAAAGCCACCAGGTGGCCCGTGTCGACGATCATCTCACCGTTCAGATCGAGAGTTTCGATGGCGCCAAAGGCGTTCATCAGTACGGGACCCTGCCCGGTAGCGGACAGAAAGAACAATGACTCTCCGCTGAAGAAACCTTTGAAGCCCTGAAACTGGGTGTCGATGGTCACGGTGTCCGGGGCGGCAACATAGCTGCTGCCCTGAATGAGCAATTCTTCGTTGGGAGCCAAGTCGTGCACTACCATGTCGCCGCACAGGGTGGGGGCGAGGGTGACGTGACCCGGCCCGCCGCTGGCAGTGAAGGTGTTCGTGAAAAAGGACTCGCCGCCCAGCATGGCGCGCTTGAGACCCTTGAATAGGCCGCCGGTTTTCTTCCGCGTGGCGTTGGTTTGTACCTGCACGTTAGAGGTCATGCTGACCATGGCGCCGGATTCTGCCCGAACCATTTCGCCTGCACCCAATTGGGCGATGGCAAGAGAGTGTGCGGGTTTGTATTCGATGTCGAAATGCATGGGACTTCCTTCAGCTCGGCAGCATGGGGGTGAGCCAGCTAACCAGCGCTCCCATGTTCCTCGATTGAATGTAGATGGTGCCGGTACCGGAGAACTCGCAAACGAGGCCTTCCCCGGAGAAGAAGAAACTCTTGAGTCCGCCGACGCTCTTCACCTTAAAGTCAAGATTGCCGTCGAAGGCAACGATGTGACCGGTGTCGACGATGAACTTGCCGTTGACCGTGACGGGCACGATGCTGCCGTAAGCGTTGACGAATACGTCGCCCTGGCCGGTGCATTTGAGCAGAACCAAACCTTCGCCGCCGAACAAGGTGCGCAAGCCGCCGAACTGGATCTTGGTGTCGACGGTGCCGGTGCTCGCCAGGTAGCTGCCGGTCTGCACGAAGAGCGTCGCCCCTCCGTCTAAGGTCTGGTGCAAGATATTGCCCGCAAGGGATGGGGCCAGCACGACTTCGCCGCCCTGCGGAGCCGAGAAATCGTTGACGAACATGGTCTCGCCGCCGATGAATTTGCGCATGATCGCGACCAGAAAGGCCCATAGCTTGCGCAAGACGCCAGGATCGTGTCCGGCGTTGAGCCGGGTATCCATCTCGACACCGGGAGTGTGTCGCACCATGGCACCCGCTTCGGCCCGGATGGTGTCCCCGGGCGCGAGCAATATTTTTAGCCAGGCAAAGGCCGAACCGTGCTCAATCGTATGTTGCATGAGCCTCGAACGCTGCCGCACTGAACTCCGCCTTTCAAGGGAAATCGAAATCAGGCACAGTGGGGACAATGTCGGACTCCGATCAGCCTGATCCCCGCGATCCGCCCAAGCGCGCCGAGCCCTTCTTAGGAGCGGACTCTTCCAAGCAGTCTGGCCCTGATGGTTCCACGCCTGCCGCGGAGGGAAACTTGCCGTCGGTGTCAGATGCCTATGGAGCGCTGCCGGGTGCGCCTGCTCCGGGATCTGTGCCTCCATCGTCTGAGGCAGCTGGCTCATCAACGGGGCCAGCGCAGATCCCAGGGGTGCAGTCCTTCTCGCTGCCGATGTCAGCGGATCCGTCGTCCGTTCCGGCCTCGTCATCCCCGACGGCCTCGTCGTTGGCAGGGGAGCAGGCAGATGCGAGAGTTCCCGCCGAACGGGGGCCAGTGCCACCCCCGCCGGCAATTGCGGCTAGTGGAGAAGGCTTCGGCATGTCTGGCAATCGCATGGGCGTCGAAGTGGTAGTGGCCATTGTCGCGCTTATTGGCTTGGGTTGGGGAGTATTGGCAGGAGCCGGCACTCTGGCAGCTTGGTTGACGCCCTATGTACCGCCCGCCGTCGACGTCGCCATCGGTGAGCAAGCGGCCAAGCTCGGGCAAATGGGCCAGCTCTGTGAAAACCCCGAGGCCCAAGCCTACGTAGAGCGTTTGGCCCAACCGATGCTGGACCAGATCGAAGACTCTCCTTTTGAATTTTCCTTTGTCGTCAGCAAAACGGATCAAGTGAACGCTTTCGCGTTGCCCGGAGGTTTTGTAACGGTCAACTACGGCTTGCTCACGACAGCGGACACAGGCGAAGAGGTCGCGGCGGTGATCGCCCATGAGCTGCAACATGTCCTGCAGCGCCACGGCACTCGGCGTGTATTGCGGCAACTGGGGGGCTGGGCGGTATTGTCGGCGTTGGTGGGCGGTACCGATCTCGCGGTGCCCACCTTCGCTTTGGCAGAGCTGACGGATCTCAGTTACGACCGCGGCGAAGAGAGTGAAGCGGACGTACTGGGCCTAGAGCTGCTCGGCCGCGCGGGCATCGATCCCATCGGCATGGCGACCTTCTTCGACCGCCTAGACAAGCTAAACAAGATCCGTGGCCTCGAGCTCTACAGCACCCACCCAGATCCCGGCGACCGCTCCGAACGAGCCCGCATAGCCGCCAAAAAACTTGGCAAAGGCAAACCCCTCCCATCCCCCCAAGGCATCGAATGCAACAACCCCACGGACCCGTCCGACTCGACTGAAGACGACAACTCGAAGTCCGAAGACACCCCAGAGCCCTGGAAACCGCGTCCCCACCCGGATCTAGAGGACTAAGTCGTCGACTTGACGCCGGAAACCGCAGGAGCGCGAGCTCCGAGGACGCCGCAGCCGCATAGCGGCGAGGACCTAAGAGAAAACTCCAGTAGAGCCAGAGCGGTGTGAAGCCCGACATGCAGGACTGAGCACGTCGACTTAACACCGGAGTCGCCGAAGGCGCGACGCCGGGCGAGGGGGGGGAAATGACCAGCGGTTCACTCCGGCTCGTTCAATATCCAAGCAGCCGGCTACTTGTAGCCGGCTGCTTGGATATTGAAGAGCTTTGCGTAGTGGCCGTCGTGATCCATTAACTGCTCGTGGCTGCCCTCTTCCAGGATCCGGCCGTCGTTGAGTACGACGATTTGCTCCGCCATGCGCACGGTAGAAAATCGGTGGGATATGAGTATGGCCATCTGGCTTTTGGTGACATCGCGGAAGTGATCGAAGATACGCGCCTCGGCAGCGGCATCCATGCTCGCAGTGGGTTCGTCCAGCACGAGAATGTCCGCGTCTTCTTTCATGAAGGCTCGGGACAGGGCGATTTTCTGCCACTCCCCCAGAGAGAGCTCGCGACCATTGCGGAACCAGCGTCCGAGCTGGGTCTGATACTGGGAGGGCAACTGGTCGATGAAGGAATCGGCCATGCCCTTTTTGGCGGCGGTTTCCCAGTTCTGGGCGTTTTGCATCTCGTCCGCATCGCCGGCGCCGATGTTTTCGCCCACCGTGAACTGATAACGCACGAAGTCTTGAAAGATCACCGCCGTGCGGCGGCGCAGGGCCGCGACATCCCACTCTTGTAGATCTTTTCCGTCTAGGAGGATGCGCCCGGAGCTTGGGGAGTACAGTCGGGTGAGCAGTTTCACGAGGGTGGTCTTGCCGGAGCCGTTCTCGCCGACGACCGCTAGTTTGTGCCCTGGTTGAAGGTGAAAACTGACGCCTTTTACCGCGGGTGTCTCCGAACCTGGGTACACGAAGCTGACATCCTCGAAGCGAATACCGTCTCGGGGTGTGGGTCCCGAAGTGATGGTACCGGATGTGCTGATGACGTCCTCTTCCAAGAACTCGTAGAGATTCGAAAGGTACAGATTGTCTTCGTACATGCCACCGACGGCACCGAGGGCGGCGGCCAGTGCTTGTTGACCCTGCTTGAAGACCAATACATACATGGTCATCTCGCCGAGACTGATCTGTCCGTTGACGGCGGCGTAGACGATCCACGCGTAGGCTCCGTAGAAGGCGCCGGTGGCGAGCAGACCGAGGAAGTATCCCCACACGCCGCGGCGCAGCGTCAGGCTGCGGTCTTTGGCGTACAGTCGATGAAAGATCGCGTTGTAGCGCTTGAGCAGGATCGCACCGAGATCGAAGAGTTTGACCTCCTTGGCGTAATCCTCGCGCGCGATGACCGCTTCGAGATACATCTGCTGGCGGGTCTCTGGCGTGCGCCAGCGGAATAGTCGGAACGCTTCGCCGGAATACTTCGCTTCGGCAATGAAGGCCGGCACCGCAGCGACAGCCAGCAAGCCCACGGCGAGCGCCGAGAACTGGAGCAGCAGCGCGCCATAGGTGACGAGGGAGAGCATATTCTGCGCGAGTCCGAAGGTTCGCATCACCAAGCTCAGCGGTCGAGAGGAAGCCTCCCGGCGCGCTTGCGTCAACTTGTCGTAGAGCTCGGAGTCCTCGAAGTGCGTGAGCTCGAGGGTGAGTGCTTTCTCCAAAATGAGCACGTTGACGCGATTGCCGAGCTGGGCCCGCAGCAGCGACTGACAAATGCCCACGCCTCGCATACAGCCCGCGGCCAACACAACCAAGGTGGCTTCGATGCTGACGTAAAAGAACGCCAGTTCGCGGTCGACTTCCGCTTGATGTGCCGCGGCACTGACCACGGCGTCCACCAACCATTTGCCGACGTAGGCGATGCCCGCCGGTAATATACCGCTGGCGATACTCAACACCACGAGCGCGAGGGTCAACGCACGGCTGGTGGTCCAGACCAATTGCAGCGCCCGACCGCTGTACTGAAACACCCCGAAAAATTCCCGGATGGGCTGGCGCGGTCCAGACCTCGGTTCCGGCGGGGGAGTCATGTCGACAGCCTAGCGTGCCTCGGGCGGGAAGGTTGCTTACATAACCGCGCATTGAGGGAACGAGTGCTCGGCGGCTTAAACGATATGCGGACCTCTCAAGGCTGAGTTCGGACCTCTTAATCGACATACGGACCTGTCGCTGTTTTTTAATTTGGCCTAGTCTAGACGTCATGACAGCCATTCTTTTGGATCGTTTCGTCGTCCACACGACGCCCGACGTGCGCCGAGTGCTCGATCCGGCCGACGTGTATTGGATAGAAGCCGAAGGCGGCGACAGCTTCCTGCGTTTCCGCGGAAAGAAACGCCTGCCGGATGTACGCACTCTCGGTGAGCTCGCCGATGCCTTCGCGCCTCACGGTTTCTTGCGGGTGCATCGCAACCATCTGGTGAACGCGCGTAAGATCCGAGAGATCCGTCGGCGCACATCTCGCGACTACGAGCTGCGTCTGGAGGCTCCCGTCAACACGGTGTTGCCCATCGGCCGTTCCTACATCGACCCGCTGTTGACCTTGCTCGGCGATCACCGCCCGGCGCCGCTACCGGACTAGGTCGGCGCGTCGTCGCCGTCGGCGCTGGCGATGACGCGCACGCGCCGACGATTAGGAAACAGACGATGGGGGCAACCGGAAGGTGGCGGGGCGGTGCGGGAAGTTTGTGGTTGATGTCCGAGGTGGTCGGGCTGGTGGCTAGTACGGTCATGGTGAATCCTGTCTTTCGGTGGCCAGGCTTCGTTGGCGGCGACAAGTACAGAATGCGTTTTCGAGACGCCTGGTGCTGTTAACCCGCGTACAAAGGAAGCGTTTGTAGGGAAGGTGTTGAGGGGCCTATAAGCTCTCGGAATTAACCGGATTATCGGGGCTGCGGGGCGCTGCTGGGCAAGCGGCTTGGGCGGTGTTGTAAAGCGCCTGACAGCCGAGGGACGGAGCGGCCAGTGGCGAGTCCGTTTGGCGGGCTTGTTCGGTCGCGGATTTGGGCGGTCAGAGAGCTACGGGCTGGGGTGAGCTGTTTTGGGGGAGCTGCCGAGCCTGGTCTCCTAGTCAACCCCGGATAAATGGGGGATGTTTAGTGACTATGTTGCTTAGCGTTCGAAACTCCACCGCCGCGCTTTTCCTAGCTCTCATGGCGACTCCGGGCGTGGCCAATGCCGCAGCTACCGCGTCCGAGCGGGCAGCGGCTGAAGCGCTGTTTGATTCGGCCATCGTGCACATGCAGGCAGGCGAATACTCCATCGCCTGTCCCGAGTTGCAGGACAGTCAACAGATCGATCCCGGGGTGGGAACACTGCTGTACCTGGCTCAGTGTTACGAAGAACAGGGCCGTACGGCCAGCGCGTGGGCGACCTTTCGCGAAGCCGCGTATCTGTCCAAACGTACCGAGGGTGGCTCCCGCGAGTCTGTGGCGAAAGAGAACGCAGATCGATTGCACAAGATCATCAGCTTCTTGCACATCAAGGTGACGCGCCCCTACCCGGCGGGCATGAGCCTCACTCGGCTGGACCGCTTCTCCACCGTGCCGGAGAGTTTGTCTGAGGTGATGTGGACACGGCCTATTCCGATCGATCCGGGTGATCACGTATTCGAGGCGTCTGCCTTGAACAAGAAACCTTGGAGCCAGACTATCACTGTGCCGGCCGCGTCGAGCGCGGATTCTGGGCATAAGATCGAACTCGCGGTGCCCCAGTTGGAGGACACCGCCGAACTCGCGGTGCCCCCGCCGCCCGCCGGCGCGACACCGGCAACTGAGCCGGAATCGGCGCAGCCGTCCCCAGCCAAAGAAGCGGATTCGAGCTTGAAGACGACGGGCTACATCGTCGGCGGTACGGGCATCGCGGTGTTGATTGCCGGTGGGATGACGACGGCCATGGGACTTTCCTTGAAGAGCGATATGGAAGAGCGCTGTCCGGATAACTTTTGCGTGGCGAACACGCCGTCGGAGCAGCTTGCTTTTGAGTCCGACAAAGACAGCTTGAGCACCTATGGCACGATGACCACAGCATTTTTTATCGGCGGCGGTGTGCTGACGGCTGTGGGGTTCACCCTTGTGATGCTGGGTGGCGACACTCCCCAGGAAAAGGTGGCCTTAGAAATATCACCGATGGCGAGTCCGGGCTTTCAAGGCTTGGGCGCTCGGGGGACATTCTAATGCAGCGCTTGGCTTTCGTTTCGTTCACGACGCTGTGTGTTGCGCTGGCATGTAATTTTGGTGCCGGCGATTTTAAGGTCGCGGAGTTGGGGGCTTCCGCAGGCGCCACCGGGAGTGGAGGCGCCAGTGCCGGCTCCGCAGGTATGACCGGCGGCACTTCGAGTGTAGATGCCAGCACTGGCTCGGGCGGTGTATCGGGTGGTGTGACAGGCAGCGGCGGACTTGACGGGGGGCCGGTGGACGCCACTCCCGACGGCCCGGCGGTGATCCCCTACGCTTGCGATACTCTGAGTCCGACCTTTGACGTTTTCGATAGCGCCGATCTCAGCGGACTGACGTGGAGCGACCAGACGGGCATGTATCCGTCCATCACGTCCTCCGGCAACAGCGATGCTATTTACATTCACCCCTTCCACCGTGCGGTGGACGGCGGCGGCGACGAGATGGTCATTCTGATGCGACTGCTCAGGGACCGGAACGGAGATCCTCTCGGCGAGATCGGATTGTATGCTCCCCCGGGGCTCAATTTTGTCGCAGGCGCAACGGTTAACGGCGACACGCTCACCATCATCGGAGAGGCGAACGACTACATCGTCGAATTCGACTTCGACCTCAGCAGCGAGCAGGATCCGTTCAAATACCTCGCTGAGCGAACCACCAAGATGCCCTGCGCGGATCCCATGCGAGTGCAGGGGCTGAAGCCGAATTTCTATGGAGGCACCATCCGCTACGCCGTCAGTTGCGAGGACAACAACACGGAAGATGGCGCGATCTTCGTCGGCTCCCAGAACAGCTTCCTTCAAGTCGGTGGAGCGACCCAAGGGCGAGAAGGCAGGTTGCGCGACTATCACATCATGGGGGACACCACTTTCATCGAGATAGGTGGTGGTTTTGGTGACAATTATTTCCGAACCTATTCGGGCGATCCGAACGGGAGCGAAGTGAGCCACTACTTCTCTTTAGACAACACGAAGATTTCCGCAGGTAGCTCGGTCGTCAACTCAGCTGGTAACGGCTTGTTCATCTCTGGTGCCTCGTTGACGGGCCCGGATGACAGCGGTCAGGAGCAGATCGTGCCCGCCACCTGGTTCACCGGCACGGTACCCGCGGCTGAGCTCGCGACCTTCGCTGACACGGTTCCGCCGGGCTACTTGATCGAGCGGAGGGTGTTCACGAAGCTGAGCGATATTGTGATCGGGGATCAGTTGTTGCAAAAGGGCGGTCGCTACTATCAACCGGGGGTGCCATTCCTCGGCAAGCACGATGTGATGCTGACGGTCCTGAATAGCGATGGGCTCGATCTCATTCGAAATTACGTTCTGCACACTGACGAGAGCGACGAGATGGCTGAAGCTCTTATTTCTCGCCTCGGGCTCGGGGATGTTGTCGTGTTCAAGCAGGGTGACATTTATCGAGCTCGTCGAATCATCTGTTACGAAGACAACTGATGATTCGGTGGAGCGCATGCGGGTAGTCGCTAATTCTCGGTGTTTGTTCGAGGCGCGCCTCGGGGCTGTTTGTCGATATTGATCCTTGCGGCCGGACGGCCCCTGGCGTCATAGGTGGAGAACTTATGTCCACCCCTGAAGATCTTCCCGAGCCGCCGTCGACGCGTAGCGAGCTGGGTTGTTTGCGTATTCTGGTGACCAACGACGACGGGGTTGCGGCCCTGGGTATGGACGTGTTGGTGCGTGCCCTGCGTGCCATGGTGGCTGTGCAGGTGACGGTGTTTGCTCCGGCCAAGAACCAGAGTGGTACCGGGGGGCAAACCAGCGAAGGGCAATTGACTGCTGCGCCCGCGAAGACGGTGAGTGGTTCGCACGCAACGGCCGTGGACGGATTTCCGGCTGACGCTGTGGTCTACGCGCTCGACGGCGGTCACGCGCCGTGGCGACCGCACCTCGTTGTCTCCGGCATCAACGACGGACAGAACCTCGGCCCTATCGTTAACGCGTCGGGTACCGTGGGCGCCGCGCGAGCTGCCGTGCAGCGGGGGATCCCGGCGGTGGCTATCAGCCAAGGTTTTTCCGAGGAACCCGCCTTTGACGCGGCCGCGCAAGTGGTGACCGCCTGGATCGAGCGGCACCGGGACGTGTTGATGACGTCAGAAGCCCAGCCAAAACAAATCGTCGTCACCAACATCAATGTGCCGAGCTGCACTCGTGGGTGTGTGCGCGATTTGGTGGAGGTATCCCTTGCTAAGGATCTTGAAGGATCGTTTGAAACGCCGAACTGTTTGTCGACTTTGGCCTCGCCCCAGACCGACGTCGAAGCCTTCCAGAACGGCTTCGCCAGTTCGACTGTGTTGGGTCCGGCGCCGACCGAAGAAGATCCGATGATATTGTAGACCGTGGATATTGCAGGATAAACTACGCTCGGCAGGGGGCCTTCGACAAGTTATTATATGCACGCGCAATAAGTGCTAGGTCGCTACTCGTCCGAATCGCCGCGTCAGCATCGCCATGATCCCCTCCGAGCCCGTGAGTTCAACGCGACCGAGTCTGCTTTCGCGACTCTGGAACGGGGAGCTGCCGGTGTTCTCGCCTGGGGCGTATCGCGTGCCGGCAGCTTGTCTGACGTTGTTCCTGGGCAGCTCCTTGGCCATCGCACTATTGCTCGCCCCGCATAACGATTCGCTCTTTCTCGGACCCGGTCTTGGTCTCGAGTCGGACCCTGAGATGCTGCCTAGGTTTTACGCCTATATCAGCGCCCAGCATGCTTGGCTCGGATACGGACTCATCGCCTTGGCTCTCGTCAGTGCCAGTTGCATCGTCGGTCTGTCTGCCGCTGGTTACTTCGGTCACAAAAATGCGCTCGGCGAGCACTACCCCCTGCGGGAGCATCTGACCTTTCCTGCCATTGCCTTGATGGAGCGCGTGCTCTTCGCTGCGGCGGTTGTCGGCTTGGGTGTAGTGGGCTGGGCCTTGGGTTGGGATTTTGGGGTGGGCATTCGTCTCGTGAATGAGTGCGCTGTGCAAACCGATCGCTGGGTAAACGCAACCGTGCCCACATTGATCGAGTTGCCCTACGCGCTCGCCTTCTTTGTGTCCTACGGCTTGGCGGGTTTTGTCCACTACGGGCTTCACCGCGCGAGTCACGAGTCACGTTTGTTGTGGCTGATGTTTCATCGCTTTCATCACATGCCCACGGTGATGTTCTCTGCGTCGGTGCCGCCCGTATTCTTCTCGGTGCCCTTGTTTGCAGTGTTGATCATCCCCTACCACCTCGCCTTCGCCATGTTGACGAAGCTCGTGTGTGACCAGCCGCTGTACTTTGCGCTCATTGTTTACAAGCTCGTTTATTACGTGCCGGACATATGGGCGCACAGCACGGCCCTTTTCGAGAGCGGGCGAAAAAGCCGTTGGGTGCGCTGGTCGGGCTTCTTTTTATCGAACGGGATTTATCATTACCGTCACCACTCCTCCATAGAGGGCGACGAGATGGCGAACCTCGGCGGTAGTTTTTGTTATTTGCCGGACCTCCTGTTTGGCACCTTTCGGCCTGTGCCCGACAAGTTACCGCCCATCGGACTGACCAATCAGCCTGAGCTCTATTACAATCCGATACGTCTGGCGCTGTCGGGCATGGCGCAGATTGTCTACGAGCTGCGCCACAACCCGGGTATCGCCAGTTGGTTGCGGATTGTTTTCGGCTCGGTGTACTACGTGCCGCCGAACTCACGGAACTACGCCATCAAGGGTTACGGACCCGCGCTGTAGTGCCGGGCGCTGTAGTGCCGGGCGTCAGCGGAGTATCAGTCGTAGCTAGCGCGGCGACATACACACATAGGCTTGCACCTGTTCGACGGCGCCGGTGTGTTTGTCGATAAGATCGGCGTTCACGAGGGTGCAAGAGTTCGGCGGCCGGCAATCGCCGCAGCGATTCAGTATGCGCTGATTGCCGGAGGGTCGCTCCTCCCGGTTGCGGGCTTGTCGCTCGTCATCGCTTTCGTAGTCGAAATTATCGTTACTGGGGGACTCGGGATCCAGATCGTGCCAGCAGCCGACCAGCACTGATGCGCTCAAACAGATCGTGACGAACGTGCCTATCGCTTTCATGTTTTCCCCTCGCGCGACGGGCTCGCAGGCGTAGCTTATCATGTTGCTGTAAGCGAAAACTGGTCGGCACCACTGGCGGAAAGTTGTAGCCCGAAAGGAGGGCGCCCTCTTGTCTGTGCGTCGCCAGGCCGCGCGGCACGGACGCCACCCTACGGTCGCGTTACGGCGCGTCGCGTAGCCCGATGTGTAGCAGAGGCATGCTCGGCACGACGCCGGGGGTTGTCGAGGCCATGGGCTGGTCGTCTTTCACGGACTTGAAGATCCCTACCTGGACTGAGGAGATGGTGTATTCACCGGACTCGCAGTTGAAATCCTGCAGGATGTCGCGCGGCCAGGTGCGAGCCCAGCGACAATGATGCGAACGCCTACGGCTGTGTGCCGGCCGACCCGCCCTGCGAGGACTAGCAACTCTGCGAGGAGGCCGCGGACAGCTGCTCTCGAGACTGTGTGCCCAGTGCCGATGCGAACGAAGACGGCGAGAAGCACATCGTCTGCGGCGGAATCGACTGCGTTGACCAGGGGGCGTCCACTGTGACGAACCATTTGGGGGCTGGGGGCACTGCATCGGTTGCGACATTGCTTGCAGTACTCAACCGTCTTGTGACGGTGGTAGCTGTGTGCCTCGCGGCGGGTGGTCGTGTCCAGCACGCGGCAACAGGCGGACTTCGGCGGCGTGGCTGGCGCCGATGCCATCTGTCAGAATTTGGCAGACGGCGTGAGCCTGGGCGCATTTGGAAGTCGTTCATCATGGAGGACAACAGCCCGATCACACGGCTCGAGCAAGCGACGGCGCCTTATGTTCGCTTGGACGGCGTGAGGATCGCTGACAACTTTAGCTACCTCACGGATGGGAGCCTAGCGGCCCCGTTGAACGTCACAGAGCTGGGCACGGTCGCGGGATACAACGCCTGGACTGGGCCGATCGCTATGTTTGACACGACCTTGAACTGCAACAATTGGACGGTCACGACTAGCGACTGTAGCGGTGGTGGCTTTTGCGCACCGGAGGGCAGGTGGCTACGATAGATAGTAAATGGGACGGTTGGTTCGTTTACGACTGCAGCGACAAATTTCATCTTTACGGCATCGAATAATGACCAGCACCGCGACGTGAGCTCGGCCCTGGTGTTCAGTGCACCCTGCGGATGGTTAGCCCAGTCGGCGTGCGGCCTAGGGCGTCTAGGTGGGGCTTAGATCCACTAGCTTAGATCCAATTGGGATCTCGTTTTTGAACGAAGGCCTGGAAACCTTCACGGACTTCGTCGGCTCGCAATGAGTCCGTGAACATCTCTGTATCTAGCGCGGGCAGGGAGCGGTTGAGATCTCGTTTCAGTGAGGTTCGGGCCTTAGGGGCGGTGCGACGCAGTTGCTGAATCATTTCGTCTGTGGCTGCCTGCAGTGAATCGTGGGGAACCACGCGACCGATGAGCCCCATGTCCCAAGCTTCTTGGGCGCCGAATTCCCGCGCCGTAAACAACAAGTCCTTCGCGCGGGCGATGCCAATACGAGCTGTGAGTCTCGCCCCCAGGTAACAGTCCGCGATGCCTCGCAGCAATTCCGGAACACGGAAGGTCGCCTTGTCCGACGCGATGGAGAGATCGCCCATGAGCGTCATCACCAAGCCGCCGCCTTGGCACATGCCGTTGATTTCGCAGATGACCAACTTGCTACAGCGTTCCAACTGGACGAAGGGGGTGAGATCGATGCCATCGGTGAAGGTGTCCAAACCGGAGTCTTCGTGTTGGCCGCCCATCTCGCCGCCGACGCAAAAGGCGTCTCCTTGTCCGCGCAAACGTATAGCTTGAACGTTCGGAGCTCGCTCTGCGATCGCGCAGGCCTTTTTGACCCCGTGGTACATCTCGACGGTCATGGCGTTTTTTCGCTTCGGCCTGGCGAGGGTAATGTTGAGCGCGCCGTCCGCGATATCGGCGAGCAAGTAGCGGGATCCCAGATCGACTTCGGTCATGGGCGCATCTTGCCCGAGCGGGCGCCGAAGAGGGGTGAGTAGATATTTGCTCCGGCCGCGAAAAAAGATGTCGGATTCGGAGGGGGCCGCGCGTCTACAAGCTAACAACATCCAGAACAGCGCGCGAGGCGCGGCTAGGAACGATACAATATCTGATTATATCTGCGTTTTTCGCGGCAGACAGCCAGGACCGGAAGCGTCCCCGGAAGACATGTAGCAACATATGGCCAAGTGGGGCACGTGGATCGAGGTTTTGGCCAAGGAGGGTAAGTTCAAAGGGGGCGACCCCCTGAGCGACGGCGGCAAGGTGCTGCGCGGGACCAAAAAGGGTGTCACCGACGGCCCCTACGCCGAGGCAAAAGATGTAGTCGGTGGTTACCTACTCGTTACCGCAGCCATCTCTAGATGCTGCGACGGAGATGGCCCGCGGCTGTCCGATTTTCGGCGACGGTGGCAGCCTGGAGGTCCGAGAGGTCCGCTCGATGAAGCCCTGAGAATCCCGTGGTGGCTAGAGCGGCGAGCGTCCCGAAGGGGGACAGCGCCGCCAGCCCGCGCGCTTGGAATCGGTCGCGTTGGGTCTTCGCACGGCCTCAAAGTGACCCTGGGGTGATTCGGTGGACGCTCAAATTTCATGATTAGTGGCGCATCTGTTTCGCCACGAGGCGGGGCGCATGGTGGCGGTGCTCACGCGAATGCAGGGAGTTCGCCATGTGGATCTTGCGAAGAGATTGTTCAAGAAACGCTATGTCGAGCCCTAGTGACATGGAAGTTTGGTCGCCTACCGGAGAATCCCCAGGCGTGGCTGATGTTAGCGGCCAAGAACCGGGGGATCGATGTGCGGCGGCGGCGCAAGACCGAAGACCGATTGGCTCCGGAATTGATCAGCATGATCGGGGGGGGGGATGGGCGGAGGAACGCTTCGACGCGATGTTTAGCGCACACGAAATGCAAGACGAATCAGTTGCGCATGATGTATTCATGCTGCCAACTGAACGTACCCAAGGCGTCACGCACCGCCTTGGTGCTCAAGACGTTATGTGGTTTCAGTGTACGGAAAATCGCTCAGTCCTTGTTGCTGACCGAGCTCGGCGTTCAGAAGCGGATTGAACGAGCTAAGAGCCAGTTGCGGGAGTCCGAGGGCTGGCAAATAGCTTCGGGCAAGGACGAACTCACGAGGCGAACGGGCGCGGTGCATGACGTGCTCTATCTATTATTCAACGAGGGCTATCACTCAAGTCATGACACGCTCACCGTCCGAGAAGACCTGTGCGCGGAAGCGATACGCCTCGCGTTTTTGCTGACGGAGTACGAAGCGACTCGCACGCCTGCGAGTCACGCTCTGTTGGCTTTGATGTGTTTGCACGCTGCACGGTTGAAGGCGCGCATGGACACCGGTAGCAGTGTTGTTCTATTGGCGGAGCAGGATCGTCAGCTCTTTGATCGACGGATTATCGCCCAAGGCATGTTGCCTTTGGCTCTGGCCGCGGAGGGCGACGAGCCGTCCAGCTATCATCAGGAAGCTGCTATCGCCGTGGAGCACTGCACAGCGCCTAGTTTCGAGCAGACCAATTGGGAACGCATTGTCACGCTCTACGAACATCTATACGGACTCGATCCGAGCCCCGTGGTGCGGCTGAGTTATGCCATTGCCTTGGGGGAATGGCGGGGGCCAGAGAGCGCTCTCGATGTCCTAGTCAAGTTGGAGGAGTCCCCCCAACTCGCGAACTACCCGTTTTTTTCGATCGCTTACGGGGAGTGGCTCCGCAGGGCGGGCGACAAGCTTCAGGCCCGATCGCAATTCGATCGAGCCAAACAATTGGCGCGCAACGAATCGGCAATTCGCTTCATCGAGACGCGTCTCGCCCTCTGCAACTGAATCGCGATACGGTAGACAGCTGGCCTGCTGCCTGTGCCTAATGAGCCAGCCTTCAGACTGTGCCTTCTGGGACGGCTTCTGAACAACGAGTGTCGGACGGTTGGGGCGTGATCTCGTCACGGGAATCTTCCGGATCGAAGCTGCGCGATAGGTTTTCTCCCATGGCCCCCGCGCTGAGTGGTTGCCCGTTCGCGTCCAATGGGAGGGATGATGAGCGAAGTTGTTGGGTCGTGAGCCCAAAGCGGCGCTCGCGGTTGGCAAACCATTCGAAGGCTTGCCGAAGAACGTCTTCGTTCATCTCGGGCCACATGATTGGCAAAAAGAGCAATTCTGCGTAGGCGGCTTCATACAGCAAAAAATCGCTCATGCGCGACTCGCCGCTGGTGCGAATGAGAAGGTCGACGTCTGGCAGCGCGCGCGTGCTGAGCTGTGCTCGAAGAAACGATTCGTCGATGTCTTCCGGCAACAACAGGCCGGCGCGGGCTTGTGCTGCGATAGCTTTGGCGGCGTGAACGATGTCTCGGCGCCCGCCGTATGAAAGAGCGAGGGAGAGGGTCATTTCTTCACCGCCTGCTGTGTACTCGATCGCACTCTCGATGGCGCGTCGGGCAAAGGTCGGCAGCTCGTCGATCTCTCCGACGACCGATAGACGAATGCCTTTTTCGCGAAGCTCGACCTTTTCCTTGCTGGCAAAATCGGCGAGTAATGTCATCAACGCGCGCACTTCAGGGCGGGGACGGGACCAGTTGGCGACGCTGAAGGCGTACAAAGTGAGAAACTTCACACCGTCGTTGCGACAGGTGCGCACCACGGAGCGAACGGCTTTGGCCCCTTCGGTATGACCCTTGATGCGCGTGAGCTTTCGCTGTTTCGCCCAGCGCCCGTTGCCGTCCATGATCATGGCGACGTGATTGGGAATGGCACTCTTGGCGTTCGTGGTCATAACTGAAACGGCGGTCGGCGTAGCCGATGGGGTGCGCGCTTTGTTTACTGTGGCGCGTGCCGGGGAGCAATCATGTGGAGGTTCCGGGGAGATTGTAAGTCGCTGTAATTACAGGTGGATTATCTCCGACAAGGGCGGGCACGGGGAGCCTCCCGGGCGCAGCTTCAGCGGCTCTAGGCTGTGTGGGCAGCTGGCAAAGTGAGCCGAAAGCGTACGGTCGGGGGGCCGTCCTCCCACAGCTCGGCCTGTCCGCGGTGGGATTCAGCGACGGCGCGTACGATCGCGAGCCCCAGTCCGGTTCCGCCCTTGTCCGCTCGAGTGGTCACGAAGCGACGAAATAGCTGCTCGCGAACATGTCCGCGAATTGCGCCGGGACAGCTCACCGTTACTGTTACGCTCTCATTTTCTCGGACGACGGAAACCTGGATGGCTCCTGTGCTGTGTATCAGGGCATTGTCGAGCAAGTTGGCGAGGGCCCGGGACAGCCAATTGCTGTCACCTCGAACATGAGTGTCGCCATTTCGCTCTAGAGTGACCCGGTCACTCTGTATGTTGGCGCACACGGTTTGGGCTAGATCGGCGATGTCGATGGGCTCGAAATCGACGACGCCGCGGGCCTCGATGTGAGCCAGGCTGAGCAGCTCACTGAGCAATCGTTCGATTCGTGCCGTCGCTTCGCGGATCCGTGCGACGAAGCGACGGGCTTCTTGGGGCTCCTCCAAGGCGCCTTCGTCAAGAACCTCGGCGCTGGCACGAATCGCCGCGACGGGGTTCTTGAGTTCGTGTGACAGATCGGCTGCAAATGTTTCCACGAAGGCGCGCCCCTCCAGGGTCTTGCGCATGGAGTCGATGGATTCGGTCAGTTGAGTGACTTCGCGTCCCCCCACGGTGGGTGGCGATACCGGAACGCCGTTTTTTACATCCTCGGCGAATCGGCTGAGGGCTTCGATGGGTGCGGCGATCGCCCGTCCGATCCACGCGGCAGCCAAGGCGGCCGCGGCGCCTAGCACTAGGGTGATCACCAATACGATAGGCGCGAAGTCTTCGAGCATTCGGCGCAGCATTAGAGTGGGCTTAACGACCCGCACTGTCCCCACCAGGGCGTCGGCACCCTGAATGCGAGCCTCTGCGCTTACCGATGCATCGGGCTTGTGGGCTTCGGGGACGGCCGCGGGGAAGAGCCGCTTGCCTTGGACGTCGAAGAGCTCAATTCCCTGGGAGCCGGTGTGCTTTCTGAGGCGAGCGGCGATCTGCGACAGATCCGTCTGCCCAAAGCGAATCTCTTGGCTCAGTATATGGGCGACGGCGTGGGCCTCATCTGTCGCCGCCTGAGTGGCGAAGCGAACCGCTCGGGACTCGATGCGATCAATCACCATGATGCCGAGTCCAAGGGCGAAGGCGCCGACAATGCTGCCGAGGGCGAAGAACACTTGCAGGCGGATAGACACTCCGCTGTGGCGACTTCGGGCGACCCGCGCCGCCACGAAGGCGACCAATAGGATGAGGCCGATAGCGGCACTTGCGACGATGGTGAGCCGGAGCACGGGGGGAGCTTACGCGGGAGGGCGACTGCTGGCTATTTGGAAGCCGTGGGCTCGGGCGGTGAGCTGGGACTCACCCGATAGCCGACACCCCGCACGGTCTCAATAGTATCGGCAGAGGTACCGGCTTCGTTGATCTTGCGGCGCAACGACTTGATATGAGAATCCACCGTGCGGTCTGTGATGGCGTAACCGTCCCCCCACACACTTTCAATGAGTTGGCTGCGGGTGTACACATTGCCGGGCGTACCCAACAGGGCGCTGACCAGATCAAATTCGACCCGCGTCAGATCCAGCTCGGACTGCCGAGCAAAGGCCCGCCGAGTGGCGGGCTCCACGCGTAATTGACATCCGGTCGCCCCCCCAGACGGCTTGACGCGACGAAGCACCGCCCGCACACGGGCTACCACCTCCCGCGGGGAAAAGGGTTTGGTCACGTAGTCGTCGGCGCCAGCTTCCAGCGCGGCGATCCGGTCGCTTTCGCCATCGCGACTCGACAGCACGATGATGGGGGTCCGTTGCCCGTTGGCACGTAACCGTTGCAGGAATTCCAAGCCGCTGCCATCCGGCAGCATCACATCGAGGATGACCAAGTCTGCCAGATAGGCCAGGGATCTCGCCACCTCGAGGGTCGGTGCCGCCTCCGTCTCGAATCCGTTGTGTCGGAGTGCGTAGGCGACCGACTCCAAGATAGCGGGTTCGTCTTCAACGACAAGTATGCGTTCGGTCATGATTTTGTCCGCGCGGGGCGGATGTTTAGATGAATAGCATTGGAGCTTGTTATCTCAAGGTGGAACACATCTACCGCTGTTTGAACTCCTTAGATGGGCAGTTCGTCAAGCTGTATTGAACTGACCGGGGAGGAGTCCCGACCATCTCAGGAAAGTCCTCAAAACTTCCTTTTTCGTGCCGCTCTTGGGGCATGGCTGCCCGAAAAATACTGAACGGGATGAGGGCTTTGATAGGCGCTTAGTCGAACTAAAAGCACGTCTCTCTGGGTGGATATCTTCCAGCTTAGGGGCTATGGATAGAGGGGTGATGGGCTCTCCACTTCCTCCGAAAAAAGAAGTCGCTCTGGCGTTGTTAGAACAGTCTTCACTGTTCATTCATCTCGACCCACGAGTCGCCAGCGTTCAGGTGCCCCGGTGGTTCAAGAAGCAGTCTCAGTTGGTGCTCCAAGTTGGGTTGAATCTAGCTGTGCAGATTCCGGACTTGGAACTCGACGACGATGCGGTGTCCTGCACGTTGAGTTTTAACCGATCGCCTCACTACTGCTACATGCCGTGGGACGCAGTCTACGCGCTCGTTGGTGACGACGGGCGCGGCATGGTGTGGCCAGAAGACGTGCCTGCGGATGTGGCTTCTGACAACGGCACCACCGGCGTCGGACAACACGCGGACCGACGGGCGCCGCTTCGGGTTGTCCCTGAAGCGGCCGTCGACTCGGAACTGGTCGACGCGGAAGCCGCGGCTGACTCGGAAGCCGCCGTCGACGCGGCACCGAAGCCCGCGCTGATGGAAGCCGCGCCTCCAGCTAGTGGGGCGGACTTTCCCGCCGACAAGAGTTCTGAGATTCCGCCACCGGCTCGCAGTGCCGCGGAGCGGGCGCCTCATCTCAGGCTCATCAAGTAATAGCGACCATCAAGTAGGCGGCGAAGCGGAAGACGCGGTTCGCGGACTGCGGTGCGGAGATCTCTAACCGTCCGTTGTGGCGTCGGACACCGCTCCGTCAGCGGCATCAAGACTGGCGCCATCGCCGCTGGCGCCGTCACTGCTAGCAGTCGTGCTGTCGCCGTCGCTGGCGTCATTGATGTTGCCCGCGCCATCCGCTGACGCGTCGACTCCGATGGCTCCGTCCAAACTGGCGTCATCGGATGTCAAAACTTCGGAAGTCGCGTCAATAGGGCCGTCGGTTGCCGCGTCGCCGGCGTCGCTAGGGGACGCGTCCGGGTTCGGGATGCATTGGTGCAGATCGCTCACGACGCCGCAGTAGTACCCGTCGATGCAACCGTGCTGATAGCAGCTGCCGGGGCGGCAAACGCCGGTGGCCGAGCAACTCTCGCCGCCGGCGCAATCTTCGGGTGCCGAGCAACTGGTTTCGGTCACCGCCACGCAAGCCCCATTCTGGCACTCGTAAGCAGACGCACAGGCGAGCTTTTCGTTGCAGCTGGTGGCGTCGCCGTTAGTGCACGAAATCCCCAGGGCGATGACGGCGGTGACGGCCCAGGCGAGCAGCCGGGAGGCCTGCCGGCTCGAGGATCGGACTCTCGGGAGGCTTGCGCTCTCGGGGTGGATACGGAAGTCGGATTGGCGTGGGGAGAAGGGCTCTGTCACGGGCCCGAATCCTGGCATACCTTTGTCCCAAATCCGACGGTCCACCGTGCTAAATTCCGGTCCGCTACTTTGAGGTACCCCTGAATGGATGTTCGCTGCGGCCGATGCGGGGCCGAGTACGAGTTTGACGACGCTCTAGTGTCGTCCCGCGGGACGACCGTGAAGTGCACGAGCTGTCAGTTCGAGTTTCGTGTGCACGCGCCGGCACCGACCAACGCGCCTGAGCGTTGGACGGTGCACAAGGCGTCGGGTCGCGAGCTGATCTACATGTCCTTGCGCGATCTGCAGCGAGCTATCTCGGCCCATCAAGTTGGCGGAGATGACCTGTTGGCTCGCGGGAACGAAGAGGCGCGCGCCATTCGCTCTATTCCTGAACTCGACGCTTTGTTGGATTCCCTCAGCACAGGCGTTCCACGGCACAAAGATACGCTCTCTGGCATCACGGCGGCGGAAGCCCCTCCTGAGCCTGCCTCCGCCCCCACTCGCCCACAGAATCTTCCCCCGGCTCAAGACTTTGCATCGACGATGGAGTCCGCGGCGCCGAGGGTTCAAGCCGGTGGCTCCCTGGTCAACATTCCGACCCGGACTCCGTTTCCTCCGGCTCCCGTGTTGGATCGTCCGCCCGATCCGCTGATCCCCAAGGTGCCGCCGCCTCCCGTCATTCCGGATGAGGACGCCACCCGAGTGGAGGTTCCGTCCCGCTTGGAGAACGAGGTTCCCACCAAACCCCGAAACGAACGACCGGGTCCGGATCCCCACGCCGCACCCGAGATACTGCTTAGCAAGATCGAAGCCCTCGATTCATCCGAATTGGTCAGCGATGTGTCGGCGCCGTCCCGTTCCCTTCGGGACTTGCTGACGACGGATGTCGCTGCCCCCGCGACCGTCCCCGATTCGAATTCCCCGGAGACTCAGGCCCCGCATACGGACGCTGATGTTGCAGAGTTGGATTCCAATATCTTGGATCCAACATCTTCAGCTACCAACGCTGCGCCACCGTCAGAGTTTGAAAACACACTCACGGCTGCGGGCAACCAAGACGTCGTCGGCGCCCTGAAAAATCGCCCTGCACCGGCGGCTGGGGCGCCAACGCCGGATCTCGCGCCTAGTGCCGATCCGCCAGTGACGTCTCTGCCGCCGGTAGAACCAAAACCACAGGTCGCGAGACCGATCGCCAGCGCTCCCACTTTGGTGGAGGTCAGCGCTCCCATCACACCCACTCCCAGTGCCGTAGCTGACGGCTATCACGCGGAGGAGCACATCTACACCGATCCTCGTTTCACCAGCATGACCCCTGGGTCTCGCCGGGCCAGCTCACGCTTTATCGTGATGGTGGTGATGGTCGGAGCCATCGGGCTACTGGTGATGACAGTAGGTAAGGCCTATCTAGAGGGATACCGCGGGAAGAATAAGCCATCGGCCGTGGCTGATGACGGTCGTACAGAGACCATGCTGCGCGCGGGCCGCAATCTATTGGCTGACGGTGATCTTGAGGGTGCCAAGGCTGAGTTCGATAAAGCGTCGGTGCTGGCGCCAAAGAACCCAGTCGTGTTGGGGGAACTCGCACAGCTCGCGGTGATTCGCGCGGACCAGCTTTGGCTCAAGCTGCGACTGATATCCTCTGGGGCTGCAGCCGCTCGGGTGGACATCCAACACGCTCTGGACAAACAAGTGGCTAGGGCGAACACCGCTGTGCAGCAAGTTACAGCCGTAGCCCCCGACGCCGACGTGGTGCTGCGCGTTCGAGTGGACAGCTTGAGGATGTCCGGGCAAATCGCTGCAGCGCGGGCTTTGGTGACACCACTGGCGGCCAAGCTAAGTCAGCCCGAAGCGGCCTATGTCTTGGCGATGTTGGATCTCGCTGAAGACGAACCGGGGTGGGCGACGGTTATCGATCGCTTGAACAATGCGGCGGGAGCCGAGCGCGGACTCGGACGAGCACGATCCGCATTGATCTATGCCCTAGTTCGTGACGGGCGCACCGCGGACGCTGAATCCGAGCTCGAAAAACTCGTAACAGCTCAAGCGGCTCACTTGCTGTTGCCTGGGCTCAGAGCCTTCGTGAGCCGTGGCACGCCTGACGGTGGCGCATCGGATCCGGAGTCGGAGAAAGATACAGAGCAGGCTGCAGCTGAGGCCGAAGTCGCCGAGCCAGCTGACGTGACCGATCCTGTGGCGGCAGCCGAGCTTGCTAAAGCTAAGACCAAAAAACGTGGCAGTGGCGGAGGCTCCCTGTTGACGCAGGCGCAAGAAGCGAAACTCTCCGGCGAGCCCGCGAAAGCCAAATCGCTGTATCAGCGCGTGTTGCGGTCGTCTCCCGGCAGCGTCGAGGCCTTGGTCGGCATGGGGGACCTCAGTCGCAACAGTGGCAACACTTCAGCGGCCCGTGGCTTTTATGGTCGCGCGCTGGCTGCAAGCCCGAGCCATGTGGCGGCCATGATGGGCCTGGCAGACATCAAGTGGAACGAAGGCAACCGAAAGGGCGCTGTCGGTCTATACAAACGGGTCGTGGGGGCAACAGGTGGCGCGGGCTCCTACGGCAAACGTGCTGCGCGCCGTATCAAACAAGCGGCTCCCGCGCCCCCTCCCGACAATACAGCGTCACCGGCGACGACGACGGTCGGTGGACCGAGCTCACCGACCGTGGCGGAACCCGTAGCGCCCACTGCGCCCACTGCGCCCACTGCGCCCCAGATCGACACGAGCGACTTACCGGGTCACTGACGTGGGAAGACTGGCATGGATTTGTTGTCTGGGCGTCATCAGCACGTCCCAGCTCGGGTGCGAGGGACGCGAGCGGATCGAATCGCTGCAGTCAGTCAAGAGCGATAAGGGCTCAGCCCAATCCGACGATTCCTCAGAAGATGGCGATCTGCTCGAGTTTGATTTGACCGCCGGCGCTCCCGAGTCACCGGCAAACAATCCGCTATTCGCCCAACCGGCTTCCCGTACTTTCGTCGGTCTGGTCCGCGCTGTCGAGCGCGCCCAAAAGAACGAAAAGGTCAAAGGCGCGTTCATTCGATTTGGTTCGGACAGTATGGATTGGGCTCGAAGCGAGGAGTTAGGTCGCAATTTCGCGGCCTTCCGAAAATCTGGGAAGTTTGTCGCGTGTCACGCTAACTCGCTATCGAATAAGAGCGTGTGGCTAGCGGCCCACGCCTGCGATGAAATATGGCTCAGCCCCGCTGGGGAGGTGGACACTGTGGGCATCGCGGGCCAGGTCATTTATCTGCGTGGTGTGCTCGACAAGTTCAAGATCCGAGCGGACTTCCTCAAGATGGGTCGATACAAGAGTGCGGCGGAGACGATGACTCGCACGGGACCGACGCCGGAGGCCCGGGAGTCCTTGGTCGGCGTGCTCGCGAGCATTCGTGGCACCTGGTTGGACAGCATGGTCAGGGTGCGATCTGACGCTGGCATCAAGAAAGCATTAGAAGACGGGCCCTGGGACGCGAACGGCGCGAAACAACAAGGGCTGATCGATAAGATCGGATACGCCTCGCAAGCTCGCGAGGCCATCAAAGAACGATTGGGTGCGACCAAGGTTCGCTCCGGATTCGGCGCTAGTGAAAAGGGCTTGAATATCGCTAGCATTATTCGGTCCCTAGCGGGATCGGACCTCGGCGAAGACGGGGCGGATTCTATCGCTGTGCTGGCGGCTCAGGGTGCCATCTCCATGAAGGCGGGGGGCGTGATGTCGAGTGGTGGGATTGTGGCCAGTTCGATCACCAAGACTATCCGGCGACTCGCCAAGGACAAGTCGGTCAAGGCGGTGGTCTTGCGCATCGATTCACCGGGTGGCTCTGCGCTGGCGAGCGATCTCATCTGGCATGAGTTGATGGAGCTTCGGAAGAAGAAACCGCTCATCGCATCGGTTGGAGATATGGCGGCGAGTGGCGGCTATTATCTCGCATGCGCCGCAGACAAGATCGTGGCGGAACGAACGAGCATTGTGGGTTCTATTGGCGTGGTCGGAGGCAAAATTGTCATTGGGGAGGCTTTGCGTGAGTTCGGCATCAACACGGTGACTTTCAGCGCTGATCCGAACACGGATGCCGGTGCGATCCCTCGGGGCGCGTATATGTCCGCCCTCACACCCTGGGACCCCGCCACCCGCGCGAAGGTGCAGACTCAGATGGAAAGCATCTACGAGTTGTTTCTCGCTCGAGTGGCGAGCGGCCGTCGCACCCCCGTCGACGAGATTCGAAAGATAGCTGAAGGGCGAATTTGGTCTGGCACCCAGGGCTTGAAACGAAATCTGGTGGATAAGCTCGGAGGTGTGAGCGCTGCGATCGCTTTGGCGCGGACCCAGGCGGATCTGCCGGAGGATGCTCCGGTGCGTTTGGAAGGGGCGAGCGAAAGTTTGCTCGAACGGCTATTTCTGACGGGGGACGAAACCGCCGAAGACGACGTCCGGCTCGTCCTTCGCCGTTTTGAGGCATCGCGCTCTGAGCTGCTGGAGATACTGCCTACCGATCTCCGGGCCTTTGTTGGCAGCTTCGGTCCGCTGGCGGACGGCGAGCGCGTGCTCACCGCCCTCCCGCTCGGCCTGCGAATCCACTGAACGTCCGATAAATCCCGGAATTCCTGATACTTAAGCCAGCAATTAGCCTTGACGGAAAACCTCCGCTAGGTAGGTTCCCGCAGCCACTTGGAGAGGTGACCGAGAGGCCGAAGGTACCCGCTTGCTAAGCGGGCGTGGATCAAAAGTCCACCGCGGGTTCGAATCCCGCCCTCTCCGCCAACGAAAAAGCGACCCCCCTGGGGTCGCTTTTTCGTTGGCGGAGAGTCCGTCTGACGAGCCCCTGTCGGATCGCTGCGTCACCCGCACCCCCATTTGGGTGAGGGTGCGGGTGACTTCGCTCGATCCGCGGCAGTGAGGCTCTGACGGAGTTGTTTGTTGGGGTCCTCGACTCCCTTGGGGAGTCTGCGGCGTCCTCGACTCCCTTGGGGAGTCTGCGGTGGTCCTCGCTGCTTTGCAGCATTGGTGTCCTCGCTGCGCTGCGGTTTGTCACCGCAGCGCAGCGAGGACACCAATGCTGCAAAGCAGCGAGGACCACCGCAGACTCCCCAAGGGAGTCGAGGACAAACCGCAGCGCAGCGAGGACACCAATGCTGCAAAGCAGCGAGGACCACCGCAGACTCCCCAAGGGAGTCGAGGACAAACCGCAGCGCAGCGAGGACACCAATGCTGCAAAGCAGCGAGGACCACTTGTCTGGGGAGTCGGGTAGGGTGGGGGATGCACATTGTTGACCCCGTACGTGTAGCGCTTCCGGATGTTTCGCTATCTGTGCATCAGCAGGGTGAAGGGTTTCCTGTGGTCCTGTGTCATGGCTTTCCGGAGCTGGCTTGTTCTTGGCGGCACCAGATCACAGCATTGGCCGAGGCTGGGTATCGGGTGATCGCTCCGGACATGCGGGGGTACGGCGCTAGTGATTGTCCGGCCGGGGTTGAGGCCTATGGGATGAAACAACTCGCTGGCGACATGGTGGCGTTGCTAGACGCCCTGGATCTCGAGAAGGCTGTGTTTGCGGGTCACGATTGGGGCGGCTTTGTGGCTTGGGCGATGCCGGTGCTGCATCCGGAACGCACGGCTGGAGTCATTGGGGTGAACACGCCCTATATGCCGTTTCCGTCTACCGCGTTTCTTCAGGCGACGTTCCAGAATCCAGAAGACATGTACATTCTGTGGTTTCAAGAGCCCGGCACAGCCGAGGCCTTTATGGATCAACACACCGCGCTAATTTTCGACAAGCTCATGCGAGATAGCGAGCGAAAGAGTGACCACACCCCGGCGGACATCAGCGCTGGTGGGCAGTTCAATCCCTTCTTGAATATCGTGGAGCTGCCGGAGATGGGGGCGCCGTTGCTCTCTACGGCGGAGCTCGCGTACTACACGGCGGCTTTTCAAAGGAGCGGCTTCGCCAGCGCCATCAACTGGTACCGCAATATAGACGCAAATTGCGCGAACTATCCGACGCTGGGCTTTGCGCCGCTGGAGTTGCCGTGCCTCATGGTGACCGCCGAACGGGACCGAGCGTTGCCCCCCGTGATGGCGCAGTCCATGCCAGAGCGTGTCTCAGATCTGGAGATGCACATGATCAAGGGCTGCGGGCACTGGACGCAGCAGGAGAAGCCGGAGGAACTAAACCGACTGATGCTTGATTTCCTGCAGAGGTGTTTTCCCAGCTGAGAGCTCAGTTCATCGCCGAGCTCGCGGCAAAGGTGGAGCTGCCAGCGCGAGTCTTGACTGATGAAATGACATCGATCACGGTAATGACGTGCTCGTAGGAGAGGTCGTTCGCCGCGTACACGACGGCAGCACTCCGGATGTCTACGTCGTTGTGGGCGTTCCATTCCGCGCTGAGCTCGGCTCCGAGCGCGGCACCGTTCTCGGGGAGGGGTTGGTGATTTAGCTTCCGGGAGTGGACGACGACGCCGCCTTGTTTTCAGCGCACGGCGACGCCCCGGGAGTCGGCTTCAACGTGCATGGTTAGCCCTGGGGGCTCAGCCATGGTCGCCGAGTCGCCGATGACTTGAGCTGCAGCGTCCAATCGCGCCATGTCGGTCCAAACTGCTGTGACCAAGAGGGCGGCCACTAAACACAGTAGGAAATCGATGAATGTCATGAGTGGAATGTCATGAGTGGAATGTCATGAGTGAGGGAGCGCCGAGCACCGTGCACCGATGCGATGCTGATGCCTGCCATTGATTCTCCGAAGGTGCGTGATCAACGGATAGAACCCGGGCGGCTGAGATCCTTGGGACCGTTTCGAAACTACGTCCTGTGGGAGTTTTGTAGGGCGGCGACGTTGTGGTGGATCCGAGTCACTCGACTCTGGTGATCGGTTATTCGACTCTGCTGATGACCCGTGTCTGAGAAAATTGCCGCCAGCCGTCGGGTGAGCCGTGGTAACCGAAACCGCTTTGTTTGGCGCCGACCCAGGGCACGTCGCCGACGCCGAAGATGCTGCGATTGATTCCGATCATGCCGGCGTTGAGCTGGGCGGCGGCTTCTTCGGCGGCTTGGGTTGCGCCGAAGACCACGGCGCCCAGCCCATAGGGGCCGGCGTTGGCGGAGCGAATGGCCTTCTGAGTATCTGTGAAGCGGGAGATACTCACCACGGGCCCGAAGGTTTCTTCCTTCGCGATGTCCATTTCGTCGGTTACGCCTGTGATGACTGTAGGGTCCACGAAGAATTTACGTGGGGTGGTGGTACCGAGCAATAGCCTGGCACCCTGAGAAACTGCATCGATCAGCTGACTCAGCACGTGTGCGCGTTGAGTACCGTGAATCATGGGGCCCATCGTAACGCCATCTTCGTCCCAAGGCCCCGCGCGGTGCTGCTTGGCGGCAGCTACGACCTTGTTTTCGAACTCATCGGCGAGGGACTGGTGAACCAGCACGCGCTCGGTGGAGACGCACATTTGCCCGGTGTTGTCGAAGCTGTTGCTTACCGCGAAGTCGGCGGCGGCCTGTACATCGGCCCCCTTGAGTACCAGTAAGGGATCCTTGCCACCCAGCTCTAGAATGAGTCGTTTCATGCTGGTGGCTGCGGCGGCCATGATGTGAACGCCGACGGCGCGGGATCCAGTGAACGCGATGAGATCGACCGTCGAATTGACGAGGGCACGTCCCTGCCCGTCTCTGCCATGAACGATGCGTAATATGCCAGGGGGCAAGAACTCGTTGAGTGTGTCGACAAAGGCTTGTGCGATCAATGGCGTCTCCTCTGACGGTTTGAGTACGACCGCGTTGCCGGCCATGAGCGCCGGCACGACCATCCACTGAATCATGTTCATCGGGTAGTTCCACGGCGCGATGACTCCACAAACGCCCACGGGATCATGCACCACTGTGGTGGCGACTCCGTGTTTTGTTGTGGTGTGGGGCGCGAGTGCCGCGGAAACCCGAGCGACCTTGCCCTGGATGCTCTTTCCGGAGCTTTTTACCTCGCCCCGCCCGCTCGCTCTTGTTTTCCCCATTTCGCGGCTGAGCAACTCGCCGAGGGCTTCGGCTTTACCCATCAACATCTCGCCACCTTGGATTAGAAGCGCGCCGCGTTCCTCGAAGCTCAAGGCCCGCCACCCCGTTGCGGCTTCTCGCGCCTCTTCGACAATCCGTGGAATCCACTCGGCAGGAGTGACGGGTACTGTCCCGATAAAATCGCCGTTGGCGGGGTTGGTGGAGGCCAACATCGCGGCCGTGGTGGATTCCGGAGAAGGAGTGGAGGGCATCTGATTCGCTTCGAGTGCAGAGGGGGATCGGTCGCGGCGTCCTAGCGGCCGCCGTGTAGCGATAGCACAGTCGTGTGCGAAGGCTCCACGCTGGCCAAATCCGCTCGAGTCGTTCCTGCCGGGCGTGCACTGCGTACTGGAGCTGACACTCAGCTGAGAGCCCTGCCGTGCACCCGCCTCGCTCCCCTGATGGGCTAACTTTTACTCTCTAGCCACTCACGTAGCGTTGAAATTCCTCCAGCATGGTGTTCTGCTGCTCCATGATGGAGCCGGCGACGTCACCGAGAGACAACACGCCCACTACTGTTTCGTTCTCCATCACCGGCAGATGTCGGATTCTGTTCTTCGTCATCAACTCAAGGCATTCTCGCGTTTCCATTTCCGGCGATGCCGAGATGATGTCGACTGACATTATTTCTGCGACCATCGTGTCTTTGGATGCACGCCCTTCCAGGATGACTTTTCGAGCGTAGTCCCGTTCGGAGACAATGCCTTGGAGGTCGGATCCGAGCATGACCAAGAGCGCACCGCAGTGCTGGTCTGCCATTATCTGGATGGCCTCGAATACAGACGACTCAGGATCGATGGCCCAGATCTCAGTGCCTTTGCTCTGCAAGAGCTCGGACACGTGTTTCACCGGTACGGAACGACTCGGTGGTGGATACGAAGTTCGTAGTGCTGGCTCCCCCATTGGTAGCTCCCTCCTTTTGTTATTTTGATGCGAATCGACGTTTCGATTCAGCACTCTGAAAACTAGCTCAATCTGAGTTTGTCGCAACGTTCGGTGTCGCAATTGTTGCGTCAGAAAGTTGGCGTATCCGTCTTCTGACGCGCGTTTCAGCCGGCGAACTTGATGCGAATTTGTTCGCGAAATTGTTGAGCGTTCACGAACAGGAACCGTCCACGTCCGACGTCCGACGACCGGAGTCGAACGCGCAAGTCCCGCCGGATCATCCCGGCACTCGCGTGACTCCGGCGTTCGCCCCGTTCGCATGTTTGCTCCGAATCGATGAATCTAGGTAGTTCCACCTTCAACTCTGCGTCGAGCATCCCGCCCAGACTGGAGAGGCATGCGTTCAGGATGACGTTCCCGACCTCCTGGAGGCTGCCCGAGCTCTGGTCCTCCAGTTCCTAGGAGGAGGCGCCTGGCAAAAGGGCCTGGAGCAGGGCCAGTAGATGTTGATTCTGGAACATCAACATCACGGAGCCGTCGCCGAGTGTGCCTGAGAACTCGATACACTCTCCACAGGCTTGGTCGCCCCGCACCAGCTGAGCGCCCCGGGGCGCCGGGCACGGGGGCAAGGCCGGGAGGTTCAGCACCACTTCGTCTGACACCTTCTCGCTGAGAGCCGCAGCAGAGGCACCGATGCCCACGTTGAAGATCTCCAACAAGGCGTCATTGGATTGGCGACGCTCGGGGTCGAGGGCTTTGACGAGTTCTGCGGCGTTCAATCGCGACCGGGATCTTGGCAGCAGACGAATATGGCGTTGTCTTGCTTGATGCGAAGCAGCTGGGCGAGATCGAAGCCGCCGATGCGAGGCGGATACACGTCTAGCAAGCTGAGATCGAATGGATCCGATTGGGCGCAGATAGCCAGGGCGTCGTCGGTGCCCGCGGAGACGCTACGCTCGCATTCCGGGGCCACCTCATGCAGTAAGGCGCGGATCTGACTGCGCGCGAAGTCGCTGTCGTCGACGATCAGGATGCGAACGCAGAATTCATTGCGCCACCCAGTTCGGGTACGGCGGCGTATCATCTGTGGCATGATGCCCTGCCGTGTGTGGCGGATACCGGGGCGAGCTCTTGCGACCCCAAGCGGAGCAGAGCAGAGCATTTGGAGGGCATTCTAGGCCGCGTCCTTTTTATTGGGCTGGTGCGCGGGTTCCGATAGCCACGCGAACGTGTCCTCGGGGGCCATTGGCTTGGAGAAAAAATAGCCCTGTATCGTTTCGCAGCCCTCCGCGATGAGAAAATCCAGCTGCTCTTGAGTTTCGACGCCTTCGGCCACCACATCGAGGCTCATTCGTTTTGCAAGAGTGATGACAGTCGCGGCGATGGCGCCGGCGTCCCGATCCTCAGGTAGATCTTTCACGAAGGACCGATCGATCTTGAGCGTGTCTATGGGGAGGTTTTTTAGCAGCCCCAAGGACGAGTAACCGGTGCCAAAATCGTCGAGGGAGATACGAATGCCGAGTTCCCTCAGTTTTTCGAGCACGTCTTGGGAATGGGCGCAGTCTTTCATCATCACACTTTCGGTGACTTCGAGTTCCAACCACTTCGGATCGATACCGGTGGTTTCTAGGGTGTGCTCTACCGTGCTCACAAAATCGGAGCCCTCGACCTGCCTGCCCGAGACGTTGACTGCGACGTGAACCGCCATATTCAACTGTTTGCCCCACTCGACGGCGTAGTTGCAGACGGTTCGGAGCATCCATTCGCCGACGGCAACGATAAGCCCGCACTCCTCGAGCACAGGGATGAATTCTCCCGGCGATACCATGGAGCCATCCCGCTTTTTCCAACGGATGAGCGCCTCGAGCCCGACCACTGTGCCGCCGGGAACTTTGATCTGCGGTTGGAAGAAAGGCACGAACTCGTTCGCCGCGAGGGCGAGTTCGAGGTCTTGTGCGAGCTGGGCGCGGCGGACAGCGCGCTCGTGCAATTCTTCGCTGAAGAATTGGTAGTCGTTTCTGCCGGTTTGTTTGGCGCGATACAGCGCGGAGTCTGCCGACTTGAGAAGACGCTCAATATCTTCTCCGTTTTCTGGGTAGAGGGCGATGCCGACGCTTGTGCTAGTAGCAACGGTGGTGCCGTCCAGAACAAATGGGGTGGCAAAGCTGTTGAGTAGCCGGCGGGCGAGCAACACGACTGTGTTTGAATCGGCCAAATCTTCCACCAGGATCGCAAACTCGTCACCTCCCAATCGCGCCACGGTGTCGGCGGTACGCACTGTGTCCAGCAATCGTGTAGCCACTTCCGTCAGCAACAAATCGCCGATGTGGTGCCCCAATGTGTCGTTGATACCCTTGAAGCGATCCAGGTCCAAAAACAACACTGCGATCAGAGTCCCATTGCGTTCCGCTCTCCCGATGGCTTGGTTCAGGCGCTCCAGTAGTAGCGTGCGGTTGGCCAGATTCGTCAGTTGGTCATGGTGGGCGATGTGCGCGAGCCGGTCTTCTCCTCGTTTACGCTCAATCGAATAGCGAATTGCCCGGTTGAGGCTCTCCGCGTTGACGTCACTTTTTGAGAGGTAGTCTTGGGCGCCCTCTTGCATTGCGGCGAAGCCCAGCTTTTCATCGTCGCGACCCGTTAGCACGACGATGGGAGCGCCCCCGCACAACGGCTTGAGAGCTTGTACGCTGGCGATGCCGGTGGCATCCGGTAGGGTCATATTTACCAACAGCGCGTCGAACTTCCGTTCGCTGAGTTCGGCAATGGCATCGCCCAAGGATTCGCGGACTGTGACATCATGAACGCCGGCTTTCCGTAATAGGCGCGTGATGAGTTTGGCGTCCGAAGCACTGTCCTCCACCATCAAGATGGCGGTGCGGGGCGTTAACGGCGGGATCGATACACGGGTGACCTGAGCTCGTTCGAGGTGGATGCGGATCGCGTCCTTGAGTACTTTCTCTAGGTGGTCGTTGTCCCACGGTTTCTGAATCACCGCGATGATGCCCAACAGTCCAATGGATCGCGGCTCTACATCGGCGGCGGCCCCGGAGACGAGAATGCAGCTGACTCCGGGGGTCTTGTCCCGGACTTGTTGAATCAAATGCAACCCGGTAGTGCGAGGCATTTTCCAATCGGATGCCACCACCGCATACGGGTAGGTTCGTGCAAATTCGAGAGCTTCTTCGGCGTCCTGGGCGATATCGACGATGAAGCCCCTCTGGCGCATCGCGCGTGCGAAGGCCTTCCGAGCCAACGGGTCGTCGTCGACGAAAAGAACGCGATTGTCTTTCATAGCTGCCCAAGCGGATCGATGGATCCTATCTAGCCAAGCGGCCGCTCCGTATGGAAGTTCAGTTCGCCGACTGGCGACTTTTCGTCTCGGGAGGCAGCCTAGATCTGTTGTGCTGTTGTGGTACGCTGTTCACTCAAGCAATGGATCTGCGGATTTTCTCATGTTTCTTGCTGTTCTGGAGCGTTTCGTCCTGCGACTCGTCGGAGGGGTCACGTCGGGCCGAAGATGCCTCTTCCGGTAGCGCAGGGTTGCTATGTGAAGTGTCGGACTTCAGTGGTTTGGCGATCACTCAGGATTTCCTCTCCACAACGGCGTTGATAGTCGATCTTTCAGGGGTGGCGCTGGCGGGGCTGAGGGCGCAGACCTGTGGACTCAATCTCTGTATTTCTGATGTCACGAACGAGAATGGCCGTGTATTCACCGAGAACCCGCAGACTTTGGTACAACCTGCGTTTAAATACGCCCGCGGCGTAGATTTTGTGGAGTTGGCTATTCCCTTGCCCGACACGCCCCGTCACGAACTGGGGGTGGTCGTCACTGCGCGTTTCCCAGGACTCTCCGAGGGTCAGGCGCTGCTCACTGGCGAGCGAGCTGAGTCGAGCGGGGTCGCTGTGAGCCTGCCTGTCGACGGGGTAGCGTTGGTGGACAAAATCAGCTTCCGCGACGACGAACAATTGTTTCGGGCGGTGGCGTTTCCTGTTTCAGAGCTTGGGGCGGTGGCCGGAGCTCATAGCTTCGAACTCGCCTTCGGCACTACCCCGGTCAACACGACTTTTTGCCCTCCAGTGGCAATGAGTTTTCCCAACGTTCATGCCTGGCCGCCAGGGACGCAGATAGAGCTCTGGATCCACGGTGTCAGTGTGCGAGAGGACTACGCTCCGTACGGAGGTTGGGAGCTCACATCGCTGGCTGTAGTGGACGGGAGCGGCGATCGCATTGAAACTCTCGAGGGGGTATCCGCGCTTTCCCTTTTCGGCCTGCGCCGAGTGAGCGGTTTGACGGATGCAGCCATTGAAGCATCGCCTCGCGACAGCGCCGTCGACCGTTGAGTGCGTCTGACCGGAGTCATGACCCAAGAGGATCCGATCTCGGTCACTCAGCAGAGGGTTTGGGCGAACGGGATTGTTTGGAGTGGTGGTGTCCTCCCACGGTTCGAAACAGTTCCGCTGGTCCCTCATGCTGTTTGGAAGCGCGGAGTTTTTCGACTAGCTCCGATCCGATCAACTGCTGCATGGCGGATTGAACGGTCGGTTCCCGAGCGAGGAAGCTCTTGAGGATCTCGGTAGGCCACACCACGTAACGCGTTTCTTCTAGTGCTGTGACGGACGCGGATGTGGTCGCGCCAGTCATGAAGCTCATTTCGCCGACAAGGGAGCCGGGGCCTAAGCGCGCGACTTCGTTGTCGTCGACCTGCACCGAGACCTTTCCGGCGACCAACACGATAAATCGCTCAAGACTTTCTCCCTGCTCGACCAGCGTGTCGCCGTTCTCCATACGGCTCCAGTTGGCGAAGACCAACAATCTTTGAAAAGTACGTTTGTCGAAGGCTTGAAACGTCAGGCGATAGAGCAGGTCTTCATCGTTTTCGAGCAGTACGGGGCGCCGCTCTCGGAGCAATTTGTGGACGTGGACCACGTTGACAGCGATGAACAGGAAGTTCCAACATACGGCGGCGCCGTCGGGAATGCTGCGAGTCCCGAAGTATCCGATCATCGCGGCACTGGCGACGATGTTCAGCAGGCGTAACCACAGAATATCCGGGACCAGGAAGGAGCCGAGTAGCAAGATGTACGCGATGTGGATGAGGATTTCCAAAACAAGTCGACGCTCAGCGCTCCCAATTGCTCTGAGTATCCCTCCACCGTCGCGCGGTTTCTAGTCAAATGTAGGCGCATGCCTACTGGGTGGCGAGGGTCCTTCAATAGTGCGCGCGGAGCGACGCTGCTACGGGAAGCAGGAGCGAGAAGGGGCCAGGACGAGCCCGAAGGATGTGCCCACTGTCATGGTGCCGCTGATGGAAGGTTCCGATGTCGAGGGATACCTGATGCTCCTGGGCAAACGGGCGGAAACTGCGTTTCTGGACCGGCAGGAGAGATCCGAAAGTCTTGCAGAAGATCTAGCGCAGCTGATTCGCGAGCGTCGCCTGTCACGCTGGCGCCACGATACTTGGAAGCCAGCGGGGGGCATGCTGGTAAAAGGCGCGAAGGAGGAATCGGAGAATCTCGTTGAAGGCGTCCGGGCCGCAGTTGAAGAGGCTGTGCCTGTTCAACACCTCGATGAAAAATGCACCGGTGGGCTGCTATACGTTGACTCTTTCGGTGACGTTCGAATTTTGGGTCGTCGTTTTCTCGAGTGGTTGCCAGCTCTGGGGGTGGACGTCAGCGCCGCGATGGGGGGAGGAGCCGTGCCCTCCGGGGTATTGACCCTGGCTCAACGGAGGAACGGCTTCGCCGAGGAAGCGGGCGCCGAGCTGCCGTCGCTGAGCGAAATCGGCGAGGCGGGAATGCTGTTCGAGGTTGACGCACCGATGGCCGAGAAGGTGCCATCTGGAACGTTGAAGTTCAGTGTGCGACGTCTCGACAAGGTCGCCGAGCCGGACCGCGCCGCGGGATTCGTAGCATCGCTGCTCGTCATGGAGCATTCCCAGCGGGGAGATCCGGAAAACCTCTCGCGATTGCCTGTTCGCGGTGATCCCCTGGTGGTTTTTTCTTTAGCTGAGCAGCTGCCGACGATCATGAGATCGGCCGTCCGGCGCTGCAATGGCAACGTGCGTTTGCAAACGCCCAGAGAACACGCCCACGTTGTGGCGCATCTCGCCGAATTTTCATCTGCGCCAAAGGAACTTCCCGTGGAGGCTGCCCGCCACGATACTTCTCAAGGCGGTCCAGTTATTTCAGTTCGAGAACGGCGACATCGGGTGGAGCTGAGTGTCCTCGAGCTCAGGACCGAGGGACAGCTGGGGTGTGAAAGTCCCAGCGAGCAGGGTTCGCGCACGACCGCGAATTGAGGAGCTCTCGGTCGGCGGAGTGGTCCCCCTCGGAAGAGTTGGATCAAAAGTCGCCTCTTGAGCGCGGGAGGGACACGGCTAGCTGCGCCCGCCTGATACCCGGAGCTTTGGATTCAGTGTAACGCGGGCGCGGGGTTCGACTCCCCGACAAGCGGCGCGAGCTTCGCTGAGTTGAGAAAAGTTTCAATCGCAGCATGAGATGCTCCGGGCTCTTCCACTAAGGCAAAATGGGTCGCGCGGGGGACTACAACTAACTGTGCGTCCGGAATGTCTTCGGCCATTTGCTCAGAGAACTGCAGCGGCGTGACATAGTCCCGTTCGCCGATAATCACGAGTACGGGGACTTGAATGTTGGGCAGCAGCTCACTCGCATCGTGCAAATCCAAGCTGAGGAAAACAGACGGGTAGATCCGAACGTCGTTGGTGATCCAGCGCTGAATCATCACGGAGAACGCCGGCAGGTTTATGTTTCTTCCGAGGATGCCCATCTTGGCGCCGGCTTTGGCGAGTCGCTGGAGCATTGGGCTGGGAGCGCTCGGTTCCTTCTGGGTGATCCCGAGGGGCTGCTCACGACGGGCGAACTTGGAGCACACGTCGTGCAACTTTTGAGTCCACTTGTCTGACTTCATCAACTTTCGGAGAACGGAGCCGGGCGAGCCGTTGGCTAGTACGAGGGCTCGGCTGCGCTCCGGGTGTTCCCTCTGCAGTTCGAGGGCGACCTGTACGCCCATGCTCCAGCCGAGCACGATGGCGTTGGGGAGTTCCAGGTGATCGAGGAGGGCGACGAGATCCCCGGTGTGGTGTTCAACGGTGTAGCTGTTCTTGTTCGGAGCCTCGCCCGAGCTGCCCAGCCCGCGATAATCCCAACCGATGATGTGGTAATCAGACCCGAAGTGTTTGAAGAACTCGGCCCATACACTGTGCCCGACGCCTAGACCGTTAGCGATGACCAATGCGGGTTTACGAGGGTTTCCGGTACGCCAGTAGTAGATGCTGGTTCCATCGAAACTCTCGAATGTGTCTGTATTGGGATTGCTCATTGGTCTCGGGTATCTCTCGGCTAGGGCATTGCCGCAAGCTTATCGGGCTGGCTGCGGCGGAGAACGCCAGCATTGCGGCCATGGCGCGCCATTCGGTCCGTGGCTAGACCGGACCAAGCGAGCGCTTTCGCCGCGAGAAACACACTCTCGGGTGTCGCCTTCGGGGGGATCGCGACGCGCCGGTTCCGAATCGACACGAGAAGGTTTTTTGGTGCATAGTTTCGAGATGAATCGCTTCCAGGCTTCTCTTCTGCTTGTCATTGGCTCTTCGTTCCTCGCGGGTTGCGGCGGGTCGGCCCAGAAGGGCGGGTCGACTGCAGTGGTGGAATCAGCGCAGGGGGCCGCTGCGGCGACTCCTTTGGAACATTCGCTACCCGGCAAATTAGTCTTCGCAGGCAGGCTCCGGAGTAGCCGGGAACTCTTGGGTGTGGGTATGGACAGTCCAGCGATCCGTGCGTTGTGGGCTGAGGCGGTCAGGAACGAGCCCTTTTTAGAATACGTCGATCTGGACAAACCCATCGATGTGATCGTTGCGGTGGACGAACAGGGGTTTGCCGATCTAGCGAAGGCCAATGGTCCTCGATCTTCGTCCATTCACGTTGGCGTGGCTGTCGGTTTGACGCAGTTCAACGACGCCATGTTTCAGGGGTCGCCGTTCAAGTTGCAGCCTGATGGCAGCTACGCAGATAAACAATGTGTCGCGTCCGCCGCGGTCGGTCCGGCGCCGGGCCGTCTGGTGTGCGGCGATGGTGATGATGCGAAAAGATTGTCCCCGTACATGACCCAAGCATTGCCTCTCAAGAAATGGAGCGAGGCGCCGTTTTTCGCAGAGTTTCACCTCGCAGGTTTTCGGCCACTCGTTGCGGGTGCGGTTGGGCAAGCTCGAGAGAAACTGCCAGAGCTACTGAAAGATGTGCCGCCGCCGATGGCGGGTCTGGCTGAACAGGGCGTAGCGATGTTGGACGACATGCTCACCGAGGCTTCGCTCTGGTCGGACGGCATGCACAGTCTGACGATGAGTGCTTATTCCGGTGAAGCGGGCGCAGCGGACGTGTCCTTCGCCTTCCATATGGACAACGATCGACCGTTTCTAGCGGAGGCCCTGATGCGCGCTCAAAAACGTGTCACAGGTCCGCCCAAGCGATTCTTCGACTTGCCCGGCGACGCCAAGGAGGGGGGGTTTTATCACGGCCTTCGCACGGCCGATGTGGCTCACATTCAGAACCCAATCGTTGAACTTTGGGACGGCGCCAGTCGTCTAGCGCTCAGCATGCAAGTACCAATGGTGAAACCCATGGTGGAGGGCGGCGACTTGCTCGTTCGCTCCAAGTGCTGGCAAGGGGAAAACATAGTTTGGGCTGGGGGCAGGCTCCCCGGCGCTACGAAAAATGCGGACGCCAAGGTGCAGCCAGCCAACGTCATCTGGAATGACTACGTCGGCTGGGTCGTCATGGGCGCGCCGAAGAGCGCTCAGTGCGGAGAGCTAGTCAGCGACAGCATCGATTGGGCATTGCGCATGAAGTCATTGCCCAAGCTCAAGCAGCTAAGCAGCGAGATGGACGGCATCACCTTTTCCCCGATTAAGAGCCCCTTGGGTCAGCAGCTTCGCGGATACCGCTTGAGCGTAAAGAAGGAGTTGCTCAACGAAGCGACCAGCGATGAAAGGTTTGCTGCTGCCGAAGGCCCGTTGGAGATCAGCTTGCTCATCATGGATCGGGGGGACACCACCTGGATTGGCGTTTCGTCGGACCAAAAATTATTGGAGAGCAAACTATCATCCCTGGGGACAGGGGCTACTCTCAAGGGCCGTTCGGACGTAGCGCGGGTGGTGGTTTCCCAAGCGCTAACGGCGCAATTCGACAGCATCGATCGTTTGTTGGCATTGGTGGAAGACTTAGTTCCGGAGTCGCGCAAGCCAATCTCTCAGGTTCCCTCGGGGATTCGGACCGTACCCTTTGTCACTGAGGTCAGCGTCAAGCCCGGCGGGCGCGGCTCCGGTGCCAACGCCATGACCATGTCGTGGCAGGTGCGTGTTCCGCCTCCAGTAATGGCAGGCCTGCGAAAAATCGCCGATTGGACGGAGTCCGACTACAAACGTATGAAGGAAGTTTTCGCAGGCAGCGACGCTGTGAAGGTGCTCGAGAAAAAGTAGTTCATTGTGACTAGTGAACCGATTTCTCAGCGATCGCGATCGCTTCCGGACTGTTCGGCGTGAGCTCGAAGCGTTTGACGCTGTCGCCTAGGGATCCGTACCGGCGCACTAAGAATCGGCGCAATATTTAGTCATTGGGTCACACGGTCCTGGCGCTTGCGGCCATGCGTGATCGCGAACGTGGGAGCAGGTGCGAGGAGTGGGTGTCTGTGGGCAAGTCCGCTGACGACTCGGTGCTTGCCGTCCGCTTGCAGCGCGGTGCTACACTCCCCTGTGGGGGATATGGAAGAGGCTGGTTGTAGTACACGTCCGCCGTCGCCGGGCTATAGCAGCGGTACGACGACGGAGAGCTTGGCGCCGTCCGTGGGGGCGGCAAGGTTGACGGTGATCGCTCATGGGCGCGTCTGCCACACCCAAGTTGTTTCCACAGACACCGTAATCGGTAGAGATTCGGAGGCGGACATTGTGGTGGAGGACCAGCAGGTTTCTCGACTGCATGCGCGCTTCAAACGCATCCCCATCGGGTTTTCCGTAGAAGATATGGCGAGCCGCAATGGCACCACGGTGAACGGCGTCCCGGTGCGTCGGCGCAAACTGGAGTTCGGTGATCGAATTCAGATTGGCGCCACCATTCTGCTGTTCACTCGGCACGATGCCGCTGAAGACCAAGTCTTCGAGCTGCAAAAGATGGAAGCCATGGGTCGGCTTGTGGCAGGGGTCGCTCACGATTTTAACAACCTGCTCGGTGCGATTGTGGGGAATCTCGCGTTTCTCCGTCGATTGCCGCGGGACGGCGAGCTCGGAGATGCGCCGGTTCGCGAAGCGCTATCGGACGCCAACGATGCGGCGCACCGCGCAGTGGACATCGTTTCCCAATTGCTGGGATTCGCTCGGGTGGGCAGTTCCGACTTCCGTGCTCTGAATGCTGAGTCTCTAATGTCGGAAGTGGCGCGGCTGCTCCGTCGGACTCTCGATCGGTCCATCGCAATCGTAACGGATTGCCCTCCGGACCTATTGATCAAGGGGGACGCGACTCAGCTGCACCAAGTACTCATGAACTTGTGCCTGAATGCCCGGGACGCCATGTCCCAGGGAGGCGTCTTGACCATCAAGGCCCAACCAGCAGTGCTAAGTCAGTCGGAAGCTCGTTTGTTTGCGGGTAGCCAGGATATGGTCCAGCTCAGCGTCGAAGACACGGGGATGGGTATGGATAGCATCACCCGTCAGCGGATTTTCGAGCCGTTCTTCTCGTCCAAGGCCACGGGCAAGGGCACGGGTCTCGGTCTCGCCACTGTATACGGTATCGTGAAGAACCACGGCGGCATCATCACAGTGGATAGCGAGCCGGGGCAGGGGAGCTTATTTCGGGTCTATATTCCCAGCGGTCAGGCTGGGCAGGAGCAGCCGGAAGTCACTCGGGTCCGTCAGGAGATACCAGCGGAAAGCGATCGGCGCATTCTGATCGTCGACGACGACGGCTTGGTGCGAAGGTCGAATTATCGACTGTTGGGGCAGCTCGGCTATTCGGTTCGGGATGCTGGAAGCGGACAGGAAGCGCTCGATTTGCTCAAACAGGAGCGGTTTGATCTAGTCGTGCTCGACTTGATTATGCCGGACATGAGCGGCGAAGAAACCTTCCATGAGCTTAGAAAGATGATTCCCGAACAACGGGTGTTATTCGTTTCGGGATACTACGACGACGAGAAGGTTCGGGTGTTGCTGCAAGAAGGCGGTGCTCACTTTCTACGAAAGCCGTACTCCTCGGATGTGCTCCACGAACACCTACTGGCCGCTTTCGGTTCCACCGTCGGAAACTAGCTATGGTCCGGATCACTGAAGCCGCCATTCGGCGGCCGTCCCTAGTTAGCATTCCACCGGTTGGCCCGGAGCGGGATGTCTTCCGAACCGGCGACATGCTGAGCGGAATATATGAGATCCGGGAGGAGCTGGGCTCCGGCGGCATGGGGCAAGTGTTTGAGGCTTACGATCACAGTTTGGAGCGCCGGGTGGCGATCAAAGCCGCCTGGCCGGGGGCAGAGAGCCAGCGTTTGTGTCGCGAAGCCAAGGCACTCGCGGCGTTTCAGCACCGCGGGCTGACCACAGTTTATTCCATCGGTACTCACAACGAGCACGACTACATCGTGATGGAGCGCATGTGTGGTGTCACCCTGGCCGATGACATTGAGTACCGCCATGGTTCTCAAACCCCCTATAGCGTTGGCGATGCCATCAAAGTCTTGGGGGCGATTGCCGAGGTGCTGAATGTCGTTCACGACGCAGGTCTGGCGCACCTGGATGTGAAGCCCGGTAACATCATTCTGGCCTCCGAAAATCGAGTTGTCTTGCTCGACTTCGGCTTGGTGCTTCCGGAATTTGATATGGCCGAGCAGGCCCGAGTGGCAGGCACGCCCCGTTACATGGCCCCGGAAGTAGTGGGGGAGTTCCTTGGTCCAGGCGCAGGCCGTTTCGTAGACATTTATTCCTTGGGCGTCACGGCATACGAAATGTTGTGTGGCCGAGTTCCCTACCCAGTGCGTAACTTCAGCCAATTGTTTGAAGTGGAGGAGGACCAGCGGCCCCCCTTGCGGAGTTTGCGTCCGGACGTGCCGGCGGCTCTCGATCGACTCGTGAGCGAGATGCTTTCCTTAGATCCCGGACTACGTCCGCCGAGCACTGAGGCGGTTCTTTGGCAGTTGCGCGGTGCGGACTTGCCCGATCGCCAGTCGGAGCCCGCGGAACTACTGATTGTTGATGCCGATGCCGGTCAGCGGCGCCTCATTGCAGACACTGCCAAACGGGTGATGCCAGGAGCCGTGATTCGCACAGCCGAGAGCGGAGAGGCCGCGCTCGCAGCTATCCGAGAGACTGCGCCGGATATCATGCTGCTCGACATCAGCTTGCCGAAGATGAGTGGCGTGGAGCTCTGCATGTGTATGTTGGGCGAAGGGCTGGCACCGGACTGCACGATAGTTTCTGTGACCGCCGCCGCCGGCGCCGACGATGACAAGTTGCTTCGCCAGCTCGGGATCCGGCACTTTGTCGGGAAGTCCTCTCGCTTGGACACGGAGCTGCGGTGCGTACTGGCGCAAGTTTCCGGTCGCCAGAGCGACTCCCCTCCTTCCCCGGCTCTGCTCCGCTAACAGGTTCGCGGCCGCGCTCCGCTGCTCCGCCGCGCTGCCGGAGGGAAGCTAAGCGCGCGAAGGTCTCAGCGCCGACGGTCGGCTTCGATCAGTGGATCGAGCATGCCTCCGAGACCGTTGGCGCGAATCTCGTACATACTGCGCAGCTGCATACCCAGCTCGCCGCTGGGGAAGCCTTTTTGTGCGAACCAGACCAGGTAGGCCTCGGGCAAGGCGTAGAGGGGCCGACCGGTGTATTTTCCGAACGGCATGCGAGCGCGCACTAATTCAAGCAATAACTGAGGATCGGGCTCGGCGAATTCCACGGTGACTAGGCTAGCAGCTCCGGCTGCACGGGGCGCCCGAGCTAGTCCCAACCCCGGGCTCGTCCCCACATCGCCCTGTTATGAGGCCACGTCAGCTCAAAATGAGGCCAGCCCTGGCGCCTTGGCCCAGGTCGTGGGAATTTGTCTGGCCCTACCGAAAAGCGGTTCTGACCTGCGTCGTTCGGTACTACGGAGCATCCATGTCGCGCGGACCTTTTGTTACCCCCAAGCTGGCTCTTGTCATGGTCGGCTTACCGGCTCGAGGCAAGACGTATACGGCCCAGAAGCTGAGTCGTTACCTGGCATGGTTGGGTCACCGGACCCGGATATTCAACCTGGGGGAGTACCGTCGCGCCAAACTCGGTCCCAGCGCACCCAACGAATTCTTCAACCCGGATAACCCCGAGGGGCGTCGCGTTCGTTTGGAGTTGGCGATGGCCGCTATCGACGACGTGTGTGCCTGGTTTGGCAAAGAGGGGGACGTGGCGATCCTCGACGCGACTAATAGCAGTCGCGAGCGGCGGCAATTTGTCCAAGCGCGATTCGACAGCGAGGGCATCCAGGTGCTGTTCGTTGAAGTCTTGTGTGACGATTCCGAGATGATCGAGGCGAACATTCGTCAAACTAAGCTGGCTTCGCCGGACTACGCGGGCATAGATGCGGACGAAGCGGTACGGGATTTTCGCGCGCGAATCGCGCACTACGAGAGGGTGTACGAGGCGATCGGCGAAGATGAGGCGAGCTACATCAAGCTGGTAGACGTGGGCCGACAGGTCGTGGTCAATCGGGTGGACAGTCATTTGGGCGGACGCCTCGTCTCGTTTCTGATGAAACTGCACATCAATCCGCGCCCGATACTTCTGACCCGACACGGGGAAAGCGAGTTCAATATTCGTGCTCTGATCGGAGGGGATCCGCCGCTTTCGGCCCTGGGTCGTGGATATGGACGCGCGCTGGGCGATTACTTGCGCGAAGAGTTCGATGGCGAGGATTCACCGGAAATTTGGACGAGCGCTCTGGAACGGACTGGGGAGACGGCTAGTTTCTTTAGTGACGATACCGTCGTGCTTCGGCAGCTCGATGAGATCGACGCAGGGATTTGCGATGGCCTGAGTTACGAGGAAATCGCGGCTCGCATGCCGCTGGAGTTTGGGGCGCGCGCGCGCGACAAGCTGCGGTATCGCTATCCTCGCGGCGAATCCTATGTGGACGTCATCAACCGTCTGGAGCCGGTGATTGTAGAGCTAGAGCGTCAGCGTCGCCCGGTGGTCGTGGTAGCTCACCAGGCGGTGATCCGTGCCCTGTATGCCTACTTTCGGGAGCTGCCACGCGAGGCTTGCCCCCATCAGTCCATTCCGCTGCACACGGTGATCAAGTTGACGCCTGGGCCTTATGGCTGCGCCGAGGAACGAATCGATCTGATCGAGCAGGCCCGAAACCGTGCCAATTAGCGGGAACCGAAACGGAGAGCGATATGCCCATATGCAAAGAATGTGAAGACGAAGTCGATGAGCTATTTTCCGTGAAGATCGATGGACGGCGAAAAAAGATATGTGAAGAGTGCATGGACATTGCGCGCGAGCAGGACGAAATCGCTGAAGAGAGCGAAGCCGTTGTTCAGAACATGATGGGCTTCAAGGGTCGCCGATAGCTCAAGACTGGACAGAGCCGGCGAGAGCGCGGCCTCCAGAGCTACGAATACGCACATGTTGGATTCCACTATTGAATTGCCCCGGCCGAGCCCGGCTGTGATGCAGAAGGCAACGCTGTCCTTGGAGCATGCTTTAGGCGATAGCCGAGTGATGGGTCCCGGCGAGGCCATCGCCGCCTATGCACGAGATGATTCCGAGACCTCCGTGCCGCCACCGGATCTGGTGGTCTTGGCCGAGTCATGGAGTGATGTTGTCCAGACTTTAGCGATAGCGGAGAAGCTACGGGTGCCGGTCACGCCGCGGGCGGGCGGCACTGGCAGAACCGGAGGGGCGGTCCCGTTGGCGGGCGGCATTGTGTTGTGTACTCGGGGCATGGATCAAATTGTCGATATCGATCGCCGGGAAGGCACGGCGGTGGTGGGGCCGGGAGTGATCCTGGGGGATTTTCATGCGGCCGTGGAGGCTGAAGGTTTATTCTATCCTCCGGACCCCAACTCTTGGGAATCTTGCTGCCTAGGAGGCAACGTCGCGGAGAACGCCGCGGGGCCGCGTGCCTTCAAGTACGGCCCTACCCGGGATTACGTCTTGGGCATGAAGGCGGCACTGATGGGTGGGCAAGAGTTGTTTCTCGGCAAACGAACGGTCAAAGGGGTCACCGGTTACGATCTCACATCGTTGGTGGTCGGGAGCGAAGGCACCTTGGCGCTGATCGGCGATATCCACTTGCGATTGATCGCGGCGCCGCCGGCGGTCATGACACTGGTGGCACTGTTCGATAACGTGGGCAAAGCTGCCCTCGCTGCCTCGGAGATCACTGCCCGTGGTGTTCGACCACGCTGCATCGAGTTGCTGGATGCTGGCACCCTGGAGGCATTGCGGGCGGCCGGCAATGCGGTGAACCCGCGAGCGGAGGCCCTATTGCTGATGGACGTCGACGGGGACGACACAGCGTGTGAGCGCGATGCCGAGCGGGTTGCGGATGCGGCTGACAGTATCGGAACTATCGAAGTGCTCGTGGCCCAGAGTGCGGCCCACCGGGACCGCTTGTGGGCGGCGCGGCGGCAAATGAGCGGAGCTGTGCGCAAGATGGCGCGGCACAAACTCAGCGAGGATATTGTCGTGCCTCGGCAGAAGATTGCCGAACTGCTGACCCGCGTGCAGCGTAGCTGTGAGAACTTTGGCACTCGATCCGTGAGCTACGGGCACGCCGGTGACGGCAACCTGCATGTCAATTTTCTATGGGACACGGATAACGAACGTCCGGCGGTCTCCCAGAGTATCGAGCAGCTTTTCGTTGATGTTCTGGAGCTGGGCGGGACCCTGAGCGGAGAGCATGGCATCGGCGTGCTCAAGGCGCCTTATCTGGGCTTGGAACAATCCGACGCTCTGATTGGCCTGCAAAAACAACTCAAGAGCATGTTTGATCCGCACTCATTGCTCAACCCAGGCAAGATTTTTCAGCCCAACCGCCACGGCAATTGTTGATTCAGCCGGGTGTTGATTCAGCCGCTAGGCCTGGGGCAGGAACAACTGTTTTCGGTAGTGGGCGAGCTCGTCGATGGAGTTCTTGATATCAACGAGGGCGTCGTGGGCGCCAGCGGAGGGTTTGGTGAAGGCAGTCGAGGGGCCATACCAGAGCTTGGCTAATAGTTTGAGGCTGCTGACGTCGATCATGCGGTAGGTGAGATAGCTGCCCAGCCCTGGCATGTAGCGATCGATGAATTTTCGGTCCTGACCGATGGTGTTGCCGCATAACACCGCGCCGTAGGGGCACCAGCCGCTGACGCGTTCGAGCAGCTCAGATTCAGCGGCTGGCACGTCCATTCGGGAGTCCGCTAGCCGCGTGAGCAGGCCGGTTTTGGTGTGCATGTCCCGCACGTAGGGGCCCATCAGCGCTAGCTTGTTCGCTGACTGCCAGATATCGCAGACGTATTCTTCGAGCACGTTGAGATCCGCATCGGTCACGATCAATGCGGCCTGGAGGATCACATCCGAATTGACGTTCAGCCCCGTCATCTCAAGATCTAACCAGGCGAGGTTTCGGGGGTCTTGTTTTCGTTCGACCATGCTGAGAAGGGTAGCCTGATTCATTCATGAAGGCACCTCGGGAATGCAGCGGCTTGGACTACCCCTCGGCCGGTATCTACTGGGCCGGTACCCAGCGACCGTGCCCTGTGCTGCTTCGGCGGTCTTAGGGGAGCTGAAGCACGTGGTGGGCCGCGCGGGCGCCGGCCATGCCCCAGGCATGGGCGCTGTCGTTTTGATGACGGCACAAAACCACTGTCGGGCTCTGGGACGGAGTGAACGACGAACCCCGCCCGTTGGTTTTTTCTTCCATCTGTACAGTCCGGTCGAGCACTCGCCGTGAGAAACCAGGGGCATAGGCGTTGAGCACGGAAACGATTCGGTCCGCCTGGAGCTCCCTGCCCTGACGATCTTTGCCCACGGACGGACTGACCCAAGTGAAGGCGGAAGCGAGGTGTTGCTGCCCAGGCGCGCGCGATGAGTCGTGCTCGGACGGCTGTTCAATCCAGAAGGCGGGCTGCTCGGCGGACTGGCCATCCCGCAAGCGGTGGGCAAATTCCCGAAGACTCGCCGAGCTGTGAGTTAGATAGACTCTGGCTGCGTCCTGGGCGCCGGCCGTCTCCCAGGGGATCGGAGAGTTTAACACCCAGTCAATTCGTAGCCCGCTGATGCCCGGACCGAGGGGCACGGGCTCGGGGGTGTCCACAATCACCGCTCGACTGAAGCTGATTTCTTCGCCAGATTCGAGAGCCAAACGATGGGGGCCGAGAATTTTCCGGGGCACGGCGTTCAGACGAAGTTGTCCACCGAAGCCTTCCAGGGTGCGCAGTAGACCGTTGCTGACCTGTTGGGCGCCGCCCCGGGGCAGTTCGGGTGATTCGCAGAGCAACAGCAATAGGCTGCTCGCCGCCGGTCCCAAGGATCTGTCCGGAGGCAGGCCGAGGCTCAAGGCCAAATCGGATACCACTCGTTGTCCAAGAGCCGTGCGAAACCAGCGACGCCCTAGTTGTTCGGGCGTCGTTGATTGCAAGGACCGAGAGCGCATCCAATGCAAAGGGTTGCCGAGTTTTAGGCCCGGAGGCGCCAGTTGGGAGTTCCAATGGCGGCTCAACAAGGAGGGCAGCTGGGTTCGGCACCACGTCCGCAGGGCTTCGTACTCGGGGATTCCCACGAGGTTGGGAGCCGACTTGTCTGCAGAATCACTCGCTCGCAAGGCGATGCTGTTGTGGTCCTCTCCTAAATGCAGATGGGCGCATGTGCCGGCGTGCCACTCGATCCCCTGCTGGTAAAGCTCAAGGCCGTGGAGGGCGGGGCTCATCGGCAGTCCAAAAAACCAACTGAAACCGCGGTCTTGGAGAATTCCAGGCAGGGAGTGGGGCGCCGTGGAGAGGCCCTCACCGGGCCGGATGCTGTCCGCTTCCAGAACGACCACGGAAAGGCCGCGACGGGCCAGTTGACATGCGGCAACCAGACCGTTCAATCCCGAGCCGACGACGACTACTTCGGCATTCCGCGCCATAGCGTAGATGATATACCGAGCTGGTAGCAGACGGGGGGAGCGAACTTTCCATTCGCCGTCCCTCGCGGTATGAACTCATCGTGCGGATCCTTGGCGTCGACCCCGGTACTCTTCACCTTGGCTGGGGTTTGGTCGACAGCGCAGGCAATCGGATGCGTCATGTCGCTCACGGCGTGATCGACCTAAATGCCAAAGAGCACCTCGCTACCCGCCTGGATCAAATGGAACGAGAACTGAGCGCTGTTATTCGGGAGTTCCGTCCAGAGGGGGGATCTGTGGAGACCCTGTTTTTCCACAAGGATCCTCAGGCCGCTTCCAAGCTGGGCCATGCACGGGGAGTGGTGTTGTTCACGCTGGCTCGGGCCGGTCTCCCGGTGTTTGAGTACGCCCCCACCAAGGTCAAACAGACCGTGACGGGTCGGGGTCGTGCGGACAAGAAGCAGGTCGCGATGATGATTCGCACCTTGTTTGCCCTAGAACGCCCCCCCAAGAGTGATGCGGCGGACGCCCTCGCTTTGGCCGTCACCCACCTCCGCAGGGCCCCCCTGGACGCCATGCTTCAAGCAAACCCAGCCCTCCGGCCGAAAAAGACGTCGCGTCGCAGTCCCCCGGCTAGGAAAAAATCCCTGTAATTCTCATCTGTTAACGGGAGTTTCCGCTGGGGCAAGCCAATCGGGCCCAGCTTTTCTGGAATCTTTGATCGGTTCTCGGGGTCTGAGCTAGAAGCTCAGAAGCCGATCTCTCGTAGGACGTTCTATGACCGTTTCCCCCTCTCGCATCCTTGCTCTCTTGCTGGCTCTCGCCGCACTGCCCGCCGGGACGGCCCTAGCCAAGCCCGCCAAAGCCCCCGCCGCCCTACCGGGACCGAGCGCTGTGACCATCGCCACCCGCGTCCAGGCCTTCTACGATCGCACCCAGACCTTCCGCGCGGACTTCAAGCAGCGCTACACCATGCGCGGTTATGGTAAAAAGAAGGACAGCCGCGGCACAGTGTTCTTCCAGAAACCGGGCAAGATGAGCTGGCACTACTCAAACAATGCCAACCGCGTGGTGTCCGATGGCAAGCAGCTGTCGGTGTACGAGGCGGACAACAAGCAGCTCTATAAACAGGCGGTGGACAAGAGTCAGTACCCCGCGGCGCTGTCGTTTCTTGCCGGTGCTGGCAAACTCACTGACGAGTTCAACCTCAGGCGTCTGGACTCCGCTAAGTTGAAGTTCCAAGGTGGCTACGTTCTCGTCGGCACACCGAAGACGCCGACTCCCGCCTATCAGAAGGTGCTGATGTACATCGATGCCAAGACCTTTCAGGTACGGCGCATGATGTTGATCGATGCCCAGCGCAATCGGAACCGATTCGACTTCATCAATACGATCGTCAACAAGCCCATTCAGGCTAGCGAATTTCGTTTTCAGGCCCCTCCCGGGACTCGAATCATCAAACCCTAGCCCTGCGCCACCGAGCACTACCCCTCCCTATTAGCTCGATGATCGAAGTCAAAAATTTATACAAAGACTACGGCACAGTGGTCGCCGTGCACGATGTTTCCTTCGAAGTGAAGGCCGGAGAGGTCGTTGGTTTTCTCGGTCCGAACGGGGCAGGCAAGAGCACGACTTTGCGCATGCTCGCCGGTTTCTTGGGTGCCACTTCGGGTGAGATTCGGATCAATGGTTTTGACATCGTCGAAGACGCAATGTCCGCTCGAAAATCTATCGGCTACATGCCAGAAATGTGCCCGCTCTACGGCGAGATGCGTGTCGGCGAGTATTTGCGATTTCGGTCGGAACTCAAGGGCGTGCCGCGCCGTGACCGCAAGAGCGATGTGGACACTGCCATGACCGATGCCCGCGTATCCCACATGAGCGAGACACGCATCCAGCATCTCTCCAAAGGTTATCGTCAACGTGTCGGTCTGGCCGACGCACTGATTGGTCGTCCTCCGTTGCTGATTCTCGACGAACCCACGGCTGGTTTGGATCCGAATCAGATTCGAGAAGTCCGCCGTTTGATCCGCGGTCTGGCTGGAAAACACACGGTGCTGGTCTCGACTCACATTCTTTCGGAGGTGGAGACCACTTGCGACCGGGCTGTGATCATCGACAAGGGCCGGACGGTCGCCTCCGGCACCATCGACCAGCTCCGCACGGAGCGGCGCACCCTCGGCGCCGTCTTGCGGCTTCACGATCCCGTGGACACTCTGGCTGCGGTGTTGGATTCAGCAGGAGGGCTGTCTTCCTGGAGTCAAACCATCACTACGGAACTGGGCGTCGAGCTCAGCGCCAATGAAACGTCCCCCTACTCCAGGGTAAGCGTCGAGTACGCCCCGTCTCCGCTGCCCACTCAAGATGTGCTTGAGCAGATTGTAAAAGCCCTGGTCGCCTCCGGCGTAGGAGTGCGAGAAGCTACGGAAACCAAGGCGAGCTTGGAGGACGTATTCGCGCAGCTCACCCGAGATACCGGAGGTGGGCCGACGGAGTCGCAGCCCGCGACCGTGGTGGACGATTCAGAGGAGGCCTCGACATGAGGGGTTTTGTCGCCGTCTTCAAGCGAGAGATGCTCGGCCTGTGGGTGACACCGCTGGCATGGATCGTGACCGCGGTGTTCCTCACTCTCCAGGGCTGGAGTTTCTACACGCTGGTGGAGTACTACGCGAAGTTCACCACCGTCTCTGTCGACCAGGGCCCCTTGCAGGCCTATTTCGTGTCGCCGTTCATCGTGATGTCGTTGATGATGATCTGCCCGGCCCTCAGCATGCGGCTCTTCGCCGAAGAGCGTCGCAGCGGCACCATCGAGGCACTGCTGACCGCTCCGGTGTCCGCCGTGGGCGTGGTGTTCGGAAAATACGCAGCGGTGCTCGCGACCTACGGGCTGATGTGGCTCCCGACTTTGGCTTACCCCATCATCCTGCGTAACACGGGGCACGTGGACTGGCCGGTGGTCGCTTCCAGCTACCTGGGGATATTCGGCATCGGCGCGAGTTACTTGAGCATCGGCATGTTCATGAGCGCGATGACACGCAGCCAGCTCATCGCGTTGGTGCTCACCATCATGGTGCTGTTCGGTACCTTCATTCTCGGCCTCGGGGAGTTTATCTTCGACGAAGGTCCACTCCGAGACATGTGTACGCACATCTCGGTGCGAGGGCAGCTCGGAGACTTTGCCAAGGGCATCATCGATCTGCGCCGAGTGGTCCTAGACGCCACCGCCATCGGTCTGCCGCTGTTCATGACCGTTCGGGTAGTGGACTCGTGGAGGTTCGGCTGATGACAGAGCCCGTGCTTCCTCCAGCCCAGACCACTCCAGCCGGTTCGAAATCTGCCAAGCTTGTGGTGCCTCGAGCCCGAGACGCGGCCCAGACGGTGCAGCGCTACGGAGCGGTGGGCATATTCGCGGCGTCCATCATCGCCGTGTGTCTCAACATCTTGGTGTATCGCTTCTACAAGCGGTGGGACGTCACGAATCGTGGCGTGTACACGCTCAGTCACGCCACCCTCGAAACACTGCACGCTCTCGACGATCAGATCGATATCGTGGTCTTCCTCAGTAGCTCCAACCCGCTGAGCATGAGCGTCCGGCAGATGTTGACGTCCTACGGTAGCGAGACCACGAAGATTCACGCCCGCTACGTTGACCCCGATCGCAACGCAGCGGAGTTTCTGGCCCTGCAACGCAAATACGGGATCGTCGCGGGCAAGACGGAAGATGGGCAGCTGGTCACCGATGCCAGTCTGGTGATCGCACGTGCCGATCGTTACTGGTATGTCAGCACTGACGACATGGTCGTCTACGACGAAAAGGACGGTCGGGCTCGTCCGAGCCTGGAGCAGGCCTTGACCGAAGGCATTCGAAACGTCTTCGAGTCGGAGCGGGTTCGCGTTTGTTTTACGACGGGGCACCAGGAGATTTCCATCGACGACGGCGGGCCCACCGGGCTCGCGGAACTCCGCTACCGCCTCGAAAAGAATAACTACGAGGTGAAGGCCGTGGACCTCACTTCGCCGGCTCGGGACCAGTCCCTCACCGGCTGTGCTGTGGTGGCGGTCGTGGGGCCCGAAGTCGCTCTGGGTTCCGGCCCCGCTCAGCGCTTGAAGGATTTCGTGCTGGCCGGTGGGAGCGCTCTGGTGCTCAGCAATCCGATCCTGGACGAGGACAACCGCATTCGCTCGGGCGGCTTGGAGCCCTTGCTGAGCCTAGCGGGTATGAGCTTTCATCACGATTTTGTGATCGAGCAAAATATTGAATTGGCCTTTCCCGGAGGTTTGGGCGAGCGATTCCTAGCCACCCCGAAGCCCCACGCCATCAATCGCGGCCTATTCCTGGGCGACGAGGTCGGCGCCCGAGTACTGATCCGTAACGCCCAGAGCCTTAGCCGAAGTGGAGAGAGCCGGGCGGTCCCGCTGCTCAAGACGAGTGACCAGTCCTTCGCGGTCGATGACATTCGCCCCTTCGTCGAAGAGGGCCGGGCACTGAGTTCGAATGGAGCGGCCCGGACCGGTCCTCTGACGGTGGCGATGGCCGCCGAGCTTCCGGCCAAGAAGCCCACCAAGAAGGCCACAGGCGACGCCAAAGCTCCGAAAGCCCACGGAGCGCGCATCGTAGCGGCAGGTTCCGCCAACCTCGTGTTCGGTCGAAATTTCCGCGAGGCGCCTCTTCGGGGCACGCGATTGTTTATCGAAAGCGCGGTGTCGTGGCTGGCCGCTCAGCCGCCGCTCGTGAGTGTGCCTCAGAAGCAATCCCATCCGGCGGGCATCGATCTCACCGAAGAAGGGCTGGCCAGCATCTTCAAGTACGTACTGCTGTATCTGCCGGCGGGGGCGATCGTTCTCGGATTCTTCGCCATGTATCGTCGGAGAGTCGGCGATCGCCGGCGCGACACCGTTCAGGAGGCGTCGTGAAAATCGTCGTTCGAGTCCGGGCAATGAACCTCACCATCGGAGCTGTCGCAATAGCGTTGGTCATCAGTGTGTTGGCGACCGCCGGCAAGGTCACGACCAGTGAGCGACGGGAGCGAGAGCTCGATCTATTGAGCGCCTTCCGTCAGTCGGACATTACTCGTTTGCGGATCGAACGAAAACTAGGCGGATTTGTCATCGAACGGGAGTCCGTAGATGACGGTGGAATCGCCGAATGGCGGATCACGTCTCCCATCCAGGAAGAGGTCGAGGTTTTCTCGATGGAGCGCTACCTGGGGACCTTAGAGTTTGCCGGGTTCGAGCGCGTTCTGAAGCCCGAGGCCATCCACCGCAAGGAGATGGGCTTCGACGACCCCCGTTGGGTCGTGCACGTGGATATGGGCGACATTCGCTACCGCCTGCGACTCGGAAAAGACGCTGTATCGCCTGCGGGGTCGGCGTACCTCGAGGTCGCCGGTGAGAACGTGCCACGCAAGGGCATTTACATCATCAAATCTAGCTTGATCCGCGAGCTGGACGCCCCACTGGACATCTTCCGGTCGCGAAGTCTGATGCCCTATCTGTCCACGTCTCTGTCGGAAATTCACTTGGACGGGGACGGTGGCGAGCGCCGATTCCGGCGAGCAGAAGGCGGCGGTTGGCGTTTTGATGGCATGGCAGCGGACGTCAACGTGGATCGAGATGCCCTCGACCGTATGTTGCTGCAGTTCGCACGCACCAAGGCAGAGACCTTCATCGACATCGTGGCGGCCAAAAAAGCGCTCGCTGGCGATCTAAAGATCAAAATTACGCTGGTGCCGAAAGATGGATCTCCCCGAGGCACGGTCAGCGTCGGGGGCCGTTGTCCCGACGAGCCCTCGGCCTTGGTCGCCGTACGCTCCGAGCCGGATCCCGTCGCTGCCTGCGTGCCGGCGAGCATCATGTTTGGCCTCGGTATGTCAGTGGTCTCTCTCAAGGACTACAGCCCATTCTATTTGCGAACCGACGAGGTCGAGAGCATCACCATCAAGGCGGGCAAGAAGGTTCTGGATTTTGCGCGCAAGGAGCACGGCTACACTCTGCGCGCACCAGAAGTCGCGGAAGTGGATGCCGCCGCTGGCGACCGTCGGCTCAACACCCTGACAGGATCCCTCGGGGAGCTGATCGAAGATGCCGATCTAGTGCAGCTCGGTCTCCAGCCCGCCCAGGCCACTGTGGTTCTCACCAGAGTGACCGATCAAGAGAAGAAGGCGTTCACGGAGACCATTACTGTGGGTACCCCCGCCACGGATGGCTCGGTGCATATTCAGCGCAAGAGCGATGGCGCGGTACTCAAGATGGCGCCGGAAGCCGCCCGAGCCCTACGCGCAGATTCCTCCTTGGTGCGAGAACTCGGCATCTTCGATTTCGGGCGGGAAGATATTCGAGCCTTGGAATTGCAAGCGCGCGGCAACCATCAGGTGCTGACGCGCGGAGAGAGTTCGGCGGATCAATTCGTGATGACGGAGCCCGCCGGCTACCCCGCGGACCACGTCTTGGTACTGGATTTGGTCAATCGTTTGCGCAAGCTCCGCGCGACGCGTTGGGCAGCTGACGAAGACGATGGGACCTTCGGCTTTGATACCCCGGCCGCCGTCGTGCGCTTCTCCGCTCAGCCCAGCGTTCAAAAGGACCCGAAATGGCATGAATTTGTCGTCGGCGCCCGTGCCAGTGACGGCTACTTTGCCAAGGAGAGTAAGAGTTCCGCGGTATTTGTGATCAGCCGACGCCTGGTGATGGCTACTCGAGCGCTGCTGATCAATCGCGATCATTTCATGATCTCAAAGAACCTAGCGGCGAAAATCCGCTTGAGCACACCGTCGGCGACGGTGCAGCTGATACGTCAAGGCAAAGGGTTTATCCAGGGTCCGGGTCAGCCGCGCCTGTTCCGATCTCAGATCGAAGAGATCATCGAGACGCTTCCCTACTTGCTTCCACGAGGGGCAGTGCACCTGGGCGCGCCGACCCCGGCGGAGGGCTTTGAGCAGCCATTGCTGCTGGTCGACATCGAGGCGCTGCCGGGCCACGGCGGGGGGTCGAAAGCTCGTCGGTTCCGCATCGGCAACGGTGACAGCTACAATTTCGAGGCGATTTACTACGCCCGTACATCGGATATTGACGCCACCTTCGTGTTGCCCCGCCAGCAGGTGCGTCGTTTGCTGGACGCGCTGCCGGAGTAGCTTGCACTGCCGGAGTAGCCGAGCCTCAGTTGAGTTGTTTGTTGGAGGAGCGACGGCTCCAGATGGTGTCCCAGTTTTTTCGGTACGTGTCGGTCGCGATCTGAGCGGGTCGGCCCTCGCTGGAGATTCGTGTCTCGGGGGGCGCGTACTGGGTCTCCACATCCATGATGGCGGGGGATTCTGCGCGAGGCGTCAGCGTGACGATCTCGCCATGGATCGGCTTGCCGGATTCCAGAGGCCGGACGGTGGCGGCTTCAATCTGCTCGTTGCGCCGTCGCAGAATGTTGAGCCCCTGCCGGTCCTTCGTTACAGCGACAGCGACCGCGATATCCGATCCTTCGACAGCCGTCGAAGGATCGGATATCGCGGTCTGTGACGTTTTCGCCTTCGTCAGCTCCGCAGTTCTGTCGTCGGCGGGACTGTTGCCGCCTGTGACCGGAGACCGTTTGGGAGGAGCACTGGCCACGTCTTTGGTTTAGCACGGCGATTTGGCTTAGCACAGTGGGTCGTCGCCACGCAGGCGGGTTGGCTCGTCGCGTGGATCCGAAGACTTACAGCCCCAGGGCGTTCTTGTGAACCCAGCCCTTTTTGCCGCGGGCGCCGTATTCGACGAGGTAGTAGTCGGCTTCCAGGGAGTTGACGACGACGCGGGTGCCGTAAAGTAGCCGTGAAACCACTGCGCTGGCTTTTTCCGCTTCTGCGTGAACTTGGGCGGATTGCCATATGACGGTGGCGATGCCACTGGCCACAGTGCGCGCTTTGCCCGGTTTCTCCCCCTCCTCGGGATGCCGGACGCTGCCGGGGGGCACGAACTCTGTGAAGTAGAACACCATGTAGCGAGACTGCTCATGGTCAATGTCCCGGAGCGAGGCGGATTCGAACTCTTTCTTGGCGCAAGCGATCAGTGCCGTGGCTTTGGACTTGGCCAAGGTCGTGCTCTTGCCGCGCACAATCTTGACGATCCGATTCGCGGCGAAGTCCAAGTCGAATCCGAGCGACAGGGTTCCCGATAGTCCTTTAGCGGCGTCGCAGTTTCTCAGGTTGGCGAGGCGCGCCTTGGCGATGCTATCGATATCGATCTTGTCGCATTGTTTGAGCCGGCGGCCACGCTCGTCCTTGCAGTTGACGATCTTGGAGCTGCCTACGGTCACTGTCTGCACGCTAGTGCGCGCCACTACAGGCGTTTTGGCTTTCGGTGCGCTAGCAGCTGTCGCGTTGCCGTTGCTAGCGGACGGCGTCGGGGCCACTGTTTGGCTTCGCTCCACGGGAGCGCGGGGTACCAGTACAACTCCCGCTAGGCCTGGCCAGAACACGCCGATCAGAAATCCGAGCAGCGCGATGAGCCCAACTCGGCCGAGCCGGGCCCTGTCGGAACTGGATGTTGCCATCGCTATTTTTACGGGTTCCTGGGACGTCACTGTTGCCTCGTCTTTGCAGGCTATTAGCACGAGGGTGGCCTATTGGGGCGATGTCACCGCGCCGCGCGGAGCACAGCTGTCGTGGGCGTCAAGAGCGAGGCTGGGGGACTGCAGAACCCAGGGCCGGAATCGTCTAGCTGACGCGCTTCTTGCGGGATTTGCGCAGAGCTGTGCGCTTCGGGGGCTTGCGCGTTTTGCCAGTCGTGACCAAAATTTCCATCACATCTCCCCGGCCGTCCTTTTTGGAATTGATGCGGCGGGGGACGGGCACGAGATCCAATGGGAAGTCGTCGAACAATGAGCGGGTGAGCGGAGTGTTGGAGTTGCTCAGTACGGAACAGACGCCCCGCGAGCGGAGGGCGTCAAAACACTCGGCCAGTCGCTTGTGGGCCTCTTCGCCGAAAGCTTCGCGGTGGTAGGCGGTGAAGCTCGCCGTGTGCGAGAGCGGCACGTAGGGTGGATCGAAGTAGACGGCATCCCCCGCCCGGGCATCACGACATAGCTCCGAAAAATCCGCGACCTCCAGACTGACGCCTCGGAGTGCCCTGGAGGCGGCGCGCAGCCGTTCCGGATCGCAAATGGTCGGATTGACGTAACGTCCGAAGGGCACGTTGAACTGTCCCGAGCGGTTGACTCGGTAGAGGCCGTTGTAGCCGGTGCGGTTGAGGTAGATGAGCCTCGCAGCTCGTTCGTTCAAATCTAGATTGGCGGGTTTTAGCGCGCGGGCTGCGTAGTAGGTGTCCTTGTCGTACTCGTAGTGTTCGAGCAGTTGGATCACGCCTTTGGCCCCTCGGCGAAGGGCCCTATACACGTCGATCAGATCCTGGTTCTTGTCCGACAACACGGCACGCGAGAATCGCTTGTCGGCGGCGAGTGCGAAAAACACCGCGCCTCCCCCGATGAAGGGCTCGTAGTAGGTATCGATAGACGCCGGCAGCCGCTCGAGGATCCGGGGCAACAGATGAGTCTTGCCCCCCGCCCATTTGAGCACCGGGCGCGGGGCCTTTCCTCCCGCTGACCGTGCCGTTGACGGTCGGATATCGTGGGGTCGACTCGGTAGCGTGGTGGACTTGGGCATGGGCGGCGTCGCCGGGTGCCGGCGATCTTTAGTGTTCGGTTAGCCCTGGGCTTGTGCGCCGTAAAGAGCGGCCGGCAGGAACGCTAATATTGAGGCGCTTCGTCATCTTCTGCAGACCAAAGCGGGAGATTCCGAGGATCTCCGCCGCCCGAGTTTGGTTGCCGGAGGTGCGTTCGAGGGCGGATTCGATCAACTCCGTCTCCAAAGCGTCCACACGACTGCGGAGCCGCAATCCGCTGGGGCCGGCGGCATCATGATTTCCGGCGGCGACGGGGTCCGACAGGTGTTCGGGCAAGATCAGCTCGTCTGCCATCACCAGGGCTCGGCGGATCTCGTTCTCGAGTTGACGGATATTGCCAGGCCAGGAGTAGGAGGTCAGGCGGTTCATGGCGGCGGCGGACACAGTCATCTGGCGTCCGTCGGCGTGTTTCTTGAGCAAGGCAGTGGCGAGCTCCGGGATGTCTTCTGGCCGTTGCCGGAGGCTCGGTACGTCGAGCCGCACTACGTTCAGCCGGTAATATAGATCCTCCCGGAAGCGCCCGTCCTTCACCATCCGTTCGAGATCTTGGTGGGTGGCGGCGATGATTCGAACATCGACTTGTTCATTCGCCTCCGCTCCGACCGGTCGGACTTCGCCGGACTCCAGGGCGCGCAGCAGCTTGGTCTGCATGCCGTGGGACATCTCACCCACTTCGTCCAAAAACAGACTGCCACCATCAGCGAGTTGGAACAATCCGGCGCGGCTCCGGGCCGCTCCGGTGAAAGCGCCCCGAACATGGCCGAATAGCGTGGACTCGAGTAAGCCTTCGGGGATCGCCGAACAGTTCTCGGTGACGAAGGCGGCCTCGGAGCGGCGGCCATTGTCGTGCACGGCGCGTGCGATCAATTCCTTACCGGAGCCTGACTCGCCCAATACCAGTACCGGGATGTCTGAGGCGGCGACGCGATCGACCATCTTGAGCAATTGGGTCAGCGTGGGACTGCGCCCAACGATGTGGGAATAAGGATGGCGGGTCCCTCGGTGGGCGTGCAATTCGCCGAGCTCGGCCCGTACCTGTTCGAGCTCGCCTTCCCGACGGGCTAGTGTGCTTTCCAACTTAGCTTCGGCTCGCTGGGCACGTCGTGCGGCGCGCCGAAGTGTGAGTTGACTGCGCGCATCGGCGATGGCGGTTGCCGCGAGCGCGCCCACCAGTTTCACCCAGGACAGCTCTCGTTCTCCGAAGGCGCCGCGTCGCACTCGGTCGTCCAGGTAGGCGACGCCGAGTACTTCCCCTTGGGCCATCAGGGGCACCGCCAACACACTCCTCAGTTTCAGAGCGTGCACGCTCTCGTGCAGCTCTGGCAACTCGCCCGACGCATCGACGGCGACGACTGGCTCACCGCTCTCGGCGGCTCGCTGGGCCAAGGAGCGACTGAGCTCCAGTTGCTGGCCGGTGAGATCTTCCCTCGCGATATTTCGAGCAGCGCGCACCACCATGCGGCCCCCCGGGGCACGCAACAGCAGGATGCCTCGTTCGACACCGGTCCACAGCACCAGGGCGTCGAGGACTTGTTCGAGCAGAGGGCGTAGCTCGTCCCGTCGGCTCAGAGCGTGAACGAGAGTTTCGATGTGCCCGAGTTGCTCCGGCACGATCTCGGAACGCTGGGGGGCGTGCACGGATTGCACCCAAGGCAGCGCTCGGACGAGGGATTTTAGTTCGGCGGGGGCGCCTTCCTCGAGCTGTCGGGCGAGGGCGCTAGCGGCGACGCTGAGACGCTGGGCCGACTCTCCGTCGCCGCACTGCGCAGCTAGGGCTGCGCCGGCAGCCAAGGCGGGGGCGCGACTGGCTAAGGGAGCTTGGGTGCTACAGAGGGCCGAAAGCTGAGCGGTCAATTCGTGGCTGGGCCCCTGCTCGGCGGACCAGCTGGCGGCTCGGGCTCCCCACCAATCGAGCCGGGCGTCGGGCGCGATGTTGCGGTCCCTGGCGTATTCGTCTCCAGCGATGGTATCGACGTGTGCGCCCCGTCGCAGCAGGCGTGCCCCCACCCGCAAACGATCCGCCGGGGTCATCTCTCCCAGCAGTGACTGGGCGCGTTCGGCGTGTTCCACAGCTTGGCTGTCCCGGGCTCCGAGCACATCGGCCAAGGCCAGGTGCGCGTAGGCACGGCAGACGTCATCGCCGGCCAGTTTGCCACGCGAGATTGCGTCGTCGGCAGCCGTCTGGGTTTGCTCTGTCGCGCCGAGCAGCGAAAAACACACCGCGCGGCTGAGGGCAGCGCGTGCCGCCTGACGAGACTTCCCGAGGGACTCGAAGAGCAGGAGACTGCGTTCCCCAGCTTCGAGGGCTTGCTGCAGTTGCCCGCCGTCGGCCGCGGCGGCGGCTACTCCCGTCAAGTACGTGGCCTCTTCCAACACAGCACCACTGCGTGCGGCAAAGTCGGCCGCGGCCCCAAATCCTTGTCGTGCCTCTTCGTTGCGTCCTGTGGCGTGAAATCGATTGGCGTCGAGGGCCACGGCCCGGGCCCGTTCGTCGTCGTAGACGGCAATGCTGTGCAGTTGACTGCCAGTCACGGAAGCCTGGTGCCATTCCTGGCGACCCAGTTGCAGCAGAGTTTCGCATTCGAGCCAGGTTCTCGATTGCTGGCGTGCGGTTTCGTCGGCGGCTCCCAGCAGCCGCTCGGCATTACGACTGTCCCCGCGATCGAAGGCTAGACGCGCCTGCAGCCCGCAGACGTCTGCATGCGCGGTGCTGTCCCTTGGCTCGCTGTTTCGCAGGGGCTTCAGTAACGCTTCGCAGCTCTCCGCCAAGCCTTGTCGGCGAAGTATGTCGGCCAGTTCGAGCGTTGCCGCTGTGCCGCTCAGCCTCGACGCGATGCCGGCGGCTCGTTGCAGTTCCCCCCGTAGTCGAAGCCGCCGGCTAAGCAGTAAACCCAGAGTTTGGTGGGGAGAATCGGCCAGCAACAGAGACTCCGCTTGTTCGATGGCGTCTTCGTCCCAGACGGCAGAAGCTAAGCGGATCCCCAGTTGCAACGGATCGCAGGCCGCGCGCGGGGCCCGGCTAGAGGATTGTTCAAGCAGGTCGCCTACGCGGAGTCGCTGGGGTGCAATCTCACGGCTCTGGCGCAACAATACGTCGACTAGTTCGGAGTCGGAGTCGAAGGGCAGGCGGGGAAAGCTCGCCGCGCTCCGTCCCACCACCGCAGTCAACAGGCGACGCCGACCCAGGCTGTCTAGATCGGTCAGTTCTGACACGGCGCCGGTGCACGGGAGACCCTGAAGTGTCAGTACGGAACTTAGCCGTTCGCTCTGCTGCTGCAACCATTGTCCGGCGATGCCCTCCACCGAGTTGGTGATCTTTTGTGCGCGGGCGGCGCGGGCGATGTCGCTTCGGCGGAGGCGCAAGTAGGCGCCGCGGATCTGCGCGTGGTGAACAGCTGTGGCCGCGGGTGGCTGCCCCAATTGCTCAAGAGCCAGCTCCGCGCGGCGCGCGACCCAGGAAGCGGAGCTGCGCTGATGGGGCGAGTCGCTCAGCAAGGAAGTGATGATCTCCGCGAGACTGCGCGGGAGCTTCGAGGAATCGACGTGGGTGGTGCCGGGTTGTTTGCGCAGGCTGGGTATCGCCAGTTCCGCCAAGCAACGTCCTAGTGCCCAAAGATCTCGGCTCTGGGCATCGCCAAATCCACTCCAGAGCTCCGGCGGTAAATAGCGAGGCGTCGCGCCCTCGGGCTGGCGGAGCTCGCTGGTACTGCTCAGCCCCAAATCGATGACCGTGGTGATACCGTTGTCGTCGATCAGCAGGTTGTCGGGCTTGATATCGCCGTGGGCCCGGTCGTTTTGGTGCAACGAACTGAGAGCGTGGGCTACGCAGCGGGTGATCTGGAGCATGCTGAGCTCCGAGAGTGCCGCGGAGGGAGAGCCCGGTTGACCGGCCGCGTGTCCCAGCAGAATGAAGGCGCGACCGGGCGTCAGCTGAAGCTCAGGATCACTTCGCAGGATCCGGCCGGCCCGGTAGAAGTCCGGCAGATAGGGCGAGCTAGCGGACAGCAGGCACTCGGCCTCCGTCGCCAAGCGATGATCGTGTTTCGGTGCGCTCGCTACCTTCAGGGCTAGCCGCTGTCCTCGGGCGTCCGTAGTTTCCCAGACGGTGCTGCTCGCGCCCTGCCCGAGGGCGGCTGTGATTTCGAAACTACCGGCGTCGCCGACCAAGGTTGCCAACATAATTGACTCCTATATGCGCAATATTGATTAGCAATATTGCATATATAGGTTATCTATGACAACTGAGTGGTCAACGTTTGTCCGCTCCTGGCCGGCTTCCAGCGGTGCTTCGACCGAGGTTTTCTATGGGTCCTGACATTCGTTCAGCAGTGCGCCTGCTCGGATCCATCCGCTGATTGTCCGCAGCTCCTGCAGATCGCCGAGGGCCAGGGGCGCGGGGGGCATGGGGGTGGCGTGTCCGAACCACTCGGATAGCGACGCCCGTTGGGCGGCAGTGGGGGCAGCACATCCGCCGGCAGCCAGAGGCACTCGGTACTGGGTTTGGCAGGCGGTCGCCTCTGAGCCGTACGTGTCGCCAAGCAGCAGCTTGTATACGAGGTAACTGGTGTCGGGCCGGCCGGGCCAGATGACGGGCATCGCGATGCCAAAGCGCAGGGGATCGAGTTGGCTCTGCCCGACCACCGGCGCGTTGTCCGTTTGCACGGCAACGTGGCGAATCGCGCTGCCTGCGAGATCGCTGCCACTGGCGAGTCGAAGGCCCAGGGCGGCGCCTGCGCCAGCGTGGCAATCGCTGGCGGCGCAGCTTCGCTCATGAAAAATCTCCAGCACATCGCGGCAGCTCGGGGCAGGGTCTGCGGCTGGCACGGCTTCGGCTGCGCTGCCCGTGTAAAAGCCGAATTCCAGAGGCACCTCGCCCGAGCTCAGCGCGGTACCGTCGATGGCACGGAACCCATTGTCGGCTTCATCGATCGGGAGATGCACATCTACGTGATAGAGCCTATTGGATTCCCATTGGAAACCGGCGGGCAGGTGATAGCTAACGACCCGCTCGAGGGGATCGTATTCAGGGTGGAGCAGCACGTATGCCTGCTCGTTGGGCACATACACACGAAGCTCTTCGGGATCAGCTAGCCCATCCTGGGGCGGCTGGGGAAGCAGGTAGCCACCACTGCCGCTGTACACGCGAATGGACTGACGGACTGCCGTGCGCGGCAGCAGAAAACGGTCGAAGCGGAGCTCGATGACGGCGTTCAGTGGAACGCCACAGGTCACGTCGCCGGATGGACAATCGTAACCGTCCCCGGCTGCCGGATAGCTAGCGAGCAGTCTCAGGGACGGCGGGTCGTTGCCTACCGGGGCCGCAAGATCGCAGCCAGTGGATAGCGCCACGCCCCCAGCAAAGGTTACCCAAGCGATCGCCCGCGACACCGCGTTGGAGCGTTGTCGAAGGTCGGTCGAGAGGCTGGGCTGAGGGATCAGCTGCCGGCGTAGATCTTCAACTGGTCGCCGACGGAATCGTCCGTGACTCCCTGAGAGATATTCTCTTTGAGACAGTCGGCTAGGACCAGCAACATGTCGTCGATCCCTTTGTCCTCGATGATCTTGGACAGGACCCGGCGGGCGTCCCGACTGTCGTCCTCCCGGAGGAATCCACGGATAGTCTCGACAGAGACATCCCCTTGAAAATCCAGGTAAAGATTGTCGAGCAAGTAACGAGCGAGCTCCTTCACGGAAGGCCTCCTTAAGGCAAGCCGGACACTTCCGGGCAGGCCATGGCCTATACTCATGTGAGGGTGATTCTCGCAAGAAGATATCGGTTTGCCCCGGCGATTTCATCGGCCACAACTGTATAAGTGTGAGTCATCGGGGCTGTGGCAACTCAGGCAGGCCCGTCGGTTCTTCTTCCAGGCTGTAGAACAGCGAGAGAGAAATCCGGCTCTATGGGGATTCACGCCAACTGTTCCGTTTCGCCCGCTCCCGCCCACCAGCCGGCTGGAATGGCACTGCACGCAGTCTCGTTCCGTGTGGCAGCTGATACAGGCGCTCAGATTGCGGCTCGCCTGGGTGCCGTGGTGCTTCATGGTCTTTGGACCGTTGGTCCAAACTTCCGGTGGCGGATGAAAGCTGCCCCGGGCCACCACGGAGCCAGGGCCGGTTTCGCTCTGTCCGGCGCGCTGGTGGCAGCTCACGCAAAATGACTGGGCACGATGGCACGTCCCGCAGCTCTGGGGATCTTGCTGGGCGCCCATGGCGTGCAGGTTCAGCCAGTCGTTGGGGTGAACGTTCCTCGGTCGTAGCCGGCCGTCGTGGCACGCCACACATTCGTTCTGTTGATGGCAGTTGGCACACAGGGCGCTGTCGGCTGCGGCCACCTCGGCGTGATGCATGGCGAAGTCGGCGCCGTGCTGAGCGCCGCCCAACCAAGGGGGGGGCAGTAGGCTTCCCGAATCAAACTTCGTGATCAGCGTGTCCCCGCGACTCAGATGGCAAGTGGGGCAGGCGCCCTTCGCCTCACCGCGGTTGGCAGCCGGCGCGTGGTGACAATCCAAGCAACGCTGCATGCGCGGCATCTGAGCTCTAGTGGCCAGACCCACTTGCCGAAGGTCCCCGTGACACTGAGCGCAGGCGATGTTTCGCTGGAAATGTTTGTTATGAGAGAACTTGAGATTCGGCGTTGGGATAAATGTCCGCTTCGTTAGAGCGCCTGACGCGGTGGTGCCGCCGACATGACAGTCAGCGCAAGGCATCGTGGTGCTGGCATCCTTTGCAGACTCGCTGATTCCCACTCCGCCAGCTGGCTCATCTTGGCCTCCGCTATCGGAAGTTCTCGGACCGCCGGCGTCGGCATTCGCTATCGGGGAGTTCTTTTGGGTTTGTGTCGTCGTCTGGGACGCGGCTGGTGTTGTCGGCATGACCCGGCGCACGACCCGGGCATTCAACGAGCTGTGATCTGATTCATGGCAGCCGTCACAAACAAGAGGCGAGGGAAGCAAACGATCTGCACTCTTGTTCGAACTCTTGGCGCGTTGATGACAATCCAGACACTTCATCTCCAATTCGACCAGGTGCTGTCGATGATCGAAACGAAGAGCCAGTCGCTGAGGTGGGAAGATGGCTTCGCTTGGGAATGGATCACCGTGGGCTCCGGGCGGGAGCGCGGGGGGGCGGGGAGAGCTGGCGGCAGCCACAACGCCCGAGACATTCGGTTGGGGAGCGGAGACAGTTGGCGACGCTGTGGAACCGGCAGGCTGAGCTTTGCCGGCGGCGAGAGGCGGCATGCCGAGGGCACACAATACGCTGACCACGCAGGTGAGCAGCAGCAGCGGGGTGAGGCGGCTCATCGGACCACCGCTAAATCGAGCAGAGCGACTACACGAAAACGATGGCCCACAAGCGGATTGATGGCGTGGTCGAATTCCAAACGTAGGGACGTCTCCGGCAGGGCGCGGGCTTCGACCCCGAGCATATAGGAATAACTATTCCAGTCCGGATGTCGACTCAGTTCATCCTGGGTACGGAAGGCGGAGAACCGAGCGAGAACGCTGGCGGTTTCGTCCCAGATCGAACGATCGGCGCTGAGCCCCGCGCCCATCTGTTGACGGAGGGCTCCGCTGAATCCAGAGACACGAATGCGGGCTGTGCCGTGGGCGTGCTGGAGTCGAGTGGTGACCTCAAACAGAGGCGCCATATCAAACTTGTCACGGCCGTTTTCATCGCGCCCGCCAAAGCGTCGCACCCCCGTGCGGGTAGCGGCGAGGAGTCTTCGATTGATTTCCCAGCTGCTACGGATCGCCGCATCGTGGGTCGGAAATTGCGCGAACCAGTTGAAGATGGAGTCGCCGTCAAAGCTGGGCAGGTAGTACTCGTAGCTCGCTCCCACGGTCAGGGTCGGTGCCGGCAGGGCGTCGACTTCGACGGAGGCTTCAGCGAGTCGACTGGCGTAGAGATCGTACATGGCGACACTGCGCGCATTGCCCACATTTTGCCAGCTGGCGCGGGCAGAGCCGCCGATCCGTTGACTGGCGGTGCGCGCACTCGAGAGGGTCACGAAGGGCCCGTTCGGTGCCGGCAGGATGGCCGTCACCACCTCGCTTCTCGAGATCACGTGGCGATATGCCAGTCGCCCCGACACCGGTAGATCGGACGGAGTCTCGACCGCAAAGCCGTAGGCCGGAGCCACCTTCTCGTCGTCGAGGTACTCGGGCCACAAATTTGCCGGCATGCCCTCGCGGTCCCCCCGGAGCACACCGTCCGCGCTGTATCGCGCTGACGAAAAGCCGGGCGCCCCCACTCGCGGCTCCAGTCCGCCGAGGGCCTCCAGTCGCAGATACGGTAGGGGTGAAAGTCGCAGCCAGGCGCCGTCGAAGGACCAGAAGCCGAGAGCATCGATTTGCAACTGTCGGCCCAGTCTCGCGTTCAGATGCCCCCCCAGCAGGCGTCGGGCCTCCAGGTAGGCGACGATGAGGTCGACGGGAGCTTGTTCCAGGCCCGGTACGTAGGCTCCGGTTTGCTCGGGATTTCTCTCAGCGTTTCTTTGGCCGGTGTCGGCGTCCAAACGGATTCGCGCGACAACTCCGAGACTGGGCTCGTCTGTGTCGAAATCGCCCTGGAGGTTCTCCGCTACGAAACCCAAGGAGCTGGTCTGCCGTCGTCGCTGCACGATCACTCCGCCGGGAGAGCCGACGTCATACAACTGCATTTGGTGCTCGGCCTGGATCCAGGCGCTGTACCCGTGGGCGGGTAGGCTGATGAGTCCCCCCGCCGAGCCGAGCAGGATTGCTGCAAGGGCTGCCGTTCGTTTGGGCGCCTTCGTCGGTCCGGTCTCTGAGGGGCGGGGCACGGTGACCGGGCTAGCCTAATACCTCAGGCCCCCCGGCGGCCGTCTTTTCATGCCTGCATGGGAAATTCTGCACGCTGGGATCTGTCGCGAGCGGGTGGGGGCCCGGGGCGCCTACGGAAATACTCCGCGGTCCGCGTAGGTGGCCATCAGCCGCTCCAGGGCGACGGCGTAGCAGGCGGTGCGGTAGTTGCAGTCGCGGTCGGCGGCGAAATCGTGCATGCGCCGGAAGGCGTCTTTCATGGCGATCTCCAGCTTGTTTTCCACGTCGGCTGCGGTCCAGCGTTGAGCGCTGCGGTTTTGGACCCACTCGTAGTAGCTCACGGTCACGCCGCCGGCGTTGCACAACAGATCGGGCAGGACATGCACCCCGCGTCTCTCGAGTTCTTGCTCGCCGGCGAGAGTGCAGGGCGCGTTGGCGGCCTCCACGACCAGTTCGACCTTCAGCAGGCGGGCTTCGGCTTCGTCCACTTGATGCTCCAAGGCTGCCGGGATGAAGATGTCCGCCTCGGTGCCGAAAAAGTCGTTTCGGCTGATCTCTTCGGCATTCCTGTAGCCTTTGATTGAACCGTTGGCGATGACGTACTGCTGCAAGCGGTGCGTGTTGAAGCCTTCCGGATTCTTGTAGTAGCCGCTGTGATCTCCGACGGCGACCAGAGAGACGCCGAGCCCGCCCAGTAGCACCGACGCGTTAGAGCCGACGTTGCCGTAGCCCTGCACGATCGAGCGTTTGCCTCGCAGTTCGAAGTGATTTCGCGATGCCCAGTCCACGATGCAATGCACGACGCCTTGACCGGTAGCGCTGACTCGCCCGTGCGTGCCGCCACTGGTGATCGGTTTGCCCGTCACCACGGCTGAGACGGTTTGTTTGGTGACCACCCCCGTGGTGTTCATATAGGTGTCCATCGCCCAAGCCATAGTTTGCGGGCTGGTACCCATGTCGGTGGCAGGGATGTCGTAGTCGGGCCCGATATTCGAGCCGAGGGCATGAAAGAATCTACGGGTGATGTGCTCTAGCTCCTTGGGCGAGACGGATCGCGGGTCGAACTTGATGCCCCCTTTGGCGCCACCGAAGGGGATATCCATCAGGGCGCATTTGTAGGTCATGAGGCTCGCCAAAGCCTTGAAGTGGTCCAATGAGCAGTCTGGATGAAATCGCATGCCGCCCTTGTAGGGGCCCAGGATGTTCGAATGTTGTACGCGGTAGCCCTTGAACATTCGGTACTCGCCGTTGTCCATGCGAACTGGGAAGTGCAACACCAGTGCGGTTTTCGGTTGGCTCAGAAAGGTGAGGACCGACGCGGGGGCATCAGCCAACACTCCGGCTCTGTCGAGGTAGGTTTGGACCAGCTTAAAGAAGCGGTCGCGGCTAGGGTCGGCGGGAGGGGCTAGAGAGTCGCTCACCGGCTTAGAGTAGCGCCATCAAGCCATCGGGCCAGTTTTTCGCGGATTGCGGAACGGCTCGCTTGCTCAACTGGAGCGCTCGCTAGCCGACCAATCGGCCTGTATGACTTAGGTATAGATACACCAAGGGGCTAACCACGAGCACCGCATCGAGACGGTCGAGTATTCCACCGTGGCCCGGTATGGCTCCACCCGAATCCTTGATGCCGCAGGAACGCTTAAGGAGCGACTCGACTAAGTCTCCGAGTTGACCCAAAGCTCCGCAGACGAGGGCAAGCACGATCGCGTGCACAAGCGGAATGGCAGGCACGAACAGCAGTTGGGAGGAGACAGCACCAACGACGGAGCCGCCAAGACTTCCGAAGAAGCCTTCCCACGTCTTCTTCGGGCTTACGGCCGCGTAGAGTTTGTGTTTACCGAAGGCTCGCCCGGCGAAGTAGCCCCCCGTGTCTCCCCACCAGGCGATCAACAGCACAAACACGACGGCCCCACCGCCTTGGTCTCCCATGTCGCGGCGCAGCATCGCGTTGGTCGCGAGCAAGCCGCCAACGTAGAGGGGTCCCGCGACCCCCCCGAGCATGCGGAGGGCGCCGGTCTTGATGTCGCCGAGGCGCCAAAGTGGAACGAGCAGACCAACTAGTGGGACGACCAGTAGGACCGTCAAGAGGGCCTGGGCATCGGTGTGGAAAAAGTAGACCGCCGCGCCTACTGCGACCGTGGAAATCACCCCTATGATTCGGGCGACCCGGTCGTCCGGGTGGGTCATGTGAAAAAACTCGTTGGCGCCGATGGCGGTCGCCGACAGGATCACAAGCAACCAGGCCCAAGGCGGCGCGAAGAACAGGGTGCACAGAATGAGGGGCGAGACCACGGCAGCGGTGGTCAAGCGAACGGCAAGATTGCTTTTGGACAACGGGAATGGGGGTAGCAACCGCCGGCGTTGCGAACAAGCATCTGACGCTCCGAAATGGAAAAACGCCGCCCCTGGAACCCAAGAGCGGCGTTTTCGACCCGAGGGTCGGGGTGGATAATCCCCGTGGGACTCGAAGATCAGTCCTGCATGATCTTTCCGAGCAGTTTCATCTCGTCGGTGGTGCTCGCCGGGATGATGAAAGGCTCGTGGGCGCGGATGGCTCCGATATTCTCGTGGATTGACTCCAAAGACGGGATTTCCCCGCCCTTGGGCGCCATCCAACCCTCGGCCAGGCCGATGAAGATTCGCGCGTAGCGACGGCCCCCGATCTCGAAGATCTCGTGGGTGAAATCGCAGGTCTCGGAACACAGGAAGCCCACCAGAGCGGTGACGTATTCTGGATCGAGGTAGTCAGCCATTTTGCCGAGCAGCTCTTCGGTGAGTCGAGTCTTGGCCACGGGGGCGATGACGTTGCTCTGAATGTTCGAGCGAGCGCCTTCGACGGCGATGACGTTGCTCAAGCCGACCATGCCCATCTTGGCAGCGCCGTAGTTGGCCTGTCCGAAGTTGCCGAAGATTCCGGCGGAGCTGGCGGTGAATACGAAGCGACCGTAGTTGTTCTCCTTCATCACCTTAAACGCAGGCTGAGAGACGTAGAAGGCGCCTCGAAGGTGAACGTCGAGCACAGCTTCGATGTCCTTGAACTCCATCTTGGCGAAGCTCTTGTCGCGCAAGATACCGGCGTTGTTCACGACGATATCGACCTTGCCGAATGCGTCTACGGCGGACTTGATGATACCCGCGCCGCCTTCGGCGGTGGACACAGAGTCGTAGTTAGCGACGGCCTTGCCGCCAGCGTCGGTGATTTCTTTGACGACTTCGTCAGCAGCGCGGGAGCCGGAGCCGGAGCCGTCTTTGCTGCCGCCCAAATCGTTGACGACGACGCTAGCGCCGCGGGAAGCGAGCTGCAGGGCGTAAGTTCGGCCCAAGCCGCCGCCGGAACCGGTGATGACCGCAACGCGGTCGTCAAATCGAATATCACTCATGGGAGTTTGGCCTCTTTAGGTGTGCAATTTTGTCTGGCCTGCTGGTCCGGAAGCGCCGGGAATTGACGCGTACGGCCCCAGAGACGACGTTTGGTTAGTAAAACGGTTCAAAAGCTGGGCTGATGGCTCAACTGACGGCCCGTCAGATTTGGAAGCTAGATCACAACTCATGGCGGTTGCAAGGGGGGCTGTGCGCCGCCGGCTTTCCATGGGATTCCGTGCGGATTCCGCCAATTGCCGGCGCAGTGAGCAGATGCCGAGGCAACCCGGCGCGAGAATTCGGACGTCGCCGGGTTCGGCCGACCTACTTCTTGGGGTCGGCCTTCTTGGGGTCGGCCTTCTTGGGGTTGGCCTTGTCCGTCCCCGCTTCGGATCCGGCAGCATCGGCGCCAGCGTCGACAGGTTTTGGATCGATCACGCTCGAACGAATCAGCTCGTAGCTGCCGGTTAGATGCCCGTCGCCGGTGACTTTGGTGGCGCGGCCCTTTTTGGCGTTCTCGTCTCGGGCGACAGTGATCTTACCCGTGATTTTTGCCGACCGCAGGATGGTCGTCTGCACGTCGACCTTCGCCGCGATTTTGAGATCGAAGGTGGAGATGATGTCCTGCTCCTCGGCGCGCGTCATCACCAGCTCAAAATCGACATTTGCAACGGCTCGTTCGTCGACCTGGTTCACAGACTTGACCGTGAAGCTACCGCTCACGGCGTCAACCGAATCGAGGCTCACGAAGGCCTTCATGATCAGATCTTTGCCGTCCGTCTTCTTGTTGAGCTCGACAGGTTCGGCTGCCAGCAGGGCTGCCAGAGGTGGAGTATTGGTGAGCCTCCCGAAGGCCATATCGAGCGTCAGCCGCTCTTTCTCGTTGGCGGCTCTTCCGGAAGTGAGACCGAACACAAATCCTTCGCCGGCCTTTTGCAGCTTGTAGGTCTTTCCCCTGAGAACGCTGAACTCGCTTTCGATCGGCTTCTCTTCAGGGCGCTTGATCTTGCTCTGGCGCGAAAAATCTAAGAAGTGAGCGTGGGCGGTAACGGGGGTGCCTTCGTTGACGGCCATGGCTTCCAACCGCACGTGATAGCTCAAGGTCATGGCCTCTGTGCCGCCGGAGCCATACTCCTGGCCGACCCAAAGCTGCACCGCACGGAATAAATCCTGGCTCAGCTTGTACTCGACGGTATCTCCGACCTCGCTGGGCGGAGCTATGAAGGTAACCGCTTTGGATGGGTCGACCCTTTTCGGTTTTGGCGTCGCGGCAGGCCGGGCTTGCCCCGACGCGCTCGGCGCCGCCGAAGCGGCTGTTGCCGATGGTGCCGACGCCTCGTCGTCGCAGCCAAAGCTGAGGACCGAGAGGCAAAGCAGAGAGACGGCTTGGAGACCGTAGCGTCCCGGCCAAAGAGCTGTGAGCTTCATACTCACGAGACTCTAGCGCAGGGCTTGGCTAGCGCTCAAATTCGCGTGTCGTTTCCCTGCCAATAGGGCGCACGCAGCGTGCGTTTGTGGAGTTTTCCGCTGCCGTCTCGGGGCAAAGCCGCCGAAAAGTCGACGCTTCTCGGGACTTTGTACTTAGCGATGTGGGCGGTGCAGTACTCGATGATCTGCTTTTCGAGGTCGGGCGTGGGCGCCAAACCGTCTGTCAGCTGAACCACCGCTTTTACGCTTTCACCCCATTCCTTGTTCGGAATGCCGAAGACGGCCACATCCACTACGTCGGGGTGCCCCATCAGAGTGTTCTCGATCTCCGCCGGGTAGATGTTCACGCCGCCGGAAATGATCATGTCGATCTTGCGGTCGCACAGGAAGAGATAGCCGTCCTCGTCGAGGAAGCCGATGTCGCCGACCGTGAAGAGGTTGCCGCGCCGGTTATCGGCTGTCTTCTTCTTGTCGCCGCGATATTCGAAGTCCTGCATCAACAGCATGTAGATGGTGCCGGGTGTCCCGGGGGGACACGGTTCTCCGTCGTCGTCGAAGACGTGGATCTCGGCGCCTTCCCAGGCGCGCCCGACCGACCCTGGATGTTCGAGCCATTCCTTCGGCTTGATCAGCGAGCCGCCGCCTTCGGTGGCACCGTAGTACTCGTACACCACGGGCCCGAACCACTCGAGCATCTGGCGCTTGGTATCGATGGGGCAGGGAGCCGCGGCGTGCAACACGTTGCGGAGAGAAGAGACGTCGTACTTGTCCCGCACGGCCTTGGGCAGCGCGAGCAGGCGGTGAAAATGCGTCGGCACCATTTGCATCTGGGTGACACGATGTTTGTCGATCATCTGCAGCGCTCGTTCCGGGTCCCAGCTGCTGAGCAACACAACTTTGTGCTCCAAATGCAGACTGAACCACGCGTAGCTCAATGGCGCCATGTGGTACATGGGAGCGGGGCAAAGGTGCACGCCATCCCCCCCGGGCAGGATATCGAATTTCGCCAGGTGCATGCCCATGAAACCCACCAGCATATCGGCGTCCATGGGTAGCAGCGCGCGTTTGATCCCTTTGGGTTTGCCCGTCGTCCCCGACGTGTACTGCATGAACTGACCCGACGGCGTTTGCTCGGGACGAGTCGTGGGCTGTCCGGCTAGCAAGGATGCGAAACTGGGATAGTCGCTGTTGTCGTCGTCGGAAGAGCGAACTTCAAAGCAGTGTTTTGGATCGATCCCGGCCTCTTTGATGGCACCTATCGCTTGCTCGGCAAAGCGCTCATGAAAGATGAAGAACTTCGACTCAGAGTCCCGAATGATGTAGCCGAGTTCGGCGGACGTGAGAGACGTGTTCAGGGACGCGAGGAAGGCCGCGCATTGCATGGTACCCGCCAGCATCTGGACGACCTCCACGCCGTTGGGCAGGAGCATCGCCACGCAGTCCCCCGGGGCAAAGCCATGGGACTTTAGACCGTGAACGATCTGGTTGGCTGCGCTCAGGATCTCGCCCGCGGTGTATTCCTTGTCGTCGGCATCGACCAAGGCGATGCGCTTGGGATCGGCTTCTGCTGCTTTCCAAAATCCTTGAATCATGTCCCCTCCAGTACACCTGTCCCGGTGTCAGGAGCGAACAATAGCACAATACTTGTGACCTTGTTCCTTGATTGCCCGCCCGTTGTGGCTGCACTGTACTGTTTTGTCGGGCGTGCTCGTCACCAAGTGGATTGAACATGCAGAGCACGTACTAGCTGCAGAGCACGATCTGGCTGCAGGGCTCGGCGGTTGCTGACAACCGGGCTCAACCGCTCTTTTGGAATATGACGACGTTGGGGGCGGGGTTTCGCCAGCTCATGCCGAAGCGTTCGGCTATCCAGCGCATGGTTTCTAGCTCAAAGAAGGAAACGTGCGTGGGGTCCCGATGGTACCACCAGTCATCGAAGACAGTGCTCGGGTCGAAAATCTCCGTCATGACGCCGAACCACCCACCAGGTTTTAACAAATCATAGATTCTGGTGAATTGTGTCGCCGGATGATGAAAGTGCTCAACCACTTCGGTGCTGGTGATGAAATCGTACTGGCGTAGCAGTGCCTCAGGGTTGGGCTGGTAGATCGGATCGTAGTTGTCGACGATGAAACCCTGTTCTTCCAGCATCACGGAGAGGGTGGGACCGGGTCCCGCCCCGTAGTCCAAACCTTCGCTTCCCGGGCGCAGCAGTGGAATCAGCGGAGTCGTGAGTTTCGTGAGGAAGCGTCGATAGGACGGGCTGTTCGGCGAATTTTCGTGGGTGTCGTAGTGGGCCTTCTCTTCGGCGCGACTCGGCAATTGGGAGGGTTCGAGGAAACGCAGCCGGCAGCGGCGACAACCCGCATACTGACGATCGCGAATTATCGCCAAATGGTCGCTCGCCGCGCTGCCACACAAAGGGCAGCCGGGGTTTCCCTGACCGAGCAGCATGGCCCGAGGATCTCACGTTCTGCTTTTCTAGGTGCGCGTCGTCGGTTCAGTGCATGCGATTGTTTCAAACCGGGCGGTCTGGCCCCGTAGCTTGGCCGGCGGCTCAGGGCAGGTCCGTTGGCCGCGCTCCGGGAGGGCGAATGCGCTGGGGTTTTTGCCCTCTCCGATGAGGAGATCGCGGGGCCGCTCGACAGCCCAGCTCGAGGCGGATTCGGGCGTCTGGCCCGATACCTATGGTCAACCTCTCGCCCCCCAGAAAGTCATACAAACAGCGTTTTTCCAGCGCTTTGCCGCGCTGGGTGAACCTGATATAGCCGGCGGGATTAGCCCTAGGAGACACTGTGGAATTTGATTGGTCTGTAGAAGATGCGGCGTACCGTAAAGAGTTCGTCGACTTCTTAGGTGAGATACTCCCGGAGAATTGGGACGAGATCAGCAAACACGGCCCCGGCAGTGATTTGCAGGCCGAGTTCTCGAAGAAATTCTGCGGCAAAATGGCCGACAAAGGCTGGCTGACCCAGCACTGGCCCGCGGAGTACGGCGGAAAAGACGCCGGCGCCTGGCGTCACGCTGTGGTGGGCGAAGAGTGTTGGGCCATCGGCGAGCCCCGCGGCTCCCAGTACATGAATGTCAACTGGGTGGGGCCGGCTGTCATGCAGTACGGCACCGACGAGCAAAAGAAGCTGCACCTGCCCGCCATCGCCAGCGGCAACATCTTCTGGTGTCAGGGTTTCTCAGAGCCCGAGGCGGGCTCTGACTTGGTCAGCCTGCGTACCCTCGCCATTCCCGATGGCGACGACTACGTCATCAACGGCACCAAGATCTGGACGAGCTATGTGCAACACGCCAACTACTGTTTCTTGTTGGCCCGCACGGATCCGGACTCCAAGCGTCACACAGGCATTAGTGTTTTCTTGGTGCCCATGGAAACCCCCGGCATCGAGGTTCGAGAGATCCCCAGCGTGGTCGGCGCGCGTTACTTCCACGAAGTGTTCTTCACCGACGTGCGAGTCCCCAAGGGCTGCATGCTCGGTGAGGTCAATGCCGGCTGGGAGGTCGTCAACTTTGCGCTGCAATACGAGCGAGTCGGCGCGGCCCGTTACGCACGAGCGGCGCTGACTCTCGATCACTTGGCCAAGGTCGCCAAAGAGACCGGGTTGATGGACGACCCCATCGTGGTGGACAAGCTGGCTCAGGCTCGCTGTATCTGCGAAGCAGCTCGTATGCTCACCTATCGCGTTATCGACACTCGCGCCAAAGACGCGAAGCCGACGACAGACACTCAGCTCGCACGGATTGCGGGCACCCGAACGGACCGCGCCATTGGCGAACTGGCCGTAGAAATTTTGGGTCCGGATGCTCTTGAGTACGGATCCTTTGCAGACGCTAACTTCCGACTCGCGATGACCGCGGGTGTGGCTGTGGGTGCGACCGAGGTTCAGTTGAACCTGGTGGCGCGGCGTTTCCTCGAGCTCCCGAAGAAGTGAGGCTGTCGTGGATTTTGAACTAAGCGAAGACCAACAACAGATTCTCAAGTCCGTCAAAGACTTGCTCGGCCAGCACGCGGGCCCCACTCGCAACATTGAGCTGCAGCCTAATGCCGCATACGACACCGAGCTACACGACGCACTCGAGGAGAACGGCTACACCGAGATCGCCCGAATGGACGAGATGGGTCCGCTAGAGGCCGCTCTGATTGCTGAAGAAGTCGCTTATGCGGCGGGTGTGGTGGCTTTTGCCGAGTCCGCTTTGGTAGCCACCGGCGTCAGCGACGAAGAGATCGAGGGTCCGATATCGCTAGCGACAGTTGCCGACAGTGGCAAACCCATTCGCTACGCGTGCACCGCGAAGACCTTGCTCATTCTCGATGGCGACGAAGCCCGAGTGCTGAGCCTCAAGGACGGTGACATCGAAAAGGTCGAGAGCAACTTCGGTTACCCCATGGGTCGCTACAAGGGCGAGCTCAAGGGCGCGGGCAAGTCCCTCGGCGCCGGGTCCGGCGACAAACTGCGCAACTGGTGGCGAGTGGCTTTGGCAGTGGAGACCGTAGGCTGCATGCGGGCGGCCCTGTGGCACGTGGTGGGTTACCTCAGCGAGCGGCGTCAGTTTGGCGTGGCCATCGGTAGCTTTCAGGCCGTGCAGCACAAACTCGCTGACAACGCCGTGACGATTCATGGCGCTCGCTGGTTGGCTTTGGAAGCTGCGTTCAAGGGCGCACAGAAGGACCAAGCGGCAGTGGCTGCGGCCTTCGCCCTAGAAACAGCTGGCACGGCGTTCACAGACTTTCATCAGCTCGCTGGCGCCATCGGCTTCACTCGCGAGCACAACCTGCACGTCTGGACCATGCGTCTGATGGCGCTGCGGGTAGAGCTTGGCGGTGTGCATAGCCACCGGCGAGCCATCGCCGAAGCCCGCTGGGAAGTCCAGTGAGTCTAGATCTCACGTTCAGTGACGAGCAGGCGGGCATCCTCGATGCCATTCGCAAGTTCACCAAGGAGCGCTGCCCCGGCGAGACCGTCCGGGAACTCGCCGGAAAGTTTCCGACTGAACTTTGGGCGGAGCTAGCCGAGCTCGGTGTGTTGCCCATCGCCACAGAAGACGGCGGCGGTGGGGCCCTCGAAGTGGTTGCAGCTATGGAGGCGCTGGGAGCCGCGGTCTTTCCCGGCCCCCTCGCGGAGACCTTTCTGGCGACTCAGATCCTCGAGGGAGACGAGCTCCAAGAAGTCGGCGCCGGCGAGAGCATTGTTTCTCTGAGCGCAGCACCCCGGGGCGACGCTTTGAGTCTCGTGCCCTGGCCAGAGCAAGCCAAGGTGTCCCTGCAGATCGACGGCACCAATATTTATCGCTGCAAGACGGTCGGGAGCCCGGAAATGGTGACCAGCCTCGGAGGCGATCCTTACGGCCGAGTGAAGCTGGAACGCACGGGCGAAGTGAAGAACGCCGCCCGTGGGCTCGCGCTATTCGATATCGCGGTCAGCGCCTATATGGCAGCCGCCGGTGACGATTTGGTTGAAGTCACCGCTGAGCACGCCCGAACGCGCAAACAGTTCGGGCGCACCCTCGGTGAGTTCCAAGCCGTGGCGCATCCGTTGGCAGAATCGAGCATTGCTCTCAGTGCCAGTCGCACCTTGGCGCGCGCCGCCGCATGCGCGTTTGATGAAGGCCGAGACGACGCGAACGGTCTGGCCGCGGGAGCTAGGCTCTCCGCTCGCAAGAGTGCTCTGTTCACGGTTTACGCTAGTCACCAGATTTTCGGCGCCATGGGCATCACGCTGGAGGGGCCTGTCTATCACGTGTCCCGGCGCATCCGTCAGCTGAGCTCAGCTGGTGCGAGCGTCGCCGTCGCTCACGAAGAGGCACTCGCTCTCTTCGGTATCAATGCCGTCAGCGCCTAGGGAAACAGCATGACCAAAATCGCCGACTACCATCAGATCGATCTGGATAAACCCCTCGACGGAGTGATCTACGAGCGCTCGAACCACATCGCGACCATCACACTCAACCGTCCCGACCGCGGCAACGCGCTCGCCCCGAATATGCACGCCGTCATGCGAGCCATTTGGACGGACGTTCGCGAGAACGACGACATTCGCGTCGCCATCATCCAAAGCTCAGGAGAAAAACACTTCTGCACGGGTTTTGATGTTGACGAAGCCGACTCTGACGAAGTGGATGACGTGTTCAACAACCGTCCCGCCAAAGAAGCAGTATTCTGGTCGCCACACCAGAACGGCGTGTGGAAACCTGTTATCTGTGCCGTCAACGGGCTCGTTGTCGGCGGAGGGCTTCACTTTGTCGTCGACTCCGACATCGTGTTGGCCAGCAAGAACGTCAAGTTTATGGACACCCACGTGAACATCGGCATGGTGGGCGCCGTGGAGAATATCGGTCTCGCCAAACGATTGCCCATGGGCATGGCCTTGCGCATGACACTAATGGGCAAGGCGTTCCGCTTGCCTGCCGAGCGAGCTTACCAGGTGGGCTTGGTCGATGAGCTGGTCGAGACCCCTGCGGACGTGGGCCCCGCAGCTCGTGCGATGGCCGAGGAGATGTTGAAGAACTCGCCCCAAGCCATGGCGCTCTCCAAGCAGGCCATGTGGGAGTCGATGGAACAGGGCTACAGCGCCGCCATGGAAAACGGCTGGCGACTGCTCAAGCTGCAGTGGAGTCACCCTGACTTTGAAGAGGGCCCGAAGGCTTTCGGAGAGCGCCGAGCGCCGAACTGGGATCCGAACCCCAATGCACGCATTGGAGACAAGTCGTGAAGTTCACTTTTTCCGATGAAGAAGAGGCCTTCCGCGCAGAGGTGAAGGAGTTCTTGAAGGACTACCAGGACCTCAACGGCTTTTTCGACCAGGGGCACGACTGGCCCTCGGTGCGTGAATTTTTCAAGGCCATGGCGGCAAAGGGTTACCTATCTGTCTGCTGGCCCGAAGAGTATGGCGGACTGAATAAGTCGGCGAGCTACGAGTACATTGTCTGGGACGAGGTCGCCTACGCCCGCTGCGCCCGCCCCCCGCTCGGGCCCGGTATCGTAGCCAAGACCATCATTCGTTATGGCGACGACGAACAAAAGAAGCGTTGGCTCAAGCCATTGCGAGATGGTGAGATGCATTTCTCACTGGCTTACTCCGAGCCGGAAGCGGGCTCGGATTTGGCAAGTGTTCGTTGCCGCGCGGAGCTCAAGGGTGACAAGTACATCGTCAATGGCCAGAAGTGCTGGCAGTCCTACGCCCAAGACATGGACTACTTCTGGCTGCTGTGTCGTACGGGGACCCAAGAGAGTCGAGGCCGTGGTTGCTCCCTGATGATCGTGCCCAAGGACGCCCCTGGCATTACTGTCGCGCCCCTGCCGCTGATGGACGATGACCAACTCAACGAGGTGTTTTTCGACAACGTTGAGATCCCCGTGAACCAGCGAATCGGGCCCGAAAACGGCGCTTGGAAGCTAATGAACGCAGCGCTTGCGGACGAGCGCCATATTCAATTCCCGCCCTCCCGTTTGCGCCGCGACCTCGAGGACGTGATCTCGTGGACCCGGGATCAGGGATTGCTCGACGACCCTGTCGTGCGAAACACGCTGGGCGATCTCGCCAGTCAGGTCCTAGAAGGCGAAGTCCTGGGCCTCTCCGTGCTCGACGCCATGATGCGTGGCGAACACGGAGTGATGGAAGCTGCCGCTAATAAGGTCGCGCAGACCATCTCCTGTCAGAACATCGCGCGGGCGGTCACCGAATTTGGCGGCCCCGAGTCCTTGGTCAAAGGCACTCTGAGCGAGCTGATATGGCGCCAAAGCATGTGGGAAACCATCGGTGGCGGTACGTCCGAAATCATGCGCGGCGTGATAGCTCGAAACAGTTTGGGTCTCGTCGCGAAGACCTGAGCTAGCTGCGGCTCAGTAGTGCGGCTCAGTAGCGCCCCTCGATGCCCACCACGGTGCGGTACTGGAGCAGCCGCAGCACCGGGGCATGAGTGACCGGGCGCAACATCGTCAAGGTAAGAGGGTCGAAGCTGAGGGCGGTGTGCTCGCCGGGCTCCCAGCGTAGGCCCACCATACGTAACTCCGCATACACTCCGGTGGTTCCGCTGTCGTCCAGCGGTGTGGCGTAGCGCAGAGTACTGGTGCCGAGCGCTACGGCCGTCCGCAGATAGCCTTGTCCGTAGATGTATTCTCCGCCAACACCGAGGTTCAGGACTCCGGGGCGAACGCCGGCATTGAACTCCGTCGAGACCCAATAATTTCGCTCTACGATGAGCGTCGCTCCCCAGGCGCCGAAGCGGTAGCCACCGCGCAAAGCGTACCCAAAAGACACGTTGATCAGAGAATGGTTGCTGCTATCCGACAGGGACGAGCCGTGGAGTTCGAGGGCGGCGAAGGCTTCGTTTTCTCTGGCGTGGGCGTTCTCCGTCCAGCTGCCAGCGAGACCCAGCGTTAGCAATAGCGCGCCGGTCATCGGTCGCAGCGCGTGCCCTGGGCGACGGCGCAGGGGAGGTCTGGGCGGGGGGCGGCGTCGGGCGGCAAACAATGCGAGGATAGCCAAGTAGCCGAGGCCCGCGGAGCAGGCGTCCGTGTCGGAGTCGCGCCCGATCCGGCATTCGCAACTCGGTAGGTAGGGGCCGGTTTGCCCTTCTTCGGCAATGCTCAGCCACGGTGTGCCGCAAAAATCGTTCGCTTGGGTGCAGCAGCTGCGCTCGATAGCGTTGGCGTCATCCGCAATCAGCGCGGCGTCGCAATCAGGTTTGTAGGTAATCCAACCGCAATCCGTACGAGCCGTTTCTCCCTCGGGGCAGGCCGAGAGTCCCGTCTCTAGTCTCGTCCAGTTTCCTTCGGCGGCGCCGGCGGCGGCGATGACCAGGGAGCGGCTTGTGGCGGTGGCGCGGTTGACGAGCACTTCGATGGGGCCGTGACAATCGTCGAGCCCATCGGAGTGGGGCATGCCGTCGCGATTGACGCTCAGCTCCCCCGTTAGGGCCTCGGTGTAGTTGAGGACGGAATACACGTAGGCGCCGTCCGCGCTGCGGATAGTATGAGAGTGCGCGTCTTGGATGGCGTGGATCGCTTGGCCGAGAATGTAGAAAGGCTCCCATACAGGCAGCGGCACCGCGTCGTAAAAATCTAGGTAGAGCTCGGCTTCGATGATTCGCTCACTTGGGGGTTTGGATACGGCCTCGACGTATTGGTCCACGTACTCGCGAATGACATCGTGTGTGCCGTTGATAGCGCTCAAATCTCCGAGTAGCCCGTCGTCCGCCGGGGCCCGAAGCGAGTGTTTGTATTGTCCAATGGCGCTGGGATCGGCGTGAATTCGTCGCAGAGCGTTGAGATCGCTCACTGAGTGTCCGCTGGTATCCGGCGCACGCACCCCCAGCACCACGCTCAGGATGAAGAAACGGACCACGGGGTCCTCTTCGAAGCGCGCTATCACCTCCGGGTTTGTGCGAAACAGATCACCGCGGAGTAGCGGGGGCAGCAAGCGCTGGGCGAGTTCGTCCCAGGTGCCGTCTGGCAGAACCAGCTGCGGTGGCGGAACCTGAAGCAACAGTTCGACTACCGCTTTCACGGTGAGCCTCTCGTGGCAAGAATCGCTAAATCCTGTTTGTAGAGTATAGGCTGACGCGGGTGCGACAAAGCTCGTGACCAGGGCGAGGGCGAGACCGATTCGCGTGGCCATTCTTTGCAGCGCCCTCACAGCGAGTCCCACTCGCCGTGAAACGTCGTCATGTACTGAATTTCGATCAATGGGATGCCCGTGAGTACTGGGATCATGAGCTTCGCGGCGAGTGGATCGAGACCGAGCCGCCAGCTTTTCGATGGTTGCCACGTCAGCCCTAGGGGGCGCGCATCGGCAAAGACGCCGATAGCCCCGGCCTCCTCATCGACGCTCGTTTCTTTTACGAGCATCGATGCCCCGAAGGCGAGGGCGCTTCGGGCGAAGCCGTCTAAGAACTGATAACTCGCGCCCAGCCCAAAGTTGACAGCAGATACCCGTTCGGTGGCGCCGGTGATCTCCGGCGACTTCCAGGTATTAAATTCTAGAACCGTGAACGCGCCCCAGTGCTCGTAGCGGTAGCCCGCGCGTGCAGCCAGCGCAGTGGCTCTGGCGAACTGTTCGCGGTTACTGACAACGGCCAGACCGAGCTCGGCCTGCACGTAGAGCCCGGTCGGCGCGGGGCTGGGGCTCGGTGCAGCGCTGGGTTTCGCCGAGGCGACACTGGGGAGGCATACAGCAGAGCTGTACACCAAGATCAGAGGGGCGAGGTGTTGGCAAGTGCAGCGCGGAAGCACGGGTGGGATACTAGGTTCAGGAATCGAAGAAAGCTAGGCGCGCTTCGTACGCTGCACGACTGCTGTGCGGGACCGCTGGGACAGCGCCTTGCCGATAGTGGGCATCCGGGTTTGGCGATATGGAATCGTTGATTCCAGCTTTGAGACAGGGATTTCGCTCTTCGCACATAGCGTTTGCGGACATAGCGATGATGGGGAGGGCGCTGTGGCCCGCGTTCCATTGGCTGCAGGATCGGGAGCGGACAGCCGGGTGAGGACTGAGCCGCTCAGTCCTCACCCGGGCTGTTAGAGTCTGCGCTGTTAGAGTCTGGGCCGCTATCTTGGGCGGAGCCATCGATGCCGCCGTCTCCACAGCTGCAGGGACCAAAACCGCTGAGATCCGCCAGGCAATGCCGTTGGCCTTCGCAGCTACCGGTCGTACACGCGATACGGGTGTCGTAGACGCACTTCGCTCCGCCTGTGCCTGAGACCGGCGCATGGCAGCGGGTTCCCGCGAGACCAAACAGAAGGAGCGCGACAACGGAGCCTTTAGGAATCATGGCGGCAGGCTATCGGAGAGGGTGACAGATAGCCACCCGCCAAGCTTTCCCTCAGGAGAGGGTCTCCAAAATCCACTCGCCGACGACGGGGAATACCTCCTCCGAGGCGCGCCTGCCGAGGACCAAGTCCAAATGACCGTAGTCTGCGGAGTATCCGTTGATCCTGCTGAAGACGACGTGGCGTTTGTTGGAAGACCCAAGGGCGTTCAGTGCTGCTGCGACGCCTACCGGTGTGCCCATCTTGTCGCCCGCTCCCGATATCAACAGACTGGGCGTGTGGGCGCCAGCCAGCTTGGCGCGGTAGTCTACGCTGCCGTCGGCGGATTCAAACTTACGGCTGAGCGCCCAGCCTGCCATTTGTAGCAACTTTTCCTGGGGGACATTGCTGAAGGAATCCAGACTGGCTTGCATGGCGAGTCGGGGATCAATGTTGTCGATGTTGAACGCCAGACTCACAAGATTGGTTTTGATCAGCCAGGGCCAGGCGCGGGCGGCAGCGTCACGGAGAGGAATTTGCCTCTTGGGCAGTGGAAGGTGAATCGCCTTGTACGCCAGTCGGCTCAACTTTGGGGTCTTGAGTACGGGAAATTCGATGGGGGATGCGATAGTGACGAGCGCGTCCGGCATGGTCTCCTCGCGAGTCGCCGTGCTGAGGTGGGCGTAGCCCGCCATGCCTCCCATGCTGTGGCCGAGCCAACAAATCGGTCCCGCTCCGGCTCGTCGCACGTAGGCGATGAGTGTGGGGACGTCGATGGTCGCCAATTCGTCAAAGTTCCATGTGGTGGGTCGAGCACACATGGGGGTCGCGTGGCTGAGTCCTCGCCCGCGGAGTTCCGCTACCCAAACGTCGAGGCCCTGGGCGTTCAGATGCCGAGCCAAAGACAGCTGTTTGAAATCCATGAAGTGACGGTTACAGCCGTAGCCACCACTCAAAATCACCGTCGGGGCGCCGGGCGGGCCCTGGTAGTGGCTGAGGGAGAGGGCCCAGCCGTCGGGGGTGACGGCGAACCGCAATTCGGGGTTGGGGGCTCTAGACATAGGGGATCTCAACAAAACACGCCGCCGCGACGTATATACAAGCGGCCGACGGGGGCCACCAATTTAGCGACCGAACTGAGCGCCGGCCCGCTTCGGCGGGGCGATCCCGCCGCCGTTTCGCTTGGTTTGACGATCGCTGGGAATTGTGCGAGCGAAGGGGCGTTGGACGGCCCCCCGGAAGGCGGAAAACGTCCCCGTTTTCACGCCTTATCAGCCGTCCCTGACGATTCCCCAGAACTGGCACTCCTATGGATTTTGAGACCATCATCTACGAAAAGCGCGGTCCCATCGCGATCATCACACTGAACCGGGTGAAGCGTCACAACGCTATCAACAGCGTGATGAGCTGCGAACTTCCCCAAGCCTGGGAGGACATCAAGGCCGATCCGGCAATTCGAGCCGTGGTGGTCACCGGTGCAGGCCCCAAAGCCTTGTGCACAGGAATCGACGTCATGGACGTGGCAAGCGGGAGCGCAAGGGTGGGCAAGGACGAAGACCGAGGAAAGTACCGCTCGCTCAAATTTACCGCACTGCAGAACCAATGTTGGAAGCCGGTTGTTACGGCGGTCAACGGTATGGCCCAGGCGGGGGGGCTTCACTTCGTGGCCGATAGCGACTTGGTGATTTGCTCGAAGAAGGCGACCTTCTTCGATTCCCACGTCAAGGTGGGCCTGGTGGCGGGTTGCGAACCCATTGGTTTGATTCGCCGTATGGCATTCGAACCGGTGATGCGCATGGCAGTTGCCGGGCTGGTCGAACGAATGAACGCCGAGCGGGCACTCGAGCTGGGATTGGTCAGCGAGGCATTGGAGCCCGAGAAGCTTTTGGACCGCGCGTTGGAGCTGGCAGGACTGATTGCGAAGAACGCCCCCACAGCAGTCGCCGAAAGCAAGAAGGCGATCTGGGAGAGTCTGAACTTGGGCGACGGAGACGCGGAAGCCATGGGTCAAAAGCTGATCCAGCAGTACGCCGGCCACAGCGACAGCAAAGAGGCGGAGAGCGCTAAACGAGATGCACGAGCCCCGAACTGGGCGGAATACGGCGCGTAAGCCGCTAGATTTGGGAAAGACGAAAAACATGACTGAATACAAAACCGTACTGTTGGCTCGTGAGGGCCACGTGGCCACTGTGACCCTGAATCGTCCGGAAGAGGGCAACACCATCAACGCCGCGATGGCTGAAGAATTGGGTGCCGTCTGGGCAGAGCTGGCTCGGGACGAACAAGTCTGGGCGATTGTACTCGCCGGTAGCGGCGCAAATTTTTGCCTGGGTGCCGATTCGAACGACGGCAGCGCCCTCCGATTTACGAGCATGGATTTCAGCGTTGGCAAACCTGTGATTGCCGCCATCGCTGGACTCTGCGGCGGCGCGGCTTTGGCATTTGTTGCAGATAGCGACATCGTGATCAGTTCCTCTGGCGCTACGTTTTGCGATGGGCGAACCACTCAAGGTCAAGTCTCCACCCAAGGCACTTTGCGTCTGGCACGAAAGATGCCCCTGGAGGCAGTGATGCGCATGGCGTTGCTCGGAGAAGCGGAGAAGCTACAAGCTCCGCGGGCTTTTCAGCTGGGCATGGTCAGCGAACTGGTGGACGGCGACGTGGTCGCCCGAGCCCAAGAACTGGCGGCGAGTTTGGCAGTGAATTCGCCGAGCGCGATGTTCCATAGTCGGCACGCCGTTTGGGAAAGCCTCAACATGGGCTTGGAGGACGCGATGGAGTACGGCTTCGCGTTTGTGACGAAATTCGCTCACAAGTTCGATGACGCGAAGGAAGGGGCACGGGCATTCATGGAGAAACGAGCTCCTGCCTGGAAGTACGCGCCGCCCCCGAGTCAGAACGACGACTAGTCACAGCCGACTATCTCAGGGTTGGATTCCACTGACATCCGGCGTTCTGGGGCTAGTCCTTCGAGCTAGCATCCCCTAGGGTGCCGCCCATGAAACGTGCTGCGGCTGTGTGCGGTATTGGACAAACGGAGTTCGCCAAGAACATCGGGCGGTCCGAAAAACGAATCGCGGTGGAGGCCATTCGACTGGCCTTGGACGATGCCGGTCTGCAGATCTCCGATGTGGACGGACTGGTGCGATTCAACATCGAGACCAGTGACGAGGTGGACATCACCGGCAATCTGGGCATCGAAAACCTCCGCTACTTTGGTGAGGTCGGTTGGGGCGGCGGTGCGGGCTGCGCCACCATCACCCAAGCGGCCATGGCGGTGGCTACGGGTCAGGCAGAAGTGGTGGTTTGCTGGCGCGCCAGAAATCGCGGCTCGGGCGGACGTCCTTGGGCGGCTACCGGCGCGGGAGTCCCTGGCCACGGTCAGTTCAGCTTGCCCTACGGGCTGGTGCGCCCGGTGGACCAAATCGCCATGATGGCTAGGCGCCACATGTTCGAGACTGGTGCCACGGAAGAGCATCTTGGGGCGGTGGCGGTTAGTTTCCGCGCCCATGCTCTGCGGAACCCGTTGGCGTCCATGCAAAAGCCAATGACCCTGGATGACTACCTTGCGTCTCGCATGGTTTCCGAACCCTTGCGGAAATTTGATTGCTGTTTGGAGAGTGACGGCGCGCTGGCCGTTGTCGTGACTTCCGTGGAGCGCGCACGAGATCTCAAGCAGAAGCCCGCGGTGATCTTGGCGGGGGCCCAAGGCACCGGTCCCGAGCACACGCCGATGACCAACTATCACGCACCCGAGTTCTTGAAGACGGCGTCGCCCTATGTTGCCAAAGAGCTCTTCGCTCGAGCGGGCGTGAAACCCGCGGATATCGACGTCGCGCAGTTTTACGACGCCTTCACTCCCTTGGTGCTTCTCTCCATGGAAGAGTATGGCTTCTGCGCCAAGGGCGAAGCCGGTCCGCTAGCAGCCGAGGGTTATCTCTCGTGGGACGGCGGTAAACTACCGAGCAACACCAGCGGCGGTGGGCTCAGCGAGGCCTACGTGCACGGCTTCAATCTAATTCTTGAGGGTGTCCGTCAGATCCGCGGTACCTCCACCAGCCAAGTGGCTGGGGCCGAACTTTCTCTCGTAACTAGTGGTGCCGGCGTGCCAACTAGCGCCGTCATTCTTGCAAGCGATTAAGCCGATGACCCCAGCCCGACCCATTCCTCAGCCCGACGAAGTCACCCAGCCTTACTGGGACGCCGCCAAGCGCGGTGAATTGGTTATGCAACGATGCGGCAGTTGTCAGCGTTGGATCTTCCAGCCCAAGCTGGCGTGCCCAAGCTGTCACAGTGACGAACTCGTTTGGGAACCGGTCAGCGGCAACGGCACGATCTACAGCTTTGTTAAAGTGCACCCGCCCGTGCTTCCGGCGTTTAAAGAGAAAACGCCTTACTTGGTGGTGTTGGTGGAGCTCGCTGAGGATCCGGGCCTGAGGGTTCTTGGAAACCTACTGGATCACGACACGAGTGCGGCCAGAATCGGTCACCCCGTGGCGGTGGTGTACGAATCGCTGGATGACGGTGTGGTGTTGCCGCAGTGGCAACTGACGGACTGACGGGTCTCGTTCGAGGGGGTTCCGAAGAGCCTATGGGCCAGCGCCCAGCCGGTGACGGTTCTAGGAGCGAGCCAGACTGATCATTCCGCCGTCGACGAGAATCGTCTGTCCTGTCATATAGGCGGAGGCATCGCTGGCGAGGAACACCGCTACGCCCTTCATGTCATTCTCGCTCCCGGAGCGACGAAGGGGAATGCCACGGTTGAAGTCATCGAGCTTGTCTTCGTCGGAGGTGACGTGGGTCATCATGTCCGTCATGAATGGGCCGGGCGCGATGGCGTTGACTCGGATCTTGTGCACTCCCAGTTTTACGCCCATGTCGGTCGTCAGAGCGACGACAGCTCCCTTGCTTGCGTTGTAGGCGATGACGGGCTGCTCTTCTTCGGGGGCACCGCGGAACGCGCTAGTGCTCGCTACGTGGATGATCGATCCGCCGCCCTTTTCCTTCATGTGAACGATCATGCGTTGCGAGAGCAGCCACAGACCCCGAACGTTCACGTTGAACACTTTGTCCCAGGCCTCAACGGGATATTCCAAAGTGGGTGCGGCCCAGACGATGCCGGCGTTGTTGACCAATATGTTCAGGTGATCGGTTTGATCCAGGACCTGATCGGCGAGGGCATCGATGTCCTCCTTTTTGCCGACGTCGGCCTTGACCGCGATGGCCTTGCCACCGTCCGCTTTGATTTCGTCGACGACCGTCTGACAATTTTCGAGCTTCCGAGATGCGATGAATACCGTCGCGCCGGCCTCAGCGAGCCCTTTTGCGATGAACCGCCCAATCCCTCGTCCGCCGCCGGTCACGAGGGCAGATTTGTTACTCAGGTCGAACAGTTGTTGTACGCGCATCACTTCTCCAAAATTTGAACGATGATCGTTTAGCACAACCTGGGGGCCAATCGGGAACGCTTCCGCAGCAGGGGCGGAAGTGCCTAGACACCCCTCCGCGGCCTGGCTACGTCTGCTGTGCCGGGACACCCGGCGGGTGCTGGTGTCCTCTGTATTTGAGGTCGCCGCGATGCGGCATGAGCGGCACAGGAGAGAATTGTGAGCGAAGTTCTAGCAGGGAAGACCGTCGTAATTACCGGGGCATCGCGGGGCGTTGGCCTAGCGTCTGCCATCGAGGCCGGCGCCCAAGGCGCTCGCGTTGTATTGCTTGCCCGTTCTGACGCGAGCGAGGCCGCGGAGAAGATAGGGAATGGCTCCTTTGCGATCTCTTGCGACGTTGGCGACGGGCCAGCGGTTCGCAATGCCTTCGCTCAAATCCGCGAGCGCGCCGGAGCCGTTTACGCCCTGGTGAACAACGCTGGAATCGGCCGTCCGCAAGCCGTGGACAAGCTCACCGATGAGGACATCGCCGCTCATGTTGGCGTGAACTTCCTCGGCACCGTGCATACTGTCCGAGAAGCTGTACCGATGATGCGCGAGGCCGGAACCGGGCACATCATCAACATCTCTAGCGAAACGGTATCGGATCCGTTTCCGTTCCTAGCGCTGTATGCCGGAACCAAAGCGGGCACCGAGACGTTTACCGTCGCCCTTCGACGGGAAGTGAAGGCATCAGGAATCCGAGTCACGCTGCTACGCATTGGCGCGACCATGACTGATTTCGCGTCCGGATGGGATCCCGAGGTGGCGGGCGCTGCCATCACCCTGTGGCAAAAGGAGGGTTATCTTAAGGCCGGCCTTGCCATGGAGCCCCAGCAGGTAGCCCATCATGTGTGCGCCCTAATCGCCGCCCCCCCCGGCGCCCTCATGGAAAGCATCGAACTACAGCCCGGCTGAGGCCGACTGCAAGCGGGGTCGGGGCCTGACTCTTGATCGTCTTGTTCCGCGCGTTGTGCCGTCTAAATGGTGTGCCAATTGCCATCCATTCACCGATGTCGCGAGTATCGCGATACCTAGGACTTCCGTCGCTGGTTGGTCCGGTCGAGCTTGAGATCCCGATTTGAGCAAAAGCAGTTTTCAGACGATCGGCGTAAGCAGGGCGGTGGCGTTTGCTCGGGTGTGCAGAGCACCGAGCTGCCGCTTTTCCATTCAGCAACCTTGCTGTAACGCCTTCAAGCACTCTTCGATGCACCACTGCGGGCGATACTTCTTCTCGACGATCTGCCCTACCTGCAAGACCATCGAAATCCTCCGAGGGAATTACTCCCAAGGTAGCTGTCATTTTTCTTACGGCAGACTATTGGGCGGGCCACAGCCAATGGAAGATGACTATTGGCTCAGTACATGATTAAGCAGGGATTGTTGGAGCCGATATGGGGGTGTTCTGATACCCTCTCCGGTCCAAGAACGGAGATTCCGAATGAGAGCAAGTAGATATTTGTTGCGCGCCGTGCAGGCTCTGAGTGCCGCATCCCTTGCGGCAAGCCTGACGATGGCGACTCCGGCATTCGCCAAGGCGAGCGCCGAGGAGAAGGCCGGGGCTCGGGCGGCGGCCCAGGCCGGAGCCGATGCCTTCGATGCGGGAAACTGGCGTAAATCTCTCGAGTTTTTTACAAAATCGGAAACGCTGCTGCACGCACCGCCCCACGTTCTGTACATGGCGCGCTGCGAAGACAAGCTCGGCAAGCTCGTTGAGGCTAGGGAGCACTACACAGAGATAGTTCGCGAATCGCTTGCGCCGAACGCCCCCCAGGCGTTTCGTGACGCCAAGGAAGCCGCGATTCGCGAACTGGAGGCGATCGAGCCGCGCATCCCTTACGTCAGCGTTTCCGTGCAAGGAGCGGGTCGGGGACCGGTGGAGGTCAAAATGAACGGGAAGATCGTTCCGCCCGCGCTGGTGGGGATCCCGCGCCCTCTCGATCCTGGCACCTACGAATTCCAGGGGTTTGCCGAGGGCAAGCAAAGCGATACCAGCACGATTGTGGTCAAAGAGAGCGCCAAACAGACGGTGCTACTGCTTCTTGAGGATCGCGAGCCCCGGGAGTCTGGGGTTGGGACGAATGTGGTCGTGGATGACCCAATGGCCAAGCCGAAGGCGGAGCCGGCGGAGACGGCACAGCCGCCAGCCGATGACGACGGAGATAGCGTAGAGATGGACTCGGACGGCTTAGATCCGTTGTTCATTGGCGGGCTGGTTGGAGTTGGCGTGGGGGCTGTCGGTCTCGGCATGGGCGTAGTCTTCGCGTTGGATTCGGCCTCGAAATTTGACGAATCCAACGCACTTTGTGCCGATGGCTGCCCGGCTGGGAGCGAGGCGACCGTGGCCGCTCTGGACGACGACGGAGAATCTGCCACACAGTTATCAACAGTCGGCTTCGTCGTCGGAGGCCTGGGTTTGGCTGCCGGGGGAACGCTGCTCTATTTGAGTCTGACGGCGGACGACGACGGCGCGGACAGCGCAGCAGTCGTAGAGCCCACTTTGCGACCGTGGATCGGCTGGCAGTCGGCGGGCGTGGTTGGCACGTTCTAGGCAGCGGACCGATGTTGACGGGCTCGACCGCCCACAACTTTAAATAAAGAGGGTATTCGATGAGTTCATTGCGACAATTAGATGTGCGTGTTTTCAGTCCGCGTAGAGCGGGTGGTTTGATGCTGGTGCTGGCCCTGTTGGGTCAGGGCTGTGGCGAAGCGACAGAGCGGAGCTTTAACTCCAATGATGGAGGCGTCGCCGGCGGTACTGGGGGCGCGAGCGCGATAGACGGCGGCACTGGCACCGGCGGTAGCGCGGTGGACAGTGGCACCGGCGGCAGCGCGGTGGACAGTGGTACCGGTGGCAGCGCGGTGGACAGCGGCCCCGGCGACAGCGGCAGCGCGAGCTGCGACGCTGATTACTTTGGCAGCAGTTGCGAGCTGTGCACGTGCGAAAACGGCGCATGCGACGACGGCGCCGACGGCAACGGCGAGTGCACCTCCTGCGACGCCAATACGGGCTGGTTGGGCAACAACTGCAGCACCTGCGACAGCAATTGGACGGGAGGGTCCTGCGGCGTCTGTACTTCGGGCAACTTCGGAAATACTTGTGCAACGTGCACCTGCGAAAACGGGACCTGCGACGAAGGTGTCGACGGCGACGGCGAATGCGCATCCTGCGACGCCAATACGGGCTGGTCGGGCAACAACTGCAGCACCTGCGACAGCAATTGGACGGGAGGGTCCTGCGACGTCTGTACTTCGGGTAACTTCGGAAATACTTGTGCTGTGTGCACCTGCGACCACGGAACCTGCGATGACGGCGTCGACGGCGACGGCGAATGCGACGCTGGTAGCTGCACCACCGGTTGGGCCGGCGTAAACTGCGACTCCTGCGCCGACGACTACTGGGGCGCCTCTTGTGATGCGGCGTGCACCTGCGACCGGGGCACCTGCGATGTGTCCGACGGCGAATGCCAAACGGATAGCTGCGACGACGGTTGGAGCGGAGAAAACTGCGACGTTTGCGACCTCGGTGTGACGGTCGGAAGCGTCTACAACAGCTTCGAGCTCCTGGACGTCACCTTCGACGTGAGCGCTCCGGCCGGAGCGTTCAACATGTACGCCCCCGTCGGCACCGACAACCCGGCGACAGTGACGCTGCGCAATGGCGATAGCGACATACTGGGACTGGACTACAATTGGCAGACCACCGTGGGCATCGTGAGCTACACCTTCGTGTTCCCGGGCTACTTCAGCATCACCGTGACCAGGGCGGTAGGGACGAGCAATCTGTACGGCATGCCCGACGTCGGTGGCCTGTTCACGGGCGACTTCACCATCAACACCGAGTGTAAGTAGCGGCGGCGAGGCTCGACAGGAGACAACTCCCTGTCGAGTCGCAGGCGACCTAACTAAAAAAACCGGGCTTCCAAAAAGGAGCCCGGCTTTTTTATGCCGAATCGTCGTGCCCCGCACGTAACGGGACTCGCCAAAGGCGAGGACCCCGTGCCGCAGGCACCCGCAGGTCCAAGGGGCCGAGGACGCCGGAGGAGCGCTAGCTCCGAGGACCCCAAAGACAGGGTGTCGTAGAGCCACAGGCGACGGAACGAGCGAAGCAAATCCCCCCTCACCCAAGGGGCTCATGACCATACACAAGTAGCAATCGCCGATCAGGCATGAGCTACCCTTGTTCATTAATTCAGGGGAGTGGTTGGCGGGCGATGTGGCGGACGAATTTGATGGTTCTGAGCTAGGCGATCCGCGTAGGGAGCGTCGTTTGGGGAAAATCGCGTCAAAGCTGGGGGACGATCCAGCAGCAAGTTTTCCAGATGTATTTTCGAGATCAGCCGAACTGGAAGGCTTCTATCGTTTCTTAAGAAACGACTCGTTCGATTGGTCGGACGTGTTGAAGCCGCACGTGGAGGCGACCTGTGCTCGAGCGGAAGAATTGGGCGAGTGTCTGGCGATTCATGACACGACGAATTTCATCTTCAAAGGGGATCGTGATGGTTTGGGTCCGACGTCTTCGAAGGGGCAAGGGTTCATCGCCCACTTGTCACTGTTAGTCGGAATGGACGAAGCTCGAACGCCGTTGGGTGTTGGAGCGATCGACCAATACGCGCGGGCAGGTCGAAAAGGGCGACGTTCGGTTGGCGAGCGACTTGATGACAAGACTTCAGAAGGTCAGCGCTGGCTAAAGGGAGCTAAAGCGATCAATGAGCTAGCGAAGGACAGGTTTGAGTGCATTCACGTCGCAGACCGTGAGGGCGACACGTTTCCGTTTCTGTCCGGCATGCTCGAGTTTGGTGGTCGTTTCGTCATCCGGGTAGCGCAAAACCGGCGTGTACTCGACGAGGACGACGAACTGACCCGGCTACACGAAGTAGTGCTCGGGCTGGAAGCGGAATCATCGTTCGATATCACTGTATCCAAGCGTGAAAAGCGGCTCAACCCGACGCAGGCTAAGAGCCATCCATCGCGTGAAGGACGCAAAGTGACCGTGGCGATAGCAGGGACATCGGTGTGCGTAGCGGTCCCGGTAGCCCGTCGAAAGGCGATGCAAATCGAGATGAACCTAGTGCAAGTTTGGGAGGAGGATCCCGATCCGAACGAACCATCTGTGGAATGGATTCTATGGACGACCGAGCCGATTGGTACGGTCAAACAACTGCGCCGCGTTGTTGATATTTACCGCGCCCGTTGGGTCATCGAGAAATACTTCAAAGCGTTAAAGACGGGCTGCCAATTTGAACGGCGTCAGCTTGAATCCTTCGATACCCTCAGCACAGCGCTCGCCCTATTTGCTCCCGTCGCGTGGAAGCTATTGCTTGCGCGCTCTGTGGTTAGAACAGCCCCCGAGCGCCCGCCGGACAGAGTCCTCTCAAAACTGCACGTGATTTACCTTGAAGGTAAATACAAGAAGCCCCTGCGTACGGCACGCGACGCGCTGTACGCGATGGCAAAGCTAGGCGGCATTTGTCGCAGAACGGGGAACCAGGTTGGCTGACGCTCGGCCGGGGCTACGAGAAATTGGCCACCGGGGAAGCCTTCTACCTCGACATGCTTAAGCTGCAGACTTGTGATCAATCATGAGCCCAAGGGGGGGGGGATTACGAAGCGTCCGTCCCAGGCTCTACGACTTCAACGACTCGCGAAGCTTGTACTTCTGGACCTTGCCCGCGAGGGTTCGGGGGAAGTCATCGGTGAACTCGAGACGCTCCGGCGTCTTCTGCTTGGCGATGCCCGACGCCTTGAAGTGCTCGGTGAGCTCCTCGAAGGTGATGGGGTCTTTCTTGTTGGACGACTGCACAAAGACGCAAACCTTCTCGCCGTACTTGTCGTCCGGGATGGCGACAGCAACCGCTTCGTTCACCTTGGCGTGTCGACCAAGAACCTCTTCTACTTCTTTGGCAGAGATGTTCTCGCCGCCGCGAATGATGATGTCCTTGATACGGTCCGTAATGGTCAGACAGTTGTTCTCGTTGAGGATGCCGACATCGCCGGTTCGGTACCAGCCGTCGTCGGTGAACGCGTCGTTGTGCTCTTCGTTGACATAACCCACGCACATATCGGGGCCGATGCTGAGGATCTCGCCGGGCTCGCCGGTTTTGACCTCTTTGCCGTCCTCATCCACCAGCTTGAGATGCACGCCGTCCAAGAGGTGGCCGTCGGTCTGGGAGCGGTACTCCAAGGGGTCGCCCCAGATGCCCGATGTAGTGCTCGGGTGTTCGGTGGAGCCGTACGCTCGGAACGAGAAGATGCCGTTTTCTTCGGCCGTCTCGATCAGGGTCTGAGCCACTCCGGCCCCGCCACAACCAAACAGCCGTAGGCTCTTACAGGCCTCCTTTAGATCCGGCGACGTAAGTAGGGTTTGTAGGAAGAACGGCGCGCCGCCACTCTTGGTCGCCTTGTACTTCGCGAAAAGTTCCAAACACGCTCCCGGATCCCAGCCGTCCATCATGATGACGTCTTGTCCGCCAAACAGAGGAAGCAATACGTTGCTGATCATTCCGGCAATGTGCCCGAAGGGGTTGGGTGAGACAAACACCTCTTCGCCGATGTTGTCACCAGTGCTCTTGAGCGACTGATGAATTTCGGCGGACAGGGAGTTATGCGTGTGCAGTACGCCCTTGGGATCTGCGGTGGTGCCGGAGGTGTAGTTCGTGACATGCACGTCGTCGGCGTGAAGCTTCGGCGGCTCGTAGTTGGTGTGTCCGCGCTTCTCCAGCTCCTCAAAGCTGACGGCGCCCTTGGGCGCCTCGCCGACGACGATCCACTTCATGTCTTCCTGGCGGGCTGCGTAGTCGCGGTCGTGATAGGGTAGACCGTTCCAATTGTTCGGCGTGATGAGTCCCTTGGCCTTACTGGCGGTCAGGATGTGGTCGACCTCTTGCACGCCGTAAACGTGGATGATCGGCAGGACGATGAGCCCGATTTGCAAACAGGCGTGGTAGCCGACAATGGCTTCGGCCCAGCTCGGCATCTGCATGGCCATGACGTCGCCAGGCTTGAAACCCATGTCTAAGAGGGCGCCGGCAAGCTTGCGGCCGCGCTCGTAACATTCGCCGAGAGTGGTCTCGCTTGGTTGGCACTGGGACCAGACGACGAGTTTCTTGTCGCCGAAGCGCTTGATGTTTTCGTCGACAACGTCGCGGATGGTTTTCTCGCTGTAGTAGCCTTCGTCGTACCAACGTTGGGTGAGGTGGGTTCGTGTGCCTCTCATGCCGTCGTCTCCTATGTGTGCGCCGGCTCTGGCCGGCAACGGGCGCCTTGTGTGCGTCGGCAGTAGCCTGCGACGGGACGCGTCATAACGTTTGACGTCATCGAGAGCAATCGCGCAGTGAGCTTCGCAATTGGCCGGGCGAAATATCCAACTACACAAGTGGGCGAATCATGGAAACCGTATTGGCCGTCTGCGCATCGCGTCGTGGCCTGCGCCAGCGGAATGCCAGGAAACGTTCAGTTGAAAGCGGGAGGCTCAGCGCGCGTTGGGCATTCTGCAGAGTTGTGCCGCCGGAGAATTCCCGCTGGGGCATGTGCAGGGGGGCGTTGGTGCCTCGCTCGGCGGCCAGCGGATCTCGCACCGCTCGGTGTCGCTGATAACACAGCGGATGGTGTCTAGGCTCGGTGTTCAGTACCGGAACGAGACACTTCACCGTCTCAGGCCCTCGGTAGGGTCTCAGGCTGGACCTCGAATGCCGGAGCGCTCGGAACCGTGTGCTGATTTACTAGGGGATTATCACGGAAATCCTCGGTTAATTGTGTGGGTGGATAATATGTCTGGTGCGCGATAGGCTGCCCCGCACGCATATGGCCAAAGTTGAATACGAGGATCGGGTCGCGGTCATCACGGGCGCGTCATCAGGCATCGGCGAGCAAATGGCCGTGGATCTGGCGCGGCGAGGCGTCACGCTTTGCCTCATCGCGCGACGCAAAGACCGATTGGAACAAACCCTCCAGCGCGTCCAAGAGCACTCGCCGAAATCCAGCATGATCGTGGGCAGCGTCGGGGATCGCGAGACCTGTGAGCGGCTCATCGCGGAGGCACTAAGCGCCCACGGAGGGATCGATTTCCTCATCAACAACGCGGGCATCATGCGGCATCGAGACGTAGCCGAGCTCACCGCCGAGGACGCCGAGTCGGTGATGCAAATCAATTTTCTGGGGACGGTTTACCCGACCCTCGCCGTTCTGCCCCACATGATCGATCGCGGTGAAGGATGGATCATCAATATGGGGAGTGGTACCAGCCACATGGCGCTGCCCCTGGAGGCAATCTACGCCGCGAGCAAACATGCCATTCGCGGATGGAGCGAAGGGCTGTGGCTCGATCTGAAAGCCCGTGGCATCAGCGTGAGCGTGATTCATCCTGGCCCCATCGACACGGAGATGGTGGAGGGCATCGCGGCGACCGGGGAGCCGTCGCGCTTGACGGACGGCTCGACGAAGCTCTACCCACCACAGGTAGTGAGCGACGCGTTGTTTCGGGTCATCGAGGGGCGGCAGTTTGAGGTGTCTGCACCCCCCCGCTACGGTTTTGTCTACTGGCTGCACGGCGTCATGCCCGGGGCTCTGCGCCGTGGCATTTTCTGGGACGCCCAGCGGGCGGCTCGCTCCGATCGCGCGCTCCGGGGAGCCTCGGGCGGGTCTAGTTAGCTGCCTGGATGAAGTCTTCTCGTACTTGGAGCAGCTTGTCTGTTTTGAAGGGGTTGCGCAGGACAGGCTGGTCCACGGACTCGAGGAACGCTTCCATCTTGGGCAGGAAGGCTCCGCCGGTCATGAAGATGACTCGTGCGGCATACTCTAGTTGCTTGCGCGTCAGCGCTCGAAACAGATCGATACCGGATGTCTCCGGCATGATGACGTTGCATAGGACAGCGTCGTAGTCCGGACATTCCTGGAGCAGCTTCAACGCATCGACGGCGTTGCTCGTCACCGTCACGTCGTGCACCGCTCAGGCTGCATGGGGATCGGGCCAGGCGTCGACGACGGGCCGTCGTTCGAGTCGCTTGTGCAGGCTCGTTAAGTCGCGACGCAGGTGCCGGGTTCATCGGGAAGAAGACAGTTGGCCCCGCAATCGCAAACACTGGCCCCGTCGCATTGTTCGCTCGCATCGCAATCGCTGTCTTGCCAGCACTGGTTGTCCGGCAGTGTGGGGGCTTTACACTGGCCTTCGCCTTCCACAGCGCAGGACGGCGTATCGACGCAATAATCATTGCCGGTGCAGTCGGCGTCGCTAAAGCAGCAGCTGCTCTCGCGGGGTTTCAGTTCGCAGCTACTCGCGCAGGCTCCGCTGCTGGCGACGTTCGCGCCGAAGCTTCCGGCGATGCAGGCATTGTCGTAGGTGACGTCATCGCAGCCGCACACGGGTCTTAGAAGTTTGTTACAGGCAGGATCGCGGGGCGCGCAGGTGCCGAACTCGCTGCATTGCGCCTCAGCCTTTTCGCAGTACTCGTCGACAGTGCAGGCAGAGTTGAGGCGACAAAGGCGAATTTCGGAAACACCGCCGTCCTCGGTGGTCGAGGCGCCTGTGCCGCCAGTCCCGGTCGTGCCGCCCGTGCCGCCGGAGGACGCGCCGCCACTGCCGGAGCCGCCCGAGCTGGCGTCCCCGCTGGTCGTGCCGGCTGTGCTGGAACCGCCCGTGCCCGTATTGCCTGAGGTGTTTCCGCCGGAGCCGAGTCCGGCGGCATCGGCGCCGCCTTCGGAGGTCGAAGTGGACGGGGTACTGCTGCCACTCTCGCTACACGCAACCAAAAGCATTAGCGCGAGTACGGCGGCCCCCACGGAATCAGTCCGCCCGCGCCCGTCTCGTTTCTCTGTCGGAAATTTTGAAGAATCGAGTAAAACGTCCATAGGCGGCGAGCTTAACTCTGGCGGCCGGATTCGTCACGGAAGCTTAGGCGGTAGGCTCGCAAGGAACCGGACAGTCGCGCTGCCTTCGCCACCGGCGTGCTGACGACGGCAAAAACCATCAGAGTTTTAGCGCTTCTAGGTGGCTGGGGGGTAGATGGCGGGCTAGTAGATGCCAGCGTGGCTGGCGGGGAGCTCGACGGGCTAACTCACTCCGCATTTACGAACGGAGACTGGCGACGGCTTGTTTGACGTCTCGGCCTTCGAAGCTGGGCCCGTCTTTGTCGAGGGTGCTTTTAAGGTGTTTCATGGCAGTCCCAATGGCTTGCCCGTCGTTGCTAGCCGCTTTGATGGCCTCGGCTACTGGAGCGAGCAGTTCCGCGATTTTCTCGGGGCTGAGACTTGCGGGGAGGAAGGCACGCAGCACTACGAGCTCTTCCTTCAAGTTTGCCTGCTGCTCGCCGTCCGTGGCGGCCTCTAGGGTTTCGAGGTTGGATTTGACCAGTTTTTTTAGCACCGCGATGCAAGCGTCGTCGTCGACCTCCTCGCCTCGGGCCGTGAGTTCGCCGAGGGCGACCTTCAAGATTTCCTTCTCTACTGTCTTTTTTGCCTTCATGGCGGCGAACATTTGCTTCTTGATATCGTCGGCTAACATGCTTCCTCCGGGGCTACGGCGTCGAGATAGCACGGACCCGAAGGCGCGTGTCAGGCGGTAATTGGGCTGTTTTCTGGAAGCCTTGCGGCGTGCGAGCGCCCCGGGCTAAGGCTGCGGCCATGTTCTCTGGATCGCGGCTCCGAGAGTTTCTCAGCGGGCGAGTTTTGCTCGTGGTGCTGGCCGGGAGTTTGGCGCTCGGTGCCCGCAGTCAGATCCCGGATCCTCCGGAGTTGAGCGTGGCAGGCCTAGCGGGCATGTTGGGTGAGGCGGTGGGCGGCCCGGTCGCGGCAGAGGACATCGCCTGGGCACCGAGCAGTGGCGCGGTGGGGGATGTCTTGTGTGGCCGACGCGTACTGTTCCTTGCCCGGACCAATTCGGACAGCCCCCGGGATCTGTACTTGGCCCGAGTGCGCGTCAGTCTCGGGGGGCAGCCCGTCCTTCTCAACTCTCTCTACAACCTGACTCGAACCCCAGTCGGCGATGAGTCCGCGCTGCAGTTGGTGGGCTCGCGAGCGGTTTTCGCGACGACGGCGTTCGAGCAGGTGCAGGGCGTCACGGTTCTGGAGCTTGCGGGGGTGCGGCGCGAAGATCGCCCCGCCTCTTGGTGGGGCGTCGCACTTTCCCGATTGAGTTCGCTGCTGGGAACCGGCGCGGAAATGGGCCGAAGCAGTATCGTCTTGGAGCTGCCGGTGCGGCGAGCGGCGCTTGAGCTCAATGCGGAGACCTTGACTGTGGACGTCGGCGAGTCTCGGCGAAATCTGACATATCGATTGAATGACCGGACGCTGACCGGCGAAGCGGACGCGCGCCCTTACGGCGCGTCCTTGCAGATTCATGCCGAGCGAGACAAAGCGCTCGTGCTCTGGGTGGTCGATACGGTACGGGCGGTCGTGGGTCCAGTGCCGATCGCCCAGCTGGAGACCCTCGTTTTTGGTGCCCGCGACGCCGTCAAGCGGGCGGTCTACGCAGTGCTCCCCGGGGGGGCCACCCATCGCTTGAGCGCTGGGCAGAGCGCGTCCGCTGAGCTGGCTAAGGAGCGACTCGAGCCTCCCTCGGAAGCCGTGTGGCCGCCGGCTGCGATCCCGTCCATTTGGGAAGCGTCGGCTGAAGGCGAGGGCGAGTGGTCCTCTGTCCGACTGCCGGGCAAAGCACCCGATCCGGGGCAAGCCGAGTTGTTTGCCCAGACAATGATCCGACCCGATCCGAATCGACCGTACGTAGAGCTTCAGCTCACGGCGATGGACATGCGGCGGCTCGAGCTGCGCATGGAAGCGGGCTACGAAGATCCTCGGCCGCTCACGGGACCTCCCGGAGCCGGCCATTTGCCCAAGGATCCCGACGTCTCTCGACGAGTCGTGGCGACCTTTAACGGCGGCTTCAAGACGACCCACGGCGAGTACGGAATGATGGTCAATCGCCGTGTCTTGGTTCCACCGGTCAGTGGAGGGGCGACGGTGGTCTTGCGGCGCGGTGGCGATGTGGGCTTCGGCAGCTGGCCCTCCGCCTCGAAGATCCCGCCTGACTTGCTCAGCTTCCGGCAAAATCTCGAGCCGCTGGTGGACGACGGCAAAGCGAACCCCAGCGGGCGCGCCGCGTGGGGCTGGCACCTCGCCGGCGAGTCGGTGTTCACGGAGCGCACGGCGCTGTGTCTGACTCACCAGCAGCAGGTGCTCTACGCTTGGAGCCAGGCAATTAGTGCGCCGGTGCTCGCCCGTGGACTGATCGCGGCCGGCTGCGACTACGCAATCCACCTGGATATGAACCCTAAACACTGCGGTTTGGTGTTTACGAGCATCGAGAACCTGGTCAAGCAAAAGTTGGAGACCCGGCTGGCACACCCGGCGATGAATATCGATCCGCGGCGCTACGCGCTGTGGTCTGCGAAGGATTTCTTCTACGTATTGCGTCGGGTTACCCAACCGCCCCCGATCGAGGGAAGCGCCTGGAAACTGAGCCCCGGGGATCAGGGCACAGAGCCTGGCTGGCCGGCGATTTATCAGACGACCCGGCGCCTGGGACGATTGGACGTGCAGATCTACAGTCTGCAAAACGGTCGGGTGCACTGGCAGCTACGAGCGGGTAGCAAGGAACCGAAGAGCCCGGGCATGCGGCCCCAGAAGGCCCTACTGAGCGAGTTTCAGCATGAGCGAAGTCTGCTGGCGGTCGGTCTGGGGCACGCCACCCAAGGCGCCCGTTACGGCCTGGGCTTTGATGGCGGCGCCTCGCTGGCACTCCGACAGGTGTACGCCACCGTAGTGTTGGAGTCGCCGTTGCCACCGCGGATATTCCCGCCGGGTCAACGGCCCAAGCTCGGTCCGGGGCAGGACGCCGTGCAGCTGCCGCTCTTGGCCAAGAATGGCAAGCTGGTCGGAGCGGCGGCAAGCCACGGGGCTATGCGGCAGCGTGGCGCACTGTGTGTGACGGAAGACGGTCGTACTCTGATCGCGAAAAGTCTGCATGACAGCAGCGCCCCGCTGGGCAGCACACTGTTGGATGCGGGTTGCGATACTGTGGTGGAACTGGACCGCGGGTCCCACCACGCAGCGTTTGTGGAGCTCCGAGGCAGTCAAACGCCGCCCCTGTCCGCTTACGAGACGACGGTGCTGCATGCCTTAGATACCGAACTGCGGTCGTCCGCAGCTCGCTGGCCGTGAAGGAGTCAGCCGGGCTCCAGCCGAGGGCTCTGTTTGGCTAGGCGGCTTCTTGTTCGCCGAGGATGCCGCGAAGTCGCGCCATGGCGCGGGAATGCAATTGCGAGATGCGGGGTTCGCTCACACCCAGCATTTGCCCCAGATCCTTGAACTTTACGCCGCGGAAGTAGTGCATGGTGACGATTCGTCGCTCGCGGTCCGGCAGTTGAGTGATGGCTTTTTCTAGGGCCTGGCGGGCGAAGCGGGCGGCGACGGTGGCCTCGATGTCGGATGACGTGGAAGTAGACAGGCAGCGCGCTTGGTCGGTCTCGCTTACCTCGTCGAAGCGCAGCACCACGGGGGCGTAGCTACGGGTGGAGCCAGCGGCGGCGGCTTCTGCGGCAGCGGCGCGCGCCCGTCGCGGTAGCCAGTCTTGTGCGCGCAGCTCGTCCAGGATGGCACCGCGGATGCGAACCCGTACGTACCAGTCGAAATTTCGACCCTTTTCGTGCCCATGTTTGCGGATGGCGTCCCAGAGTCCACTCATGCTAGCGGCGATTAGGTCGTCGCGAAGTACGTTGCGCGGCAGTTTCCGCTGAAAACCGCCTGCTATTTGTCGCGCCAGAGCGGTGTAGCGGGCGACCAGCTCGTCGGCTTCCCTCTGGGTGAGCTTTTCGGCTCCTCGCGCCGGTACGTCGGAGTGCGGCTTGCTGTAGGCCGTAAAGTTCGGCGGCGGCATCTCAGATTCAGCCCGGGAGAGCGCTCGCTCCGGCAATCGCCGTTTGGTCGTTCCCAGCGTCGTCGCTCCGACGGCGCGGCGACGTTTCCGGGTTGCCTTTCGCTGGGTCGCCCCGGCTTCGCTGACACGGCTCGCCACTGGGACTAAACGTGAGACCTCGACTTTGCAGCGCCGGGCTACTTTACGTGACTTACTGTTGTTCAGGCTGATCGCGAGGGACTCAGCTTTGGCTTGGACGGTTTCTGACTGTTCGGGCATCGCTCAGTTCCTAGAGCATTGAACGTGCCATCTTAGAAAAAGCCCTCATTCCACTGTGGGTCAGCGTTATCACACCATCGCTCTGGGTGATCATTGACCCATGCGAGCCGGGTATTGACGTAGATATCTGGCTGATGACAAATCACCAGGAGTAGGGCTGGATGACACAGAACCAAGGGAAATAATGTGTTCAAAGAACATGCGACTGCGTTTGAGGGTGGATGACCCTGCTTCTAGGGTGGCCTTGCCCCATGGGTAGAAGCGACCCCAGGCGCAGCGCGGCACACAACGGATGTGGTTTTGTTCTGAGCGGCCATTAACAGCTCCCAACGAGTCGAGGCAGCCAAGAGCTGACGTGCCGGTGTTGGGCCTGTGACAGTGCTGGAGGCGGCGCGCGCTAGGGTGTGGCGGAGTCCGTTGCCGTCGCCGAGCGCGCTTTGGGACGATGCTGAGGTGCTTCTCCGGCTCGGGAGTAGTCGGTCCACTGGGTTCCGGTGGCCCGAACGTCGACGTGCACGAAGGTGGAGTTGGGGTAAGCGCCGACACCCAGGTTGGGCAGGGTGTACAGGTAGGCGGCTAGAGCTTCGTTTGGCACCCCGGGGATCGACAGGTCAACGGCACGACCGTGTTTGTGACGGGAGGCACGGGCGTAGGAGTGCTTCCGAAAACCGCTGACGATCTTCAGCGGTCGGCCACCGAAACGGTCACTGACCTTCACGATAAGTCGGATCAATTGGGGGTCGATGGCGATGGATTCGCCCGTTCGCCACGATGCCAACACCTTCCGGAATGCCTTGTGGGCCCTGCGAGGTACCCGATTCCCCTTCACGATGGCGAAGCCCGACCAGGAACGACCTGTTCCTTTTAGGACCACATATCCGGGGCGGCGAGCGGGGCGGGCGTATTTGCGCCAGCGGATCTTAGCTTTTGTCTTGGCCTTTCTCTTTCTCTTCTGAACGCTCGTGGAGCGCCGGGCGGAATTGTCCTTGGACTTGCCGAGTTGTTTATCGAAGCGACCGTCGCGGAGCAGTTTGGCTGCTTTTTTTCCGTCCTGATCTTTTTGGCTGGGAATCACCAAACGCTGCTTGGGTTTTATCTTGTGAGACTGAGACAGCCCATTGGCCGTGAGGATGGCGGCGACTGGGATATTGTAGCGCTTGGCGATTTTACCGAGGGTTTGCCCTGAATAAATCGTGTGAACGACCGCGCGGTCGAAGTTTTTTTCGCGCGCCGCCTGGGCGTATTGGGGGGCGAGAGCCAGCAGGGCCCCCAACAAGAGGGTCGAAATCAGCCGCTGCATATGGAACCGAGGCCCAGAGACCCCCAGATGTGTCCCCCTGTTTTTTGACGGCTGAGGTCGGAGAGTGACAAACTTTCTTTCGCGTGCCGGCATGGCGCAATACGCCGAGGCAAGGGCAGAGTGAGGAAGCATGGGTGAAGGGAAAAACTTAGTTGGGGTCGATATCGGATCAAGTTCGGTAAAGGTCTGCCAGCTGAAGGAAACTCGGAAGGGCTATCAGCTCTTACGGCTGGGATACGCGGCCCTTCCCCCGCAGACCATTGTGGATGGTCAGGTGATGGACGCGGGCACGGTTGTCGATACCCTTCAGCGGGTTTTCGAGGAAGCGAAAATTCGCCGCGGAGCTCAGGTTGGCCTGAGCGTCTCGGGCCAGAGCGTGATTATTCGTAAGATCACGGTGCCGATGATGACCTCGGCGGAGCTAGAAGAGCAGATCCACTGGGAGGCTGAGCAGCATATTCCCTTCGACATCAAGGATGTACAGGTGGACTACCAAGTTCTAAGGCGGCGTCCCGAGGCGAGCCAAATGGACTTGCTCCTGGTGGCAGCTAAGCGCGACCAGATCCAAGATTACGCCCAGCTAGCGCGGGACGCGAAGCTGAAGCCTGTGGTTTGCGACATTGACGCGTTCACTGTGCAGAATTTGTTCGAGATGTCTCGCGGGCTTCCGCCGGACCAGACCTTCGCGTTGATCAACATCGGGGCGAGCCTGTCCTCGCTGAACATCATCACGAACGGGGTGAGCGCGTTTACCCGTGAGATCGCCAATGGTGGGAACGTCATCACTGAAGAGATTCAGAAACAGATGAACGTTCCCCAGGAGCAGGCGGAAACCTACAAGTGTGGTGGCGGAAAGCCGGTAGACGGCGAAACTCAGGGCATGGTCCCTGGCCAGGTCGTCGAGGTCATCGAATCGGTGACGGATTCGATCGCCGCCGAGATCCAACGGAGTTTGGACTTTTTCATGGCTACCAGCGGCGAGGGCGAGATTTCTCGCATCTACATTACCGGTGGCTCCGCGAACCTCGCGACACTGGCTTCTGCTATTGAGCGGCGCGCCAGAGTGCCCGTGGAAGTGTGGGTACCGACGGAGCGCATCATCGTCGAAGCCAAAGAAGTGAACCGTGAGATTCTCCAGGAGCGTGCGGCTCAACTTTCGGTCGCCCTCGGCTTGGCGCTCCGCAAGGACCGGGAGACCCGAGTATGATTAAGATCAACTTACTCCCCCAGAAGCGGCGCGCCCAAGCGGAAGGCAGCCAGCTTTGGTTGGTTGTCATTCTGTTGCTGGTGACCCTTGAGGCCATCGGTTTGTTCGTGTTCCACGCGACCAAACAGGAGGAACTCGAGTCCCAGGAGCGGAAAAACAAAGAGCTCAGCAGCCAAATCGCTCAGTCGAAAGCTCTTGTCCAAAACCACAACGACGTGACGGGCAAATTGAAGGATCTGCGCGCCCGAGAGGACGCGATCTCCAAACTACAGAGTGCGAGAACAGGTCCCACGGCCGTCTTGCTTGAGCTGGCACGCTTGCTCACGCCTGGCCGCGGGCCGAGTGTCGATCCCGACCACATCGCGCAGCTTCGCCGGGAGAACCCGCTGCAGGTATACAATCCGAACTGGGATGGTCGCCGCGTCTGGCTGGAGAGTTTCAAGGAAAAAGGTCTCAAGGTTGCCCTAAAGGGCCTGGCTAGAGACGCAGAAGACGTGAGTGAACTGGCGCGCCGAATGGATCTCTCCAACTATTTTTACGAAGTGAAAATCCGCAAGGGGAAACGGTCGGCTAGCATGGTCAAGTTTGAGCTGAGGGCGCGGGTGAGATACTAATGGCTAAGCAAAGTCCTTTGGCTAAGCTGCCCGCTGCAGCGAAGTTCGGTGTCGGTGGTCTGCTTATCGTACTCACTGCCCTTGTGTACTTTATCGTGTTTTTTAGCGATTTGGACACGAGCGTTAGCTCCGCGCAGAACAAGGAAACCAAACTTCGTTCGGACTTGGCCGGAGCGCGGGCGGCGGAGCACGCCTACCAGAAAGACCTCGCCGAGTTGGCGGACCGCGAGCAACGGCAACGGGATCTGAACAAGATCCTACCGGCGACGACGGAATATCCCGCGTTCCTGAGTGCGATTCAGGCGGTATCGAACAGCGCCGGCATCACCCTGCTTTCCTGGAGTCCCAGCAAGGAGGTCTCGGGTCCGTACTACGCCAAGGTCCCGATGAAGCTGGTAATCAAGGGCCGTTATCACCAGATTGCGAAGTTCTTCTACAACGTGGGTCAGCTCGATCGCATCATCAACATGGAAAATATCACCGTGGGTAAACCTGACATTACGGGCGATGAAGTGAAGCTGAACGTAAGTGTGCTCGCCACTGCGTTTCACTCTGGTGTGAAGAAGAAAAAGAAGAAGAAGGGTGCCCGCTGATGCGCACCGCAACGCTGACAGTTATTTTCTTATCGCTATCCGTTCTGGTGGCCTGCGAAGAAGAAACCACCACCGAGGCTGGTGCAGCGGCCGCAGCGCCCCCGCCCAAGCAGAAGGCTAAGAAAGTCGAGGTCGTTGCCGAAGCGCCGCCTAAGGTGGAGTTTCAGGAAATCGATTTCACTGAAACAGAGCGCAGTCGCGATCCCTTTCGTTCCTTCGAAAAGATGTTCGAGGAAGAAGCGAAGACTCGAGTTCGCTCCCAGCGTGAAGTATTACTCGACGAGTACTCTGTGGATGAGTTGAAGCTCATCGGAATTGTTTCTCGCATCCACCCCGCGCGCGCCATGCTGGTCGATCCCCACGGAACCGGCCACGTGGTGAGCCGAGGGCAGTTTGTCGGTCGCGCCGAAGTTGTGGCTGGCGGAACCTCTGGTGCATCGTACGAAATCAACTGGCGCGTCGATCGCGTTCGGGATTCGGACATTGTGCTCGTGCGAGAGGATCCGGCCAATCCCGATGTGCCGAGCGCGACTCGAGTGATCGTTCTGCATCCCGAAGACACCGTCGCCCAGCGATAGCGTCGGGTGTCCCCGTGAATCCACGGCATCCGATGGTTGGGTCTCGGACCGGCTCTGCTTCGTCAGTGTCAGCCGCGTGCCGAGCGTAGTTCGGACCCCTGAGCGGGAGAGCCCGGCAGACGGCGTGGTCGGGAGCCGCGGTGCTCCGTCCAGATCACGCCGTCTGCCGGGGACCCGGAGCCGTCGTGCTCATGCTGGCTGTTGAGGTCCGGTCACTCTTTTCGCCCGGAATTTGTTCCCGATGGACGCTCCAGGCTACGGTTGGGAGTCGAAGCCTAGGAAGACCTGCGATGGCCCTCCTACGCTCACCTTACGGAGCCCGGCGAACATGAGCTTGATCCCATTGTCACTCGACAAAAAAACGCTTACAACTATGGAAAACAACAAGGCTTTTTCCTCCACTGGCCGAGGCCCCATGGGCGCGCGACGCTCGCAGTGGTGGGTGTGTTTGCTGGTTGCCGGCGCGATGTGCACGGCCCCGGTAGCCCTCGCTGCGAGTCGCTCGGCGACAGACGTCCAATTGAGTCCCAGTGGTACATCTGGTGGCGCCGAGCTCGTCGTCAGCTTCGACAAGGTGCCTGCTTATTCAGCGCGCCTCGCCAAGGGCGGCAAACGGCTGATCATAGATGTGCCGGATTCCGACATCGAAGGAGCACCGCCAGCGATTGTGGATGGCGTGGGCATAGTGGGTGGCGTGCTCACCCAGGCCTTTCAGTCCGGCAAGAGTCAAGTCACGCGGGTGCTCGTCACTCTCAAGGAGGAAGCGAAGTACTCCGTGCGGGTTCAGGGCAAGACGCTCGTTATCCGGTTTGAGCCGGGTAAGGCCGGGGTCGTCGATTCTGTCAACAAGCCAGGCAAGGCTCGACCCGCCGCTGGGGCTACCGGCGTAACAGACGTACGTTTTCGTCACGATCCGCGGGTGGACCGCGTGCTCATCGAGCTGTCGAGTGGAACCGAGTACCGTCTGCTCCGGGAGAGGGCAGGCCGAAGTCGACTGCGCATTGAGACCGCCGCACTACCGGAGTCATTGGAGCGAACCTTGGACGTTTCGGCATTCGGCGGTTCTGTTCGGGGGGTTTCGAGCTACCGGACGAGAATTCGCGGAAAATCCGTAACGATGATCGAGGTGGACCGGGAAGAGGGCCTTCGCAGCGCCCTAGAGAAAACCGGCTCCACTCTGGCCTGGTCTTTTTATCGACCGGGAGCCGTACATTCTTCGGTGAGTGGCATTGCGACCGATGGCGGAATTGCCCGCAAGAGCCGAACCATCCACATGGAACGCGACTACTTGGACCTTCCCGAGGTGGTGACCCGTGTGGATGAATCCGCGTTGGCGGTGACGGAGACCGTCACCGAAGGCGACCAAGCTTCAGCCTTCACGCCGGCACTTGCCGGTCAGCCCCGACCGCGGTTTCAAGGTCGACGAATCGATCTCGACCTCAAAGACGCCGACATTCATAACGTGTTGCGTCTGTTGGCCGATGTTGGGCGCATCAACATCGTCACGGCCGACAATGTTAAAGGCAGCGTTACCATCCGAATGAAGAACGTTCCTTGGGGCCAGGCCCTGGAGACGGTCTTGCAGGCTAAGAAGCTCGGCATGGTCCAGAAGGGCTCCATCGTCCGCGTCGCGCCGCAATCCGAGCTCGACAAGGAGCGGACTTTGGCCATCGCGCGGGCCAAACAACAACTCGCTCTGGCTCCGTTGGAGACCCGCATCATTCCGGTGAGCTACGCGGATGCCGCCAGCATTCAGCAGCGAGCAGCAGACCTCCTGTCCTCGCGCGGAACCATCGCCGTTGACGAACGAACGAACGTAATGATTGCTCGGGATGTTGTCGGCAATTTGGCGCAAATCGAGGAACTCACTCACTCCTTGGATACGCAGACTCCCCAGGTGTTGATCGAAGCTCGAATCGTGGAAGCGACCAGCCGCTATCTTCGTGAGTCCGGCATCCAGTGGGGTGGCGATGTGAACTTCTCGCCTGCGACGGGTAACCCCACTGGCTTGGCCTTCCCTAGCTCGATCGGCATTGCCGGTGGCGCGAGTGACGGTCAGACGCCCACGGCAGGTCTGTCACCGTTTCAGAATACCGTGACCAACCCGAACTTTGCGGTCAATATGCCAGCTGCCACGGGTACTGGCGCTGGTGGTGCGATTGGCTTCACCTTCGGCTCTATCGACAACACCCTGAACTTGAACCTTCGGCTGTCGGCTGCTGAGACCCGAGGCATGTTGCGTATCCTAAGCAGTCCGCGCGTGCTCACCCTGGATAACAAGCAGGCCAAGATCAGTCAGGGCACCCTGATTCCGTTCTCTCAGGTAAGCGCCCAGGGCGTGCAAACCACCTTTCAGAACGCGAAGATGGAACTCAAAGTGCTCCCCCACGTCACCGCTGACGGAAGCGTCTCCATGCACGTTAAGGTTAGCCGGGACGAGCCGGACTTCAACCAGACTTCGGCCCGCGGCGATCCGACCATCCTCAAGCGGGAGGTCGAAACGGATCTGCTCGTGATGGACGGCCACACCGCAGTCATTGGCGGGATTTTCACCCGCAACAGTGGTCGTAACCGTGACCAGGTTCCGTTCTTTGGCGATATCCCCTTGCTGGGCCTGCTGTTTCAGCACCGCAGCGAGAGCGATATTCGGTCTGAGCTGGTGGTGTTCATCACTCCTCGCATCGTCAACCGCGCCGAGTCTCTCGGCCGCTAGTTCGCTAGCCAGCGACTGCCGATCAAGCCTACGGGCTTGGGCGGTTTCGGTTTGTGAGCCGGCGAAGTCGGCAGAGTTCAGGCTTCGCCGTCGCCCGGCAGGCTGAAATCTGCCGGGCGAGCGATCGCCGCATCCACCACAGTCCCGATGGCGTGGGCGTCGACGTTCGTCCAGTAGACGTGCCAGTCGTCGCGACGAAGCATTCCGTCGCAAAGCTTCAAGTACCAGTTTTGAACCGGGTTGCCTGGCCGCGCGCGCCAGTACACCGACGGATACTCGCGGGTCATCTCGTCCCAGAGGTCCCGGGCCAGGCCTTCGCCTTGGGCGACCCGGCGGACGGCGAATTTAGTGAGAAAAGGCGCTACAGGAGATGACTCCAGGATGGCCACGGCGCGGTAGTTTTCTTCGATGTAGAGGCTCTGAGGGGGGCGAGCGAAAAGCTCCGGCCCCAGCGTTTTGTTGAAGCTCGTTTCGAGCAGCGCTCGCAGCCTCGCGCAGTCTACTGTGTCGTAGGATTTGTGGCGCTGGATCTGAGAGCCCCGACGAATGAGTGTGCCGGCGCCGCGGACCGTGAACAACTCGGCAAGCAAGTTCAGTGGCGACGCCAGGCTTACAACAAAGCGGCTGCTATCTTGAGCTCGAAGTAACTCAGCGGCGAGTCGCACGAGCCGCTGGTCGTCGCTCCCTAGCCTGGGTATCAAGCTTGTCTCGTCGCTCATCAGATTCACCAGCGAGATAACTTCGGTAGACTGCTGCCCGGATGCTGGCTGAGGGACTAGCCCGCCGTGCCTTCGGAGTATCACCAGCTTGGAACTCCCTAAATCTCTGGTGAGTGAAGCCAGCGCTGCGAATCGGGATTCGGCTGTGCTACCCGATTCGCTGTCCACCGAGACCACGGGCAGCGCCGTCTGATCTAGCGTATTTCGTAATTTTTGGGTGGCGAAGCTGTCGCCGGTGGAGCTTAGCTCGACACTCACTCCGGCGGAAGCGAGGGCATCCGTCAGCATTTTCGCACCCTCGGGGGATTGTTCGGGATCAAATAATCCGAGAACGATCGGGGCATAGAGCCCGAGCTCCGTCAGAAAGCGCAGCTGCTCGACCAGGCTCCCTAGGGCGTATCGAACGACTGAAGCTTCCACCGCGATCACTGCGAATTCGCTCCGGGGCAGATCTCGGAACAGTTTCAGGTAAAATTCCGCATCGGCGCGCTTACCGACGCTTTTGAGGAACGTGAGCACGACCTCGGCTGAATTTGGCTTAACGGGGGGCACGGGACTGTTGATACGGAGCGATTAGGTGGACGGCCCCGGGTTCTAGCCTGCCCCTCGCGGCCCGAGCAAGCCGGGGTCTTGTTTCTTGATGACCAACACCCGGGGCGTTAATGATGCCCTTCGAACTATCGAGGGCATATGAAGATGAAAAAATTCAGGGGAATTTCCACTCAGTTGAGGACCCGAGCGCTGATCTACGGGATAGCCGGCGTCTGTGCGCTGGCCCTCGGCGCTTCCGCCCAGGCTTCCGGCGACTCCGGCACCCACCGATATCCTTACGATCCCGTCTGTCCCTGGGGCCGCCTTGCCGACGGAAACGGCATGCTACGGCGATGCGTGTCCGCAGAAGAGGCGAGTGCGCTGCTCGGCGGAACGGTCACGAAACCTCGGCCCGAATCCAAGCCCACGGGGGCCAGCGGGGCGACCCCGGTGCTTGAATCGGCACCCCTAGCCGTCACGCCCGTGAAGCCGACAGTGCTGCCCAAGGAAGAGCCGAAGAAGGAACCGGTAGCTCGGGCGGTTAGGCTCACTCTGGCGAAGGTCACCGCAGATACGGGAGAGTTGCCCAAGGCCCTGAAAAATCTCGCGAAAGCGAACGAGAAGTTGGTCGCCTGTGTCGCCCCGAAGGGAGCGTTGCAGGGCAATTCCGGTGAAGTGGAGTTGCGTTTCCTGGTTCGAGAACGCGGGCGAGCCGAGGGCACGTCGGTCAAGCGTCGGCGTCACGTGTCGGATTCGGCCGCCAGATGCATGGCTTCGGTACTGGACCGGCGTTTCGTCGGTTATCCGTCTGCCCCCATCGTTGGGGCGACATTGTTCATTGAGGTGAAGCGCTGAGCTCTGTAGATCCAACAGACGCTCCAGCCGATTACTACGGTGCCCGGGTTGAACGATTTCGGGCGGAGGCCGATGCCCTGGCAGCTCGCTCGGCCTTAGTGTCGAACTTTCGTGGCTTGGCCTTCGGCGTTCTGGTGATCAGCTCCCTGTTCGTCATTTTCGGTGACGTAGAGCCATGGGTTCAGGCTTTATCCCTCGCTAGTTTGGCGGTGTTCGCCTGTCTGGTGGCCGTGCATGCTCGTGTGATCGACTCAGAAGATGAAGCCCTCCGCTGGTTGGCCGTGAGTCGCCATGGCGTGGATCGCTGTTCGGAGCTTTGGAAAAAATTTGACGGAGATGGTTCTCGCTTTGCCGACCCGGACCATGACTACTCCGGCGATCTCGATCTATTCGGCCCGAGTTCGTTGTTTCAGCGAATCAGCACCGCCCACACCTTAGCGGGCCAAGACGCGTTGGCGGCTCTGCTCTGTGGCGACGCCGATCTTGCCGCGGTGTCGGGGCGCCAGCAGGCCGCCCGCGCCCTGAGTCGTGACCCCGAATTCTGTCAGCGCTTTGAAGTGGCGGCACTTTCCTCAGTGGAGCCCTCCGGCTCTCGCACTGTGGGCGTGTCTCGTCCGGGAAACCGCCCAGCCGCCACCCCCGATCCCGCGTCTTTGCTCAACTGGGCGGAAACGAAGGCGGAAGTGACGGTGACCGCTGCTGCCGTATGGGGCAGTCGGCTGCTGCCCTTGATGACGGTGAGCGCGATGCTCGCCACTTGGCTCGGCGGGGCGCCTCCGTTCTATTGGTTCGGGATCGTGCTTCACGTGATCTGGCTCAGTACTGTTCGCGAACAATCAGGGCGCTACTTCGCGGCGGTCTCGCAGACCCAAGGGGTGTTTCGCCGCTTTGCCCCGCTGCTTGAGCTGTTGGAGGACCACTCCTTCGACTCCGCGCATCTGCGAGTTCTCAAGGAGGCTTTACGACACGAGGGACGTGTGGCGTCGGCAGATATGCGGCGCTTCGAACGAGTCGTTGGCTGGTTTGAAGCCCGTCATAACGGCATGATTTACCCGTTTCTGAACCTCGTGTTGCTGTGGGACTTGCAGTGTGTACTGGCTCTTGAGACCTGGCGACGGGATGTAGGCCGTGATGTGCGTGGATGGTTCGATGCGGTCGGTCAACTGGAAGCTTTGGCTAGCCTAGGCACGCTGGCCCATGACGAGCCCGGCTACTGTTGGCCGGAGGTCGTAGAAGGCCCGCCGCGCCTCGACACCATCGATTTGGCTCACCCGCTGCTGAGCGGTCGCGTGCGTGTCGGTAACAGCGCCAGCCTAGACGGCGGAGGTTGCGCCATGTTGGTAACTGGCTCAAATATGTCGGGCAAGAGCACCTGGCTGCGCAGCGTAGGCCTTGGGATCGTACTGGCTCTTGCCGGCGGTCCGGTGTGCGCGGAAAAATTGAGACTGGGTCCGGTTCGCCTGCGCACCAGCATGAGGATGAGCGACTCCTTGGACGAAGGGATCAGCCACTTCTACGCGGAGCTAAGAAAAATTCGCGTTGTGCTGTCCGACGATGATGCCGGGCTCCCGGTTTTCTTCCTGCTCGACGAAATTCTCCACGGCACCAACTCCCGTGAGAGACAGATTGGTGCGCGTTATGTCTTGGATCAATTGCTACAGGGCGGAGCTTTGGGTCTGGTGTCGACCCACGACATCGAGCTGTGCCGCCTGACGGCGGAAAAAATGCAGCGGGTAACTCAGAAGCATTTTCGAGAAACCGTTTCGGACGACGTCATGAGTTTTGACTATCAGCTGCGTGAAGGTCCGGTGAGCGGCGGTAACGCGCTCCGATTGATGCGACAAATCGGCATCGATGTACCCCTTGAATAGCTCCTGAATCGACCCTGGAAACGCTAACTGAGGGGGGTTGTCGGTGGACCGGCCGGGCCGTACGAGTTGCCGTTGACGAACGTCGACGCGGATGTTTACCTGCGCGAGATACATGTAGGGGGAGTCGAAAATGAGTAAACATTTGGAATCATGGATGTTTTCAGACGACGGGGAGGCTCTTGGGGGCAACGCTTCGTGTTGGACGCACGATCCGCGGAGTTTTGGTTTTCAGCGTCCTCGGGCAGTGAAACAATTGTAGGTCCTCGGACAGATGTCCTCGGAAAATGGATTGTGAGCAAGTCGTTGTGACGGAGTTTGAGGAGAAGACCCGGGTCACCCAGGTGACCGCTAGCCTACCGAGCGAAACGGGATCCCGGAACGACTGCGTCGTGGTCATCTACTCCAAGGAGACCGGCTTGCTCGGCAAGCGCTTCGTGTTGGATCAGGAGACCATGCGAATCGGGCGTGGCGCAGACAATCATGTCGTTCTAGAGGGCGATTCAGTGTCCCGCCAGCATGTTCGATTCGAGCGCCGCGGAGAGTTGTGGTTTGCCGTAGACGAGGGCTCGACGAACGGCACCTACGTCAACGAAACGCAGATCGAACACGAGACGGAGCTCCGTACGAACGATCGCATCAAAGTCGGACCCACCATTTTCAAGTACCTGTCGGGCGCGGACGCCGAAGCCAAGTACCACGAAGAAATTTATCGGATGACCATCATCGATGGTCTGACGCAGATCCACAATAAGCGCTACCTCTTCGAGGCGCTGGAGCGAGAGATCATCCGGGCTCGCCGACATGAGAGACCTCTATCGGCGTTGATGTTCGACATCGATTTTTTCAAGCGAATCAATGATCACTACGGTCACCTCGCCGGCGACTTCGTGCTGAGGGATTTGGCCCAGGTGGTGCAGAGCCGGATCCGTCGGGACGAAGTGTTTGCTCGTTACGGCGGTGAAGAGTTTTTTATCGTCCTCCCCGAAACATCGTTAGAAGGGGCGGCAGCTTTGGCCGAAACCCTGCGGAGTAAAGTGGCGGAGCACAAATACGTGTTTCAGGGCGAGGCTATCGCCGTCACCGTGAGCATTGGCTGCGCGGTGGTCAAAGAAGAGGACACCGCGCAGGATTTAATCCAGCGGGCGGACGAAAAGATGTATGAGGCTAAGCGCGGTGGCCGAAACAAGGTCTGTCACTGATCCAGGCCGGAACAGATCCGGGCTGGCACGGATCTGGGCTGATAGCGAGCTACTGTGAGTTTTAGCGAGATACCCAAAGCACCGGAGTTGGTTCCGGGGTGTGATGCACCGCACATTGCCGTGCGGCCGCCTGGACCGCAGTCGCGAACCTGGCTGACCCGCCTCCAGCGGTCCACGGCGCCCATGGGACGCCGCGCCGATTCCGGCATTCGGACGGCTGTTCACGCTGACGTGCCCGCCAACACGGTGGTGTTTTCGACCGCCTTCGGTTCCAACATCACCGATGTGGACGGCAACCGTTACGTTGATCTGGCGGCAGGTTTTGGCGCCATGCTCTTGGGTCACCGACACCCCACCCATGAGCGAGTGATGAGCCTTCAAACCGAGCGGCTCAGTCAAGCACTGGGCGACGTCTACCCATCCGACGCCAAGATCGCCTTGTGTGAGCGCTTGAGCGCCTTGGCGGCTCCTGTGCTCGGGGGCAAGGGGGCTCAATGTATCTTGGGTCTATCCGGCTCGGACGCGATTACCGCCGCACTGAAGACGGCCGTGCTCGCGACCGGGCGTAGCGGCGTGATCGCCTTTGAAGGGGCCTACCATGGCCTTTCCTACGGTCCGTTGTCGGCCTGTGGTCTGCGTTCCTCGTATCGTGTGCCCTTTGCTGGTGCCGAAAACAGAAACGTAAGTTTCGCGTCCTATCCGGTCAGTCCCGAGCAGGTCACAGCCAGTCTTCGCGCCATCGAGGAGCAGCTGCAGACGGGCTTTGTGGGTGCCGTCTTGTACGAACCGATTCTGGGGCGGGGTGGCTGTGTGGTTCCTCCTGAAGGGTTCGGCGCGGCCTTGGGTGAGCTCGTTCACGCCCACGGGGCTCTGCTGATCGCCGACGAAATTTGGACCGGCTTGGGTCGTTCAGGATCGATGTTTCTCAGCGCCGAACAGGAATGCTCGGCGGACTTGCTTTGCCTGGGTAAGGGACTTGGTGGCGGGCTGCCGATCAGCGCCTGTCTCGGGTCACCGGCGTTGATGAGCCACTGGTCCCAGGAGGACGAAGTTGTGCACACTTCGACTTTTTCGGGATCGCCGTTGGCGGCCGCTGGGGCGATCTCGTGTCTGGACGTGCTGTCTCGGCAAAAGCTCGTCGACAGATCCGCTCGAATCGGAGCGTGGCTCATGGATCAGCTCCAGGCTCTCGCCGAGGAATTCCCAGTGATTCGTGAGGTTCGGGGACGGGGGCTGATGATCGGACTCGATCTTGGCAGTGCTTCTGCTACGCGTTTGATGCAGAGCCTGCTGGTACGAGGCTACCTGACGACCACGGGTGGTGGCGGCCGTGAAGTATTGATCGTCACCCCGCCGCTGGTGATCGATGAGTCCCAGCTGGAGGGCTGGCTAGACGCTTTGCGTTTCTCTCTCGTTCAGTTTTCTTCGTGAAGCTGTCGGCAGAATCGGAGACTCTGCATCGAGCAGTCCAGCGCTTCGCGGAGCGTTTGCCCCAGTCCGGAGAGTTCGAAGAGTTAGCGCTGCGAATTTCTCGCTTTCAAAAACAATGGGGCAAGCCTGCGCGGTGTCTTCTCGATTTTTCGGATCCCGCAGCTTCTGCGATCCCTACTGAGGTGTTTCGGCTGAGCCGAGTGGCGGTTCACTCTCCTGGGGAAGACATCGCTCGGTTCCTTACCAGCGGGACGAACAGCGAGTGGTCAGGATGTCACCCTCTGCGCTCGTTGGATAGCTATCGGCGCCTGAGTACGGCCTTTGGCCGGCGCGCGCTGCTGGGGGTCGGCGTATCCCACGTCTGTGTCGTGGCCTTGGCACCGGATCCGGGCGAGTCGGGGACGTCGTCCCTGGCGGCCATGATGCGCTTCTTCATGGAAGATTTTCCGCGGCAGGGGATGCGGAGCCTTTGGCCTCCCCACCCCTGGATGGTCGACGAGCACGGCCAGATCAGGCTAGAGGATTTGCGGCAGCAGTTGCGTCAGGCTCAAGCCCAGAACGCGACCCTGCTAATCCTTTCCACGAGTCTAGCCTTCGCGACGCTATTAGATCAACTCGGTGGCCGCTCATTGCCGAGCGCCGATACCCGACTGATGCTGACCGGTGGTTCCAAGGGAAGGCACTCGTTTGTCTCCCCCGAAGAGCAGCGAGCCCGGGCGGCCGCCGCGCTGCAGATCCCCCTCGAACGGGTCGTCTACGAATACGGCATGACCGAGCTATCGGCACAACTCTATGAGGGCTACGAACTGTTTCCGAAGTTGGCGAAGGCGGGGCTGTACTTTGAGCCGCCGTGGCTTCGGGTGATACCGGTTGACCCCATTACTCATCGAGCGGTCGCGGACGGCTCGCCGGGCCTCGGGTTGTTCATCGATCTGAGCAATGTCGATTCCGCGCTGGCGGTGCTGTCTCAGGACGTTGTAGTTCGGAAAGGCCAGGGCATACGACTATTGGGGCGTGCCCCGGGCAGTGCTCTCAGAGGCTGTTCGCTTGCTCAAGAAGCGCTGCTGGATCGGCGCCCGTTGCCCCGCGCGCTGCCATCTACGGCGCGCCTCCCGGCTTTGGCGACGGACGAGCTCCCGGCTGTCGAGACCGATCAGTTCGCCGCCCGAAAGCGCCGGGTAGGGCGCCTGATCGAGATAGCTCGGCGAGTCACCGATCCCGGAGCCCTGGGTGCAGGGCAGCTGCGGCAGTCTTTAGTCGAAGAGACTGGGTTGTCAGCGCTCGGCGTGGAAGCGGCGTTGAAGTGGAGTCTCGAACTGCATCCCGAGCCCGCGGATATCGAAAGTTTGTGCCGCAGTGTTCCTAGCTCCGAGCGCGCCCACGTGTTGTTGAGCGCCAACGTCTTCGTCGGGGCTCTTCGGGCGATTGCCCTGGGGCTCGCCTCTTCAGAGAAACTATTCGTACGGGCGTCTCGCAGATGTTCGGTATTGGCAACCGCTCTCAGCTGTGCTGCCGGCGACCTCTTCGAGCTGGTAACGGAGCTCACGCCCACGGCGGGGGAACACCTCTGGGCCTACGGGAGTGACGAGACCATGAGCGAATTAGTTGGCGTGCTTCCGCCGGGTGTTCGCCTGCACGCCCATGGAGCGGGCGTGGGCGCGGCTTACGTTGAGCTTGAGTCGGTGTCGGACATAGACGAATTGTGTCGTGCTTTGGCCATCGACACGGCGCTATTCGACCAGCGGGGGTGCGCGAGCCTACGACTGGTGCTGCTATCGGGGGAGGCAGGTCGTGACGAGTTCTGTGACAAGTTGACCGAGAGCCTGATTGTGGCCGAGGCTTCGTTGCCCGGCGGCTCGCTGAAAGAAGCAGAATTGGCAGCGGTCGCCTGGTACAGCAAATCGCTCCGTTCTTCGGGCAGTTGGCGGGGCGCCGGATCGGGTTCCGTGGCTGTGCTCGATCCAGACGCGCTGGTGATACCCCCGGTGGGTCGCCATATTGCTGTGCTGCCGGTGGTGGATGTCAGTCGCGCGCTCCGGACCATGAGCGACTGGTTGACGACCTTGGCGGTGGCGGCGCCGGAGGCTGTGCGGACGAGTCTGAACGCCGAGTTTCCTCGGCTGAGGATGGCCGCTCCGGGCCATATGCAGCGGCCCGCGCTCGATGGCCCCTTAGATCGACGCGTGCCCCTAGGGGGTGAGCTGGTCCCCAGCGCGAAGCACTCCTAGGAGTGCTTCGCGCTGGGGACCCCGAGTCGCCAATTTGGGTGGCACGCATGACGGTTGCCACAGCTGTCGGCCTCGTCGCGTTCACAGCCTAGCGTGCGGCGTCTGCTTCAAGCAGCCGAAGTGGAGCCTCTCTGTGCCTGGAGTTGTTCCAGCCAAGTGTTCGTGTCTTCCGCGGGTAGGGGCTTCGAGAAAATCGAGCTGCTCTTGGGTTTCCACCCCCTCTGCGACGACTTCCAGCCCGAGCTTTTTGGCTAGATGAACGACGGCGGTGGCGATGGAGGCATCGGCGCGATCGCCAGGTAGATCTTTGATGAACGAGCGATCAATCTTCAGGGTGTCAATGGGGAGTCGTTTGAGTTGTCCCAGGGATGAATATCCGGTGCCAAAATCGTCGATGCCCACTCGAACGCCCAAGTTACGGAGTTTTTGCAGCACAGTGGTGGCGCGTTCGAGATCCGCCATCATGATGCTCTCGGTGACCTCGAGTTCGAGGTGTGACGGCGGAAGATGAAAGTCCGCCTGGGTTTGTTCGACCATGTCAAAGAACTCTGGCGCTTCGATTTGGCGGGCTGAGATATTCACGCCGACCCGCACCGGCTCGCCCATGTGTCGCGACCACATGGTGGATTGGTAGCAAGATGTGCGCAAAATCTATTCGCCGACCGCGACGATCAGCCCGGTCTCCTCCAGCACAGGAATGGAGTCCAAGGGCGAAACCATCGTGCCGCCGGAGTTTTTTCCAACGGATCAGTGCTTCTCGAGCGCTGATGCCCATCTGCGGGCGCAGCACCTGGGGCTGAAAATGAAGAATGAATTACTTGTCAGTCAGCGCGCGTTCTAACTCTTGCTCGAGGTTGGCGCGAACCACCGCTCGTTCGTGCAATTCCGAACTGAAGAACTGATAGTTGTTTCGCCCGGTTTCCTTCGCCCGGTACACCGCTGAGTCAGCGGCCTTGAGCAGCTGGTCCGTGTCGTCGCCGTTGTGAGGATGGAGGACGATACCGATGCTGGTGCTAGTGGATATCTCGATACCGTCCAAGGAAAACGGAGTCGCGAAGGAGTTGAGCAAACGTTGCGCGAGCAAGGTGACGTTATCTGGAGTGGCGAGTTCCTCCAGGACAATGGCGAATTCGTCTCCGCCCAATCGGGCGACTGTGTCGGCATCACGTACAGCACCGGCGAGACGCCGGGCGACCTCGGTGAGCAGCCGATCTCCTACGTGATGGCCCAAACTGTCGTTGATGGCCTTGAAGCGGTCCAGATCGAGGAACAACACCGCTACGGGACTCTTGGCACGCCGTCCACGGGAGATGGCTTGATTCAATCGTTCCAACAGCAGCGTTCGGTTGGCTAGCTGGGTCAGCTGATCGTGATGGGCGATGTGGGCCAAGCGGTCTTCGGCGCGTATGCGTTCGATGGCGTAGCGCACAGCTCGGCGCAGGCTGCGGGAGTCGACTTCTCCCTTGCATAAATAGTCTTGAGCGCCGGCAAGCATGGCCTGCCTCGCTGATTGTTCATCGTCCCTACCCGTCAACACGACGATGGGTGCCGGCCCGCTCAGGGGACGCAGCGCCTGCACTGTGAAAACGCCCTGGGCGTCCGGAAGGGATAGATCCACCAATAGGGCGGCAAAAGCTTGTTTGCTCAGCTCCTCTTAGGCCTCACTGAGGCTCGACCGCACAGTGACCGCGTAGTTGCCGTCCGATCGGGAAAGCAGCCGTTCAACGAGGGCTGCGTCCGCTGGGTTATCTTCCACCAACAGGATTGTCGTTTGCCCGTTGGGGGGCTTCATGGACATCATGCTGTGTCGAACGCGTCGTTGATGGATCCGTGTAGCGCGGGATAAGGCATCCGCTGGATCGTCGTTGCCCCAGGGCTTCTGGATGAACGCGATGATCTCGATTTCGATGATCGCCTGGGGCGAGATTTCGTGGCAGGTGCCGGTTATCCGAATGCAACTGACGTCGGGGGTTTTGGCGCGGACCTGTTCAATCAGTCGCATGCAGTCGGTATGTGGCATGCGCCAGTCCGAGGCGATGACCGCGTAGGGGTAGTGCTTCGCTAACTCGAGCGCCTCTTCGGCATCGTTGGCAATGTCGACGATGAAACGCTTCTGCCGCATGGCACGCGCAAAGGCTTTGCGAGCCAACGGGTCGTGGTCGACGAAGAGGATTCGTTCGGCCAGCATGAGGGGGGGGATGGAGACAACTCGTCTCAACCTGTAGAGCGGCGATTCCGAAAAAATATTGAGGGCGTGGCCAATTCTGGTCGATGCCATACACCCGCCTACGGGGCCAGTTACCGGGCAACCGGGCAACCGGGGGCCGGGATTGGGGCACTGAAGGCTGCCAGCATCTGGGATCGGTTTTGGGCCGGTGCGGTGATATGTGCCGCCTGGGGCCCGTCGCGGGCGGCGAGGGTGGCCTCCCGAGCACGTGGGTAGGCACTGGGCCCGAAGGCGAGGCGCTGGGGGCCAACACGCGGCAGTCGATCGATGGTCAGGGCGCAGAGCCCGTCTCGCTTGGGAACAAGCTGAGCCGGACTGCCTCGTCGCCGCCAGGGCGATCGGGATTGCAGATGGTGGGACAGGGTTCGTTCCCCCGGGCGCAGCCCGAACACGGCGCCCCGGTCTGCAATGCCGCCGTCGGCGTAGAGCTTGCCGTTGATGGTTCCAGGTTGGAACAGAAGTGGAACCGGGCAGGATGCGTAGATGCCCGGGACTAGCGTAGCTTGTCGAATCACCCGGGTGCGGTGCCCGCGTAACTCGAAGACCGACAGCGACAAGGGAACGTGGCAGTGGTCGAAGGGGGTCACGGGCCAGGCTGCAGAGAGCCGTTCGCGGAAGCGCTCTGCTCGCAGCTTTCGGGACCGAAAGCGGGCTCCCAAAATTCGTCGCGATCTAATGAGAAAAGCAGTTCTCGGATCTCCGGCGACGGGAGTTCGGCGCTCCAGACTCGGGCTACCAACGCGCCGGCGCTAGCGCCCATTATGGCAGCGGGCAGCAGTTTTTCATCCTCCAGGGCCGACAACACTTCCGCGTGAGCGAAGAATCCGAAGAATCCCGCTGACAGTGTCAGGGAAAAGAGCTCCTGCTGGAGCCCTTCTCGCAATGAGCTCATCGCCTCATCGCCTCCGGAAAGTTCATCATCTCCGCTATGAGAGCGGAGCTAGACTTCTGCGGAGTCTTCCCTGGTAGCCCCATGGCACCTCTTGAACTTTTCGCCTGAACCGCAGGGGCATTCGTCGTTGCGTCCGATCTTCGGCGCGGCAGCTTTCGGTGCGGGTGCGGGTGCGGCAGCGGCGGCTTCGGCGGCGGCGACCTCTGCTTGGATGGCGGCCAATAGCCCGGCGGGATCCGAGTCACCACTGGAATCGATATCACCGAGGTGTTTGGCGACGGCGGCGGCGAGATCGGCCTGGTGTCGCTCTTCGGCTTCCGCTTCCAGTTCGGCGATGTGATCAGCGACCTGGGGCTGCACTTCGAAGAGCTTGGTAAGCACACTGCTTGAGACGTTGGCGACCATGTTGACGAACATGTCGTAACCCTCGCGCTTGTACTCTTGCTTCGGATCCTTTTGCCCGTAGCCGCGCAGGCCGATGCCGTCGCGCAGGTGCTCCATGTTCGTGAGGTGGTCGACCCACGCCTGATCGATTTCTTCCAGGTAAAAGTGGCGGAAGATGCGGCACAAGTGCTCGGCACCGAACTCGGCCTCTTTGTCTAGGAAGGCCGTCTCCGCGCGGGCGTAAACAGTGCTGACGACCTCTTCCACGTCGCCCAGATCATCGACATTGGAGTCCAGTTCCACCTTGAAGTGTTCGCGGAAGGCCGAATGCATGCCTTTCCAGTCCCAGTCCTCGGCTTGCAGGTTGGGGGGGCAGGACTCCTCGACCACCGCGCTGACGACGCGATCGATGAGGTCCAGCGCGCGTTCCCGCTGCTCGGTGAGGCCGTGGGCGATGAGGTCGACCAGATCGTCGTAGACCTCCAGCGGAGTCCGCTCACGGCGATCGTCCAGCTCGAATTTGACGCCCCAGAGTTGGTACACCTCGCTCTGGAGGAGCTTGAGCTCGGCGAGTTTCGTGATGCTCTCCACCTCTTTACGGGCCGTCTCGGGTTCGGCATCGTCGGCGACACGCGCCAGGGTCGCTTCGGTGTCGCTCTCCTGGAGCCCCTCGGCGAACATTAGCAAGAGTTGCGCAACCAATCGTGCGGCGGTGACGCGCACTTTTTCGTTGACCGGGATCAGGCGTTCTTTTCCGGTCAGTTTGCCGAGTTCGTCACGCTCTTCAGGTCGGTACCTGCCGGCTAGTAGCTGCTGACGCAGGGAGTACACCGTCTTGCGTTGGGCGTTCATGACGTCGTCGTACTCGAGCACGTTCTTACGAATGTCGAAGTTACGTTCCTCGACCTTGTGCTGAGCGTTCTGCACGCTCTTTGTCACCCACGGGTGTTCGATCGGTTCGTCATCGGGCATGCCCATGCGATCCATCAAGTTCTTCACTTTGTCGCCGGCGAAGATGCGCATGAGATCGTCCTCGAGGGACAGATAGAAACGCGAAGAGCCAGGATCGCCCTGACGTCCGGCGCGGCCACGTAACTGGTTGTCGATGCGGCGGGATTCGTGGCGCTCGGTGCCGATGATGTGCAAACCACCTGCCTCCAGCACCTGATTATGTTCCGCTGCACAGTCTTTTTCGTACTGATCCACGAGGGTGCGGTATTCGTCGGGCTCGGCTGCCGGCAGCCGATTGGCTGCCTTGAACTCGAGGCTGGCGAGCATCTCGGGGTTGCCGCCGAGCACGATGTCGGTGCCACGACCAGCCATATTCGTCGCGATGGTGATGGCCCCGGCCTTGCCGGCCTGGGCCACGATGGTGGCTTCGTTCTCGTGGTGTTTGGCGTTCAGGACGTTGTGCGCGACTTTTTTCTTCTTGAGAATCCGCGAGATAGCGCTGCTCTTTTCGACGCTGGTCGTGCCGACAAGGATCGGGCGACCCTCCTCGTTGCGCTCGAGGATGTCGGTGATCAAGGCCGTGAACTTTTCGCGCTCGGTCTTGTAGACGATGTCCTCGTCGTCCACGCGGACGAGCGGCTTGTTCGTGGGCACGCTGATGACGTCGAGTTTGTAGGTCGAGTGAAATTCCGATGCTTCGGTCAGGGCCGTGCCCGTCATGCCGCCGAGCTTGCCGTAGGTGCGGAAGAGGTTCTGGAAGGTGACGGTCGCCATGGTGCGACTCTCTTCCTGGATGTTCACGTTTTCTTTGGCTTCTACTGCTTGGTGCAAGCCGTCGCTCCAACGACGCCCGGGCAGGATGCGCCCGGTGAACTCGTCGATGATCATCACCTTGCCCTCGGGTGAGACCATGTACTGGACGTCCCGTTTGTACAGGGTGTGGGCCTTGAGCAGCTGGCTGATCATGTGCAGTTCGGACACGTGCACGGGATCGTAGAGGTTGCTGACGCCGGCCAATTTCTGGATGAGTTCGACGCCTTCATCACTCAGCGTGACGCTGAAGGCCTTTTCGTCGACGTGGTAATGCTGGTCTTTACGCAGCTTCGGGATAATGTCGTTGAGCGTGCGGTATTTATCGCTGGCGGACTCAGCTGCTCCGCTGATGATCAGCGGCGTACGCGCTTCATCGATCAGGATGGAGTCAACCTCGTCGATGATGGCGTAGTTGAGCGGGCGCTGGGCGTACTCCAACGCGGAGAACTTCATGTTGTCGCGCAAGAAGTCGAAGCCGAACTCGTTGTTCTGGCCATAACAAATGTCCGACTGGTAGGCGGCGCGCTTCTCTGCGTCTCCTTGCTGGTTGACGATGGTGCCGATGCTCAGCCCCAAGAAATTGTACAGCCGCCCCATCCACTCGGCATCGCGAGTCGCGAGGTAGTCGTTCACCGTCACCAGGTGCACGCCCTTGCCCTCGAGCGCGTTGAGATAGATCGCCAGCGTGGCCACCAGGGTCTTGCCCTCGCCCGTCTTCATCTCTGCGATGGAGCCGTTGTGCAGCACCATGCCGCCCATCAGCTGCACGTCGTAGTGCCGCATCTTGAGTACTCGCAGCCCGGTCTCTCGGCAGACCGCAAATGCTTCGACCAAGATGTCATCCAGGGTGGCGCCGTTATCGAGCTTTTCCTTGAACTCGGCGGTTTTCGCCTGAAGTTGAGCGTCGCTTAGTGCTTGGATTTTGGATTCAAGCGCGTTGATTTGATTCACGCGCGGTTTCATTCGGCGAATTGCCCGCTCGTTGGCGGTGCCGAACATCTTGCTTGCTAGCCAGGTAAACATGGGGTTCTGGCGCGGAAGCTAATGCCTCGCGGGGGACCGTGCCAGGGCCCATTCAACGAGTTCGGTCAAACTTTGACTGACTCCTTGACGGGAATCTGACTTGTAGTCAGTATTGTGCTGTGGCGTCGAACGAGTTCCCGGCAGGTCTTTCGCTCGGCGTGGGCTGCTGCCTCATAACGTACTGTAATTAAGGGTAAAATATGAGTGGCTCGGGATGCGCCAGACATGCAGTGCATGAGACGCGCTCCGGGCAGCTCCGAAGATCGGTGGGATCGGGAAGGAACGAGAAAATGCAGCTCAGAGAAATTGGTGACGAAATATGGGTCGGCGACGGCGATTTGAGCCCGATGGGCACCCACTTTGGTACGCGCATGACCGTGGTTCGCTGTCCCTCGGGAAAACTGGCGGTTCACTCGGTGGTACCCGCCTACCCGCAGATGAAAGCTGAGCTCTCCCAATTGGGCGGTGTGGGCTACTTTTTGGCCCCGAATCTCTTCCACCATTCTTTCCTGTCTGACGCCTTGCAGATGTTTCCTGATGCCCGGCTGTACGGAGTTCCCGGCCTCGCGAAAAAGCGGAAAGATCTGAAGTTTACCGGCGAGCTCACGCCGGATCTGCCCGACGAGCTTGGGTCGGTCTTTGAAGCGGTCGCCTACGGGGGCACGCTAATGTTCAACGAACTGGCGATGTTTCACAAGAAGAGCAAGAGCCTCATCGTGACGGATCTGGTGTTCAACTACGGTCCCACCGAGCACTGGTGGAGCCGCAATTACCGCAAGATGTTTCAGGTCAACAAGCGGCTCGCTTCGAGCCGCTTGATGCGAGCGATGACGAAGGACCCCGCCGCCTTGCGTGTATCGGTCGATGAGATCTTGAAGTGGGATTTCGAGCGAGTGTGTCTCACTCACGGAGAGGTGGCGGAAAACACCGGGCCCGATCAGTTTAGCGAAGCACTCAGCTGGGTGCAGTCTTGAGCGACGGGGACCCCGAGCGCAGCGCCCGGGAGGATCGCCGAGACCGCCGCCGGGCGGATCGGCGACGTAGCATCCTGGAAGCCGCCCGGGCCCAGCTGCTCGACGGAGGCATCGCGGAGTTTGAAATCTCCAAGGTCGCCGCCCGTGCCGACGTGAGCAAAGCCAGTGTTTACTATTACTTCGACTCCAAAGAAGAGCTCATCAGTGACATGGCGGCGGACAGCATTCGGGCCGAGGTAGAGATACTGAGTGCCGCGATCGACGAGCACGGCGACGGAGTGGACGCTCTGGTGGCGATGATTCAGGCTTACGTAAAGTACTATGGAGAGGACCTTTCGCGATTCCGGCTGGTGTACTTTTGGCCCCAGGTGCTGGGCATCCAGCAACGAGTCCTGACCGGCAGTGTGTATCCCCTGGTGGCAGAATTGAACGACCGCCTGGAGCAGAAACTGATCGCCACTCGCGATGCGGGCGGCCTAGTGAGCGATGCTCACCCTAGAAAACTCGCCAACTTGGCGTGGGTGACGGCCCAAGGTTTGGTGAGCTTGGCCGCCGGCATGGAAGCGGTGGGCGGCAGTACACGTTTCTCTCTCGACGAGCTGTGCGAAGAGGCCTGTCGCTCTTTCTGGCGCGCCCGAGCGTGAGCCCGCTGCCTTGGTCTAGGCCGGCCCGCTTAGTCGCAGAGAGCAGCCCAGCTCCAGACGTCGTAGACGCAGGAGGCTTGGACCATTCGACTGGCGCAATTGCCGTAGTCGCACTCGGTCAGCTCAGCATTGTCGCAGACGGATCCCTGATTGGGTAGCAGTACCGGACACGGTTCCGGCGGCGGCCCCTGACAGCGCCAATCTTCGCCGTTCTCGCAGACGCAGTAGTTGCCCTTGGCGGGGTAGGTGCACGTGACGGGGTAGGTGCACGTGACGGGGGCGCTTTCGGCGCTGGCTGAGGAGCACTCTGGCGCCTCAGAGGAGCTGGCTCCGCAGGAGTCGCTGATCCGCGGACAGGGTGGGGTGTCGGCGACGGTCCACAAGAGCGTTTCGGTGTCGCAAACGACCAGTGTCCGGCAGCCGGCGCGGGGATCGTCACGTAGGTGCAGGCACGTCCGCTGTTCAGGTCGCCGCAGGGTTCTTCGGTTTCGGGCTGGGTGGGCGCACAACCATGGGCGATGGTAGCCGCGTCGCCGCTGCCGCCTTCTGGCCGGTGTCAGTGCCGGCGCTGCCGCCGAGGACTCCGCCGGTGCCGTTGCCACTATTCGTACCGCCTCGGGGAGGATTGTTGCGATCATCGGTACCGTTGGCGCCGCCGGTACTTCCGGTGGTACTGTCGTCGGAAGCATCCGTACCGACCTCGTTGTCGGTCAGGCTGAACGTGGTGGTGTTACAAGCGAGCGCCGTCGTGATGGCGGCCACAACGGCGATGCAGCGTCCCAACTATCGAATAAGCATAGACCGCGATAATACCACGCCGCGACTTCGCTCGCTCGCTCGCCCGCGCTGTTGCTGTGGGTTTTTTTACCGTGCATCAATTTTTGTCGCGGGCGCGCGTGTCCGAACAGGGGCGCTGTGGGGGGGGCCAGCGACTTGCCGTTGTCTTGCGTCAGTTCGGCGAAACGCGCTCGGTACGAGGGGGGCCGATAGCTTGAGAGAGAAAGCTCAGTCGAAAGTGATGACGCTGCGGATACTGGCGCCGGCGTGGATCAACTCGAATGCTCGGTTGATGTCTTGAAGTGGCATTACGTGGGTAATCAGACTGTCGATGTCGATTTTCCCGTCCATATACCAATCGACGATCTTGGGCACGTCCGTGCGCCCCTTGGCGCCACCGAAGGCGGTGCCTCGCCAGCTGCGCCCGGTAACCAGCTGAAACGGCCGGGTTGCGATTTCCTGTCCCGCACCTGCCACCCCAATGATGACACTTACGCCCCAGCCCTTGTGGCAGCACTCCAGGGCTTGTCGCATGGTGTTGACGTTACCGATGCACTCGAAGGAGTAGTCTGCACCGCCGTCAGTCAATGCCACCAGGTGCGGCACTAGCTCTTCGCCGGCGTCGGCGGCATTGACAAAGTCCGTCATGCCAAACTTCTCGGCGAGCTCTCGTTTGCTGGGGTTGATGTCGACGCCAATGATCTTGTCGGCACCAGCGATACGGGCGCCTTGCACGACGTTCAGCCCGATGCCGCCGAGGCCGAAGACCACCACGTTCGCTCCGGGTTCGACACCCGCTGTGTTGATGACGGCACCAATCCCAGTGGTGACACCGCAACCGATGTAACAAACCTTATCAAAGGGGGCGTCCTCGCGGATTTTCGCAAGAGCTATCTCAGGGACCACGGTGAAGTTGGAAAACGTGGACGTGCCCATGTAGTGAAATAGCGTCTTGTCACCCGAGGAGAAACGACTCTGGCCGTCGGGCATGACGCCTTTGCCTTGGGTCTCGCGAATCGCGCCGCAGAGGTTGGTCTTGCCGCTCAAGCAGAATTTGCACTGCCGGCACTCGGGCACATACAGTGGGATGACGTGGTCGCCCTTCTTGAGGGAAGTGACGCCGGGACCCACGTCCACCACGATGCCGGCTCCTTCGTGACCGAGCACGGCTGGGAACAGACCTTCGGGATCTTCGCCGGAGAGCGTGAAGGCGTCCGTGTGGCAAACGCCGGTAGCTTTGATTTCGACGAGGACCTGTCCCTCTTTGGGTCCTTCGAGATCAATGGTTTCGATGCTGAGCTTTTGGCCTGCTGCGTAGGCGACGGCGGCTTTGGTTTTCACAGATATCCCTCCCTGGAATGGGCATAACTTCCCAAACTGGAGTTCGAATTGCAATCGGCCGCGGTGCTCGCCGCGGCATCACGGGCTGGAAAAGTAGCCAGATCGCCGGGGTTTGTGTCGATCCCTTCGGGGGCTGCGAGCTTCGCTTACAGCCCCTCTCGCATAGGAACTTGCCAACAGCCGGTCGCCAGGGAGAGATTAGCGCCGCCGGCAGCCTCGCTCATGGACCTCCTCTATTTTGTCATCCTAGTGAGCACTCTCGTGTTTGTGCACGAGATGGGCCACTTCGTGATGGCGAAATTGTTCGGCGTGAAGGTCATCACCTTTAGTTTGGGTTTCGGTCCCAAGATCCTACGCCTGCGTGGACAGGAGACCGAGTACTGCGTGGGACTGTTGCCCCTGGGCGGCTACGTCAGCATGCTCGAAGAGTCCAAGGGTGTTGTGGTCCACTTCGAAGACCGGCATCGCACCTTCGAGTCCCAGAGCATCATCAAACGACTCATTATTGTTCTGGCAGGTCCGATGATGAATCTGATCTTCCCGGTGATTTTGTACTTTGCCGTCTTCGTGACATCCGGTCCGTTCTTGGCGCCAACCGTAGGTGTGGTGCTGCCGGGACACCCGGCTGAAGGAAAGTTAAGACCCGGCGATCGCATCATGGCGATCGATGGCGAAGACGTGGGTACCTTCGACGAAGTCAAGCGCAAGGTTCGGCGCAATCCCAGCACGGAACTTATCTTTAAGGTTTTTCGCGACAACGAACACGTTGAAGTGCCCATCGTTACGGACGAAAAAATCGACGAGAAGCTTGCGCATCAGCAGCTGGACATCGTGGAACGCATCGGCACCATCGGAGTGCAACCCAGCGCACCAGCAGCGGTCATTGGTGTCTCGGATCCGGACTCGCCGGCTCATCGTGCCCAACTGCGAACCTTTGATGTGGTGACCCACGTCGCGGGCAAACCAGTTCGGCGTTTTATGGATCTTGAGGCAGCCATTGCTGAAAATCGCGGCGAGACTGTGCCCATCGCCTACCGGCGTCCGGTTAACGTGGAGAACGCTCTGGGCGGTTTGGCGAATATGGCTGTCTACGAAAGCGGTGTGGTCGCGCTCACTCCGCTAGCCGGCAGCGGTACGTTGAAACAGCGTACGGGCATGGAGCTGGCGGACCTCTACGCCGCTGTCGTGCCGGATGATTCCTATCTGTACAAAGCGGGTCTGCGCTCCGGCGACAAGATCCTCACTCTGGATGACGAGCCTGTGCCCGCCTGGTCTACGTTCCGTGAGCGCGTGCTCGCGGCTCCAGATCAGGCCCATCATATCGAGTACTTACCGGCTCGCGGGGGGCGCGCGCGGTCAGGCACCTTCCGCATGCGCCGCGAGGACTTCACGGACGAACATGGCACGAGTTTCTCGCGATATGTGCTTCGGGTGCGGCACTGGATCGTATTGGCGCCGGAAAAATTCGTCGATCACCCGTCGCCGATTTCCTACGCCCTGGGAGCTGCTGTCCGCGAGACCGCGGACGTGACTCGTTTCATCTTGGTGGGACTGGTTCGGCTGGCCCAGGGGCGTATCAGTCTCGACTCGCTTTCGGGTCCCATCACTATCTATGAGGTGGCGGGCGAAGAAGGACGCAAGGGTCCGGACTACTTCATGTGGGTGATGGCCCTGCTGAGCATCAACTTGGGCTTGCTCAACTTACTGCCCATTCCGGTGCTGGATGGCGGGCACTTGATGTTCTTCACGCTCGAGGCGGTGATGCGCCGTCCCTTGCCCGTGCGGGTGCGGGAAGTGGCGCACCTGTTGGGCATGGCGCTGATATTTCTGCTCATGGTGCTGGCTTTTAGGAACGATTTGGGCGGCTGGGATGTCATTCTGGGCCAACTCAAACAGCTGGTCGGCTGAGCGCTTCGGATGAGCTGTTCAACGGACGGTTGCCAGGGGCTAGGAGCTGGGCCATGAGGAATGCTCATGAGCTCCAAACAACGACGCGCGCTGCCGCTGGATTCTCGACGCTTGGCTGTAGAGGTGCTGGTCCGAGTGGAGAAGGATGCGGCCTTCGCTGCGGCGGCGCTGGACTCCACCTTGTCGGCCCATCCAGGGCTCGAATCGCGGGATCGGGGACTACTGACGGAGTTGGTGTACGGCGTGCTGCGCACCCGGGGCAGTCTGTTGGCGAGTCTCGAACCCTTCGCGACCCAGGGACTTAAAAAGACGGACCGCTTGGTGCGGCTACATCTGTTGGTGGGCGCCTATCAAATCCGATTTCTCGATCGTGTGCCGGGTTTTGCGGTGGTGGACACCGCCGTGGAATCCGTCTCCCGTGTTCGCGGCAAACGCATGGGTTCTTTCGTGAACGCCGTGCTGCGTAAACTGTGTGAGTCCGAGCTGAATCGGGATCTGCCGGCGGCGCGTTTGGAGTCGGCCCCCGGCTGGCTGCTGACTGAGCTGACGAAGAGCGTCGGAGAGCCCGCGGCTCACGCCTTGCTGGGTGCTGACCCCGGGACTCCCTATCTGGGGGGGGCCAGCGTCAGGCTGCAGCCCTCGGCGACGGCAGAAAACGTCGATCGCCGGATCTATTCCGCGGAAGCCGGGCGCATCAATTCGATGGCGCGCCGGATGGAGCGACTGGGGGATCTGAGAACATATACGGGATACGCCGAGGGCCGCTTCGTTGTTCAGGAAGAGGGTGCGCAGGTCATAGCTCTCGCTCTGGGGGCGCAACCCGGAGAAAAGGTGCTGGATGCCTGCGCGGGTCGCGGTCAGAAGTCTTCGCTGTTGGCGAGTCAGGTGGGGCCCGAGGGTTCGGTCTGGGCTTGCGATTTGTACCCGGCAAAACTCGAGGCGTTGCAAGAGGAGTTCACTCGATTGCAACTGCCTGCAGCTGAGACGGTCGCGGTGGATTGGACCCAAGGTGTCGCGACCACGCCCAGCGATTTTGACCGAGTGCTAGTGGACGCGCCGTGCACCGGCACCGGGACCCTCCGTCGGCGGCCCGAGATCGCCCATCGGCTGAAGGCAGAGGACCCGGCGCGCATCGCGAAGCTTTCGGAGGACATTTTGCGGGGCGCGGCAGCGCGAGCGAAACCAGCTGGGCGAGTGGTGTTCGCGGTTTGCAGCGTGCTCACGGCCGAATGCGAAGACGTCGTCAAGAAGGTCAAGAAGCTCCTAGAGCCGGTACCCTTTGACGTGCCGGAGCTCGCCGAGCTCGCCGAGGGGGCTTGCTCCCTGCGACTTCATCCGCTCAGCCATGGGACCGACGGATACTTTGTCGCGAGTTTTAGGCGGCGCGCGCCCTGAATAGCTGACGGCGTGCACGGAGCTCGTGCACGGGCCTTGCGTCCCGCGGCCGGACGCGCCAAACCGGGCGCGCTGCTATGACTGAGTTTTCCCTGAGCGGTGCGATGACCGCGCTTGTCACGCCCTTCTCTGAGGACTCGACCGCTATCGATTTTGAGGCATTTGACGCCCTAATAGAGCGCCAAATCGCCGGCGGCATTTCGGGCCTGGTGGTGTGCGGCACGACTGCCGAGTCGCCCACCCTGAGTGAGGCTGAGAAGCGCGAGGTCCTGAGTCGGGCTGTAAGAGTGGCGGCCGGTCGTGTACCGGTGATGGCAGGAACAGGCAGCAACAACACGACTTCAAGTGTTGCTGACGCAAAGCAGGCGGCGGCCTCCGGCGTTCAAGCGGTCATGGTCGTTGTACCGTACTACAACAAACCCTCTCAGGACGGCTTGGTGGCACATCTGAGCGCGGTGGCCCGAAGCGTGGACCTGCCTGTGGTCATTTACAATATTCCCGGTCGGGCTTCGGTGTCACTAGAAGTCACGAGCTTGCTGCGGGTCCTCGACGCCTGCCCCAACGTCGTTGGTCTCAAGGACGCGAGCGGCGATGTCCAGTACTGCCAAGAGCTGCTGGGCCAAAGTGGAGACCGAGTCGACGTCATGTCTGGAGACGACCCGCTACTGGTGCCGCTCATGAGTGTTGGCGCGGCGGGCGTGATCAGCGTGACTAGCCATTTGTTCCCGCGACGGATCAGCAACATCATCGTGGCGATGAACGAGGGGCGTCTTGCCGACGCTCGGGTGGGCCACTTTGAAATGCTACCGGTGCATCGAGCTTTGTTCTTGGAGCCGAATCCGGCGCCGGTAAAGGCCGCCATGGCCGCACGCGGATGGATGAAGGCTAACGTACGGCTGCCGCTCGTGGCGGCCAGCGCGGAGACGGCGAGCCGCATCGCGGCCATCACTGAGGGCGTAACAGACCAATGAAGATTGCGATTCATGGCGCTACAGGTCGTATGGGCCGTGCCGTAGCCAGGTTGGCGGGCGAAGCTGACGATTGGCAGATCGTTGGAGCGTCGGCGGCCGGTGAGGACCCCCTGCTCGGTCAGGATGTCGGCGAGATCGCGGGCTGCGGCAACGTCGGCGTGGCGGTGAGTCCCGACGTAGGGGGCAGCCTGCTCGGCGCGGATGTGGTGGTGGATTTTTCGATCGCAGCTGCCGTGCCCAATCTGCTTAACCTGGCTGCTAAACAAGGCGTTGCGGTGGTCAGTGGCACAACGAACATTGGGGACGCCGAGCGCGCTGCCTTGGAACGCGCGGCGGAGAAGATCCCCGTGATGTGGGCTCAGAATATGAGCCTGGGCGTTCAAGTCCTCGCCGAGCTGGTGACCGAAGCTGTGCGCCGCTTGGGGTCGGGCTTCGACGCTGAAATTGTCGAGGTTCATCACCGCAACAAGGTGGATTCCCCGAGTGGTACCGCCAAGCGTCTAGCAACCGCTGTCCGCGAGGCCCGCCCCGACATCCGTGAGCTACACGCCCGCGAAGGTTTGGTCGGCGCTCGGACTGACGATGAAGTGGGCGTGTTCGGTGTCCGCGGTGGTGATGTCATCGGTGACCACACCGTGCACCTATTCGGACCCGGCGAGCGCATCGAGCTGACTCATCGTGCCAGTAATCGCGATTTGTTCGCCCACGGCGCCATCCGCGCTGCGCGATTCTTGCCGACACAGAAGCCCGGCATGTACGCCATCGCTGACGTGCTGCGCGGCAAATAGACTGGGTACCCAATAGAGCGGGCGGCAATCAGAGCGGGTGCCCGCTGACTGAGCACCCTCCGGTCTGCATGTCGGTGCCCGTCAGTTGACGAAGTCGATGGCGAGTTCCGGGCAGTTGTCCTTGCCCTTACGCGCTTCTTCTTCCAATTCGGGCGGGACGGTTTCGTGGATCAGTTCCACGTAGCCGCGGTCGTCTTCACGGAACACTTTGGGGGCGAGATCGTAACAACGGCCGTGCCCTTGGCAGATGTCTAAGTCGATTTTAAGCTTCATGGGGATTAGCCGATCTTGAGGGGGAGGACTTGGACTTCCCGAATGCCGGGGCTGTAGACGGGCTTTTTACCCGGCTCGAGGGAAAACTGAGGCATGTGCTTGAGCAACTCTTCGAGCATGATCTGGAGCTCCATTCGCGCCAAGTGCGAGCCTAGACAGCGATGCACGCCGCCGCCGAATGCGAGATGTCGGTTGAACTTTCGATCCCAACGAACCGTGTCGCCGTCGACGAACTCCTCGTCATCGAGGTTGGCGGCTCCGCACTGGAGCGACACCATGGTGTTCTCGGGGATGGTCACTCCCGAGATCTCACACTCCCTTTTGGTGACCCTTGGCACACTCATGACCGGGGTCTCCCAGCGCAGCAACTCTTCGACCGCGTTGGGGATCAAGCTGGGATCGTCCACCAGTTCCTGACGCCTGTTGGGGTTCTGGGCCAGGAAGGAAACAAAACACCCGATGGAGGCTGTGACGGTATCGAGCCCAGCGAGCAAGAACAGGAAGGTGATGTCGAGTAACTCGTTGCGGGTCAGTTTCTTACCGTCCAGCTCGACCGTCAGTAAGTAGCAGAGAATGCTGTCTTCCTCCGGGGCTTCACTGAGGCGGTCGAAGGCCTTGTCGAAGTAGGCGTAGATACGTTTGCCCGTGGCTGCACGGAGGTAGTAGGCCTTCGTGGCATCCGGTTCGATCTGTTGGGAGCGAAGGATGTTGTCCTTGAATTCCAAAAAGAGATCGAGATCTTCCTGAGGCAGGCCCATCAGGCTGAGAAACACTCGGCACGGGAACGGGACGGCGAAGGCCTTGTTGAACTCGACGGTCTCTTGGTCGGCGAAGGTTCTGAGTAGCTCCGCTGCTTGTTCGCGCATGATCGGCTCCAACACCTTCATGCGCTTGCGCGAGAATTGGTTGTCGAGGATCTTGCGGTAACGAGTTTGCTCGGGCGGATCGATCTGCTGGGGGATCATAGGGCGTTCGGTGCCCAAGCCCATGTGCAGCGCCATCTCCGAAGAGAAAAGCTTATGGTCGCGAAACGACTGCAGCACATCTTCGTAGCGGGTGATGACGTGCCCGCCGTGGGACAGAGAGTGCGCTACTGGACACTGCTTGTGCATTCGGCGGTAGATGTCTTGAGGGGCAGCGGCTGCCTCCGGACTCATGAGATCGACTCCGCCTGATTCTGTGGGGTTCGGCTCAACGCTTTCGGTTTCGGTCATGGTCTTCTCCGCGAGAGGGGCTGTTGGGGGGGATGCTGCATGGTTTTGCTGTGGTTGTCATGCGCCGCGTGGGCGATGCGGGCTAGATATAGAGTCGGACCGAACGTGCCGGGACCTGGATTCGGCGTCGTGCTATTTGGCGACCTACTCGAGGCAGCGAGCCGAACACCGCCAGGGCGGAAGCGGGCTAGTGTCGAAACGGCGCGATAGCTTCACCGGACACAGTGGCTCATGCTGTCCGGCTCGTACCCTGCGGATCAGCCAGTGCGTTCGCCCGCTCCGATCGCCAGCGGACTGTGGCTCGGTTTGACGGACGGCGTTGGGGGCTCGCTTTTGTCTGCTATTCGCACGGAGGATGCGCCGTCATCGTTGGCGGGGGACCCGCTGCTGCGGCGTCGCGGACTGACGGACATCGGTGGCTCCGTATCGATTCCCGTGCGTGTTCGAGAAGCGTTGTTTTCCTCCGGGGTCGGAGCGACGAGATATTCTTCAGCGCGGCCTCGGAGAAGTGCCGCTAGAACCCCGGCGAAGGTCGCAAATATCAAGTGGACCAAGGAACTGCGGAAGACCGCGGCAAGAGCTGAGTTCATGCGGGTGAGATCGACGCCAAAGGCAACGGGATCGGCCGCGGCACCTACGGTCCAAAGAATGGCGAGAGCGCCGACGGTGAACGCACTCCACCAACTGCTGATCGCGAAACGGTGGGAGAGCGGCGCATTGCCGCCGTGAAATGCCAACCACGACACGCACAGCAGCGCAAAGGGCGCCAGCTGCAGCAGGGTAATCAGACCGGCCGCGCTCTCCATCAAAGGCAATTATTACCAGGATTTCACGCGCTTGCCTTAGCTCACCGCTGAAACTCGCGGAATCACTAAGTGTCGGCTCGCCGGGTGCCCTGGAGACCGCGACCGGGCGCAGCGCGTGCGCGGGCTTTGGTGACGCATGGAGTCGATGGGCTTCGGCCTTGTAGTGTAGCGCTTTGGCGCGATCGGCCGCTAATGGGATCGGGCTGAGAGCCCCATCCCACATTGTGGGCGTATCAGAGTGTCAGTCGTCGTCGTCGTCGTCAGTAGCACCCGGGGAAGCCAGCACTTCGTTGACGTCTGGATCTCCGCCGAGAACCTTGGGTGCCTTGCTGTCCTCGTCCTCGTCCTCGAACTCGTCGTCGTCGTCCGGGCCGTACCACTTGGCCGGAACCTGTTTCTTGAGAGCGACGAAGAATCCGATGAAGCCAGCCAGTGCCAAGGGAATGCTCAACATCTGCCCCATGGTCAACGCAC
>JABSRN010000020.1 GCA_013214025.1 Polyangiaceae bacterium
ACATCGACGGCTTCTACAACCCGACCCGTTATCACTCGACGCTTGGCTACCTCAGCCCAGTGCGCTACGAACAAGAACAGAGGCTCGCTCAGGCGGCCTAATCCTGACATGATCACTGTCCGCTAGAGCGGGACCACTCCATGGGTACCCGAGCACGCTAGTGGATTATTCTTGAGGAAGAGCAACTTCAGCTTCGTCAAAGAGGCTAATGCGCTCACGTCGGTGATCTGGTTTTCGCTCAGGAAGACGTCGGTGAGATTCGTCAGCGACGCCAACGCGCTCACGTCTTTGAGTCGATTGGACCGGAGATTTAGCCCCAGCAGCTTCCTCAACGATGCCAAAGGCCTCACGTCTGCGATCTGGTTGGAGGGGAGATTGAGATCCGTCAGGTACGTCGGGGACGCCAAAGGCCTCACGTCCGTGATTTGATTGCCCTAAAAGTATAGTTGCGACAGGTTCGAGAGGCACTCTATTCCGTCCAGGCTGACGATGCCTCCGCGAACGCGGAGGCTGGCTAAGCCCGCCACATGGTCCGCGGTAATCACCTCGTCTCCGATCTGCGTCGCTTTCCGAACCGATGCCTCAAGCTTCTCGTCAGCAAACGCGCACCGTCCACACACCCCAGCCTGGCCACGAGCCCGCGGTCACCGCAGAGCGCGACTCGCTGGGGCCCGCGCTACGCGACTCACCGACACGCTGACGTCGCACGCAGATGTCGTCCACGCAGAGCCCTCGTACACACCAGCCAGTGCCTCCCGCGCAAGAATCGCCAGGATGCAGTCTGTGTACCCAACCGACGGGCGCCCGAAGCTTGTTTTTTCTAGCCGTCCGTAGCCCCTGCTCTTCGGCCGCCGCTCGCCCCGTCGACCTTCCCAAAACAAAGGTTGCGGTGGTGCCAGCGCCGCTCAACAAACCCGTAGCGCCGGCGGTGCGGGAGTCCCGGCCCATAGCTTGGGAGCCGAGTATGTGCACACAGGCATTGCGCTTGCCACTCTAGTACCCGACGATTTACCAGTTGTTCGATGCTTGCCCCCATTGCGTCCCTCCTTGCGTTGCTGTCTCTGAGGCACGCCGCCCCCCGGCGCCTCAGTGTGCGAAAGCTCTCCGTAGTTTAACCAGCAAGACTTTTTCCAGCTTTGTCTGCGCGGGGTTTGGCGACCAGAGCGAACAGTTGAGTGAATTGGTCCAGGTTGCTTGCCGCATGATGCAAAGCCGTTTCCACAACGACACCGCGAACCGCTCCGGATGATCCGGTTGTGCTATCGCGCAGCAAGGGCTCAATAGTGACCACTCCAAAGTCCACCATGGCGCAGCGGAAAACGTCACCCGTCGGCCCATGAACGACGTGAAACACGACGCGCCCTTCCCGCTGAAGCACGACGGGAGGGGTTACAACCGAGCAAACTTTCCTTCCCGCACATCCAGTCATGGTAACTCCTCCTCAATGGCAGCTGATAGCCGCGTCGTCGACTTGGCGTGCGAACGCCGCCAAGCCCCGGGAACTTCGACTTAGGCTCCCACCCTCACCGTTATTTCCTACCCCACCGGTTCTCCAGGCCCTACGATCCCAGGCTTGGCCTATCTGTAACTTTGGCACCTCTCGCTCGACACTCAAGGTCGATCGGCAAGTTATTTTGGAGCCAGTGTTCCAACCACTCGTGATTGGAACAAAAGGGTGCGGAAGAACGGACATTGAACCAGGGCGCGGAACTTGGTGACGCTGTTGATATCGTGCAGCCGGATGTAACCCTGGTGCTCGACCTGGTGCTCGACCTGGTGGCCCTGCCGTTTTCGGAGGGTGTCGGTCCCCGTCCACAGCTCGGCCTGGAATTGACCCGTTTCAGCCGAGAGTTTGTTTCTGCCGCCAAGGCTGACAGTTAAGCTCACCATTCGAACTCGTCGGGGCTGATGTGACCAAGCATCGAGTCACGACGCAAGCGGTTGTAGTGCAGTGACCGGACTGTACGATGAACAGCCCGGACGGTACTGTGTGTTGAAAGTTATCGTGAATACTGATGGCATAGATTGTGCGTACTCAGGGATGATGACGGATGAGATTTTGTATCGCAGTACGATGGCACTTGAGAGTAACCGCGAGCACGTTCCACTTCAGACAGCAGTCCACTTCAGCCGGTTTGCGGGGCAACTTCGTCGCAGTAAACGTACCGATGTATTATCGGGACGCTGGGCTGTTCGGCCCTCGTAAGTCCGCAGGGCTCGGCGGGATCCGAGTCCCGGTCGACGACGAACTGAAGATCGGCACGCGGCTTGTGATCGAGCTGTTCTTTGCCGGCGGTGGCTCGCGGAACTACGATGTCCGGGTCGTGTGGCTGCGGCCGAGTAGCAGCGATTTCGCGAAGTACGAAGTTGCGCTTGAGTTTCTCGGCGCAATGACGACCTGGGATGACGAGTGTTGTCGCTCAACAACATCCGCGTGATTCTGTGCGCGAGCGGGTTGAACCATGGATCGCCCCTATTTCCTCTTGGCAGGGGGCTTCTTCTTCTTGCGTGACGCGCGCTTGGTGCGGGCGCTAGCCTGACCTTCGCTTTGC
>JABSRN010000021.1 GCA_013214025.1 Polyangiaceae bacterium
ATAACAGCCTGAAGAATCAGCAGCTTAGTGGGGTTGTAACGACCTAGTCTGCGGCGTACTCTGGCGCCTCTCCCGTCGCCTAGGATCGGGAGATCATTGAAGGTGGAGCATGGATTCGCAGACGGTTCGCGGCGCCCTCGGGCAACTTCAGGAGAACCCTGACAACACGGAAGCCTGGGAGCTTCTCAAGGGGGCGGTGGCGTCGAACGGCGGCGACCTCGATAGCGCTGGGGCGCACCGGCTCTTCAACGCAGCGCGAAGTCAACACGCGGCAAGGCGCGAGTGGACGGCTGTCTCACTGTTGCTAGAGCTAGAGATAGCGATCGCGCAAGGCACGGCGGAAGAGTTGCCGCTGCTTACCGAGCGCGCGCGAGTGGTTCGTGACGAACTGCTTCGCGACGCCGAGGCGAACACGATATATCAGCAGGCGCTCGAACTGAGCCCGGACGACGCTGCCACCAATAGTGCCATGAGTGAGGCAGCGGACAAGCGAGCGCAATGGCGCGACATGGCCGCCACCTATATGAGCGAAGCAGCCAACGCGCCGGACGATGTCTACAAGAGCTCGATGTTGATGCGGGCCGCCGAACTGGAGGCGCGCTTCGGGGAGGGTGCGGAGGTCGCAGCCGGCATGGCGGAGCGCTTGCGTGACGCCGTCGCCTTGGACCCGAACAACGAACGCGCGATTCAGATCCTAGAAGTTGTCTACGCTCGGAGCGAGAACTGGGAGGCTCTGATCTCGCTGCTCAGCCACCTAGCGGTGAACGCGCCCGCCGAAGATTCACGCAATTCGGCGGCCATGCAGCTCGCACGCACTTACCGCGTGAAGTTGAAAGACGACGTGCAATCTGCCGATGCTTATCGGCGGGTGTTGCTCGCAGAGCCTCACAATAGCGAAGCCATTGGCTATCTCTCGGAGCACTACTCAGCCGCCGAGGAATGGGACGAACTGGTCCGCCTCTACGAGCAGGGTCTGACCAAATCGGACCTCAGCAACCCCGAGCGTCTGGGCGACATGCTTCAGATCGCGATTCTCCACTATCGCAAACGTGAGGATCAGCCCGCAGCAGAGCCATGGTTTGACCGCATTCGCAAATTGGAGCCAGCCCACCGTGCGGTGCTCGATTTCTATCGCGAGTACGCCGAAACCAGTGGCGATTCCTCCAAGTTGCTCGCTGCCCTTCAAGGCGCGCAGCGAGTCCTGCCGGACGGTGAGGAAAAGCAGGCGGTCACGGGCGAAATGGCGCGTCTGGCGGCCACCCACCAGAGCGCTCAAAAGGCGATTGAACAGTACAAGAACCTGCTTCGTCAGGACCCCGAAAACCAGGAGGCGCGGGACGCGCTCAAGGATTTGTATCGCCAGACTGGCGGCTACAACGCCTTGGTCGAGATCCTTCGCCAGCAGCTCGAGCGCACATCCGCCGAGGAGACTGAGGCGCGGCTTGAGATCCTCGGCGAAGTGGCCACGATTTATCGTGAGTACGTCAGCTCTGACACCGCGCTTGTCAGCGTGCTCAACCAAATCATCGCCGCAGATCCCACTGCCATCGACGCCGTCCGCGAGCTTATCGGCTTGTACGAGTCGCTGAGTCGCTGGCGCGATCTGTTAACGAATCAAGCTCGTCTTGCAGAACTCACAGACGAGGTGAGTGAGCGGGTAGATTTGCACCGCGCCGTGGGCCGGCGTTGGTTGGATCAATTCTCCAATGTACAAAACGCCACGGAGGCATTCGAGGCCTTGCTGAAGGCCTCGCCGGGAGACGAAGAAGCGATCGAACGGTTGTCGGAGCTGTACAAGAAGCGTCGCGCCTGGGCTCCTCTTTACGAGCTGTTTGAAGGGCAATTGGAACAGGCCGAGGGCGGCTTGCGATTGCCACTGATGAGGCAAATGGCGCAACTGGCTGCCGAAAGACTGAATCGCGGTGCGGATGCAGCGAAGTTGTATCGCGGCATCCTGGACGAAGACCCGTCCAACACCGAGGTTCTCGATGCACTGGAGAAGTACAGCGAGCGAGCAAAGGATTGGGAGACCCTCGCAGGTGCCCTCGAACACCGAATCGAAATCCTGGAGGACGCAAATTCCAAGGTGTCTGTTTTGCAGAAGTTGGGGACGGTCTACGCGGACCATCTGTCCGATGCCGTCAAGACGACTAGCGCCTGGCGTCGCGTGCTCGAACTGCAGCCGGGTCACCACCGTGCATTGCGCGTTCTTCGAGATTCCTACTTGGCTGGAGCTGACTTTGACGGCTTGGAAGAGCTCTACGGCGGCCAGGGCGACTACGAAGGTTTGGCAGATGTGTTTACGAACGCCGCGGACAAGGCGAGCGACAATGCGCAAAAAATTGATCTCAGCTATCGAGCGGCCGAGCTATTTACGGAGCGGTTGGGCCAGCCGGACCGGGCCTTTCGTTGTTACGAGCGCGTACTCGCGACCGATCCCTCAGACACCCGGGCCGCGGAGGCGTTGGTGCCGTTGTACGAGGCGGACGAAAAGTGGGTTCGTCTACCCCCAATCTACGAGTTGTTGCTCGCTCATGCAGAAGGCGAAGGGGACAAGCTGGCCCTGTTTGCGAAGCTCATTGACGTCTGCGGGTCACAGCTGTCCGATCGCGAGGCCGCCGTAAAATACGCGCAACAGGCCTATGCGATGGCTCCGAACAACGACGAGTCTCTGTTGTTACTCGAAGAGACCTGTCGGGCGGCGGGCAATTGGGCGAGCTTTGCGGAGTCGCTTGAAGGTCAACTCTCGCCGTCGCCGGTTGGTGGTGAAACGGCCGAGCCCGAGGCCGTCCCCAAGAAAAAGAAGCGTAAGAAGAAAAAGAAGAAAGCTGATGCGGAGGCGACAGCTCCCGAGAGCATGCGGCCGCTCGCAATGAAGCTGGCAGGCGTGTATGCCCGCGAGCTCGGTCGCGCAGACGAAGCAGTGGGGACCTACAAACGCATTCTGGAAAAAGACAGCGCAGATATAGACGCCGCTGAGCAACTGGAGAGCATTCTGCGCTTGAGCAATCGTGTCGACGATTTGCGCTGGCTGTTCAACCTCCGAGTCGAGAACACCACAGACGATTTCGACCGCTGTGAACAATTGCGATCGTGGGCGGTATTGGAGTCCACCAGTTTCGAATCGCCAGATAAGGCGATTCCTCTATTTCGACGCGTGCTCGAAATAGAGTCGGGAGACGCTGTCAGTTTGGTGGAATTGCCAAAGCTGCTGAGCGATGCTGAGGACTTTGCTGAGGCCGCTGGGATCATCGAAGGGAGCCGTGAATACTCGACGGATTCCACTGCTGGAGCCGAACTCGAGCTGCAGCTAGCCGAGCTTTACATCTCCCGTCTGGAACGTCCGGAGGACGCTCTCAGCGCTGCCGCCCGGGCGCTTGAGTTGAGCGAGCACGATCGTCGAGCGGTAGAGATCATCCAGCGTTTGGTTCAGGTGCCGGCTACGAAAGAACGGGCCGCTGAGTTCTTGGCTCAAGAATACGCTTCTGTGGGCGACGCTCGCCACGAGGCCGAGGCGATTCAACAAATGTTGGAGGCGACCGATAAGTCCGATGAACGCCTCGCCCTCTACGGTCGCCTGGAGACAGTTCATAGCGAAAAGCTCGACTCCTTCAATGCCGCTTTGGACGTCATGCTTCGGGCCGTTCGCGAATTCACCGCCGAAGTTGCTCTCTGGGATCGCGCCGCTGAGCTCGCTGCGGAAACCGGTCGCGCGACGGAATTGGCGGAGGCCTTTCGGGATGCTCTGCGCGGAGAACTCGACGAAGAAGTTGAAACGGAGCTTTGCGATCGAGCGGCCGCACTGCACGAGGAAAAGCTCGGCGATCCCATTGGGGCGACTCCTTACTTAGAGCGCGTGCTGAATCGCGACGCCGGTAACGAACAAGCCTTCTCTCGACTCAAGCAAATCCTAACGGGAGCCGAGCGGTGGGGCGAGCTGGAGGCCCTCTACGATCGTACCAGCCAAGCGGTGGAGGACCCCACTGTCCGCACGGAGATGCTCGCCGAAGTGGCGATGGTCTGTGAGGAGATTATCGAGGACCCAGCCAAGGCTGTTCGTTACTACGAGCGCATTCTCGAAATCGATTCCATGCACGAGGGCAGTCTACAGGCGCTGGACCGCTTGTACGCTCAACTGGAAAGCAACGAGAAATTGACGGCGCTGTTGGTGCGGCGCCTGGAGACGGCGATTGGCGACGATTTGTTGGATATGAAGCTGCGTCAGGCAACCCTCCTGGTTGAGAAGCTTCACGAGCCGGCGAAGGCGATCTTGCACGTCGAGGATCTGCTGCAAGAGCGCACGAACGACTACGACGCTCGGATGTTGGCGGAACGATTGCTGAACATCGGCGCCTTGCGCGGGCGTGCCGCTAGAATGTTGGAGACGGTCTACGAAAGGATCGACGAGCCCCGGGACTTGGCTCGCGTTCTGGAAGCACGCCTAGAAGCCTTGGCAGACCAGCCAGGTGATGACGAGGAGGCTCGGTCGCCAGAAGAGCTACTGGAGGACAAGAAAGAGCTGCTCCGTCGCATCGCCTCAATCAAGGGAGAGCGCCTGCGTGACGATGAGGGAGCGCTGGCAGCGCTAAGCCAATACGTGCCCGCGGATCCGATTGATACCGAGGCCCGGGATCAGTTGCGTGATGTCGGAGGGCGCTTGGGCGCACACGATAAAGTCGCGGCGGTGCTCGAGGAGGCGGCCAAGAACGCAGACACTCCAGGTATGCAGGGTGAGATCCTGATGGAGGTGGCGAAGATCCATCATTATATTCTGACCAACGCGGCTCGCGCGGAGGAGGTCTATCGACAAGTTCTCGGACTTGACGAGGACGATGCCGAAATGGCGCTACCTGCCGCGGAAGCCCTGGAGGGCTTGTATTCGGATGCGGGCGAACACCAAAAGTTGGTGGAAATGCTGCGCCTACGTATTCGGCTCGATCAAAACGGTGATGTGCGATTGGAGTTGATGGGGCGGGTTGGAGAAGTCTGTGAACAGCAACTATCGGATGCGCCCGGTGCGATTGAGTCTTGGCAAGCTCGTCTGGCGGAATCCCCCGGTGATTCGAGGGCGTTGGAATCGTTGGACCGATTGTATTTGGCCACGGAGCAGTGGGCGCCTCTGGTGGAGATCTTGCAGCAGCGTCAAGACGAGGTGGATAGCTCAGAAGTTCGTCGCGAGTTGATGGAACGTTCTGCAGGCATCCTAGCGGAGCGGCTTGAGCAGTTGGATGACGCGATCACGGCTTGGATGTCTATCATTGATGACTTCGGGCCATCGAGAGAACCTTTGATGTCCGTTCAGGCGCTCCTGCAGAAGGCGGAGCGCTGGGAAGAACTAGCAGATTCCTATCAGGCCCAATTGGACCTCGGTGATATCAGCGCGGAGCGTCTGGACTTGTTGGCGAAGTTGGGCGCACTGAAGATTCAAAAGTTGACGAACTCTGCGTCAGCGCTGGATGCTTTCCGCGAAGCGCTCAGTTTGGATGCTGCCCACAGCGCGAGCCGAACGGCCCTCGAAGAAATGCTCGGCAACGATGAGCCGCAAACTCGACGAGATGTCGCGGAAATTCTTTTCCCAATTTATGAAGGCGATGGCGACGACACGGCCTTGCTCCGGGTCTTGGATATCCAGATCGCGGACGCCGAAGATCCGAGCTCCAAGCTGGAGAGCTTGGCGAAGGCGGTGCTTGTCGCCGAGGGTCAGAAGAATCTCGATAAGGCCTTTTTGTACACGGACGCCGCTGTGAGAGAAGCGGTAGGGCACAGCGACTTAATACCGTGGGTGGAGCGCCTGGAGCGTCTGGCGGACTTGACCGGAAAGCGCACGCAACAGTTGGATCTGTTGCGGGCGATTGTCGGCGATATCTTCGATGGTGAGGCCCAGTTCGATGTGACCAATCGCATCGCATTGCTGGCGCGCGACACTCTGGGCGATCGAGGCGTGGCCCGTGAATATTTCGAAAGTGCGCTGGAGCAACGTCCAGAGTCAGCCCAAGCCTTGGAGGCGCTCGAAGCGCTGTACGAAAGTGCGGACGAGCCGGCGCGCCTCTTGGATATATTGGAACGTCGCGCGGAGCTGGCCGAGAGCAGTGAAGATAAGCGCGAACTACTCTTCCAGCGCGCCCATCTGCAGGCGTCCAAGCTCGACGACAAGAACGCTGCCATCGAAGTGTATGCGAGCATTTTGGACGAAGGTCTGGATACGAAGGCGATCGACGAGCTCGGAGCTCTGCTCACTTCCAGTGAGCGTTGGGACGATCTGGTTGAGCTGTATCAGCGGCAGCTCGACGACTCATTCGGAGAGCCAGCGGATCTCCACGTCAAGATCGCATCGGTCGCCATGCGGCATCAAAACGATGCATTTCGTGCCTTCGACGAATTGCAGGCAGCACTTGAGTCCGATCCGCAACATGCCAGCGCGATCACCGAACTGGAACGGGTACTCACCGACAGCGAACCTGGCGAGAGTCGTTCGCGGGCGGCCGCCCTATTGGAGCCGATCTATTTGCTCCGCGCGGATTACGACAAAGTCATCGAGACCCTCGGGGCTCGTTTGGAGTCGACGGACGATCCGGATGACCGACGTGATTTGTTGCTGCGCTTGGCGCAGCTCTATGAGGAGCAGCGCGAAGATTACACGCAGGCTCTCGAAACCATGGCGAAGTTGCTTCACGACGATTTGTCTGACGAATCGACTTTGAGCGAGGTGGAACGATTGGCCCGTGTTGCAGGAGCCGAGGCGCGCCTGGCGGAGATCTACTCCGCAGAGTTGGGCGAGATTGACGGCGACGAGCCGGTTACAGCCAAACTGGCGGCCCGAACCGGCGAGCTATTTCTGGGCCTGGACAACAAGGAAAAGGCGTTGGTGTTCTATCGGCGCGCACTGGCCTTCGAGCCCGAGAGTGCGACCTTGTTTGACGCCGTGGATGGGATTCTCGCTTCCACGGAAGCCCATGGGGCGAGGGTCGAGCACTACCGTTCCGGACTCGATCATCGCTACGAAGACGCTGAACGCTCCCGTTATCATCATGTCATCGCTGATTTGCAGCGCAGCTTCCTGAATCTGCCGGAGGAATCGATCGAGACCTACCGCGGCGCCTTGGAGGTCAACGACCGAGATTCGGACGCTATGGATGCCTTGGCTGAGCTCTACGGCCAGTGTGAGCGTCACGACGATCTAGCGGAACTTCTGTTGGCTCGCGCTGAAGGTGCCGAATCGCCGGAAGACGGCGCCGACTTCCGCTTCTCTCTGGCGGAGCTGTTCCGCGGCCAGTTGGATAGCGTGGAACGCGCCGTGGAGCAGCTGGAGGAAATCGTGTCCGTGGTTCCCACGCACACCCAAGCGGTGGCGCAACTCGAGGCGCTGCGAGAGACCGACGGTCTACGGGGACGCATTGTCGAGATTCTTCGCCCCTTGTACGAGGAGCGCGATGATTGGCGTCAAGTTGTTCGATTGAACGAGGACCGCTTCGTCTTGGCGGACGACCCGGTAGACAAGATCGCGATACTTCGCGAGACGGCTGAGATGTGGGAAACGCGTGGCGAGGATCCGGCTCGGGCGCGGCGCGCGCTGTTGGCGGCCTTCGATATCGATCCCGAAGACGGAGAATTGCGAGCTGATTACGAGCGTCTCGCCGAGGTCACGTCGGCGTGGGACGAACTGGTCGAATTGTACGAGTCGGCACTCAAGCAAAATGCTGAACTGGGTTGCGCCCGGGACTTGTTGCTTTCCCTCGCGAATGTTCACGACCAGCGACGAGACGACCCTCGCCAGGCTCTGCAGGCATTTTCCCGTCTTCTCAAGGTGGACGATAGCGATATCGAGATCATCGAGCAGATCGAAAGCTTGGCGAGCCTACTCAGCGACTGGTCCGTTCTGGTGCGCGTGCTCGCCTCCAAGGCGGAACTCGTGCTGGAGGACGAGGAGCGGGCGAGCGTGTGGCGCCAGGTCGGCGAGGCCAAACGCGACATGTTGGAGGACCCCGACGGCGCCCTGGAGGCCTACGAACTGGCGGTGGAACTCGATCCGGAGAGTGCGTTTACGCTCGACTGCGTTATCCCGTTGCACGAAGCCAAAGAGAACGCTGAACGCCTGGTGGAGCTCTATGAGCAGCGCGCGGTGCTTTGCGGTGACGACGACGATGAGCTCAAGTTTGAGCTGTTCACGAGTGCGGCTCGCTGCTTTGAGAACCAGCTCAAGGAGCCCGGGCGGGCTATCGACGTGCTGGGACAAGCGCTATCGGTCAAGGCTGGAGACTCCGACACCATCGCATCCTTGAATCGCCTATTCCGGGCCGAAGAGATGTGGGCAGAGCTGCTCGAAAACCTGAGCGCGGAAGCCGACGCCTGTTCGGATGCCAGTGAGCGAGGCAAGCTGCGACTTGAGATCGCCGACACTCTCGCTTCCAAGTTGGAGGACTACGATGAGGCGCTGGAGTCTTATCGCTTGGTACTCGAAGATCTTCCGACGGAAAGCTCGGCGCTGAAGGCGGCCCGTGTCATCGGCGACGAGCATGAGGACCTGCGAACGACGGTGGCCGAGATCCTCGTCCCCGCGCTTACCCAAGGCGAGGCCTGGGACGAGCTCATCTCGACGTTGGAGATGCGGCTAACCGTAGAGACCGATCCGTCGGATCGGTCTACGATCTTGCGCGCGATTGCGGGGGTGGCAGAGGAGCAAGCTCAGAAGCCCGCCGTCGCCCAAGGCGCGCTACTTCGCGCTCTCGCTGAGCAGCCCGAAGAAGACGAAGTGCATTCGGGCATCGAGCGTTTGTCCGCTGCCTGTGATGGCTGGGCTGCCTATGCCGATGCGTTGACGGAACGTGCTCAATCGACTTTTGATACGGACTTGGCCGCTGCACTCTATCGCCGCCTCGGAGCGGTCGCCGAAGAACATCTGAAGGCCAACGAGCGAGCTGTAGAGGCCTATCAGAAGGCCGTCGAGCAAGCGGGCGATCGCACCGAGCTACTTGAGCCTTTGGAGCGGCTCTACCAAGCCTTGGACCAGTTCGAGGCGCTCAACGAAGTGTTGGAACGCCTGGCCGCGCTAGTGGAAACCGACGACGACCATGCCTCGCTCTATCACCGCATGGCGGTCATTCAGATCGATAAGTTTGAAGATCCCGCTCGCGCGCTGGCCTCCCTACGGCAGGCCCTGGAACGCGTTCCGGGGCACGAAGCGGCGACACTCGCTCTCGAAGGTCTGACGAGTGAGCAGGACCTATTCGAAGAGGCGGCGGAGATCTTGGAAGAGGTCTATCGCAGCGGTGGCAACAACGAGAAATTGGCCGAGCTCTACGAGAAACGCGTCGGCTTTGCGGATAGCCCCGGCGAGCGCATCGATATGCGTCGGAATTTGGGCCGTGTGCTCGAAGAAGATGTCGGCGATCCGGTCGCCGCCCAGCGTGTCTTGCAGCAGGGGTGGTTGGACGACCCGACCGACGCCGCGCTGACGGAAGAACTAGAACGCGTCGCAGGCATCACTGGCGAGTGGGGACAATTGGCGGGAGCTTTGTTGGAGGCCGTTGGCTCTCGGGATGACTTGGTTCCCGACGTCGGTGTCGAGCTCTCTCTGCGCGTTGCAGAGTGGTACATCGAACGCGCTTCGGATTCGGAAAAGGCAGAGGACGCGCTGGCGAAGGCACTCGACTTTGACCCCAATCGGGATGAAGTCTTGTCGAAGCTAGAAGGTCTTCAGCGTCAGCCGGGACGCGAAGTCCAACTAGTGGGAACGCTCCGTCGCCGTGCGAAGATTGCCCTAGGCGACGAGGAACGCGATGTTCTCTATCGCGAGGCTGTGGCCTTGGCGGCTGGCCGGGAGGATGCGGCTCTGTCCGAGTCGGTGCTTCGAGAAATGATCGAGCACAACGCGGTGGACGTCTGGGCGCTCCAGGAACTCACGACATTGCGGGAGCAGGCGGGCGACTTTGCCGAAACGCTAGCGCTTCTTGAGAAGCAGCTGACGCTGGAGCCTGAGGGCCTCTCGGCTCTTCGCCATCGTGCGGCGGATCTCGCAAACAACAAGGTGGATCAAGGGGATCGGGCGGTCGAACTGTATGAGCAATTGTTCACGGATGAGCCGTCGGACAGTGCGGCATCAGCGGCGCTCCGCGAGATTCATGGCAAAACTGAAAATTGGAGCAAGCTGGCGGGATTGTTGGAGCGGCTCGTGGAGCTCGCGGACGGGCCCGATGGGCGTTCCGAACTGCGCATTGAACTCTCGTCGCTGCGCCAAGAGCGCTTCGACGACGTGGATGCCGCTATCGAGCTGCTCCGGGGCGTCTTGGAAGACGAGCCCGGGCACAGCGTCGCCGGAACCGAGCTAGGCACGCTCTACGAAAAGGCAGGGCGCGACGAAGATCTAGCGCAGCTGATCACGACTCAGATCGAGTCCTCCGAGGCTAGCGGTGATGCGGCAGCTGCGCTGGACGCTCACGTTCGCTTGGCAGACATTTACGACTCCCGGCTCAAGGATCGCCCCCGAGCGATTGAGACCTACGGTGCCGTTTTGGTGGCGGACAGCGGGCATCGCGGCGCGCTGACGGCTCTCGCGCGACTGAACCACGACGAGGGCAACCACCCGGAGGCGGCAACGGCGTTGGCCGGCTTGCTGGAGCTCAGCGAGGGCGAAGAAAAGATTGAGCTCGCCGGCACACTCGCCACTACCTACGAGGCGCTCGGCCAAGACGAGCAAGCCTGCACCACGCTGAGCCGCGTTCTAGAAGTAGACAATCGTCACGAAGAGACCCTGAAGCGTCTGCGTGGACTCTATGAAAAGAGCGAAGCTTGGGTGGAACTATCTGGGTTGATTGTCGATGACGCTAATGTGGCAGAATCCGACGACGACAAGGTGAAACTCTTCCGTGAGGCTGCGGCCATTCACTCAGAGAAACGAGATGACAAGGGCTCGGCTGCCGAACTTCTGGAGAAGGCCAGTGCCCTCAAGCCGGACGACCGCGGGATCTTGCTTGAACTGTGTGATGCCTACAGTGCCTCGGGCCGTGGCGCCTCGGCGGTCGAAGTGTTGGTCAAGATCGTCGAATCCTACGGCGGCAAACGCTCCAAGGAACTGGGCGGTATTCATCGTCGTTTGGCCGCTGCGTATAAGGCGGACGGCGCATTGGATCGCGCGCTGGAGGAGCTGGACAAGGCTTTCCGCATCGAGCCCGGCAACGTCAGCGCCCTGAAAGAACTGGGCGAGGTCGCGCTGGAACTTGGCGAGCTGAAGAGGGCGCAGCAAATGCTCCGCGCCTTGCTACTTCAGAAGCTGGACGCGAAGAGCCCCATCACGAAGGCCGAGGTGTTCTTCCGTTTGGGCATTGTTCACCAGCGTATGGACGACAAGCCCAAGGCCATCACGTATTTGGAACGGTCTATTCAGACGGATAAGACCCTCGAAGGGCCGGCAGAGTTGTTGGCCGAGCTGAAAGACTGAGGGGGAACGCGTCAGGTCGGCGCAGGCTCAGGTCGGCGCAGGGCCCAGGCGGCGCAGGGCCGGGGAGTGAGCGCCGCCCCTCCTCGCCGGTTGGGTCGACCGTTCGTAATCGGTTCGGTCGAACCGGAGTGGCCAGGCTAAAGGGGACCCATGGGGCAGCCAAACATCGGGCAAAGTCGACACGCGTCCGGGGGGCGAGACATGGACTGCTGTTGCAGCTTTCGGAAAATATTTCGTAGTTAGTCTCGGCTAGCTCAGGAAATGCCCAGAAAGGTACAGCCAAATTGACGGAACGCATGTTGCCGCCATGGAGTTCCTATGAACTCCCGTCTGTCCAGTATGCCGCCGAGTGAACGACGCAGTTATCCGCGGATTCCGCTGGTGGCGCCTGCGAGGTTGCTGGACGAGGACGGAAACGAAGATTACGCAGCGCAGCTCCGAGGAGCTGTCCGTCGGTGGCATTCAGATCGATGTATTGGGGCCCCTCTCCGCGATGGGTCCCAGGTGGAGCTGGTCGTCGATGTGGGAGGTGGGCGAGAGATCCACAGCATCGCCGAGGTCGTGCGAGTCGACGGTGTGCACATCGGATTCCGCTTTGTCGATCTGGCGCCCGCGTCGTTGGACGCAATCTTAGACCGTATGCGACTCGCCGCTTAGAGCCACTCCTCTGGAGGGGAGGCGAGCCGCCTGACGGCCTGATGCCGTTCGCATACACACTGCGACGCCCACTGCGGGCCGGTCCGTGACTCTGAGATTCCCCCCGCTTTGTGGACACCCAACAATGCGCGATAGTGCGCGAGGAGTGTCCAATGGCATCAAAAAACAAGAAGAGAAAACAACGACGGCCCAAGCGAGCGTTCACGCCTGAGTTCCGAGCCGACGTGGTCAG
>JABSRN010000022.1 GCA_013214025.1 Polyangiaceae bacterium
GGGCCCCCGGGCCGCGCGCTCGGGCCCAGTGGCTGCCTCCCGGTCGCGGCGCCGCGACGGCGCTGGCGTCCTCTTCCGACCGATCGCGACCGGAACGACGCTGAATTCAGCGGGGGATTTGCCGCGCCGCGGCGCACAGAGGGCGCCAGTCATTCAGCGACGGTCCCCAATGGGACGGAGCCGGCGCCTGCCTGTCGTAGCCGAGACACGCCACGTCATCACCGTAGGGGTGGGTCGAGCGCGCCAGATCCCACGCCCGGGCACCCTGACTCGGCTCTCCTCGCTCGAACAGACCGCGCCCGTAGAGTCCGAACCACCCCCCATGCAGGCCCGACAGCGCGTCCTGAGGCCCGAGGGTGGCGAGCAGCTCGTCGCCGCGGATCCCCGTCGCCGCCTGGGCCTGGGCCGCACGATATCGCAGACCGGTCGGATCCTCCGCCGTCAACGCGTACTCGTCCACTGCGGACAAGAAGTGGCCCTCACGATACATCAGCTCGCCGAGCCGATAACGTTGGCGTGGAGTTCGACCGATCAGCCCTGGCGGTCGAGTCACCGCGGCAACCAGTAACTCCGGATCCGCGGATGGCTGGGTGTCGTACTTTTTTTCCAACCAGAGCTGCCAACGGAGGATCCATTGACTGAGGCCGTAACCACTGGTGCTGCGCAGCGCTCGGTTCACCTCGTCCCGGCCGAGACCTCGCAGATCAGCGAAAAACAACTGCAGCGCAGCAGGGCCGTTCCGCTCAATCCAATAGGCGATGAAGCTCTTCACCTCCGCGAAGGCGATCCCCGCCGCGTCCGCGCTATCGAGCATCGCAATCGACGGGCCGAGGCTGTCGACCCCAACTGAGGTACCCGACTGCAACGCATTCCAAGCGACGCGGTCCGCTGCATCCCCTCCGTCGAAGGGCCGCGCCTCGCGCCAGCGCTGTTCCTGGCGCTTGGCAATGCCCTCCTGCAACCAGAGCGGCGCGTGATCGCGAGTACCGCGAGACAGTGCCAGGTGAGTCATCTCATGGGCCAAGGTGTCCTCCCACGGATAGCCGTTCGGCGTCGCCCGCGGGGTTATCATCGTCACCCGTCCCCAACGAGCCACCGCCACGGTCCCCGTAGTTTCCGCCGCCTCCACCGGAAGGCCGCTGACGGCAGCCAAGGAAAACAAGTCCCGCACCAAATCGATGCGCAGCGGCCTCGGTAGGACCACGCCCAGATCTCGCTCCAAGGAGATCCGGGTCGCCGCGATCACGGGCACGAGATACGGCATCAACACCTCATCGCGCGCATCCTGAAAGCGAATCCAAATGCCGTTCTTCTTGTCTTCAACGATGTGCGACCCGGCGACTGCCCCCGCGCACTGGGTAGCCAGTCGAGACATGCGGTTCACGTCACGGCTGGCGTCCAAGGTCGACAAGATCGCCTCAGCGCTATCGCAATCACCAACGTATATCGCGAGTCGAGCCCGCTGAAAGGGCATGCGCTGTGCCACCCCCGGGTTCTCCGCGAAAAGGCGTCGAGCCCCCACCACATCCAGTTCGGTGATCGCGTCCGAAATGCGCTGGCCGACCTTCTTGGCACCGAAGGGCAACTCGAAGGCGCGCGCGTCACCCGAGCCAATTCCAGCTGTGATAGCTGCCATGATCATCGCCAAGGGAAGGCATGCCCGTCGCCAACTCATCGGAGCAATCCCTCTGCATAACGCTTCACGGCGGGACTCAGTTGGTCACTCTGCTCTCGTGAGAGGCCCTTCATCACGCGGCGGCGAAACTCCTCGGCCAAACGCTTGCGCTCTTGCTCCGGCGCATCGCCACCTGGACCCATCAGATCGCTGTCACCGGGCGTATCGCCGTGCTTGGGACTCTTCTGCGAGTCCCCTTTCGTTTTGTTTTTTGGATCGGCACTCTCCAACAGACGCTGGGCCGCTCGTTGCCTTTGGATCCCCAAACGACCGGCGCCCTCAGCAAAGGCGCCCACGGCTTCGTTCATGAGTTTGCCCGCTTCGCCGATCCGCTGCTTCATGTCCTTGGACAGGGGGGCCGTGCCATTGTGCTCGGTCGCCAACTGCGCCGCCAACTGCGCCAGCTCGCTCTCTAGATCGCCAATCGCTCCCAGACCCGCCTTCGCCTGCTCTTCTGCCGCGCCCTCTAGACGCGCCTTCGCTTGGCGAGCCCACACGAGTTGCTCCCGGATCTCCTGTCGAGCAAGATCCACCACCGCCTGCGGCATACCCAATTTTCCTGCTGAATCCAGCATCGACAGAGCGCGTAGCCCACTCTCTTCGGCTTCTGCAAATTTTTGTTTTTCCAGGGCGTGGGCCATCGCCCGACCGTGTTCTCTAGCCTGAGCCGCGGCCCCCGCAGCCGTCCCGGGTTGAGGACCCGGCAAGGGCAAAGGCTCCACAGCCCGCCGGATCGCCTCCGCTCGCTTCTTGGCTTCCTGATTGAGCGTGGAGTCAACAGCCGCCTCCATGGCACGGGCCAGCTCGGAAGTGGCTCGCTCGATGGCTTGTTGATGGGATTGAGCCAGCTTCCGCAACGCACCTGCCAGCTTGTCGAATTTCTGATCCGAATCTGTAGCGGGGCCCTCGGACGGCGACCGTCCTGAGCCCGCCTCGCCGCCGCCGCCGCCGCCGGATTCCACTCCGCCGCCTTGGCCCTTAGCTCCGAAAGAGGCTTTGGCTCGCTTCAACCGTTCGGCCAAATGTCGAGCCGCCAACTCTACATGCAAAAAATCAGACACATCACGGCTCCGACGAATCCTACCCAAATCCGCCGTCAACACAGACCCGATGTCACGCCCGAGAGCGCCCAATATTCTGAGCTGGGCCCCGCCCTCCTTCAGAGCGAACAAGGCGGCGTCGAGACTGGGCAACACGGCATCCACTCGCTCCGCACTGCGAATTCGATGCGCCGCCCCCTCCGCCTCTTCCGCGATGAGAGCCAGCCTACCACTCACCAGCGCCGCATCCCGCCGCCCCAAGGACTGCACGGCGGTGTCGAGAGCCAGCACCCCATCTTCCAAGTACTGCCTGTACAAGTCATTCGTTACGCCTTCCAGTTGGTCCAGCTGCCCTTCGACGTAGGCTTGCAGCATCCCCGAGACACTCAGCCCCAAGTACTCCGCCTCAAGAGTTTTTTTGATCGCCGTCGTCGTCAACACGAGGCTTTCGGCAATGCCACGAGCCCGCGCTTCAGCGGCACCGGGCTCGCTACCCAGCGGGGGCGCCCTTAACAGATCGTTCAACAGCACCAACAATTGACCGCGCGCCTTGCGCAAGGCCTTCAGTCGTAAGGCCTCGGGTTCACCAACGGCGGGAGGCGACATGACGATAGCCGGGCTGGCCCCCCAATTGGCGCCACCAATGGGGTCGTTGTCGCGGGCTTCGATGGTAATGAACACGGGCAGGTAGGCGCTCTCCAGAAAGGCGTCTCGCGAAAACAATACATGGCCCCCAGACTCAATTTGAGTCTCTCCGCCGAGCCGTTCCAGCACCCGCCGCTCCTGTCGCCCACCGGATCTCATGACAAGATCCACTTGCCTGAGGCCGTGATCATCGGTCGCGCGCCACACCAGGTTCAATTCGGTGACCTCAGCCAGCCGCAGCCGAGTGGGCGCTCCCTCTAGCTCGACGTTCGGTGCCTGATCCTCGATGGCGACCACAGCGACGGGCTCGGCGCCGGGGATCATGACATCGCCAAATCGCGCCGATACCCGTAGCTCGGCGTCCGACATGACCGTCCAGTGGGCGACCATGCCTCCGGAACCGTCGCTCACCAAGGGCACACTTTGCTTACCGTCAGTGACGAATAAATCCCGACGGTCGTGGACTGCAAAGCCCCGAAACGTGATGACAGTGCCCACCGGCAATAGCGCTACTGACTGACTGGACACCGGCCGCGACGCTCGCCTCAAGTAGCTAGGCGGTCGCGCACTGAGGCGTACCGAGTCGAGCCACAACATGGGGACAGGCGCCTCGCCCTGGCGAGCCAACATCACGTCCCAGCCCTCTACGATCCGGAATGGATCGATGCCCACAGCCAATACCGACGCACCGCCACAGACCCAAGCTAGCCAAGTCCACCGACGCGCTCTCTCGACTGCCACCTCTCGAACCGCGGTCTCCGACGCTGCGCTCAGTACCCGTTCCCAGTGCAGGCGCACCAGCTCTGGGGATCCGCTCGCGCTACTAGTTGCCGACTCCTCAAGGAGTCGGAGGGCGCGTAATGCCTTGGCGCCGTGTTTCGGATCCGCCGAGACCAGTAGAGCCCGAATGGTGCGCCCGGGATCGTCGAAGGCACGCCGGCCCGCGCGAAAGCAGCCGATCAGGATCGCGACAGTACCCAAAAACAAGGCCACGCCAATCGAACGGCGCTCCCATGTTCCGGAGCGAGCCGTCTCGGCAGCCACCACAAATGCCAGCCCAAATACGCACAAGCCGGCCCGCCTCAACGGCGTCGCCAGATGAGATCGCCACATAGCGACGGTGGGTTCCAGCTGCTGGATTGACACGGCGGGGAGCTTAGAACCGCTCCTAATAACTCGCAACACGATGGCTACTGAGCGCTTCCTTCTGGAAAGCGATTGTCGCCGATCTCTAGGAACGGCTCCCTGCGGAATCGGCGCGACTAGCGATCGCGAAACGGCGGAATGTTGCACCAAAGACCTGTCAATTGCGATGGCCGCACCAGGGAGCTAGCAGAACGCCGAATCCCAGGTACGATAAAGGCGTGGATGCGGATCGACTGGTGCGAGTTCTCCGAGGAATGCTGGATCCGAAGCTCCGAGTGCCGTGGCTGCGCTCCGAGCTGAGCCAACTGAGCGGCTCGGAGGCCGCCCTGCTGCTGGATAGCGTCATGGCGCGCAGCGAGCTCGGAGAGCCCAACCCCCGACAGGCGGCGATCAGCATTGTAATGCTGATCGCCGGAAGTGACGAGCCCGAGATACTCGACGAGCTTCGGGAACAGGCGCGGAAACTGAAGCTGCTCAGCCTCGATCGGCTGGTACGGCGGGACCCCAACGAAACCGAGCCCGTGCTCGGGCACTTGGACTTGCCCGTTCCCGACTACGGTCGCGACCGAGAACTGACTCTGGGGGAGCGTCGAAGCCTCGCCCGCATTCCCAATCGACGTTCCTTCCCTGCCCTCTTGAGGGACCCTCACCCCATGGTAACGGAACTGTTGCTCAACAACCCGAAGACCATCGAAGAAGACATCATGCGATTGGTAACGGCTCGCCCAGCGCGGCCCGACACCATTCGCTCTGTGGCCGGCAACTTTCGATGGCTCACCCGGGAGCGGATCCGCATGAGCATTATTCTCAACCCCGGCTCCCCGGCGTGCATCGCGGTTCCGCTGGTCAGTCTGTGCAACCGGGCCGACCTTAAATACATACTAAAAAGCACACACATCTCGGCCACCATCGAAACCGTGGCTCGCGAGTTGGTCGCCCGACGGCCGCCTATCCCGAACGTCGACGGCGCGGATTCACCGACCCAGTAGCCCAGTCGGATGATTCCCGCCGGCGGCAGGTCCGTGCTGACGCCGTATCGACAAAAGAAAAAAACCCACCCGTGTGAGGGGCGAGATTTCGTCTAAGAGCAGATCCTAAAAAGGATCTGCGACCATGAACTAGGCAGAACCACGATCGGAAAACCCCGGGAGGAGCCGTGCCAGCGTGGCCTAGCTTGCGTCGCGCTGGGGCTACGGATTTTTAGCATCGGTTCTAGGGAGGAAGCGCTCAGCTAGCCGGTGCGTCCGCGGAAGCCGCAGCCTCCGTCCCGCAGGACAAGGCCAGGAGCTCGACAACGTCCATCTGTTTGATGGATTCTTCTTTTTCCTCGGCCTTAATGCCATCGGTGAGCATGGTCATGCAGAAGGGGCAGGCGCTAGCGATGGTAGTCGCTCCCGTGTCGAGCAGCTGTTTGGTGCGCTTGATGTTCACGCGATCCTTGTTCTGCTCTTCCATGAACATCTGGGCGCCACCAGCGCCGCAGCAGAGGCCCTTGTTGCGGGACCACTTGTCCGGCTCCACCAGCTCGACGCCGGGGATGGCCTTGAGGATCTCGCGGGGGGAGTCGTAGATGTCGTTGTAGCGACCGAGGTAACAACTGTCGTGATAGGTGACCTTGCCCTTGACCGGCTCGGTGGGAACCAGCTTCTTTTCGGCGACGAGGCCGAGCAAGAAGTCCGTGTGGTGCACCACTTCGAACTGAGCGCCGAAGTCCGGGTACTCGTTGGCGAGGGTGTTGAAACAGTGCGGGCAGGTGGTCAGGATTTTCTTGATGCCACCCTGCTCTTTGTAGCCATTGAGAACCTCGGCGTTAGCTTCCGCCAGCATCGTGAAGAGGTACTCGTTGCCGGCGCGGCGGGCCGGATCGCCCGTGCAAGACTCTTCGTCCGCTAGGATCGCGAAGTTGATGCCGGCCTGCTTGAGCAAGGTAGCCGTAGCGCGCGCGATCTTCTTGGCGCGGTCGTCGTAACTGGCGGCACAACCGACCCAGTACAGCACCTCCGCCTCGGGGTTGTTCGCGAAGACCGGGATGTCCAGACCCTCGGCCCAGTTGGTGCGATCCATGCGGCTCAGGTTCCACGGGTTGCCGTTCGTCTCCATGCCCTCGAAGGGTTTGTTGAGCTCGGCGGGGAACTCACCGTGGACGACTACCTGGTTACGACGCATCTGGATGATTTTGTCGACGTAGGTGATGTTGACCGGGCACTGCTCTTCGCAGGCACGGCAGCTGGTGCAGGCCCAGATGACGTCGGGGTCAATGACATCCGGAAGCAGGTCCTGCCCCTGGTAACCCTTCTTCTCGTCGCTGGACTCGGAATCATCCGAGGACTCGTCCTCATCTTCGTCGGTGACAGCTTCCGGGTCCCACCGCGGCACGCCGCCGTCGAGAGCGAGAAACTCGGTCTGACGACTGTAGAGGTGGTCACGCAGATCCAAGGTCAAGTGCTTGGGGCTGAGCTTCTTGCCGGTGATGTTAGCCGGGCAGTTGTCGGAGCAGCGCCCGCACTCGGTGCAGGTGTAAAAATCGAGAACGTCCTTCCAGGTGAAGTGCTCGATCCGGGCGTAGCCGATAGGAGCGTCCGAGATGTCTTCGCCCTCAGAGGCCTTCTCGACGAGTTCCATCAACGCCTCGGTGTCCTTGGCGATGGGACGCAAGCGACCAGGATGGGTTTGGTCGCTGAGGAACACGTTCGGAATCGCCGTGATGATGTGAAAGTGCTTCGAGTGCGGGAGCAGGTTCAGCAGCACCAGCACCAGCGTGGAGTGTGTCCAGAAGCCGGCGTGGGCGATGAACACCAAGGCCTGAAGGCCGAGGCCTTGTAACCCCACGGCGGCTGCACTGCCTGCGGGCTCGGGGTAGGCATGCCAAGCCACGTCACCGGACACCACGGCCAGCGGGGCGATGAGCTCTTTGGCGGCACCGCACCACTCGTTATCGATGGAACACCAGTTGGTGTAGTTGTGGGCGATTACCGTGATGGCACCGTCGTAGAAAATGTCGGCAAGCATCATCGAGCCGATCATCACGACAATGAGCAGACCTTCGAGGCTCTGGGCCATGCGCGGTTGTTTGTCGACAGTTCGGAAGTAGATGAAGACGCTGACACCGCTCAACACCATCAGGGCGGAGATGTCTTTGGCGAAGTTGTAGATGTCGCCGAGGGGCAGCCCGAGGAAGGGCTCGGGACCCAACACGAGCAAGTTCCACTCGGGGAAAAAACCGCGACCCCAGAGGATGAGCGTGCGAATCGTCAGCACGCAAAAGCCAGTGAAGATGACTTGGTGGGCGAGACCCGCGACGATGTAGTAGCGCAGTTTCTTTTGCAGAAACGCGATGCGAACCATCTCGGAGATACGAGCCCTAAGACCGGTGAAACGGTTCTCGTGGGTTGGACCGCCCACAAGGAGCAAGCCCCAGCGACGAACAGCACTCACCGCGAAGGTAGTGTGCAAGCTGACAATGATCAGACCCATCAAGAGCGGGTTCATAGAAAATCCTTGGTTTTCGGCGGTGGTCGGTCCGTTCTCGGGCGGACCAAGAGAGAGATGTCGGGCGCGGGCGAGCCGTTCGGAAGCCAATCCGTGGATACTTCGACGGCAGCCGGGAAGGGGCCGTTTTACGGTCCGGGACCCGGTATCGTCAACTCTCACGCGGTCGGCCGGGTGCCCGGCACCTGCAGGAGTTCCCCCAATCTACCAGTTGAGTGCCGTCCAGATCACGACGAGCAGTAAGGCTGCGGCCGCCATCAACAAAAGCCGTATATTTTCAGGCTCTTGATCGGAGCCCCTCGGGATGTTGAATTGAATGGGTTGGTCGCTCTCGAGATCCTGTGTGAGTGCAACCCCGGCGTCGGCTTCCTGGCCGGGTCGGATGGACAACATCAGGTGTCCGCGGGGCAGCTCCGAGTCAGCCGGCAGCGCGCCCCTCTCTGGAATGCGTACGACAATTCTTCGAGAGTTCGGGGCGTCGCCATCGCTGCCCGCCGGCAACGTCACTTGAACTCTCTCGACTGGGTCTTTGCGGCCACGCGTCGATACGGCTCCCGCACGACCACAAGAATCGCAGCCACCGCCGTCACACGCCGAGCACTTCAGATTTCGCGGAAGTTCGAACTCGATAGTGGCCGCCTGACGCAGCCAGTCGGCAGGCACGGTCAGCGAATGAGTCACATCGGTACCCCTCGGACGATCCAGCTCCCCGGTGACTTTCGCCAACACCTTGCTCATCGATCTGAAAGGTTATCTTGATAGTCGGGCCGGCGCTATGGGTGTGTTCGGTATTTACGCAGTCACGGGTTGTTGTCGGAACGACCGGGGTTCGGGGCCCGGTCGTAACACCCGCAGGAGCGTCAGCTCCGAGGACCCCAGGAAAAAGGGTCCGCCGAGCAACGTTGCACGAAGGAGCGAAGCCAATCCCCCCACACCCAAGGCTCATGATTGATCACAAGTTTCGAGCTTGAGCATGTCCAAGTAGAAGGCTTCGCCAGTCGCGAGTTTCTCGTACCCTCGGCCTAGGGTCAGCCAGCCAGGCTCGCCGTTTTGCGACAAGTGACCA
>JABSRN010000023.1 GCA_013214025.1 Polyangiaceae bacterium
CCCCCCCCCCCCCCCCCCCCCCCCCCCCCCCCCCCCCCCCCCCCCCCCCCCCCCCCCCCCCCGCCCCCAAACCGATACGCGGGACCGCGTATAAGTTTTCGCAGCTGCTTCTTTCGGTATTTCCGTTGTTAGCGTGAAGTGGGTGATGGGCATTGGGGGCCACAGGTAGCGAATCAGCACCAATGCCGAATAATTGGCTGTAGCTGGTCAAAGGTTGGATTATCAGAGAGATATGGGCGCGCTGTTTCGAATGATTCACTCTCTGCTGTTCTGGGCGGGATTGACTTTGAGTTCGGCGCTGCTGTTTCCGGTCGCGCTGCTCATCTGGGCGGTGACTTCACCCTTCGATCGTCGGCGAGTCGCCCTGCACCAGTTCACCTGTTTCTGGGGATCCTTGTACACGTGGTTCAACCCGGCCTGGCCCGTGAGAATTGTGAACCGACACAAGCTGGCGGATACCCCGTCGGTGATGGTGGCTAATCACTTGTCGTTTTTGGACATCCTGGTGATCTTCCGGCTGTTCAATCACTTTAAATGGGTTTCTAAAGTCGAAAATTTTCGAGCTCCCTTCATCGGTTGGAATATGACCCTCAACGGATACATCCCGTTGCGCCGGGGCGATCGCGACAGCATCGTGAAAATGTTGGCGTCGTCAGAACGCACCCTGAAGGAGGGGAGTTCGATCATGATGTTTCCCGAGGGCACACGATCCTCTTCAGGGAAACTTCGGCCCTTCAAGAAAGGGGCTTTCGATCTCGCGATGAAAACGGGGAGTCCGATTCAGCCCATCGTGATTCGCGGTACCCACCGTGCCTTGCCCGACCGCGGCTTCGTGCTTCAAGGTCGGCACCCGATCGAATTGGTGATTCTGGACGTCATCTCAGCCGAGAGTTACGCCGGGTTGAGCGTCGAGGAACTCACCGACCAGGTATGGAATGCCATCGCGTCGGAACTGGGGGCGGATGAGGTGGAAACGCCGGGTAGCGTCGAGCTATCCCGCGTGCCCCGACCGCCGGCTGGCATCGAAATCAGCCACGGTCACGCGTGAGCCCGAATTAGCTCCGGTTCCAACCGATGAGGATGCGGTTCATGGGGGTGACGGCACGCGGGATGGCTGCCCAATCGATCTGGTATCCTGCATCGTCGAGGCGGTAGCTTCGTGCGATGTCCGCTGCTAGCTCGCGGCCCAGCGCACGTTTCAGACCACGGAGGGTGCCGACTTGTGCCTTGCGGTAGCAACACGGCATGGCGGCGACCGGTCCGCCGGTGGCGATGGCGAGCTCCAGTCCCTGGTCGGTGAGTTCACCGCAAGCGTGCACGAGCAGCGTCCCCGCGCCGTCGGGGATCGGGCCCGGGTCGTCCAGGGAGCGGATTCGGTACTCAATTTTCGGTGCTACCCAGGGCGCGATAGCGACGACAGCTGCGAGAATGGCGTCGAAGGTTTCCGGCTGATGGGGATCGACGAGGATGACCCGTTGCACCTCGCGTTCGCAGAGAGCGAACAGGATCCCGCTTAATCCGTGTCCCGCACAGAGATCGACCATGGTCGGACTGCGGAGGCGCTTTCGGACTCGCGCGAAGAACTCGAAGGATTCGAGTAGTTCCTTGAGGTGCACGACCCTGGCTTCGGCTAGGGCGCGGGCCAGCCGGTCCGGTAGGTCGTCACTCGGAAATAGTTCGCGGGGATACTGGTGCAGTCGCCGCTTGTGTCCCGCCAAGTCGCGCGCGGGGGACGCGTTGAAGTGAGGGTAGACGGTGAAGCGGGCGTCGTGGTTTCCCGGCGCGTTCGCTGTCTCGCTGGCGGCGCGGCTCGGCGGGGTGCTATTTTGGGTCTCGGGCGGGGCCACAGGGGACAGGTAATGACTTTCGCGCGGCGCCGCAAACCGGTACGCGGAGCCGATCTACCTGATGTGCGGAAGCCACTCCTCATTGGTGTTGCGACGGAGCTGGAATCATATATCCAGCGTGTTTCTCGCGGACCTGGCAGGCTCTGGCGGCTGACTTGGTGGTTTCTCGGGTTGTCGGGATGCGTTACCCTTCGGGAGCCCAAGTGGGCCTTATATTGAGATGGCGGGCAGAGCGCTCGTAGGAGCTAGAATATGCGGATAATTGGCGCGAAACGACAGAGTGGGCTTGAACTGGCTTGGTTGGCGATCTCTGCCGTTGGTCTGATGGCGGCGTGCAGTGAAGCCGAGTCTTCCGGAACTACAAGCAGTGGTTCCGGCGACGATTCGGGAGCTACCACCGACGCGGCAGTCGGTACGGGCGGCACGGGCGGCACAGGCGGCACAGGCGGCACAGGCTCCGGTAGCACGGAGGTTGCGTACCGCGTAAATAGCCTGGATCTTGTTGACCCACCCATTTTTGCCACCGGTTGCCTGGTCAACGTGTCGGGAGCCGTTAATGATGCGGTGACTGAATCCGTGACTACCGATGTCGACGAAGACGGTTTCATCGATACGAACCTTGTCCAATTGGTGACCGCTCCGACGTTGACGATCGGGGATGTTATGGACGCTGAGCTCGTGGCTCCTCAGTGTGTGGAGCCCGCAGCTAGTACGAGTTGCACCATGCCAAGCGATGCTCTCCGGACGGCGACGAGCATTGAGAACGTGGGTGGCGGTGCCGTGTGTTTCGCGCCCATCGCGGGGACAACCGCTGGTGGGGCTGGGGTCAATACACCGACGGCCTCAGCGACCACCATCTGCGGAGTGGCTGATATCGGGGCCCTCGTGGTCGGTCTCGGAGGGATCAATATCGTAATGGAAGACACGACCATGGCTGCAGAGTGGGTGGGGGCTCCCGCCACTGGTATGACCAACGGTGTGGTCGCTGGCTTCATCACCGAGGCAGTGGCAGCCTCTGCGACGCTTCCTGACGACGCACCGATTATCGGTGGTACACCGTTGGGCACTCACTTGTGTGCTGGCGATCGGGATAACCACCCAGTGCACGGTCTCGGCTGGTGGTTCTATCTAAACTTCACGGCTGAATCGGTACCCTACAGCGAGTAGTCGCAGCGCCGTACAGCAAAAAAAACACCGGCGACTGAGAAGTTGTCGGTGTTTTTTTATTTGGGGTTTCGTCGTTGGTAGCGCTCCGCCCAGCACTCCGGCAGGGAGCTAGCCGTGATTAGATTAGCCGCCCGGGCGCCTCGCTTGCTCGGGGCGCCGTAGCTACCGCGCTTCATCACTGAGTGATGGGGGGCCCTTCGCAGACAACGGGATAGAAGTTGAACAGACAACGCTCGTTGTCCCACTCCCCATTGTTTCCCGGATACATGACGTTGCAATCATAGGTATTGAGCGCTGCGCTGGGCTCGCCGACGCGCCAATTGGCGTAGGTTTGCTCGACGCCCGTCGAGCCACCCTCCCAGAAGTGGGTACCATCTGGCATCAGCCAGCGCCCTTCTTGAGCGGCATCGCTGCCCCCGATCCACGTGACCGCGTTGATCATGCCCAAGACATGAGCACTTTCGAGATCGCTTTCGATCTGAACGATGTCCCAGCCGGTGTCTCGCGCAGTGCAATAGTCTTCTGAGTCGCCGATGCTGTCATCGTTGTTGCGGAAGTAGTAGCAACTATTGCCAAAGTAGACCTCGCCGTTGCCGCAGCTGGCGCAGCTGCCCGTGTCGGGCTGGCAGTCCAGGCCGCCGCCACAGGAACTGACACCGACGCAGCTGCCGAGTTCGCAGGTATCGGTGGTGCAGGCGATTCCGTCGTCGCAGCTGCCGCCCTCGTTGGTGGCCGCGTATTGACAGCCGAGGGCTGCGACGCAAGATCCCGAAGTGCAGGAGTTGCCAGCAGTGCAGTCTCCGTCATTGGGGGTGCCGGCGCAGACGCCGCTGGTGCAGATGTCCCCGGTAGTGCAGGCGACGAAGTCGTCGCAGGCTTGCCCCTCAACACAGGCGACTCCGATGGAGATGCCGTTGATGTCTCCCCCGTCGTCGTCGGCGTCCACTGCCGCTTCGAAGAAGAGCTTGGTGTTCGTATGGTTCGCCGTATTATCGGCCGGACCCCAGCCCAGTTCGAGGATGTCTCCGTCTGCCACGCTGACGCCGCCCACCGTAGTATCGGACGTAAAACTGAGCAGCCAGGTGAGGCGCAAGGGGTGGACAGTGACACCATCTATGTTGGCTTCGTCGAGATCGTCAGTGGGGATCTTCAACGTGAAGCTCTCGTCGTTCGGATCGTACAGCACCAGATCTCCCGGTCCGAAGGACTGAGTCACGGGTTCCGCGATGACATCGAAGTCGTCGGGAGTCGAAAATACGAAGGTGCCGTCGGCGAACACGTGCAGGGCGTCGAATTCTGAATTGCAGAAGAGTCCCGCGCAGTCGATTACGCTCTCTGCGTCGAAGAACACGCTGGCAGTTTCCGATGCCGGATCCCACTGAATCAGCTCTCCGTCGCCGTAGTTAACGCCACCGATGCTCGAAGCACCGGTGACCCCCAAGACGATATTGCCACTGCCCAAAACCGAGATGGCGTTGATGTTTTCGGCATTCCCGAAGTTACTCTCTGCGAAGGCCAGGCTCTCGGCCACCACCTTGGAGCCTGGGTCTAGATCCTCGTTGAAGGAGAAGAGGCCGATCTCACTTTCCGTGAACGTGTCGGCGACGAGCGCACCAAACTCGTCTATTGACGAGACGTACAAATCCAGTGCTGTGGAGCAGACGCCCACGGATTCGATACAGGTCCCCACCAGGCAGTTGTCGGAGCCGATGCAGCTCCCGCCGGTGCACACATCGTCGGTGCAAGCCACGCCGTCGTTGCAAACGAGACTGTTGTTCTCGCTGTCGCAGGTGTGGCTGGTGGGATTGCAGCTCTCCGTCGTGCAGAGGTTGCTGTCGTTGCAGCTGCCGCAGTTTTCATCTGCGAGCCCACAGCCGGGGGAGATGCTGTCGCAGCTCCAGCCCTCGCTCTCGCAAGATATGGCTCGGCAGCAGAGTTGATTGTAACAACTGGCGCCGGCCTCGCAGTCACCGGTGTTGTTGCAGCTGGAGCCGTCCGGGCATGGGTCGCAGGGGCCGCCACAGTCGACGCCGCCTTCCCCTTGATTGATCTTGCCGTCGCTACAGCTGGCAGCCGTGCAGACGAGTGTGACGCAGCTGCCGCTGACGCAGTCGCTGTCCTCAATACATTTGAGGTCGTCCGCACAAGCGGCGGGGCAGCTGCCGCCACAGTCGACATCTGTTTCGGTGCCATTTTGCTGGGTGTCGTTGCAGGTCGCGGACGTGCAGGTATTCGAGGTCGGGTGGCAAATCAGGCTCGAATCGCAGTCAGTGTCGTCGGTGCAGCCCTGTCCGGCGCCGCAGTCGCCGCAGCTGCTGGTGCCGCCGCAGTCCACGCCGGATTCGTCCCCGTTGCTTTGGCTATCGCTGCAGGTGGGAGCGGCGCAAAGCTGGTCCCCGCCGCATACCAGTTCAATGCAATCGCTACCCTGGGTGCAGCTCTTGCCTTCGGCGCAACGCGTTGCACACTCGACGATGGGTCCGCCGCAGTCGGTGTCCGTCTCCGAGCCGTTGGGCACGCCGTCCGGGCATGCCGCCGCCTCACACACTTGGCTGGCGTTGCATACGGAGCTGTCGCAATCCGTCGGGAGCGCACAGCCCTGGCCAGCGGCACAGGTCGGGCAGCCCTCGCCGCCGCAATCGGTGTCGGTTTCGTCGCCGTTCTGGACGAAATCGCGAGGTTCGCAGATTGGAGCGAGACACTCTTGGGCGGATTCGTCGCATACGGAGCTTTCACAATCGCTGTCGGCCCAACAGCGGAAGGTCGCAGCGCAGCGGGCACACGGGCTGGTTCCGCCACAGTCGGCGTCGCTTTCACCCTGATTTTGGATGGCGTCCTCGCAAGTGGGAGCCGCGCAGCGGAAGAGGCTTGCTTCAGCGGACACGCAGCTGAGGCTGGCACAATCGACGTTGCTGTCGCACAGCTTGTCGGCTGCGCAGTTCGCGCCGCAGCTCCCGCCGCAATCGACGTCGGATTCAGTGCCGTTTTTGAAGCCGTCCGTGCAGCTCAGGCTTTGGCAGGTGTTTCCGGAGCAGACGCTGGTGATGCAGTCGCTACCCAGCGCACAACCTTGACCCAGACCGCATGTCGCGCCGCAGGCGCCGCCGCAATCTTCGTCAGTTTCATCTTGGTTTTGGCTGTTGTCGTTGCAGTTTGGCGTGCTGCAAAAACCGTCAGGGCAAACGCCGCTGGCGCAATCGCTACCGCTGTTACAGGCCAGGCCGTCAACACAAGGAAGGCACGGGCTGCCGCCGCCGCAGTCGATGGCCGTTTCATTGCCGTTCAGCACGCCGTCCGGGGTGCTCGTGCCGCCGTCTTCACAGGTAGGAGCCGAACAGTACTGGCCGGGGCTGCAAACGCCGCTCAGGCAATCGCCGGGGGCCAAGCAGTCGTCAAAGTCATCGCAGGGATCGCAAGTGGCTCCGCCACAATCCGTGTCTGATTCATCCTGGTTCGTGACGCCGTCTTCGCAAGTCGGGGTAGCGCAGAGGTTGTCGGCACAGACGTCGCTGACGCAGTCACTGCCCTGCTCGCAGGCGTCGCCCAGCTCGCATACCGGGCAGTTCGGTCCGCCGCAATCGATGTCCGTTTCCCCTTGGTTGAGACCGTTGTTCTGGCAAAGCGCGCTGGCGCAAATCGAGCCGGTTCCGCTGGCCAAACAGACTAGGTCGACCGCACAGTCTTCGGCGGCCTCGCAGGGCAGCCCCACCGTGCAGCCATCACAACCGCCACCGCAATCGACGCCGGTTTCGGTACCGTTCAAGGCGGAGTCATCGCAACTAGGCGCTTGGCAGACCGAGAGGTCGCAGACGCGGCTCGCGCAGTCTCCGGAAAAGCCGCAAATGCCGCTGGTGTCGCAGGGATCGCAGGGGAAGCCACCGCCACAGTCGAGGTCGCTCTCATTGCCGTTCAGCAGGCTGTCCGAGCAGCTGGCGGCCGCGCAGACTCCGTTGACGCATGCGAGTGTGAGGCAATCGCCCCCTCCGCTGCACGACTGGCCTACGTCACAGCTCGGACACGAGCCTCCGCAGTCTCCGTCGGTCTCGTCGCCGCCTAGCACGCCATCGGTGCAACCCGCTGACACACAGACCATTTCACCGCTAGCAGCGTCCGCCTGGCATATTCCCGAGAGACAGTCGCTGCCGGAAGAATCGTTGCACTGTTGTCCGATATCGCAACGGCTACAGGTGGTCTCGCCACCGCAATCAATATCAGTCTCTGCGCCGTTGCTGACGCCGTCCGTGCATGCGCCGCCGACGCATCGGTTGTCCTCACAGACCCCACTGGAGCAGTGTTCGCCCGTACCGCAATTCTGTCCGGTCGCGCAAGCTCCGCAGCTTGCGCCGCAGTCAATGTCGATTTCGCTGCCGTTCATTACCCCGTCGTCGCAGGCGGGCTGTTGACACTGATTTCCCTCGCAGACATCGCTCAGGCAGTCCCGGCCGCCGATACAATTATCCCCGGCAGGACAACCCGGACAATCGCCGCCGCCGCAATCGGTGGCGGTTTCGCCGGGATCTTGATCGCCGTTTGTGCAAGTGACTGGCTGGCAGACGCCGCTGAGACAGCTATCGTTGGCGCAGTCGCCGTTGTCAGTGCAGCTATCGCCGAGCGCGCAGGTGTTGCAAGTACCGCCACCACAATCGATGTCAGTTTCCGCGTCGTCTTGGAGCAGATTGTTACAATTTCCCGCGCCGTTCCCCGTGCCCGTGTCTGGCGTCGTGCTGTCGATGGGGACGACGCTGGTTTCGCCCGCGCCCGAGTCGCCGGGTGCTCCGGTATCGACGGCAAAGGTTGGCAATCCGTGAAGATTGTCGAAGTCGTCCCCGAACATTGCGGTGCAGCCGCTGACGCCAAGAAGGATCGACACGCGGGTGAGCTGGATAACGAATTTTTTCACGCTAGACTCTTACGGTATTGCCCCACACAGGCGAGGCTGAAGTGATGGCGTAAGCATACCAAGCGCATCGTTCGACAACTACTCCCGCCGGCCCCCAGAGCCTTGCCTAGAGCGAAATGGGGGGGGCAAAGTCGGATGTTTACCCACATTGATCGCTCCCGGATATTGGTGTCCTGAGGAATCGCAGACTGTCAACCAGCCCTGTCTGGGGTCGTCGTCAGCACGGGCGCGGCCGACCCCTCAATGTGGCCAGTAGGCCCCGCGAGCTCGCGGGCCTGTGGCGGCGGCCGGCATCGCAGATCGCCTTGCACGCTGCCACCATGGCGCTCCCCCGTTGCTTCTGGCCGCATACGTCGATGGTGATTCGCTACGATGGCGACGTCATTCCGTGCTGTAGCTATCGCTTGGGCAAGCAGTACTCGACCGATGGCGAGCGACGTACGATGGGAAATGTGTTCGACGTTGGCGTGAAGGCTGTCTGGGACAGCTTGCAGTTTCGACAAGCGAGACGGATGGTGAGCCGCCCGAATTCGGTTGAGAAAGAGCCGGAGCTGAAAGACCATTTTTGTTATGGCTGCGATCGGATTTTCGATACGATCCGCCAAGAGAACGCGAGAAACTCCGAGCTTTCACAAGCTGGTCCCGTTGCGGCGTAAGGACAGTCCAGCCGCGCCCCCCGCCGCTGAGTAGTTAAAGCTGCTGGGTGGTCAAACCGGCTGCCCGTCTAAGGACTTGGTGAAGGCGTTTACACAGAACTCGGGATAGTCCCGGCCACCATGGCCGGAGCGGGGCGTAGACACGCGGTCCCCGTTGCGTAGTCCGAACCCGCCGCGCCCTGGGAGATTATTCGAGGAACGGATGGCCCACGGTGGCGATTGCCGCCCGCTGGATACTGGAACAGTTGCGCTAAGAGCGGAGCCCAATACCCGCTGCCCTTTGCGCGACGCAGGATAGCGAGGTCTGGCACAGCTCCTCCCGGGGTTTTTCGATCGTCGCTCTGGCTATTTTATGGTCGTCTAACCTTTTAGGATCTGCTCTAAGGTGCGCGTCATGTCGTCGCCTACCGCTGATCTGCGAACCCAATTGAATGGTTTTTTTGAGCGCTACGCTCAGACATTTCACGAGCAGATGGGAACGTTTTGCGGACTGTACGTTTACCCCTGCTCGACGGTTCGGCTGGACGGTTCTGTCCAAGTTCTGCTGACGCAGCCCGAAGCCGTGCAGTTCTTTTCGGAGGCACGACTCAAGTACGAAGCCGAAGGCTGCGTTCGCTGGGACATCCATCATTTCGATGTCGTGCCCCTGGGCACGCATAGTGCGGCCGCAACGCTCGAATGGCAGATGCTCCGGGCGGATGGCTCGCGAATTCGTAGTTGGAGACAGACATACAATGTGCTCGGTGGCGCCGGTGCCTGGAAGGTTCTGCACTCCACTTTGCACAGGGGATCGGAATCTAGCTAGCCGGCTATCTGTTAGCTCAAGGGCTGCGCCCCGGCTGAGGGCTCTTGGGCGGCTTAGCTAATGTCTATATCGAGATCCGAGAAGCGCGGGCCGTAGTCTCGGGCAAAGGTCTCAGTGACAGCGTCGGCGTATTCGGAGTGAGGCATGAGACCCCAGCGGCGGTCCTCAGCGGGGAAGGGGGAGGTCGACTGGCTAGCCGCGTCTCCCGCGATGCCCCCGTAGCCCTGGCGCAGCCGTTTCAACATCGCTGGCAGCTTCGAGTCTAACTGCTTGCGGTACTCGGCCTCCCCTGGGGTCGACAGCATCCATTCCAGCAACGTCCAGCCGAAATCTCGGTGGCGGACTTCATCGCGGAGGATGCGGTCGAGCGCCTTTTTCGCCGGAGCGACATCGCAGTGCTGGCGGAGACGCCGAAACAGGCGCACTGCGATGGTCTCGCCGAGACAGAATATTTCTACGCCACTCAACAGGATCTGGTGCTCCAGCGGTTGCCTCTTCCTCGTGATGGCCAGGGTCTCCCGGTGGATGTCGGGCATGGCCGTGCCTCCGGCTGCCGTGAACACATCAAAACTCATCTCGGCGTGTTTCATTTCGTCTGCGGCGATTCGCAAACCGTCCGTGACTAATTCCGGAGGGGCAGCGATCTGGGTCAGCCACAAGGTGAGATGTTGCGCGAGCGCGGCCGAACGGTACTCCGCTGCCACGCGATGCAACCACTCGGCGCGCACCGCTTCGCTAGCTTTCGGGATCCCCACACAGCGACTCACGAGGCTACTTCTAGCACGCTGTCGTACACCGCGGGGACTTGAGGGCACGGCTCAGCTCGGTCGCTGACGGACCCCGGCGCATGGGGCGGGCTGCCTCGTGGAACCAGGTGGCTTGTTGGACCGGGGGGGGCTTGGCTTGTTTGACTAGGTCGCCGCAGCGTTCAGCGGCTTCGAGGATGTCTTCCTGTGGCTCCTGTAGCGCTTTGTCATCGGTTTCGAGGCAGAGCAGATCCGCCGTACCGGTCACCACCGTTAGCAGGTTGTTGATGTCGTGGGCGATGCCGCCGGCGAGCTTGCCGATGCCCTCCAACTTCTCTTTATGCAGCAGCGCTTCTTGTAGCTTTCCGCTCTCGGTGATGTTGATCATAAACGCGAGGTTCGCTGGGCGACCATTGTGCGTCACCGTTCGTGAATGATTCTGAAACTAGACAACCGAGCCGCCTTTCGCGACCATACGGGCTTCGTAGGTGGTGATGGCGTTGGGGTCCCCGTGCTGTTTACGTTGGGCTTGCTGATCCACGAACACCCGATCGTCTTCGTGGATCAGCGTGATGAACCGGTCCGGGTCCCACGCTATCAATGCGTCGGCGTCGGCGTCATCGCCAACAAATTGTGCGAAACCTTCATTCGCGTATTGGAATCGGCTGTCCTGGAGAATCATGATGCCGGCGATGGCCTGTCCGTTGAGCGGGCGTAACTGTCCAGTACTCTCCTTGCCGGCTGCGACGTCCTTCTCTAGGGCGCTGAGCCTCCAGTTGCACGATGCGCACGGCGGCGCCGATTGCTGTATCCCCCGCGACGGCTTGAACGCTAGCACACCCCACTGGGGCGTTGTTCGACAGTCGCGCGCTGCAGAAAAAGCGGCCGCAGTATCCTGAGTTTATCGCAGGACCGACCACGGGCCACGGTGGGTCGACGCCAGAGCTATCAGTTCGTTTGCCCCCCCCCTGTGAGTGTGCCGAGCGTGCCGCCGCCCTGGTGTGTACGAGACGGGGCTACTGCGTCCTAGGAACGATTCCTAGCCTGAACCTGCGGCTGCGAGCTAATTCGACGAAGACTCCGTAGCAATTGGGGCCGATTCTTCAATGGCGTACAGGTAGCCTTCACTCGAACCCTGGAGGATGGTCCCGTCGCGGGCAATGGCGGGGGGAGAGTACAACGAGTGTCCGCTGGTCACTTCCCACCGACAACGGGTTCCGCTATCACGGCTTCCCGATCGGACCGCCTGGGAGTCGCCAAGATACAGAGACCATCGCGGGCTCATGTCTTTGACCTTCATGGCGTGCAGAGTGCCGTCCATGCGGAGGGACGTAGGCGATGCCACTGGCCGCTACCGGGGATGCCCAATTGGGGAACAGGCAGGAACCTACCGTTTTGCGTGCAGCCAGTTTCCCGGTCGTCGAATTTAAGGCAACGATGTCGCCAGAGTAGGCTTCGGCATAAACGAGATTGCCGCCGGTGAACACGGGAGTGCTGCGGATGTTTGCCCAGTGGTGGTTGTCGCGACCTGCGGCTTGCCACAGCAGGCGACCGCTAGTTTTTTTCAGGGCTAAGATCGCGGGATGATCGTAGGTGGTGTCTCTAGCAAAACTCACGATGACGGCGCGGGCGGTGATCACCGGCGGGGGATAGGCTACGATGGGCTTCGGCGTGTCCGACGGCGTAAAGGCGGGACGGGTGACGACTCGTTTCCAGCGCTCCTTGCCGTCAAAATCGAAGGCGGCGACCGTTCCTCCTGTGGAGCTAACGTAGATGGTAGTGTCGTCTGCGGACGCTCCTCCGCGGATTTCTCCTGCGAGCCCGTGTTTCCAGATCGGAGCGCCGGAGTGCACGTTGAAGGAGCGAAGATAACCGCCGGCGTCGCCCACGATGACTTGCTCTCCCACAACTAGCGGGTAACAGAACATTTCGCCTTGGCCTGACTGTTTCGACAACAGTTTGCCATCGCTGATTCCGAATGCGTAGAGCTTGCCGTCGTCACAGCTGACGAAGGCCGTTCTTTTTGTTGTCGCCACGCCGTTTGCGTCGAGATCGGTTGGGGCGAACCAACGAGCCTTCCCCGTAGCCAGATCGAGAGCATGCAGGCCGTCCAGCTTATCTGGAGTATTGTGATGGCTGCCTGAGGATGGCACGAGCACCAGATCGCCGAGCACCACGGGCGAGTTCAGCCACCCCTGAATGCCGACCCGGGCCTTCCACCGGATAGCAGGGTGCTGGATGCTCGGTGCGCGAGACACTCCCTGGCGTGAAGAACTGTTGTGAAAGGTGGTCCAATCTTCACCCCGGACCACAGGCACTGGAGAGGCTAGTTCTGGTTCCGGCTCTTTGGGTGGATCCGTCGGCAGCACGACGCGGACGGTCTTGGCTGTCGGAGGGCTGGCGGCCGGGGTCCAGGCAAGGGCGCTGCAGACGAGAGCGCCGGCGCTAAGGGCGAGGGGGAAGGCCGCGTTTCTGTTTATTGCGGCACCACGCGTCGCCGTAGAACTGATTAAGCTAGAAATCATCGCGGTAGAACTCATTGCGCTACCCCTAGCCGGGGTTCGGCCCCAGCGCAAAACGGGCCCAGCGAAAAAACGACCCAGCGCAATCAGTTGTTTCTGCGTAGTAAGGCCACCGACGCGACTCGCACGCTGAGCTTCGGACGCGAGCGCCCGTGGCTCCACGGGAGGGCTGAGTAAGCCGGGAACTTCTGATAGGCTGAGGGGCTATGAGGGACAGATGATTCGAGTCGTCGGGGCAGCGATTACGCGGCAGGGGAAGGTGCTGGTCGCCCAGCGTAGCGAGAGGATGTTGTTGCCGCTCAAGTGGGAGTTTCCCGGGGGCAAGATAGAAGCTGGGGAAAGTCCTGAAGCGGCGCTCGTTCGCGAGATTCGAGAGGAACTGGCGCTGGATATTCAGGTGGGCTCTCGTCTGGGTGGTGGTACTGCGCTCTCCGGTGGTCGACGAGTTCAATTGGACGTGTACGGCGCTCGCATCGTTCAGGGGCAAATCGCTTTAGTGGAGCATGCGGCTATATCTTGGGCTCTCCCTGAGGAGTTGCATGCCTTCGACTGGGCGGAGGCTGACATCCCCATCGTCAAAGGGGTGCGCGACTGGTTGTGCGCGACGCCGTCCTAGCGTGTCGCGTGGGGTCAGCGTCGGTGCTCGAGCGAGCTATGGCGGCAACCTAGGCGGCTGTGCCACTCAGGGCGCGGCCCATGGCCGCGAGCAAGCGGTCGCGGCTCACCGGCTTCTTAAACCACCCAGTAGCTCCGGAGGCTTCGGCGCGAGGGCGGGGCATCGACGAGTTGTCGGCTGAGACGATGAAAATCGGCAAATCTGCCCATTCGGCGTTTTTTCGAATTTTAGCGATCCTGTCGGTGCCACTCATGACGGGCATATGTCGATCGCACTGCACCATGCAGAAGCCACGAGCCGACAGAGCCTCGATGCCCTGACGGCGGTTGCCCGCCTCGACGATTGCGGAGCCCGCGGGCTCCAATTATTCGCGCAGGATCCACGTAGAGGTTTCAGAATCGTCTACGATCAGGACCTTTCCGGCTGACATCGGCTCGGCGACTCTCCGAAGGGGAAGCCCGCGCGGACTTCAACCAAAAGTCCTGAATCGCCCTCAGTATGCTCCTACCTCACCCAGCCATCTGAGATGGCTGGGTGAGGTAGGAGTTGGCCCCCGGCGAGTAGCTCAGTGCCACGTCGTCGTCGGTGCTTGAGGTGGAGACAACGACGACCGGGATCGATCGAATGAGGGGGCCGATTTTACGTGCCCCAAGAATTCGTGTCCGTTCATGCGGGGCATGTTCAGATCGAGCAGGACGATGTTCGGAGTTTCCCTGTCGGCGTATCTTCCTTATTTGCGCAAGTACTTGAGCAAATACCGTTGGCGGGGCCACGAAAAGTACGGCGCCGTCTTTACATCGATGGTCTGGAGTTCGATGCGCTTCTCGAGCAAGAACATGCGGAGCCTCCGGGGGGGTGATGCCAAACGAAACTTCATGAGTCGATTCCTCTAGTGCAGGGAGTAGTTGTTCTGGGTTCGACTACATGTAGAGCAGGGACTGTGCCATTCGGACTCAGGGGGTGTTGTGGGACGCCCAGATCCGGCACGGATCCCACGTTCGACACGGATCCCACGTTCGACACGGATATTGCGCCGACATGTGTGGCCCGATAGCAGCATTCTGTCGCAAGCCAGGGTGTGCCCTGGAATGCGGAACGTATCGGAAGGGCTCTGCTGCTGCTTCCAGCGGTGGGCGTAGATCTGCTGCGGTGATGAGCAACGTTTCCACGAGCGGAGGCGGACCAATCCGGCACCCCGTTGTCGACCTCGATGTGGCGGGGGAACTTGTGTCTCTCTGCTATGAGATGACCGAGGAGAACTGGCACCCTGTGGGCGAGCTGGAGGTGTTCGATCCAAGTGCCGCGGCGATTGGTGCTTGTCTTCAATCAATGTACCGCGATGGCGCCATCGAGGTAGCCCTATTTGTTGACGTGGGCGCCGGCGCCGCCCTTTGAAGAAAAGCTCGACGAAGCGGATGATTTACTTGCTGCCATTGATCGAGGGAGCACGGAGCCGGAGGACATTCATCGCTTGTTTCGTGGATTTCACACGATCAATGGGAATGTCGGGTTCCCAGGGCTGCAATCGTTGGCCCACGTTACCGAGGACATGTTGGACGAGGTAGACAACATCGATCGTGTTGACGGGTTGGTGCGGAATCTCAAGCAGTGGGAGGGGGGGGGCTCGGAGACTTGTGGGAGTCGAAAGGCAATCGCCAACGGAGTCGTGCTCGAAGACGTCGGACTCAGCAAAGAAGAGAGACTCCAACTGTTGTTCGCTCCGCGATTTTCCACGGCGTAAACTGTTACGGAGTTGTCGGGGCGAGGCGTCGGAATGGACGTAGTAAAAAAGTGACCGACGGTGTCGGTGGGGTCATCGAGTTGCACTCGCAGTTGGGGGCGGGCTCCCGTGGTGAGCTCATCCTGCCGGTCGAGGAGAGCGCCCAGGCCGAAGTGGGATTTTTCCAGAGGCTCGCTCCCGCTGCCGCTACGCAAGAGTCCGAACTCGAAGACGCTGGAGAGATCGCATTTCTGTGAAGGCTCCTAGGTGAGCTGGTGATGCTCATCGTGCGTCTAGGCCGGGCGACGCTTGACCCGGCTCGTACCATCCACGTCTGCGCGCATGACAAAATCCCATAAGACTTTCGTCCAGGATGCATGCGTCATGAGCGGCTCGTAGAATTCAGGTGCCAAGCGCCGTAGCTCTGGCAATCGAGAGTCGGCGATGTACGGAAAGTCGTGGTGCTCGTTGTGATAGCCGACGTTGAAGGTCAATCGATTCAGAGGGCCGTAGTAGGAATAGGTTTCCTGTCCCTCGGCGAACACATAGTGCTCCGCTATGTAATGTCCGGCGATGGGGTGCCAGCCCATGACGATGAGCGTACTGATCGGGAGATAGGCTAGGGCCTGGGCTCCCCAGAAATGATAGAGGGCGAGCTCGAAGACCGCCTGGACAATGAAGTTCAGCACCATCCACCGGTTGGGAGCTAGGGGCATCAGCAACAGCGGCCGCAGCGCGTAGGCAAGTCCCTGAAACAGCAGCCACAAGAGCTTGCTCAGCCGTCCCCGCAACAGCTGCGCTTCGACGCGAGTGGGTACGTCGGCATCGACGCCATCGATGCCCTGATGGGGTGATGCAATAGGTGGTATTCGCGAAATGCCGCGCTGACCGGTACCCCGATGGGAAGATTGATGAAGATGCCAAAGAGTCGATTGTGGGTCGGTTTCTTGAACGCCAGATTGTGGCTCAGTTCGTGGACCGCGAGCAGCAGTGATTGATTGATGACGCCCCCAAGTAGATAGGCAACCGCTATCAACAACCACCAAGGGGCGTCTCCTAAGGAAAAGCAGAGTCCGAGCTGGAGCGTCACCAACAAGGCGCAGCGGAACTTAGTGCGCGGGCAAGGTCCGTAGAGTTCTTGAATCTCTGGGTACTTCTTGAGCATGGCACGACGGCGCTCGGCATGGGGCTCGGGAGCGTTGGACCAGAGAAAGCCGCCATCGCCGCGGATGGGACGCGCTTTGTTTGCAGTCGTGCCGGCAGTGGCGTCGGGGGGCGGGGCGGGGCGGGGGCACGCATGGGGCTCCCGATGGGCTTACTCGTGTTTGTCGCCGGATAGAACAAACGCGTCTACGGGGGCGGTGGGGACCTGAGCTGCGCGGTCGTACACTGCCATCAGATCCCGATCGATCTTGTCCGTAAAAAGGTGCAGCGCGAAAATGCCGCCTTCGCGCGCCGCGTGCAGCACGATGAGCACGGTAAAGACATGCTGGACCAGGTGATATTCTCGCCAGTAGCCGAGACCCTCGATGACGACGAGAGTGCTGAGCACTATCCAAGTGTAGGTGTAGTGCAGCAGGTGCTCCGCGAGCTTTAGGATTTTGAAAAGCGTGCCGCCACCTCCAGCGCGACCGCTCGCTTCAGTTCTAGGAGCCACCGGTCGTCGGGTTTCGATGCTCTTGAGGATGGCTCTTCGCGCGACGGGCATGACGTTTCGAAAGAACGCGACCAGTGCGACCGCCATCGAAAGCGGCCAGCTAGAGCCCGTAGTCCGAGCCAGGTACACACCGATGGCGAGCCAAAACCCGTTGATCAGGAGATAGGCGCTTAGATCTTCTAAGAATAATCCTTTGAGTGAAAAGTTCTTATCTAGTCGGGCGAGCTCACCGTCGACGGAATCGAGGACCGATTGCAGGTGGATTAGGCCGGCGCCTATCATCAACTCGGATGCCGTGAGCCCAAATGCGAGAAACCAGCACGCAACCATAGACACAGGGATACGAAGCACACTCACCGCGTTCGCGGACACGCCGAGTGCGCGGAATACGATGGTAAAGTAGATGGATACGGGGCGGGTGAACAGCGTGTCGTAAACGTTGCCAGTTCGGCGCTGAGCCTGCTTGCGAAGATCGCCTATGCGCCCCACAGATGCCCTCTTGCCGGACTGGTGGTGGACACCGGACTGGTGGACACTGTGATGGCGTTAAACACTAGGGTAGCCGTCGACGAAGCTGCGTCAACACTTCGCTCGCAATGGGGGAGGGCAAACGCATGGCCTGTTTTCCAATGGGTCGCCATTCATCGACGCGACTCACCTGTCGAGCGCATCCGACCGTGCAACCATTCGAACAAGGCTTGTCTGTGTAGAAGGCCGCCTTCATGTCGTCCCAAGTGTAGTCGAATAGTGGTTTTTTGGGCCCGTCAAAACGAGTTTGGGAGCACCATACGACTTGCTGAAATTCGTCGACGTACAAATACCGCGCGCCAGCCCGACAGCGAAAATCGGCGTCGATATCGTTGACCATTCGCCAACGGTAGTCGCCGTCTAGGTTGTAGTGTTTGCCGTGAATGGTGGTGACGAGCTCACGGTACTTGTGCAGAGCTTCTTTCGGTAGGCGCAGCTGACCGTTTTCGTCGTGCAGCAGGTTGAGATTGACATGAAAGTCGCGGTCTCGAGCGAAGGCGACGATCTCATCGGCTTCGTCGAAGTTCGTCGAGCCGATCACCACCCCGATGGTCACGCGGAACTTGGCGAATCGGTGCAGTAGATCGAGGCGCTTGTGAACATTGTCGAGAACCTTCTCGGTTTCCTCGTTGCGGTGCACGCCGTCGACGGAGATCTGCATGTTGTAGAGCTCCAGTCGGTTGAGCTCGTGAATCATCGCCTCGGTCAGCAAGAAACCGTTCGTGATCATGCGTCGACGGGGGATGCCCACCTTCTTTGCGTGATCCAGCAGATCGAACAGTTGCGGGTGGAGGAGCGTTTCTCCGCCGGTTAAATCCAGCGAGAATGTTCCGAGCCCGTGTAGATGAGTGACCACTCGCTTGAGCGTGTCGATGGGAATGGGCTTGGACGTCTTGTCGTATTCGTTGCAGTAGCCGCAGGCCAAATTGCATTTGCGTGTAACGACCAGCTGGGTGAGCCAATTTCCCCAACGGAGTCGGCGCGGGTTGACGTCCCCTACGTTCGGCAAGTGCATCGGTTGATGCTATTGCACGGCGCGGCGCGCCGCCAGTTTCCACCTGGCTGGAGGGCGGGGGCTGGCGGAGCGCCGCGCCGTGCACGGCTGTCGGCCGGTGGGCCGCGACTGGTGCGTGGGATCGAGGATGGAACCGGCTGCGCCGTGAAGCATCGCGGGATGTAAGAGAACGCGAAAGAGACGTAGGTGGTGGTTCGGAGTTCGGTGGGCAGGGTGGCCGTGAACGCGCCGAGCGGCGTCGCCCCCGAGCCTGGCGGGAGGCCGTTGCCCGCTCAGCAAGTGAGTAGGCGAGTTGCGGTAGCGCGTTGGCTTGGGCTTGAAGGGGGAGCCCTGCCTGGGCAAGGACTTGATTTTGTGCGGATCTGCGAGGTCATGTTTTCGCTGATAGCCAAGCCGGCCGCGTCGTCTGCTGCACTGTCGATTCGAAGACCGCTGGAGAGTCGGTTGAAGCTCTTTTGCAGCTTCGCGTGACTCTTTTCGGCATTCTTTTGCGCCCAGTGCGAGGACGTATTGGTTCGTATGTGCAGAGGCATACAATGGCTCCTTCTAGGGGGGGGGAAGGGCGTATGAGCCGTCGAGGGAAACGGCCCAGGGGCACAACTTTGATCAGTCTGCCGATGCTCATTTACTACTACCCCAAGCCGCGGAGCAGGCCCACACGGCTCATGCCAAAGGACATCACGAACGCGGGGTTTCCGCGGAACACGCTCATGTTCCGGATCACGCTACCCCTGCCACCTCGGTTCGAATCTCCGACATCGGAGTTGACCTGGCCGTGGGCGACATTACCGATGAGAATTCGGAGATGTTTCAACTCGCTGAAAGTATTGCCGAGCGCGGGCCGGATACTCTCAGTGGAGCGCACTTGGTGGACGCCCTCGCCCGGGCCGTCGCCGTCATGAACGAACAGGGTGAACTTCACGTGCGCCCCAGTTTCTTAGTTGGCGACGCGGGCGTTCCATTCGCGGAGTCGGAATAGCCCCAGACTGAAGCGGCGCTGGGACCTGAGAGCGGCCGGCTGGCGGCGGTTTCGCCAAGCAGCTATGTAGCTTTGTGATACAATCCATGGGTGTCTTATTTTGCCGCCTATCGTCTTACTGCCACCTTCGGAATTTGCGCCGCGCTAGCCGCCTGCGGGGGAGCAGACTTCAGTCTGGCTGAATCGGACGCTGGGGTTGGCGTCACTGGTACTTCTGGTGGCGCAGGTGGCGCTTCCAACTCTGGCAATGGCGGGGCGGGGAGCGGGGGGCGACCCCCCTTCGGACAAGGCGGCCACGACACGGCTACCGCGGGAACATCGTCCACAGGCGGAACCTCATCGACTGGTGGGACGACATCAACTGGTGGGACGACATCAACTGGTGGGACGACATCAACTGGTGGGACGACATCGACCGCCGGCACGACATCCAACGGAGGTACGACATCTGACGGAGGTACGGACAATGTGGAACCGATCTGTCCCGACGCAGCGCCAGTCACGCTAGAGTGTCCGGACCGATGCAACTGCGAACTCGACGGCTGTCACATGACGGGCAAGGCCGATGAGCCCATCTTCGTCTGCCCTGCGGGTCGACCTTGCTGGATCCATTGCGCCGGCGAGCAAGCTTGCAGGGACGCCGATGTGGTTTGCGCGCCCGGACAAGATTGCACGGTACTGTGCGCCGGAGCCCAGGCGTGTCGGCTCATGACAGTCAACTGCAACGGAGCGCTGAGCTGCAATGTAGAATGTGATGCGTCGAGCGATTCCTGTGAAGACACCGCGCTGCAATGCGCGGCGACGAACTGCGCGGCGAGTTGCGCGGGGGAGTCCCAGCCACTGCTCCAATGCGATAGAACGACCTGTAGTTGCACAGGCTGCTAGGCGCTAACATCGAGCACGCCCCGCGCATTGCCGTCTCGCCCGCGCATTGCCGTCTTCTCTTTGAGCTGATGGCCGGGCCCGTAGCCTGGTCCGCTGAATGGCAGACTGATCTCGAGATGGGTTCGAACTGGCGACAGCAGCATCCTTATCCGCCTCGCCCGTGGCGCTGTTCAGACGCCGTGTAGACAAAATACTGAACACATTCCGGCGGGAAATGGGGAGCCGCGCTTCAGCCATGGCTGGCGGCGATTCCGCCCTCGACTAGAGACCTCAATCCGAGGCAGTCTCCGCGGGCGACCCGCCGCGGGCGACCCGCCGCCTTTGCCTATGACTGACCCGGCCCCCAGCGTACAGCTGTCCCTGCTGGTGCCTTGTTTCAACGAGGCGCAGAATTTGCCGGAATTTACGAGTCGCGCCCTCAACGCTCTCGAAGCTTTGGGCGTTCCAGCGGAGGTGGTGCTGGTGGACGACGGATCCTCCGACAACACCGCCTCCGTCATTCGAAGCCTGATGGCAGCCTCTCCTGATTTGGTTTTGGGCGGCTTCCACACGAAGAACCAGGGCATCGCGACGGCATGGCAAACGGCGCTGTCTGCGTCTCGGGGTCAGGTGGTCGTGAGCATCGATGCGGATCTCCAATACCAACCCGAAGACGTATTGCGCCTATATCGAAAATTGCTCGATTCGAGCGTCGACATCGTTCAGGGCTGGAGAAGCTCCGCGGGGCGGGAGAAGGGGCCCCGGTATCACTTGAGCCGGACGTTCAACAGCTTGTTGAATGCTACGTTCGGGATGTCCCTGCGAGACAACAAGAGCGGGTTTGTTTGTTGCAGTCGCGAGGTGTTTGCAGACTTGCTCACCTACAGCCACGACTACCACTACTGGCAGAGCTTTATCATGGTGGCGGCGCACTCCAAGGGTTACAGCTACCAGGAGGCCGAGACCATCTTCGAGCCGCGGCGTCAGGGGCTCTCGTTTCTGGAGGGCTCGACCGTATCGGCTTCTGCGAAGAGCTTGGTTGACGTGGCCAGGGCGAGCGTCGAATACAAATTTCGCAACAGCCCAGGGGATCTAAGTGAGCAGTTCTTGCGGAAACAGTCGGCACTGACGGAGAGGCGCGCGCCTTCGCCACTCGCCCACCCGGCGCGATGGCGCGCTTACATGGCGAGTTTTGAGCAGACCCACTGGATGATTACCCGAGGGGTCGAGCATCGATACGAGTTGCTCAACCGTACTCAGTGGCTGGCAGGCTCTCAACTGCGCGATCTCCAGGACGAGAAGCTACGGCGCTTGATCCGGCACGCATATCGCAACGTGCCCTACTACCGACGTCGGATGCAGATGGCGAAGCTGGGACCCGAAGACATTCGGACCCAAGCCGATTTATACAAGCTGCCGTATTTGTCCAAGAACGAAGTGCGTGCCAACCTTCACCTCGGAATCACTGCCGAGAATGTAGGCAAGGCCGAGATGCAACGCATCGTGACATCCGGCTCCACCGGCGAGCCGTTGGTGTGTTTCGCCGATCGCCGCCAGCTGGAGTTTCGATGGGCTGCGACACTCCGCGCGCAAGAATGGACCGGCTACCGCTTCGGAGATCCCTGTGTTCGCCTCTGGCATCAAGCTATTGGGCTGAACCGAAGCCAAGCGCTTAAGCAACGGCTCGATGCCATCGCGTCGAATCGCACCTTCGTGCCTATGTACGAATTCTCCGAGGGCGGGGTGGCGGATATGGTGCGAACTATGGAGGACGCGGAGCCGGTGCTCATTGACGGCTATGCCGAAGCGCTAGATTTTCTAGCGCGTTACCTGGAGCGCACCGGCGGCACCCTCGCCGTGAGTCCTGGCGCTGTGATGTCGAGTGCACAAACATTGCCGGCGGCGAGTCGACGCATTATCGAAGATCGATTTGCTTGCCGGGTCTACGACAAATACGGCAGTCGCGAGTTCAGCGGCATCGCTTATGAGTGTGAAACCCATGCGGGGCTTCATACGGTTGCTGAATCCTATATCGTGGAGATCCTCGTCGGAGATCGGCCGGCTCGCCCCGGAGAAACCGGAGAGGTCGTGATCACAGATCTCAACAACTTTGGCATGCCATTCATTCGCTATCGCATCGGCGATCTGGCCACCGCTCTCGACGCTTCTCCCTGTGCCTGCGGCCGCGGAGCCCCTCGTATTGGGAGCATCCAGGGCCGAGTGCAATCGATGATCGCGGGTACGGACGCCCGATATGTGCCCGGGACCTTCTTTGCTCATGCCCTTAAAGAGTTTGACTATGCGATCCGGCGATTTGTCGTGGTGCAGGACACGCCAGGGGAGATCCAGCTGAAGATAGTCAAGGCGGGGCGTTTCTCTTCGGGGGCGCTGGACGAGGCGCTGAGTCTGATTCGGAAGTATCTTGGCGACGATCTGAAGATCAGAGTCCACTTCATCGAAAGCGTTGAACTCACGGCAACCGGCAAACACATGGCCGTTGTGTCGAAGTTGCCTGTCGATTTTCAAAAAGTCGGTTCGGCTGTTGTGTCGGCTTTCTGACGCCACTGGCACCACTCGACAGAACGCTGAAGTCCCTCTGCCAAACTGACGGTAGAACGCGTGCCCAAGATGTCGTGTTGGCGCTGCACCCGCCCGACGCGTACCGTTCCTGCGGTTTCGTCCGCGGCCTCGAACTCGGGTGTGCAAGATTTTTCGAGACAGCGAGAGAGTTCCGCGACAACGTCGAGGACGGACACACCAACGCCCGAGCCGATGTTCACGACGCCGCTCGGGATGGGGCGAGCGAGAGCTTGCACTGTCGCGTCTGCCGCGTCCCCGACGTAGAGGTAGTCGAAGACTTGCTGACCATCGCCGAATACGACAGGGGGCTGCCCTTTGAGCAGCCGACGGATCGTCCGTGGCACCAGCGAGTTAGCATAGTTGTGTTGGTACAGCCGCGGCCCGTACACGAAGAAGTAACGCAAGGAGGTGCCCGTGATGCCCGCCGTGGACGTCATGGAGCGCAATAGGTGTTCGCCGGCGATCTTGGTTGCGCCGTACAAGCTGCGGGCGAGCAGGGGGGATTCTTCCAAGTAGGGGCCTGGCAGATCGGTCCCGTAGACGTATAGGGAGGACGCTGCGACGACGTGTTGGACTCCGCCGGCGATCGCGGCGGCGAGAACCTGGTAGGTCCCGTTGATATTTGTCTCCACAAGTCGGGCAGGGTCCGAAGAGGCGTTGTGTTTGGTAGCAGCTAGGTGCAGTAGCCGGTTGCAGCCGGCTAACACGCTGAGAGCTTGGGCATCGCGCACGTCCGCATCAATGATGCGGAGTCGCGGGTCCCCCGCAACGGATGCCAGATTGGAGCGGTCGCTGCAGACACCGTTGTCGATGACGCGAATCTCCGCGGCTGCGGTAGAGAGCAAGCGTTCAACGACATGACTGCCGATGAAACCCGCGCCTCCAGTAATGGCAATACATTCTCCTTCGAACATCGGGGCCAGACGGTATCGCGAAGCCGTGACTAGAGCAATTCGGCGCGGTAGCGATCGGGGATCTCCGAATTCGCGCTGCCGATTATGGCAGTTTTATGCTGATGGAACTCTAGTTTCTGACCGGGGGCGTTGCTACGGCAGTCATCTCCGTCATGTCGATTTCTGAGTCAAACGTATTTCATCGTGGGGCGCGCCTGGTCCTGCGGTTTCGGGTCTTGGTGTTGGTCCTAACCCTTCTTCTTACGGGCTACTTGGGGCACCGCGCCGCTAGGGATCTCCGAATCAATAACAGTACCGATCTCTATATGCCGTCAGATGGCAAAGAGATGGCGGCGCTGCGCGCGTTGAGGGAGAGTTTTGGCGACGACCAGTTGTTCCTGATGGTGGTCGAAGGAGAGGTGTTCACGGACAGCTATCTTCATCGTCTGAGAACCCTGCATGAGAGCCTTGACGCCTTCGATTTTGAGACGACGGGCCCTCCGGAAGATTACTCGGAGGCGGTGTCGGGTCGAGTCACCCAGGCAGCAGCATCGAGTGATGAATTCGAGGAATTCGAGGACCACGCCTCCGGTGAGTCTTGGGGGGAAACCGGAGGCGGCTTTTTCGATGAGATCACCAGTTTAATCAACGTTCGACACACTACGATGCGAGAGGGGGCGCTGCATGTTGGGGGCCGACTGGATGAGTGGTCCGGCGGCGGGTTGGAAACTCTCAAGAAGGACGTGCTGAGCGATCGGAGCTTGGTGGGACAAGTGATAGGGGCGGGGGCCGGGCACTCTGTCGTCATTCTTCGGAGCCAGCCGCTCAATGAAGTCGACTCGAGACAGCTCTCTGCCGTGCTCCGAAAAGTTGCCGAGGAGCAGTCGGGCGAAGGCTTTCGGCTCTATCTTGCGGGTTGGCCCACCGTGACGGCAGCCTTGGCGGATGCGCTCAAGGCTGAGCAGGCAAAAATATCAGCTGCCTCGGGCCTGGCATTGATTCTGCTGCTGTGGTTATTCTTTCGGCACCCGATTGGATTTATGGGCCCCTTGGTGGTGGTGGCCATGTCCGTTGTCTGGACGCTGGGAGCGATGACCGTGGTCGGCATCAAACTGACGGCGGAAGTCCAGATCGTATTGTGCTTCATACAGATTGTGGGCATTGGAGACACCGTGCACATCATCAGTGTGTACCGGGGGCTTCGCCGGCAGGGGGTTGCCAACGACAAAGCTATATGTGGCGCCGTGGCCACTACGGGTTTGCCCATCCTATTTACAACACTGACGACAGCGGCGGGGCTGATGAGCTTTCTTGTCGCCGAGACTCCGCCCATTCGCTATTGCGGACTCTTCGGGGCGTTGGGGGTCTTCGTTGCGCTGGTGCTCAGCTTCACGGTGATGCCAGCGCTACTGAGCTATAATACTAAAAGCCTGTTGGGCGTCTCGGCGGAGGACAAACGAAGCCGCGACTGGTTGGACCGATTACTGGCGTGGGGAGCGGGACTGTCCCGGCCCACTCCGACGCTGGGTAATCGTCCGGCTTGGCGAGTCGCGGCCTTCGCTGCAGTCTTTACGCTGACGATGAGTTTCTGCGCCAGTCGCGCTCGGGTAGCGCACGACCCGTTGCGATGGTTCCCCGAAGACTCTGCGTTGCGAGTCGCGTTTCGCACCATTGACGAACACGTGGGCGGAGCGGCGAATCTGGAGCTCGTGGTTCAGGCGCTTCCCGGTAGCTCATTGTGGGATCGCGGCACGCTGGTGGCGCTGGAGCGTCTTGAGCAGCACGCATTGGCCTACGAAGACGAAGAGATCGATACGAAATTTGTGACCAACGTCACGTCGGTGTTGGACGTGATTCGTGAGAGCAACCGCGCGCTGCACGGCGGCGATATTGCCCACTACCGATTGCCCGATAGCCAGCGCGCCGCCAGCGATTTGTTCACGCTATTTGAAGGCTCCGGACCCGGGCAGCTGAAGCGGCTGATGACGGTGGACGGACAGCGTACAGTGATGACATTGCGCGTTCGTTGGTTTGATTCCACCCTGTACGAACGTTTCTTGGACCACATCAACGCTGGGGCAACGGAATTCCTCGGGCCGTACGCAACCGTACATGTGACGGGAAACGTGTCCACGAACACAAAAATTGCCGGGGCGTTGATTCGCGACCTTTCCCGGAGCGTCGTGTTGGCCTTTTGCTTGATCACCGTCATCATGGTCGCTCTGTATCGAGATCTTAAGTTGGGGCTCGTCGCCATGGTGCCCAATTTGACCCCCGCCATCGCCGTGCTGGGAGTGATGTATCTGGTGGACATCCCCTTGGATGCCGCGAGCATATTGCTTTCGTCGTTGATCCTGGGGGTGGCAGTCGACGATACGATACACTTCATGCATCAGTTTCACGTTCACTACGGCCTGCATGGGAGTGTCGATGATGCTATCGATGCGGCGATGAATCATGCCGGGCGTGCCTTGGTATCCACGAGCACCATTCTTTTCTTGGGCTTTGGTACCTACCTCGTAGGGGATCTAGGCACCTTCCGAGTGTTTGGTGTGATGATGACGGCGGCTATTGTTGTGGCCTTGGTCGCTGATCTGGTGTTCGCGCCGGCCCTGCTGCGGCTAATGTATAAAGATGTTCCTGCCAGGGGGGCGTCGCCAAACCATTCCGGGTTTGAGTCGCCAACGCCCGCATTGGAGACCCCCGGTGGCTCGCGCGCGGCGGGATATTGAGCGCAGATTCAGTCCTTCGGAACGGTTGCGGGCCGCAGCAAGCGCATCGCGATCAGCAGCGAGAGCAAGCTGATCAGCGCACCGAACACCAGCGCCACGGGGCGAAATTCGAAGGTGAGCCGGGGGGCATCCGGCGTCACGTTCATTCCGATGAGGCCCATCGGGGTCACCAGGGGACGACCGTCATGGCTTTGCCAGCTAGGGTGATAATTCATGTTCCACACGAGCAGTCCGGGGCTCGCCAAACCGACAGCTTCGATAGTTACGCTCGACGGGGTCCATTGCACGATGCGCGCCTTGGCTGCAGGAGCTCCGTCAGGTACAGCCACCGCCACCTCACCCGCTTGCGGCCAAAGCTGCCGCGCAAACAATCGCGGAGCGGCAGGGTCGTAGCAATGTAGGTCGCCGCGATTGGCGAGGACGTCCAGTGTGCTGCTAGCCCGGTGCTCGCGGCTCATGGATTCCCGGTGACCAAGGTATGCTCGTTGGGTGAAGGGCTGTCGGAGCACGTCGCTGGCGGCACCGAGCGCGCCATCCTGCTGAGTGAAAGCCCCGCTCAGGATCGGGAATTGCAGCCACAGTAGGTTGCCGGCAATCAGTACCAGAGTTGGCAGCGCCCAGCGCCCGAGCTTGTCGAAACCAAGTGAGGCGGCGATCCCCCAGCAGATGGTCATGTACAGGAACATCCGCGAGCAGACGCGGATCTTCGAAAACACCGGCAACTGGTGGAGTGCCGTCCAAGGATTGACCAGGCCTGTGTCGCCCAGGCCTGTCCAGAGGAATAGGAAGCCGAGAACAAGCCAGGGTAGGGCCTGCCGTTTCGCGATGCCCGCACCCGCGGCAAGAGCCGCCAGCAATACAGGGCCCAAGTACGTGCCGTATTCGTGCCACCACCAAATCTGGCCGGCAAATCGTGTTCGTCCACCGCTGTTCTGGTTGGGGGCCAAAAATATATCAAACAGCGCAGAAGGGGGGATGGCTTCGGCGGGCAGAGCTCCTCGATTGAGTCCGGCGAGCAGTAAACCGGCAGGGAGCAGCAGAATGGCACTGAGCCCGACCGCCAACAACACGGTGCCCGCTGCCACCTGTAGCGGACGTGCTTGGCGGCTTCGGACGCTCTCGTAGACGACCCAGCTTCCGACTAAGAGCGAACCAAGAACGAATACTTGTAGTCCCCCTTCAAGCAGGATGACGGCGGACCAGAGCGCTGCGCTGACCCAACCGCGATTTCCGTGCGTCAACGATTGATTCATCCCGAGGAACACCCACGGCAGCAATACGACCGTCACGAGCCCGAGGTGTCCGGCCGCCACGTGCAGGGCGACGCTGCCGTTGCAGCAGACCGTGAGGGCGCAGAGCCAAGTTCCCCAGCGTCCCGCTCCAACTGAAGCGGCGAAGCGTCGAGAACCTTCTATGCCCAGCGCCAGGATCACGATCCACCAGATCCGGTTTCCCAAGAAGGGGCCGAACAGCATGGTGAAACCGAAGCTGGGGGCGAACACCCGGGCCTGAAAGCTATCGATGAGAGACGCTCCACCGCAGTGATAAGGGTTCCATAGCGGAAGCTGCCCGTAGTCAAATACCGCGTGGTGAGCCGCCGTTGCCTGGGCGGTGAAGAAGTCCCAGTCACCGGCGCCTAGACAACTCGGGCAGGACAGCACGCCGATGCCGAATAGCAGTGACAGAACTATGGACGGAGCCCAGCGCTGTGTGAGTGCAAGAACTGGCTGGAGTCGGCTGTCCACATTGGAATATTAGAACAGTGCGCCTTCATGCGAACAGCAAAGACGTGCGCTCGGTGATGTCTCCCGTTCGAGGCTGGCGGCGCTGGTGGGCTAGTGTTTTTACGGGTGGCTACGGGCGTAAAGCTTCGATAAGCGGAGGGTTTTGTTGCCGGAGTGGTCTCGTCTATCCAATGGCCGGAGCCGATTACAGCGTTGAGATTGAAGGTGGTTTGGCTGCTGGTTGTCTGCTCGGGGGGGATGAATACGATCGAGCGTTGCCTGTCGGCGGCGCCGGTTCGATAGCGGCGGGCAATGAGCTTGCGCGGTTGAGTTGACGGCGTCGGAGTGAGCTGGGAAGTCTGGTGTCCCTGGGGTGCTGGGTGATTGTGGAATGAGGCGAAGACGATGACGAGCAGGCTCAGCGCAGTGTTTGTTGGTGCACTCTTAGTTGGCACCAGCCTATTCACTTGTCTCCTTGGTGGGTGCGCCGTCGCGGGGAGCGCCCCGACGCTCAGTGGTACCGCTGACGCCGGTGGGGGTACCGGCGGAGGTGGTGCTGCCGGAGGTGGTGTCGAGGCTCCCCCCGATCAGCCGCCACCGATCCTCGGTAATGGACTCTCTGAGCACGAAGTGGAGGAGGGTTCATTCTTGATGTACGAACCTCGCACCGTCGCCATGGACGATCCGGTTCCCGTGGTGTTCGCTTTCCCAGGATTTGCCATGGACGGCGAGACGATGCGGGTTATCACGGCGTTCGACCGGATGGCGGATGCGAACAACTTCGTCGTGATATTCCCGACGCGCACTTTCGAGGATGTCGGCGGCCGGGAGGTCTGTGGCATCGCCCGCTTGCTCACGCCGAATCCGGGTGATTCGATGGGTTTCTTTACCCAGATGTTGGACAGCGTCGAGAGCCTTCGTGCACTCGACCGCGATAAGGTTTTTGTTACTGGGTTTTCATTGGGCGGATTTTTTTCCAGCACTATCGGCTGTCACCGTCCCGAATTGGTGCGAGCCATTGCGCCTCATTCGGGGGGCGGGCCCGGCATCGATTGCATTCCGTCGAGCTTGCCCGTGATGATTCTCCACGGCACGGACGATCCTGTTGTGGATTACGAATGTGTCTCAACTCAAAGTCGCGCACGCTGGGCGATACATAACGGCTGCTCCGTTACCTCATTCGATGAGGTTCAGCTCATGAATGGTGTGTGCGAGGTGTTTCACGGCTGCGCCGAAGGCGGCGAGACGCGCTTCTGTTACTTCAAAGATCCCGCTGAAGACAAAGGCATGGGCCATGGCTGGGCGGGCGCCGAAGGGTTTCGGTTCTTCGCAGGGGGCACTCAATATGAAGACGCCACCCAGTTAGTTTGGGACTTCTTCGCCAGCACCCTGTAACGGACAAGCTCAGCGTAACGGACGAGCTCAGCGTGACGACCGACGCCCTGGGGTGCTGACTGCACTCGCAGTAGCAAAAATCGCCCTCTGACGGCTCTCCCAAGAAACAGAAGGAGACCGCTGTCTGGCAATAGCTATCGCAGAGGGGAACGGTTAGGCAGTCTCTGAGATCGAGACAGGCGTCGTGCGTGTCGTGTTGGACTTGACAATTCGAATAACTCGGTCTGCCGTCGGAGTCGCATTCGAGTTCGGACCCCTGGGCAATGGCGCATTTGACTATGGCTTCGAACCCGCGGTCGCGTCCCTGTTCCAGTTCGTCCATACAATCGCAGTAACAGAGGCGTTATTGGTCGAGAATCGGAGTCGCTCTGACCACGGCACATGTTCGAACAGCCGAATACATCACCCCGGGTTAATCGGAGTTGGCGGACAGGACCGACATCTCTGTCCGGCGGAGATAGCTGAACTAGTTAAGCTATTTCCAGTGCTCATGGAGGCCAATAACGAGAAAGTATGTAGACGCCCTACAAAATCCATGCGGCCAATAAGACAATGGTGGCCGATAGATGACTACATTGAAGTGGCCGCTCGGACGTGGCTGATGCGCTCCTCTTTGGCGGTTCACTGAACGATTTCAGACCCTTCGCGGAGCCCGGAATACGCTCGTCGGGGCCCGCGTAAGGTCAGCGGCTCTTGCCCACGAATAGGGAGCCGCAGTTCACTAATCGCAGCGCGGCGATCTCGCTGAGAATTAAAAAATCGGATCGGAGCCGTTTTGACAGAGCGCAAACGCTTGCCCGGAAATCGTGAGAGCTGTGCCCTCGTGAGGGGTGAGGTTTTGTTGCGCGTTGGGAGGATCCGCACTGGGGATATTCTGCAGCATCCATACATTCGCAGTGTGAGCGACTCGTTGAATCTGCACGATCACCACTAACGAGTCGCCTTCGTTGTACGCGCTAGGAAGACTCGTTTCCGTGGTCTGGGGGGCCACGGTTCCGTCTGCGAAGCGCACCTTGATCTCATCCTCAAAAGCGTCGCGTGTGAGAAGAATGGTGTAGCTGCCGTCGCGGATGTTGATCGTCGACCTCACGCCGGATAACATGATGGCGCCGAATACCTCGATCTCATCACGCAGCACCGGCTCAGTGGAAGCGATGGTAGTGACGCCTCCGATTGGGAATTCCCAACAGCCGTTCTCCAACCTGGGTTCGACGGGGCTGTAATCAAAGGGGATCGAGTCGTACAAGAAGTCAACGGTGGGCTTGCCCCCGTCTTCACCGCCAGGCACCCAGCTGTCTATGGCGCCGTCGTGGATGCCCCCGCTGTGGATTGAGTCTTCTATAGCGGTATCGAGCGATGTATCGGCCACCGTGCGACTGTCGCTCATTCCTCCGTCCATCACCGTCCGCCCGCTGTCCTCGACGTTGCCGGCGTCGAGAAAATCGGCGTCGGTCGAGCCCCCCTCTTGAGTCAGTTCGGAGCTTCCATTTGGATCATTGTCGTCTTCAGTACAACCAAGATTCGCCATCATCGCGAATCCAAGCACCCATAGGGGCATCGACCTAGCGGGAAAGGGCGGAGGAGTGGATGTTCCGAGTGTTGTCACTCGGCCTCGCCTTAGCACGCTCAGGCCGCCGTGACCGGCGCCAAGATTTGGAGCATTGTTTAGAATGGCGAGCGGCGGAGAATAGTCCACCACGTCGTCGCCGCCGGAGGGTGCGACGTGAAATTGGCTCGCCTTCTGTCGGACAGTTCCACAGTTGTGTCGGAGATCGCGAGCGAGTTGTTGTTGGGTAGCTCCACAATAGATGGGGGAAATGAAATCGCATATCGGGTTTTCTGGGGAGAGCTGCAACGCCGCAAGCGCTCCCGCGCGATCTTGCGCAGAGAGGCGCGGCCCCGCCTTGCTGAATCGAGGGCGACGGCGGTATCGCGAGGGCCCGCGGTATCGCCGGTCGCATGCCTTCGCGGACGGCGGGTATCTAGAGGATGGATGGGCCGGAGCGGTTCGGGCAGGTGCCCCGGTCTGAGCAACCGTCAACGGGCGCGGCTGAGGAGCCTGGAGTCGATCAATACACTGACTGGCTAGACTCCTTTGCCCCTTGCGCCGAGCACGGTGGGCGCTGCTATACTCGGTTCTGATGAGCGAAAGTCTCCGCCCTCCGGGCGCGCCGAAGCGGATTGCGATTTTAATAGTCGCCTACAATGCAGCCTCCACTCTCCGTCAAGTGCTCGATCGGATCCCAGAATCGGTGTGGGAGGAAACAGCTGAGGTGATCGTCTTCGACGACGAAAGTACCGATGATACCTACTTGGTCGGGCTGGGCTACAAGGCTTTGCACGGTAAGAGTAAGCTGAGCGTATTTCGGAATGAACGAAACCAGGGATACGGCGGAAACCAAATGCTCGGTTATCGCTACGCCATCGACAAGGGTTACGATGCGGTCGCGTTGATCCACGGCGACGGGCAATACGCTCCTGAAGAATTGCCGAAAATGTTGGCGCCCATCCTGAGCGGAGAGGCCGATGCAGTGTTCGGATCCCGCATGATGACGGCGGGCGCGGCCTTGGAAGGAGGCATGCCTCGCTACAAGTATGTCGGCAATCGCATCCTCAGCGCATTTGAGAATAGCCTACTGGGCACCAAATTGAGCGAATTTCACTCGGGTTACCGTGTCTACTCCTGCGCCGCTCTCAGCCGGGTTCCCTTCGAGCTGAACACAAAAGACTTTCACTTTGACACGCAGATCATCATTCAGATGTCGGCCGCTGGCATGCGTATCGTCGAGTTACCGATCCCCACCTACTACGGCGATGAGATATGCCACGTAGACGGCATTCGTTACGCCAAAGACGTGGTAAAATCGGTCTTGCAGTTCAAGTTACATAGCTTCGGAATTCGTCGGGCTGCCGAATACGAGGTTCGCCCGCGCTACAGCATCAAGAAGAGCTTACTGTCATCCCACGCGCAGTTGTTGAGCATGGTAGGCTCTGCCCGCTACGACATCCTTGACGCGGGTTGTGGCAGCGGTGAATTAGCGTCGCTGTTGCAAGATCGTGGCCACAGAGTCACGGGGATGGACGCCCGCCCCCCGCAGACCCAGCTCGAAAAGTTCATCCAAACGGACCTGAGCTCGGGGCTCAAGCTCGAAGCCGACCAACGCTTCGACGTTATCCTGTTCGCCGATGTTCTTGAACACTTGCCGGATTCGGCGTTGCTGCTCCGGCAGGCGCGTGATCACTTGAAGCCTGGTGGTCGGATCTTGGTGTCCTTACCGAACGTCGCCCATTGGTCGATCCGCGCACAACTGGCCGCCGGGCGCTTCGAGTACGCCGATCAGGGTATCTTGGACCGAGGTCACTTGCGCTTCTTCACCGATCGAAGCGCTCGTCAGTTATTCGCGGAATGCGAGCTAGTGGTGCGGGATTGCTCCGTGACGCCGGTGCCCTGGGAGAAGGTGACCGACAACGCTGTGTTGCACGATGCCCTCGAGAAAGTCGATCACGGCCTGGGGCAGCTGAGTCCGAATCTGTTTGCCTACCAGCACCTGTTCATGCTGGTCCCCGATCCGGAAGCCGATCGGGAGCCTCGCGTTGAGTCTAGCTAACCGGGGTCCCTCTCGCGTGCTGCTGGCGGGATTCGGGGAAGTCGTCCAGACGACGAGCTGACATCCCATTGAGACGGCCGGGGCGTCAGTGCAGACACGTGCCTAGGGCTCAATGCTCTGGGTAGGGAAGTGCTTGGCGAATTGCTCGCGTCCTTTCGGGTAGTTCGGGAATCGATTGAGCAGCGACCGGTAAAATGCGCGGGACGCTTGATACTGTCCGCGCCGTGCCATGACATCCGCCAAGTTGAAGGCAACTTTCGGATCTTGGGGCCAGAGGGTAACCGCCTGAGCGAGCACCGATTGTGCGGAAGCGTGATCGCCGGCGCGAACATAGAGCCGAGCCATGTTGTTCATTGATCGGCGCGCAATTTCGGACTGTTGCGGAGCGCGTTTGATGGCCGCTGAGTAGGCATTCACGGCGGCGGCTTCGTCACCGCGATTCTCCATCTGTTTGGCGATTTGATAGGGCGGGATGGGGGAACCGGGGGCTGCTTGCGCGGCGTCGACGAATAGGGCGAGGGAGTCGGAGAACAGGGAGGCCCGAGTCGCCGTGAGCCCCCCGAGAGATACCAAAATAGCCGCCGCGACCAGGAGCCGCGCGCGACCGAGGGAGCGCAGCACCGCTGCCGTGCCGAGTCCGAGTCCGAGGACTGTAAAGTACAGATAGCGATCCGCCATGGTGTTTTGCAGCGGGAAAAACACTTGGCTGACCGGCAACAACGGCAGCCAAAAGAAGACGCTGGCAGCGAGCGGTAGCGACTGCTGGTACTTGAAGTAGGCTACCGTGGCGCCCAGCAGGCTCGCCCCGCACACAAGCCAACCCAGCACTGCGGTGGCCGAGAAGCTGGTGAGTGGCTGCACGTCGTACACGATGGACAAATCGAAGGGGAACAAGAGCTGTCCGAAGTAGCGGACCCATACTTCGCCCATGGTGATGAAGGCGGCGCTAGGGGAGCCACCGAGCGGTTCGCCCACCATGTGCACGACACCACCGATGTGATGGTGAACCGCGAAGGCCGCTAGGCCGACTCCGAGACTGACTCCGAGCACACCCCAGTGGGGTCTACGGCGGGCGAGCAGGTCGTGCATCAACAGGAGGCCACCCGCCACGACGGTCATGGCTTTGGAGAAATGCGCCAAGGCAAGTAGGCCGGGGGTGAACCAAATCAGGCGATCGCGTCGGGTGTAGCTCAACCACGCCATGGCAACGAAACAACCCGCCAGTACGTCTTTGCGGCTAGCGATCCACGCCACCGATTCGACGTGCACGGGATGCAGCGCGAACAGCAGGATCGTCAACTCCACGGTCCAGCGATCTTTCAGAGCCGCCCCCAGAGCCGCTCGCAGTAGCAATACCGTGATAACGTAAAGAACAACGTTGTTGAATCGCATCAGGCGAGGCGAGTCTCCAAACAGGCCAAATTCGAGCAGGTGACTGATGTCTCGAATTGGCAGATACTCCGCGCCCAGTGCAAATCGTGTCGCGGCGTCGAACTGTGTGAATATCGCTTGGCAGTGGGCGAGGCTAAACTCGTGAAGGATTCGGTTGTTTTGAACCAACCAATCGTCGTCGTATGCCAGATAGCCACCCCCGAAGCTCGGCAAGTAGACCAACAAGAGGAGAGCGGTGAGCCAAATGGCGGGTGCGCGGGTTCGTGCTAGCTCAACGGAATGGGGCGACGACGCGTTCACGGCTTCAGTTGAGATCTCGAGTGCGCACGTAGTGGTCGCCCACTTTTTTGTCGAAAAACTCGTCGAGGCGAGGATGAACGATCGGTAGCCCTCCCCCAGCGCACGCAAGATGGCGCTCGGCGACGTAGGTTTCCTGGTCGGAGCTGTGCACCAGAACACGGTACCAAGGTTTGTCCTTGGGGGGCCGAGACCGCGCCACCTGCTCGTACCACTCGTCGCTCAGCCCGAAATTGAAATCGATGTCCACAACCACGCCTCGGTAGCCGAATTTCTCGTGGGTCACGATTTGACCGATCATGAATTTTGGTGAATGGGGCACAGGCGGTCCAGTTCGGCGCGTCAGAGCGCTGGTTTCATCGGGATCCTAGCCCACAGCGGGGAAGGCGAGCGGATTCTCGCATGTTAACGACGTTAACATGGCGATTCAGGGGCGCACCATGACCGTGGCTCGTCTCAGGGAGCGCTGCCCCGCGGACACGCGACTGGTGGGGGCAGTGTATTTCCGCCGAACCGCCGGTATTGGCCGCTAACGTAGGCTCAATAATCGCTGTCTTTAACGCGGATGGGTGGGAAAGATCAGGATAGTTGGGTCTCGGGCAACGATGCCGAGCACGAGCTCAAAACTGAGCTGGAACGGATGGTCGACGTTGCGGAGATGCGCGGTATCGGTTCGTTCGAGGAGACCGAGGTTCTCCTGCGGTGTCGCCGAATCGAGCTGTTGACGGAGCAAGTAAGCGCACTGCAAGAAGACGAGCTGGAATTGCTGAGCAACGGGGTGCTGCGACTCGATGCCGAGTTGCAAAAGTCCCGGGACCGCGCGTTGGAGCTGGCGCAATCCAAGTCGGACTTCCTGACAAATATGAGTGATGGGATCAGCACCCCAATAAACGGAGTGCTCGGGATGAGCGTGCCCCTACTCACCTGCATTGCGGATGATGTGCCCCAGTGGGTGCTGGGCGATCCTGGTCGAATCCGGCAGCTATTGCTCAACGTGCTCGGAAACGCCGTCAAGTTCACCGAAGACGGTTCCGTCAGGCTGCGCGCGACCTGCCAATTGATGGACGGTCAGCGATGCCGTCTTAGCGTTTATGTGGAAGATAGCGGGGTCGGTATCGCACTCGAGCGGCTCGAGGCGATCTTTGGGCACTTCACTCAGGCAGTGTCTGGCTCCACCCGGCGATTCGGCGGTACCGGCATGGGGCTGAGTGTCAGTCAAAAACTGGCCGAGCTGATGGCGGGCACCATTTAGGCGAGGAGCGCTGGCATCGGTCGTGGCTCATCCTTCGAGATCAGCATTGAGCTAGCTGTTTCGGACAACAAGATCAACCAGAAGGTAGCCGTTCGAGCGCTGGAAAAACTAGGAGCTGTCGTCGAGGTGCCCGACAATGGTCGGCTCGGCGTGCACATGCATGCATCCGGCGAGTACGACGCTGTGCTGATGGACTGCCAGATGCCGGAGATGGACGATTACGTGACCAAATCGCTTCAAGCGGGCTGCCCTCGGCGAGGTAGTTGTCCGGTGGACTTCGAGCTAGAGCCGCTTACAATTTATCCGTTGCCTTACCGGCTTTGACCCACCCTTTGATACCGGCTGGCATGACGCTCACCTCGGTGTAGCCGTCTGCGAGCGCTAGGGACGCCGCGTGGTGGGAGGCACCGCAGCGTTCGGTAGCGCAGTAAAATACAAGGGCTGTCTCTTTGGCATCCGGCAGATTTGAGACGTCACTGTAGGAGACCAAAATGGCCCCAGGCACGACGCCGTACTGCTGTCGGAGTTGGTCCCGGTTGACATCGACAAACTGGCTCTGAGACAGCTCTGCTTCGTCGACGGAGAGCTCCGTCACCGAGGCTTCACTGGACTCCGCAACGGATGCGGTGTCCGTGTCGCCCGTCGAGCCGGACTTGGCAGGCGCGGAAGGGGAGCCGCAGCCATTCAGGTAGACAATCGCTATCCCTCCAATAATCAAGATATCCAAAAAGCGCATGATGCCATTCCTCTCGGGAGTTCGTTGACACTAGCCTAACGGATCAGCGCCCGTCCGAGTTTCAGCGAGAGGGCGATTTTAGCCAGGGGGTGCGGCGGCGGAGAATGTCCGGCGGCCGGTCTTGGGTTTGCGAAACCGAGGGCGTGGTAGCTCGCAGAGTCACGCAGAGCCGGTTGCGCCCGTGACTCGGATGTCATGGTGATGGGCCAGCGGCACACAAACTAGCTGGATGTGAGTCGGATATCGCCCTGTCAGCTTGGCCCAAGCTTTGCTTATTGAGCCGGGCATGGCTTTAAGAATATCTCCCCGCAGTTGGCAACTCGGGTTGTATGCGGCTCTCGGATTGGTTCCTTCGTGCGGAGCTGTGGTGACGTCGGAATCCGGAATTGACGGTGTCGGTGCGGACACTCCCGGAGCTGGAGGTGGCGTCGCGGCAGACGCGGCGGTGGGTCCCGATGCTTCGGGAGGATCGGCTTCTGCTGGTACTGGCGCTGGCGGCGTCGCCGCTGCCGGCACAAGTTTCGGTGGCTCGGCTTCTGGCGGTGTCGGCCCGGGGGGCCCGGTACCGGAGGACGGCGGCGGGAGCGGCGGCAACCTGAACCTAGCGAACCCGTTCCCCTGCGTGCCCCTGGCGAACCCGCCGGTGGATGACTTCGGATTTCAGACTTGCGAAGGCGAACTAGTTCGTCGCTACGCTGAGCGCACCTGCACTTTCGCCCCGCCGCAGCCGGGGCCGGCGCCGGATGGGGCAGTCGACACTTGTGCGACCCATGAAGGCTGTAACGCGAGCGAGCTCTCCTTCTGCGAGCGGGATAGATGGTCCGGAGGCACGATTTGTTCGGAGGCGTGTCAGACAGACGCCGATTGTGCGGAGGGATCGATCTGTGAATGCGGCGCAGAGGTGTCCCGTTGTGTCCCAGCGACGTGCACGACAGACGCCGACTGTGAGGGCGACTTGCTGTGCACGCTCCATAGTGCGGATCCCTTTGAGAACTGTGGTTATCGGGCCTATGGTTGTCAGTCGTACCAGGACGCCTGTGGGGGCAACTTAGATTGCGACGGAGGCGGGTTCTGTTCCGATTGGGGAACTCGGAGCTGTGATGGCTGTGTTAGCATCGGTAGGCCGTTCCTGGTGTCTGGCGAAGCCCGGGTGGCAGCAGCCGTCGCCCGCTCGGATTGGGCGACGGCTGAGCTCGCGCCGTCGCTTTCCGTCGGTCCCGTGAGTCGAGCGGCATTGGCGAGGGAGTGGACTCGCATCGCGCTCATGGAGCACGCGTCCATCGCGGCCTTCGCGCGATTCACCCTCCAGCTCTTGCAGGTGGCAGCACCCCAGGATCTCATCGAGCAATCCAACCGAGCGATGCATGACGAGGCGCGGCATGCGCGGATGGCGTTCACTCTGGCCAGCGCCTACGGCGAACAACCGGTAGGCCCGGATACGCTGGACATGAGCGATTCGATGAACGGCTGGGATGTGGAAAGTTTGCTTGTGACCACGATCGAAGAGGGCTGCATTGGCGAGACGGTGGCCGCCATGATCGCGGCCGAGGGCAGCGCGAGAGCTGAAGATCCCGTCGTTCGCGCCGCCCTGGCGGAAATCGCGGACGACGAAAACCGCCACTCGCAATTAGCCTGGCGCTTCGTTGCTTGGGCGCTGACTGAGTACGGACAGCGGGCGCACGATATCGTCCGGCGCGAATTTCAGCGCCATCTGAATACGCGGTTGGCTGCCACGGCGTTGTCCGTCCCGGGGCAAGAGCTCGCCATCGATTTGCGGAGGCACGGGGTGCTCAGTCCGTCCCAGAGCTGGTCTCTCGCAGCCATCGCGCGCGCCGAAGTGATCGGCCCCTGCGCCATCGAACTGTTGCGCAGTGTCCCTGCGCCATTCGCGGACAATCGGCCGCGTTCCCGTGAGTTGGTCGCCTGACGGTCTCAGCCGCCTCACTAGGCTGCGGGCTGCTCCGCCTTTGGTGGAGGTGTGCGGGGGGGCCACTGTACGATGAAGCGAACGACGGTGCCAGCGCCGGGAACGGAGCGCACTTCGACCTCGCCCCCTATGTCGTGACAAGCCGCTTTTATGGCGCTCATGCCGACGCCCCGTCCGGAAGTGTTGGTCGTATGGTCGCGACTGCTCACGCCGTCAGTGAACATCGCCGGGACGAGGTCTTCGCGCGTTTCGGCCGGAAGCTGAGCTCTGCGCGCCCTGCTGGACAACGTGAATCAAGCCTTGGTGACGATCGACCGAAACGGAGACATCCTTGTCCTCTAATCCCAGGTTGAGCCGTGCCAGTTCATCGTATGACGTCGCAAGATCCGACACCATTCGGTTAAAAGCGCCGGCCAAGAGCTCGACTTCGTCTCCACAATGGACTTCCGCCCGGACGTTTTTCTTGCCGCGAGCCAGCTCCTCCCCAGCGTTCGGTTGCACAGCTGGCAATCCATCGCCGTAACCGATAGAAATGATCCAGTTTTTCTAGCCAGGAATTAGGGACACATACCTAGTGTTTTTGTTGAGCGACTTTCGCGCAACGGGGTCGATAAGATCGACTTGTTGCTGATGATCGACAACTCGAGGTCCATGGCGGACAAACAAGCCATATTGCTGGAAGCCATTCCGAAGCTCGTGGACCGACTGGTCAACCCCAAGTGTGTGCCGGTCGGCGGTGGCCCTCTAACTGAGCCAGGACGGGACGGTTGCCCCGCGGGCAGCGAGAGTGAGTTTCGCGCGGTGCACGACAGCCACATCGGTTTCATCAGTTCCAGCTTGGGTGCCTGGGGAGTGGGAGATCGTTGTTCGACTGCCGGGGGAGCCGATATGGCCCACTTGATCCCCACGGTGCGCGATGTGGACGTGCCCGAATTTCTCAGCGTAACCGACACGACTGATAGGAACACGTTTCGTGATGCTCTCACCCGGACGGTGGAAGCGATCGGTGAAAACGGTTGTGGATATGAGGCCTCGCTAGAGGCGTGGTACCGGTTTTTAGTAGATCAGGCGCTCTATGCCTCCCTCGAGATTGATGCTCAGAAAGTGCAACGCCGGGTGGGTATCGATGAAGAACTGTTGGCGCAGCGAGCGCGGTTTCTTCGACCAGATTCCTTGGTGTCGGTGTTGATGTTGAGCGATGAAAACGATTGTTCGCTCCAAGCCGAAGGCGTCGGCTGGATTCCGGTGGGTTACACCAACGGAAACATGTTTCGAGGGTCCACTGTGTGTGTGAAGCAAACCCTGACGATGCCTGTTGTTACAACTGTGAAATGGTACCGCTGTCGGGTTGCGAGGCGGATCCCGTGTGTCAATCAGATGGGCGGCATGATTCCAACACCGACCCTTTGAACCTCCGTTGCTGGGATCAGAAGGGTTGTTTCGGATATGATTTCATGTATCCGCCTGAACGCTACGTGAACGCGTTGAGGAATTCTCAATTGTGCACCTCCAATCCGGATCTATCCTTGGGCGCTTGTCCCCCGGAAGACATCCACCCGAACCCGCTGTTTGTTTTTGGCGGCGTCGGGCGTTCGCCAGAACAGGTCATTCTGGGTGGCATCATTGGCCTACGGTGGCAAGACATCGCAGTAGATCGCGAGCACGAGGAGTTGCGGTATCTGCGAGGGGATCAAATTCCGTGGAGCGCATTGGTGGGAGGTGTCGACGGGCCCGTGAACAACCCACGCATGCGTGAAAGCCGGGACCCGCGAAGTGGCTTGCCGGGACCCGCTGCCGCGTACATGGCGGCTCCGATCTCGGGCCATGAGCACGAGATGATGGATTCCTTACAATATTCCTGCATCTTTCCGGTGCCCACTCCGCAACTGTGTCTGGACAGCAGCACGACGGGCTGCGATTGCCGAGACTCGGAACTGACTCGAAATCCCTTGTGCCAGGCGGCAGACGGCAGTTGCAGTTGCAGTCCCGGGCCAAGGCCTATCCCGGATCTCGTCACCTGTCGGTACTGCAGGGGTTGGGCGAAAGCGGAATCGTTGCGTCCATTTGCCCGAGGAACATCGATGATGATACGCGCCAGGACTACGGCTACAATCCAGCGATCGATGCCATTGTCGAGCGCTTGGCGGTTCAGCTGGGAGGTGGCTGTCTGGTTCAGGACGTTGCCCTGGTGCCCAACGGGGAAGGGGGCTCGAAGTGGCTTGTAGTGTGGTGGGGGCCACGGTTCCGAAGACACACTGCGCGTGTGATTCTGCCCAAGCGCGAGCCCTGGTACCAGATCTGTTGGAGGTGGCGCTTCGTGATGAGATGAAGCAGAAGGGGATTGGTGGACCCGACACGGCCCCTTGCGCGGAGTACTGCCTGTGCGAGATCTTGCCCGCAGGCGGATCGGACTCTTCTGATGGCTACGCGGATTGTTTGAACAATGAAAATTCCGAATCCATTGGCTGGTGTTATATCGACCCCGCCCGCGGTCTCGGCAATCCGGAGCTGGTGGAGGCGTGTGTGGACGATCCCCGCCTACTCAAGTTCTCGGACCCTGAGGGCAACTTGCCCGCGACGGGGTCGACGACATTCATCGCCTGTCTGGGCGTTGGAAACTGAGAAGGCCGGCGCCGAATTTGGCTTTCTGGATACAGGGCTTTCTTCACTACAGGGTAGCCCGCTGAATCGCCGTTTCGAGTGCGCCGGTGCCGTGTTCGGTCGCAACCATATCGACCGACATGGGGGACATGGCGAATACGGAGACCTGGCAGTCGGCCCCCCCGACTTGTTCCTTCAGGCGGGCGATGAATCGCGCGTCGAGTACCGTGCCGGCGCGGAGCAACACCACCTGACCGTCTGCCGAATAGAGCGTCTCCGGCAACACCTGGCCCGAGCGGAGCTCAGCGAACAGCAAATCTTGGACGTCCGCGCGCGTCTCGAAGATGTCTAAAAACAGAGAGCCCACATCGGATGATACCTCGTATCGATGGTGAACTGTGTCAGACGGAATGGGTGGAGGCCGGCTAGATTCGAACTCAAAACAACTCGGCAGATGCGGGGAGATGAGCCGAACGCCGGCACGCTGCAGTTCGGATTTGAGCGCTCCCTGAATCAGGTTCGTGGTTTCGGCGAGGAGATCGCATAGATCCATTTGTGACGTGGGGTCCGTCTGGACCATCGCGGAATGTAGAGCCAGGGCCACCTCGCGACTGACCGAGAGACGGATATCGAGCCAGCTGTTGTCTTCGGGAATGCCAACGCCAGTCCACGACCAAAATGCGAGGTCGCTCGGCTCGGCGATGTCGTTGCTGGCTGGGGAGTCTGGGAGCTGGGCCGGGGGCTCAGCGTGCACGGCTTTGAGAACGGAAGTGGCACTGCGGAGGACCGCCGCAACGCTACCCGCTTCCAGCCCGCGCAACGATCCGCAGTCACCGTCGCGCTCGTCCACGATGCGATACCGGATGTCAAAACGGCGGATAATTTCCTGCAGCCGGTCGATTTTTTGCGCCTGCGCTTCGTGGCGTCGGATGGCGCGTTCGGCTACCCGAGTCCGGGCGACCACTTCGGCGTCACTGACGGTCTTTGGCAAGTAGTCATCGGCACCCCGGTTGAGGGCCGAGACGATAGACACTTTCTCCGACCGACCCGTGAGCATCATGATGTAGGGGCTGATGTCGAAGTCCAAGGCGCGAAGCATGGCGACAAACTGTAGACCGCTGATGTTCGGCATCACCCAGTCGGTGATAATGATGAGCGGCTCGAGGGCGTCGCGTATCCGCGCCAGGGCGTGTGCCGCGCCGTCAAAGCTTTCCACCGTGAAGCCGGCAGCGCTGAGCAGCGCGTCGTATCGGGCCCGCTCGGCGGCGCTATCGTCGACGATGATGATGATGGGAGCCATGGTGTGCCGTTCCTATAAGAAACGGCCCATGTCGGCATCGCTTAAGTGCCGAAATTTGCCGAAAATGCTGGGTGATGAGGTATCCTCAGTCCTCGGTTTAGAGTGTTCCGCATCGGAAAAATGACTCCCATTGCTTCCAGTCTCTACGAAGGCATTCGTTCAAGAAAACTCGCGTCGGAACAGTTCACAGAACTGCTTTCGGCTCCCGGGCTTCGTGTCGCGCGGATCGTCTCCGATGGTCATACGACCCCCGAGAGCGAATGGTACGATCAAGAAACCGGCGAGTTGGTGTTCGTGATTCAGGGGGCGGCCTTGGTGCTATTCGAGGCAAGTGGGGCAGAAGTGAGCTTAGTCCCCGGCGATTACGTGAACATCGCGCCCCATGAGCGGCACCGAGTGACTTGGACGGATCTGGCCCAAAAAACCGTGTGGCTGGTAATTCACTACGATGCTTCTCGGGACGAGTGAGCCCGCAGCCCCCGAAAAGGACCGCGACGAGCAGACGCTCCAGGGGGCGGCGGCGGTAGCGGGACCCAGCGGGGTGACGCGAAGCTAGGGCTCTGCCCTAGCGAATGTCGAGGAAGCAGGTCTTCATCGTGCTGTGGCAGGTACCGTCGCAGCATTCAGCGTTCGTCTCGCAGGCACCGCCCATGGGCGCACACTCGACTTCGGCGATGCCGCACACTCCGTCCCAGCAGTTGCCGGAACAACAATCGGAGGAGGTGGTGCAGGAGCCGCCGTCGCTGATGCAGGTGCTCCCGCAGTACAGCGCGCCCGTGGCATCGGGGCTACAGATACGGCCGCAGCACTCGTCGGGGGTGGAGCAGCTTTCGCCGTCTGCCGCGCAGCTGGGGTAGGTCGAGCCGCCGTCGGGGTCGCTCGGATCGGGGGTGCCCGTGCAGGAGCCGTTGTTGCAGGAGCCGCTACAACATTCATCGCCAGTGCTGCAGCTGCCGACAGGCTTACATGCCAAGCAGCGTTCCACGCCGACGACGCTCATGATGCAACGGTCACGGCCGTCTTGCCCACCGGGACAGCAGTCGTTGGTCCCGCCGATACAGATCTCGCCGCCTGGTGCACAGCCTCCGGGGTTTCCGCAACGCCCGACGCCGCTATCCCCCATCATCTCGCAGGTCCCGGCTCCGCCGCTCTCGGCGACGAAATTACAGCAGTCTTCGTCGGCTCGGCACAGTTCGCCGTAGGGGCGGCAGCCGCCTAAGAATTGACAGGACTTGAACCCGGTGCCGTCGTCAGCGCAGACTCGAGAACAGCACTCTATGGAGGTGTCGCAGGCTTCTCCTGCGGGATCGCACTCCGACAGCACCTCGCAACGGCTGCTGTTGCACTGAGCGTTGCAGCAGTCGGAGCCCTCAGTGCAGATTTCGCCTTCGCTGCGGCAGCGTCCGCCGGCCTGGCAGCGGTCATCATCGCAGCGCCTGGAGCAACAATCGTTGCTGGAGTTGCAGGCCTCGCCGAAGGGGCGGCACTCGCCGGCGAGCTCACAATTGGTCCCGTTACATGAGTTGGAACAGCAATCAGCGTCGCTCCCGCAGGCTTCGGTTTCCGTGGCACAGGTGGCCTCCGCCGAGCAGGTGCCGTCCGTACAACCGAGGGAACAACAG
>JABSRN010000024.1 GCA_013214025.1 Polyangiaceae bacterium
AGCTCGACAAGCCCTGCCCGTTCGACATCTTGCCCCGCACTTGGGTCGGTCCCGACGGGCCGTGCTTCCTGGCCAGAATCCGTCTCTTAACGACCTCCCACGTCGACGGCCGAGCTGACTTACTTCCACAACGCTACCTCCAATTGTCTCCGCACCTCTCGAATACTAGCCCGCTCCCTTCGCCGACCTGGGTGTACGGACTCAAGCCAATCCTCCGCGAGGGTCAGGGAGGACACCGCGGCTTCCTGGGCCAGTCTCAGATGCCCAAAGTCGTCAGGCTTGAATCCAAGGGTCTTGAAGTAGGCCATCGCCAGCTCCCGCGTGTCCGGCTCCTCTAGGCACCCTGAGACCATTCGCCAATCGAAAGGCTGTCCACGGGAACGCCTCGTGCGGCTGGGGCCTTGATTCATAGCGGTTTGTAGTCTGGTCATTTGAGTCCTCCGATTCCTCTCTGGCCGAAGCCAACAACTAGGCGGTGTGGGCACGGTGCGAGCGCAACTGGTCATTCAAGTCAGCAATGTGCTGCTCGCTCGCTTGTCTGATCCCCAGATCGCAATAAGGAGCCTTGCTCACTCACTGCAGAAACCCGGGTGCTTGTCTCACCAAGGGCCAGGAGCCCAACGACATCCGGTTTTTCGCCGACAAACGCTCGGACGCGGACACGCAACGTTCACGTCCCAGTTTTCGTGGCCACCTTCGTACCAAGCAGCTCCCTTCGCCGGATCGAAGCGTTCGATTCGTGTGAAACCCGCTGATGAATGGACGCTGCGCCACATCGCGCCGCCCGTCTTCGCATTGAATCCCCAGGGTTCATCCTCAGGAATGGCCAGCAATGCATGGTACGCCGGGACACCGCGGCGCTGCAGTTCCCAGGCGAACGCTACGCGGACGTGCCTTCGGGTTTCACGGGCTATCGTTCGGCACCAATCTCGAAAGGCCCGGGCCGCCGCAACGTCGGAGACCCTGCGCTTGAAAGTGAGGGTGACCCACCACGTCCAGGCGCCCTGATCGTTCAGGAACTGCCCGGTCTCCCGCCAAAGTTGCTCATTGAGCTGCTCGACACCAACACCACGCCAACCCGGGTACCGCGACCTCGCCATACGCTGTTACCGGGGCCCGGCCGACAGGACGCCCATGCGCTCAGCTGCGTAAGCGAGCGCGAGCACCGGGAGGGCATAGGATCTATGTCGCGCGTCATAACGTGCACCCCTAAGGGGATTTGAACGGTGTTTTGTGGGTTGTGGAGTTCTCCTCGTTAGACCTCGAACACCCTTGTTTTCACCTAAAAGCCTCCGACTAGTCCGGGTTCGATTCCCGGCGCCTCCACCAAAAAGGGCCACCCCATTCGGGGTGGCCTTTTTGATGTCGTCTGCGCCGGGAACCTCCCCTCCGGGTTCACTCGCAGCGATGCTGCGTCGGGGTGCAGGGGCACCCCGAACGTGTGCTCTCCCGGACTCCGTCCAGCTAGCTGGACTCCGTCCACTCGGGCTCGATCCAAATGAGCCGACGACAAGTTGAAACGGCGTTCTTGAGACGGTCATTGCCGGATCGCTGAAGACAACCGGGGGGGGCGGACGGGAGCAGTCCTAGCTCGCGGCGCTTGGGGGAAACTGGAGGTCCGTGTGGCGCTCGCATCGTTCCAATTCCCGTTGACAGACGCACTCCAGCATCTCCAGAGCGGCACGCAGCATCCGATCCGGCAGGGACCATTTGTGGCCTAGCATGTCGGCCAGACCGCGAACTCGCGACATGTCGAAACGGTCGGCAGGAACGCTCGACGACTCCACAGTGCGACCCATGTCATCGATGATACGACAGACGTCGCTCAATTCTGCCGGATCGATGTTGCGGGCGTGTCGAGCCGCGAAGCTCGACTCACACAATCGCTCACAGTCATCGATGAGTTCGGGGGGTAATAGGATTGCGTGGGGCTCACGCTCGGTGATGGTTGGATTGATTGCTTGCACGCCAAATAGCATTGCGACAACCGTGCTGAAAGTTGGCTGTGACATTTCAAACACTTCGCGCGGGTGTTGCAAGACGGCGATGCACTGTTGCAGAACAGACGCCTAGAGTCGAAATCCTACATGTCGGATAGGTCTTCTTGAGGGAGCAGAGGACAGAGGGCAGAGGGCAGAGGGCAGAGGGCAGAACGCTCAAAATGGAGGCCGCGCTCGTCGAACAGCGCAAAAACGCCGAGTTATGCCCGAAAACCGTGCCGGTGCTAGGCTGGGCGCCGACCGCACCCCATGGATTTCTCGAACCAACTACGCACGCTCTCGATGCCCGCGCTGATCATTGTGGCGACGGTGATAGTGAGCGCCCTCGCTCTGATGTCCAAACCTGTGCACAGGGCGCTTGTGTTGAAACCCGTGCTGGTCACCCGGAAGGGCGAGTTTTACCGGTTGTTCACCGCGGGGCTCATTCACGCGGACGTCACTCACTTGCTCTTCAACGGCCTTAGTTTTTATATCTTCGCCGACCAGCTGATGAGGCACGTCAGCGAAGCACAATTCCTGGGGCTCTATGTGAGCGCCGTTGTGTTCGCGTTCATTCCGACGGTGATCCGATTCAGCGACAAGGAACGTTACAGCACCCTCGGCGCATCCGGAGCTGTGGCGGCCATCATGTTCGCGTGCATCGCTCTGAACCCCCACATGAAGATCCGCCTATTGCTGCCGCCAGTGCCGATCCCCGGTCTGGTGTTTGGACTTGGGTACTTACTCTACAGCATCATTCAGTCCATTCGCGCGCAAGACAACGTGAACCACGACGCCCATTTCTACGGAGCGGTGTACGGATGTGGAGTCGCGTACTTCGTGAACCCGAGCCAAGTCGAACGCTCGCTTCGTTTGTTGCTTGCGTATTTTCAGTGAAGGGGTCGGGAACTTCGGCTCCCGCCAGCTCTACTCGACCGCCGGCGGTCCCGCTAGCGGTGCATCACTTGGCTGGGGTAGCTCAGCTGGGACTTGCGAAATAGGCGCAACCGGCGTCGTTACGGCCGGTGGGGGGCTCTCGGAAATCGCATCGGCGGCCGCTTCAGATCCCTGGGGTGGCTCGGCCAACACAGTTGTAGCGCCCGCAGGATTCGGTGCTCGCAGGGGTGGCGGACTGGCGGGCTGAGGCGAAACCGCATCGGTCGGCTTCGCTACAGCCTCTGCTTCCGGCACAGGCGACGGTTTGGACTCCTTGCTGCCCTTGCGGTCGCGACTCCGAGTCGCCTCTTCTTTGTCCTCGAGCTCGTGCATTCGCCGGGCCTTCCCCCCGGTGGTGCGGATTTCGCCGGATAGCACCAACATGACACCATGGGCGCTTATCGGCACCGCGCGAGGCTCTCCGCTGTTGAATATGTCGCGACTCGCGACCTCCCCCTCGCCGTAGCGATACACCACGCCGTAGCTGGTCTCGAGCCAGCCATCGAGCACGCCGAGCCCAAGGGCAAAGTGGTACCGATCGAGCCGGCAGTTGTCGCCACTCTCCAAAAAGTCCCCGGACGCGACGGAGCGATCTGTTTTGATACCGGCGCGCAAGGTCGAGTCGTCAGCGACAAAGTACTCGCCACCTAGGGAGAGATTGATGGTGTCGGCGGTCGCCGTGCTACCCGAAAACTGGACCAGAGCCACCTCGATCGGGCTACGGCTTTGCACGCTGACTAACTCGATCTCGGATTCAAACGTTAGAAACTCGCTCTGGGCAATGTGCCAGTAGGCATCGGCACCCACCGCCTAGTTCCTCGGCCGTTCGTACAGGAGATCGGGACCGGCTCACAACGCCTGACCGTAGCACCGCCATACGTCTAGTTGTGCTGTCACGCTGGGATCTGACGACGGCCCAGCGCTCCCTCATGGCCAAACCATGAATTCGTCCGCTTCGTGCGGCCCACGGGCCATCAAAATAGCCAAAACAAGCTGCAAAATTGCCTATTTCTGGCCGTTCTTCTATCTATAGAGGTCCACATGAGAGTCCCCGCCAGGCGCCACGCGACTTATTCCCGACTGGCGGGCGTCTGTGTCGCAGCAACGACTCTTGCTCCGATCGCAGCTCACGCCTCCCAAGCCTTCGAACTCTCCGGCGGCACCATGGGGTCCGGTGGGTTCGCGGCTCGCAACACCGGTGCCAGCGCAGCCTCCACGTATTTCAATCCCGCGTTGCTACCGCGCGCGCGACAAGGTCTCCGGGTCGGCGTGTTTGTCATCGACCAAGACATCAAGATCGCGCTGGACTCACGCCCAACCGGTCCCGTCTACATCTCGCCGGATCTTGAGACCCGTGCCAGCGTCGGTCCCGACGAAGGCGGTCAGCTATTCTTCGAGTCGGGGCGACCGGTCAACACCTACGACGTGCCCGCCCGAGTAAACGAAGTCGCCCCCTCCCTGCCGACAATCCCCTTCCCTACGGATTGGCTGGAGAATGGGATCTACAAACAACGCAGTGTCGACGGCGAGATCACCACCGAACAGCAACGAGCGGCTTCTCCGCGAGGCGCCCGTTCGACAGGCAAAGAAAGCCAAGTCTACACGACCATTGGTTTGGTCAGTCGTGTTTGGGACCAGTACTTAGTCGCCGGCTTTTATGCGGCTTTCCCCGTTGGGGTACTCAACGCCGGGCGTGCGTTTTTCAACGACGAGCGTGAGCAGTTCTTCAGCAACAGCCTGCACCCGGAACTCTACGCAGATCGTTTGCAGACCACGAACCTCAGCATAGGAGTCGGCAGTCAGCTCTTCGACAGTCTGTCGCTCGGGGTCAGTTACGGCATCAAAGTGGTCAACAAGGCGATGGCTCAGACCTATGTGCCGGATCCCAACCACCTCGATGAAACATTGTTGGCTCTGACTACCGAAGCGGAATCGTCCTTCGCCCCCAATTTCGGGATCGCCTACGATCCCTTGGATCGACTCCACCTGACCGCAACCTTCCACACGGTGCAACGCTTCGACGTATCCAATACAGCCGAAAACTTGTTGGTGTCCGGTGCCAACCAAGATTTCCCGCTAAACTTTACCTTCTCCTACTACCCGTGGACCGCTGCCGCTGGCGCCACTGTCGACCTGATCTCCGGGCCCACCCCGGGCAGCCGCTTTCTCAGCGTTACAGCTGCTGCCGAGTATCAAGAATGGTCTGGCTACGTAGACCGACATCGCCATACTCCCCGCGGTGACTACAAGTGGGAAGGCATCGTCAAATCGGTGGTGGGGCTTCGCCACAGCTTCGGCCCGGACGAATCTTTCCTCGACGTCTATTACCTGCCGTCACCCGTGCCCGACCAAACGGGACGAACGAACTACGTCGACAACAACCGGGGCGGAATCAGCGGAGGCTACAGTCGAGGCTTCCAAGCCTTCGGCTATCAGTTCGAGGTCGGGGGTCAGATTCAGTTCCACACGCTGTTCCAACGTTCCGTCGAAAAGATCATCCCGCAGAATCCGGGCAACCCCGACACGCCCACCAGCGATCCGGCGTCCAACCTCATCGTAGACGAGGTGCAAAATGCGTCCTTCGTTGACCGCGGTGAACGGCAAGCGCTTCCCGGCGGCGACGGGCTGCAAACCAACAATCCTGGCTTCCCTGGCTTCAGCAGCGAGGGTAGCGTCTTTGGCGGTGGCTTCCACATGAGCCTCTTTTACTGATCATGGTAGCACTTCGCCCCACCCCAGTTCGCCCCACCCCAGTCCGGGCCGACCGCGCCCCCGCCGTGTCTATGCCTTGGCTGCGAACTGTCAGCGCCATCGGGCTACTACTCAGCGCCTTCGCTAGCGCCACCGGCTGCGAAGCAGATCCAGTGGAAATCCAGTCGACTCCCGGCCCCTGCCACGGACCGGACGCTTCTAGCTATTTTTGTGGGCCCGGCACCGTGGACGAGTTGGACGCCATCGGCGACGAATGCGAATATTCGCCTCAGATGTCCCTCTCCGACCCCAGCAAGACGCTGGAGGAGCGGCTGAGAGAAAGGTACCCCTGCCGGCTCGACGAGGACGGCAAGAAGCTCGTTCGCCGCTGCAAAGCGACCGGCAATCCGGCTCCCAGCGATGCCGAATGTGACATGACAGGCACCTGGCTCAGCCTCCAGCGTAGCCTCGGCCTAGCCCCAGCCGTGGGCGTCGCTCAGACAACTCACACCCTCCAGTATTGGGAGATCGAACAGATCGGCGACCGCTTCGTCGCCACTCGCTCCATGACTTGTGGCAAACAAACGCGCCCCGAGTTTGATTGCCAAGACTGCGGCACGCTGGACACCGGCGTTTCCTACACTCAGCGCTGGCAAGAAGGAAACGCCCTGCACAGCGAAGAGAGCTGCCGAGCGGGGACCTTCCGAGCAAATGGCAACGGGGGTTGCGAATTCACCCTGGACCGCGGCTGGGAAATCCGCGGCGCGACTTGGCCGGAAGCGTATACCGGCAGTCCAACTGACACAAACCAATTGCTAGAGGCCAGCATCAAGGTCCTCCCCTCAGAAGCCATGCCCACCGAGGCCGAGTGCCCCGGTACGCCAGGCCTGGAAGACTGGGACGACGATGGACACCCGGGAGTCACGCTGAACATCTCCGGACTGATCCAGGGGGAGCTGCACGTAGTGCAACGCCGCTGGTGGCAGGCCGAGGGCGGCGAGGCCGTGTCGGACTTAACTGCGATCCCTCCTTACGCCGATCAATTCCGAGCCCAAGTCACTTGGGACACCCAGCAGAATATCATTAGCAATATCGGCATCTCAATCTCCGCCGAGAGTCAGCCTCACCATGTGCTGGAGGAGCACTATGTTGAATGGTTCCGCCTCACTCCCCGGCAAGCAGCGATCGTGCGTGATGGCGACGATCTAATGACCTGTGCTAGGGCGAACGGTTTCTATCGTCAGTTGATTCTCACTGGCGGGCCCATGGGCAGCGCTGCACCCAAGGACGCTGACATCGAAGAATCGTGGCCGATTTCCATCGGCTGCAACTTCTCCTCTGATTATCTCGGACTCACTGGTCCGATTGTCCCGGACGCAGGCTCGCCGGACGGCTCTTCGGAAGACAGCGGAGCCCTCGACCCGGGGGCGGAGGATACGGGCGCGCTGGACTCAACGAGCGACGCAAGCGACGCAAGCGATTCGCCTGCAACGGATTCATCCGCCACGGACGCCGCCGACGATGTGGCTACCGACAGCGCCAACGACGCGGCGCCAGATTGATTCTTTCCGAAATTCGTAAGTGCACGGCGAAAGTCGGTTCACCGCGCTCGATTGCCTGCGGCGATCGGTTCGGGCGGCCACTCCGCGATAGCTAGAACTGTCGCCCCACCAACGCACACTGCTATCCATAGCGCTCGCGAGTGCGGTACACTGGGTCGCCGTGTCCGGATACACCCAGCCACTCAGCTCCGCTGTCATCCGGGTCAGACGACTACGCGTGCTCGCTTTGGCGGGACTGAGCGCGCTCTCTGTAGCGCCTTTGGCTTGCAGCCTCACGCCCTCAGAATCTACACCTGACGACACCCTGCTCGACGGCGGTAACTATGGGTCATCAACCGGGGGGCAGTCTTCCGACGGCATGTCCTCCGGCGGAGCTTCTGGTAGCGCTAGCGGCGGCACGTCCGCCACCACGGATAGTGGGTCCTATACGGAGCTTCCGGTACCGGTGTTGGGTAACGGACTCAGTGCTTACAGCGTCGGCGAAGGCACCTTCCTGGTCTACGATCCCCCGACCCTTTCCGCCGACGAAGCGGTTCCCGTAGTCTTCGCCTTTCACGGCTTCTCGATGAATGGCGAATCCATGCGCGAGCTCACCCGTCTGGATGCCAAAGCAGACGAGGCGGGATTTATCGCGGTCTTTCCCGACTCCCCCAACGGGTTTTGGGACATCGGCGGGCTCACCGTCTGCGGGTCGCCGTCCGCAACCCCCAATGGCAAAGACACCATCCTGTTCTTCGAACAGATGCTCGACAACGTGGCTCTAACACGCAACATCGACCGCGACCGCGTGTTCGTGACTGGCTTCTCCTTGGGCGGCTACTTCGCGAGCACTATTGCGTGTGACCGACCAGAACTGGTCCGAGCCGTCGCCCCTCACTCTGGCGGCGGACCAGCTCGCAATTGTGTTGACTCCACCACGCCCGTCTTGATTCTGCACGGCACAGCGGACAACGTGGTCGGCTATCGTTGCGCCGAACAAAGCCGCGATCGCTGGGTGGAGAACAACGGATGCTCCGCCGGCTACGACGAAGTGGCCGTGACGGGCGGTGTCTGCGAGCAATACCGAGACTGTCCAGTGGGCGGCACCACCGAGTTCTGCCACTTCGAAGACATGGGGCATGGCTGGGCCGGTGGGGAGAGCCCGCGCATGTACGCCGGCGGCCTGGAATACGAAGACGCGACCGATCTCGTTTGGGATTTTTTCAGCAAGACTTTCTGAGTTCGTTCACCACCGCCCAACTTCGGCGGTCGGTTGCCCAGTGGGCGCTCAGCCAGTCGAGCCAAGCGATGTGAGCGTTAGCATGACGCGATTGGCATCACGGCTAGCCTTGAGATCGATCTGAAACGTGAAGCTCCACTCTAAGTGGTCCTCAGGATCCGAAAGTGACTGGCGCAGAGTCCAAATGTCTTCTGTTTCGTCGATGCTGACGCGGCTCGGACCCCGAGCATCGGCGTTCGTCAGCAACGCGTCGTATTCCGTCCAGTACGGGGTGAGGCTTTCAGCGAATCGTTGGCTCGTCCATAATTTGCCTTGTCCGTCCGACGCACAAATCGTGTCGTCTTCGCACCAGGCGAGTAGTGCCTCACTGGCAGCATCGTAGTTCTGTATCGCCAGCGCTCGGACAATTCGCCACGCAGCATTACGAACGGTCACGCGGAAGGCACGTCGATTGTGGGTGATGTCGTGGGGGCGCTCCGCTTGCTGAGCTGGCGCCGTCGACTCGCTGTCGCTCTCACTGCACTGAAGCGCTTCCCACTCATCGATCAAACTCGCGTCGATGCTTCGCAGTTCCGCTCCCAGCCAGTCTTCTATCTCTAGCACGTCCTCCGTCTTGAACTTATCGGGAACCGTCTGACGGAGAGTACGATAGGCGTCCGTCAGGTAGCGCAACAGCACGCCTTCGGCTCGCGCCAGGCCATATTCGTTCACGTAATCTCGGAACGAAGCGCCGAGTTCGAACATTTCGCGGACGATAGATTTCGGGGCGATGTTGAAGCCCGCCACCCAGGGCTGATTCTTCGCGAACAAATTGAACGCATCGTAGATAAACTCGGCTTCTGGTTTTGGGTACTCCACCTTGTCCAGCTCAGCCAGACGTTCGTTATATTCTACGCCTTCCGCCTTCAGCTCGGCCAGGCAACGAGTGCGCAGCACATTCACCTGACGCATCAACACAACGCCTGGATTCTCCAGTATCGATTCCATCACGCTGATCAACACGCCGGCGTAATCAGTCGCGGTTTCGTCCAAAGATGCCAAGGCTTCCACGGCGAACAAACCCAGCGCTTGATTCAGCGAAAAATCCTGCTGTAGCTCTTCCGATAGAGCCGCTCCCCCTGCGGTCAAACAAACGATGTCCGCCTCCACCAAGGACCGAAACAGCGCCATGCCATGCCTCATCAGCCGTCGTTTGTTCTGAGCTGACTCGTGACTCTGCCGAACCAGTTGTTTGGCGTCGCCACAGGCCCCGCCGGATCGAGACAAGACCGACAGAAGCATGCCGTGATTGATCTTGAACTGGGACGTCAGCGTTTCTGGCGTACCGTCTCGCAACGCCGTCAGCGTTTCAGCGTTCCACGCTACATAACCTCGTTCCGGTTCCTTTTTCAGCCGCAGCTTTTTCTTCTTCTTCGGGTTAGCGGCGATTTTCGCTGCGATCCCAAGGTTTTCGATCACATGGGCGGGTGCCTGGACCAGTACACTCCCGCGCTCGTCGAATCCTTTTCGGCCCGCGCGACCCGCGATCTGATGGAACTCGCGAACACTGACGATACGACTCCGTTCGCCATCGAACTTGCAGAGCTGGGTGAATAGCACCGTTCGGATCGGTACGTTCACGCCGACACCCAGGGTGTCGGTGCCACAAATGACCCGCAGCAAGCCCTTGCGCGACAGCCGCTCTACCAGTCGCCGGTACTTGGGCAACATGCCGGCGTGGTGCACGCCGACGCCATGAGGAATGAATCGCTTCAGCTCCTTGCCGAAGGCGCTGTCGAAGCGAAAGTCAGCGAGCTCATCGCGCAGCAGTTGTTTCTCGGGTTTGCTGAGTAGATTGGTACTCATCAGATCTTGCGCCGCCTCCGACGCCGCCCGCTGAGAAAAATGGACTATGTAGACCGGGCAGCGTCCCTGGGACACCAAAGATTCGATGGTCTCCAGAATCGGCGTTTCACAGTATCCGAAGTCCAGGGGTACGGGACGCTGATCCGAGCTGACCAACGCGGCCTCGACCCCAGTCCGCATTTTCAGATCTTTTACGAAAAATTCGGTGTTGCCGAGAGTCGCGCTCATCAACACAAATCGTGTTCGGGGCAGGGTCAATAGCGGGATCTGCCACGCCACGCCGCGATCTCGGTCGGCGTAGTAGTGGAATTCATCCATGACTACCCAGTCGACATCGGCGTGCTCGCCTTTACGCAATGCCATGTTCGAGAGGATCTCGGCGGTACAGCAAATGATCGGGGCCTCGCGGTTGACGGTGGCATCTCCCGTCATCAAGCCGACATTCTGGGGGCCGAGGGCCTCACAGAGTTCGAAAAACTTTTCGCTGACAAGCGCCTTAATGGGCGCCGTGTAGAAGGCCCGTTGCCCCATGGCCAGAGCCCGAAAGCACGCCGCCAAGGCCACCAGGGATTTACCGGATCCCGTGGGCGTACTGAGCACCAGGTGGTGATCCGCAAATATCTCGAGGATGCCCTCTTCTTGGGCCGGGTACAGCTCAAGGCCGATCTCCAGACTGTAATCCAGAAAGGCGTCAAGTAGCTGGTCGCCGTCCAGCTCCGCCCCTGGCTCGGGCAGGCGTGGCTCCAGGGGGGCTAGTTTGGGCTCGGCCATCGCCGCGGTACTAGCACACCCGCGGGGGCGCTCAACGCGGCAGGAACGGTGGTCAGCGGGAGTCGCCTTCCCGCTCCAGGACAGCCCTGCACACGCTCAGCTGTGAGTTCGAATCGGGCCACGCCACCCGTCAGGCTCGGCGTGGCCCGACCTAGGAAACGGCTACATCGCGCCGACTTGATTGCAGTCTGTGGTGCCCGTGCCGACGTCACACATGCCGGGCTCATCACACTGGTCGTCATTCGCGAAGAAGCGACTATCGGGTCCGGGAGCGCCGACAGACTCCTCGGCCTCGTTCAGGCCCGGACACTTGTCGTCCAAGACAACACATTCCGGCGGATCTGCCGGTTCCGTGGCTTGACCCCCGGTCATTTCAGTCAGCTCGCTCGAGCAGCTGATGCCCGCGAACATCTCATCAGCGAGGGCGAGTTGCGCATTGCTGCAGGCTTCGAATTCTTCGATGGTCGCCGTGCAATCGGTGGGCAAAGTCGCGGAGTCGCAATCCGCTGACGTGACGATGGGGGTGCCCTCCGCTACACAGGTATCCCGAGCGGCCTCACAAGCGGTGATATCTACGGTGGCCTCGCCGGAGCCGTCGAGGGTGATGCCGGCGACGATCCCGGTGAGCGTGCACATGCCGGTTATTAGGTTGGTGTCGGCGAGAGCCGCCTTGTCGGTCTCGTACAGGGTCTTTACCTCTGCGTCGGTCAGATCAGCGATGGATTTTGTCGGATCGATGCCGGTTGAAATCGGAGTACTGCCACCCCCACTCGTCGCGCCGTCGTCATCGCCGCAGGCAACGACGCCAAGTGAAAGTGTACATGCCCAAGAAAATACGATCGCTTTTGCACATTTCATAGTCTCGCTTGGTACCAAGGCCCCGAATAGTTTCCCACGGTGCCGGTCGTTAGGATCCGTGCTTATTGATTCAGGCCCACGGTGACTCCGTCCTAGACGCGCTCTGATCCATCTTTTGGCCGCTCCGCTCTGGCCGCTCCGCTCTGGCCTCTGGCCGCTCTGCTCTGGCCACGCTAGGACACGGCGATGTCTGCACAGCCCGCTCCGCGAGCCGTCGTCCGAGGAGACATCGATGGCTTTTTCGGACTCGCGCTCGATAACCTCGTCCAGCTCCTGCTGATCGACGGCTTGTGTCGGCACGTCCTCGGATTCAGCGACGAACTGCTCTACGGCCATGTCATGCCCGGGGTCGCGGTCTCGCTAGTCGTCGGAAACGTCTATTACGCCCGCCTGGCAATGCGCCTATCGAAAGAATCAGGGCGAGACGATATTTGCGCACTGCCGTACGGCATCAACACCATCTCGCTGTTTGCATTCGTATTTTTGGTGATGCTTCCCGCCAAACTCGCCGCCGAGAACGCGGGAGTTCCCGATTCCAGCGTTGTTGCGTGGCAAGCCGGGCTGGTTGCCTGTTTTGGCTCGGGTCTGATCGAGTTCGGCGGGGCCTTCGTCGCCGAACGGCTGCGCAGCATTGCACCGCGCGCCGCCTTGCTCAGCACGCTGGCGGGCATCGCGCTGAGCTTCATATCCTTGGGGTTCTTGTTCAGAACCTACGCGCATCCAGTCGTCGGGTTGGTGACTCTGGGCGTGGTGATGCTCACCTACTTCGGAAAGCTACGTTTCAAAGGCGGTCTTCCCGGTGGACTGGTCGCCGTATGCTTGGGTACAGCCATCGCCTGGATCCAGGGACTCGCCCCGGTGGGGGCTCTGCCTGAAGGCGGGCCCGTCCTGCGCCTTCCGATCCCCGTCGTGGGCGATCTCCTATCTGCCCTCACCGGTCCGCACGGGCTCGCCTACCTGGGCGTCATCGTGCCAATGGGCGTGTTCAACGTAGTCGGCTCGCTGCAGAACATCGAGTCCGCCGAGGCAGCCGGAGATAGCTACGAAACGGCGCCCTGCCTGGCAGTCAACGGCATGGGTACCGTCGCCGCCAGCCTCTTCGGTTCTTGTTTTCCCACCACCATTTACATCGGGCACCCCGGTTGGAAAGCCATGGGCGCGCGCGCTGGCTACTCAACCCTCAACGCTGCATTTTTCAGCGTCATCGCGCTCAGTGGTACCCTCGCGCACATCGCGTGGGCGGTTCCGGTGGAAGCGGGCATGGCGGTAGTCTTGTGGATAGGGCTGGTCATCACCGCCCAGGCCTTCGAAGCTGTTCCGCGCAAGCATGCTCCCGCCGTCGTGCTGGGGCTACTGCCCGGTGTCGCGGCCTGGGGAGCCCTGATGGCCAAGAACGGCCTGCGCGCCGGTGGCTACGGCTCCCCCGGCGGTCCGCCCTTCTCCGACGAGTTGATCAGCGCCTTCCAACGGTCGGACACGTTCATTACGGGAGCCTTCGCGCTGGAACAGGGGTTTATTTTTACCGCCATGATTCTGTCCGCCATCACCGTGTGCATCATCGAGCGGCAGCTCGATTCGGCTGCCTACTGGGCTTGGGCCGCCTCAGCTCTCGCAGCCCTCGGCTTCATCCACGCCCATCGCTACACCCCCGGAGACGTCGTCATGTCCTGGGATCTGAATACTATCACGGCCGGAGCGACGCTCCCGTGGGCCTGGGGTTACGCTCTGATGGGCGCCGTATTTTTTTCGGCGCGATGGCTTACGGTTAGCGATGAGCCGTCAGCCGCCGATGACCCGCCGGACTGAACGCTAGCCAAACGACGAGACGCACCATCGGCGGGTCTCCCCAATGCTACAGTCGTGTCCGATGGCTAAACGGCGAGGGAAAAAGCGTCGCGCGCCCGTCGCCCCCACGCCGCGGCCCCGGCGGTCGCTGTTAAAAACGATACTCCTCGTTGCGCTGGGATTGCTGATGAGCGCGGTACTCGTGCTGCCGCCGTCACTGCTAAAACAAATGCTCAGCCCAAATCTCGCCGGAAGCATCACCGCTGCCCGTCAGAGGGCCATTCGAGCCGTGCAGCCTGGACTTTCCGACAACAATCCCATTGTTGACCGCGGGGGAGAATTACCGTCGACAGCCAAAGGTGCCCCGGATTGCGCCGACGGCCTCGCATGGACGGCCAGTCCCGATTGTACAGCTCCGCGGATCCCCAACGATGCGATCGACGACAAGCTGGAACGGCTGAGCGAAGAACTCACCAATCAAGCTCGTAGCAGCCAGGGCTTGCCCGAACTCGCTTTCGACGAAGGTCTGCGTGACGTCGGTCGGGCTCATAGCGAACAAATGTTCCAACTGGACTTCTTCGCTCATGACGACCCCGACGGTCGCGCGCCAGGAGATCGAGTTCACGCCTGGCACCGCACCCTGGTGGGCTCCGTGGGCGAAAACATCTGGATGTGCCGCAACTGCCTCGCGGGGGATCCAGACGCAACCGCAGCTCGTATCGTGACCGGGCCCAATAGCTGGATGCTTAGTCCGCCCCACCGGGCGAATATCCTCCGCGACAACTTCACCCATATGGCCATCGGTATCGCGGTGCACGGAAACGATCTGTGGGCTACCCAGGTCTTCTCCGACACCCGCGGGTATCTCGTGGGAGGGCTACCCGAGTCCATGGACGCCGGCGACTGTCTGTTGTTGGAGCTGCTTCCGTTCCCCGACGACTCGGACACGGCGGAGTATTTTGAACTGATATCGGGCGGTAGCTCCAGCCTTGAGCGCAGTGGACTCGGGTGGAAACAGATCGACGCCTCTGGCGGCAAGCATCAGCTGCACTTCTGGTTTTCAGCGCAACAACGGAGCTTCACGCTGGTGGCGGGGCCGCAACTTCAGATCCTCTAAGTGGACTGTGCCCGCGCCACGGGATGGCGGGGTCAGCCCGAGCACCGAAATGCGAAAAATTCAGAAAAAACCGCCCTTTTGACGCCCACCCACAGCCGCTGAACGGCGCCGGTCCAGGGTCGGTTGTGGTACACCGCGAGCCAGGATGGCCAATACGCTTTTCGACAAGGAGTTCAAGGAACGCTACCTCAGCTTCGATCCTCGCAGCCTCGCTCTGTTCCGGGTGTGCTTCGGAATTACAGCGCTCTTTGAGGTTCGCCGCCGCTTCGGTGTGATTGAACATTGGTACGTCAACGACGGCATCATGCCGAACCACACTCTGTTGTGGCGCCCCCCATCCGACCACTTTTACTCATTCTTTCTCTCTCTGAGTTCTTACGAGGGCGCTGTGATCGGCATCGCCCTCTGCGCCGTTGTATTTACGTTTTTCACTCTCGGGTTATTCCAGAGGGTCACCCATCCGCTGGCTTTCTTCTGCATGTGCAGTTTGAATGCGCGGATCCCCGGCTTGGAAAACGGCGGGAATATGGTAGTCAACACCCTGATGCTTTGGACGATGTTCCTGCCTCTCGCGGAACGTTTCAGCATCGATTCCCTCCGGCGTTCCATGCGCGCCCGAACCGAGCATGCTCTCGTGCAGCTCGAAGACCGGAGCGCGCTCGAGCCCAATCGTAAACGTTTCATTACCGCCGGCGCCCTCGCGATGCTCGCCCAGGGATTTGTGATCTACTACTTCAACGTAGCTCACAAGACCGGCCCCACCTGGATCGACGGGACCGCCGTACATTACACACTACACCAAGACCGCCTCGTGCTGCCTCTGGGCGTGTGGATGCGCGAGAACCTTCCCTTCGCCGTACTGAAAGGTCTCGTCTATTCCACCATCGTTGTGGAATGCTTCGCGGTCTTCGCTATCGCCACCCCGTTCTTTTCCCGCTGGGCGCGGCTTATCGCGTTTTTCGCGTTGCCCGCGCTGCACTTTGGGTTCGCCATGGCCCTCGACTTGGGTCCTTTTTCCTGGGCGGTCATGTGTTTCTTCACCGTGCTGCCACGAGAAGAAGACTGGGAAGCGCTGAAACGGTTTGCCACGGCCCGCACCCAGCGCCGGCGAGTATTCATCGATTCAGACTGTGGTATCTGCACCCAAACCGCTCGATTGCTCGCCCGCATGGATCGACTCGGACGGCTCGAATTGGTCAGCAATCAAGACGAGTCACTACTCCCCGAGGGTGTCAGTCAGCAACTCACCCAGAACACGATCGTGGTGCAAAACCTCGATACGGGAGCCGTGGCCAGTTACGGACCCGCCTGTGCACAGGTGCTCAAGGCGCTGCCCTTCGGGTTTTTGATCGCCTGGCTGGCGAGCATCCCTCCGATCTCGTGGATCATTACGGCAACCTATAAACGCGTCGCCAACAATCGGCATCTGATCAGCGGCTGGCTCGGCTGGGGTGTGTGCGGCGTAAAAACCGCCGAGACTCCAGAGCCCACCACTTACGTCGCGCCCGCGTTCCACGCCAGCCTCGCCCGGTGCCGCTTCCGCGTGGGCCAAGTGATTCTTGCCTTGATGGTATTCGCCAACGCCGGCGAATTGGCCCGAGTCAACGCCGCAGTCCCCCAAAGGTTCAAGTGGAAGGAACCCACTTGGTCCCGCATGTTGGTGGAATACCCCCGATTGCTCCAGGGTTGGCGAATGTTTGCTCCCGACGCCCCACTGGAGGACGAATACTTTTATGTAGACGCCGTCACCCAGGACGGAAGACATGTGGATCCCTACAACGAAGTCGCCAGCAACGATCCGGCCCCCTTCAGCGACACGGTGCCGACTTTGCTGGGGCAAGATCAATACTTTACTAGCTACACATTGTTCTTCCCTCAGCGACATTTCGGCGCGTATCGCACGGCCTTTCGCGAGTGGATCGAGCGTTACCAAGATCGCACTGGCAACCCCAACGACCGCATCGTGTATTTCGAGGCATGGGAAATTTGGGATAGCAGCCCGCCGCCAGGACAAACTCAACCCACTCCGAAGAGTAAGAAGAAGTTCATGGTTTGGGGCAAACGACCGCGGGACTTCGTCCCCGCCACCGAAGCCGACGCCGTGCTCCGCGATTCGCGCTAGGCGATCGCAACGTCTGGGACCAGTTCCTGCACGGATTGCCCATTGGAGCGGAACTCGGGCTGTCCTGTTCTGACGAGGCGCACCCTCTTGAAACGCGAGTCGATGCCTCGTGAGCCGTTCTGGGGCGAAGCGACCGCTTCGTGCCATCACCCCTCAATCCCCGGCGAATATTGCCGTTTCCTTACTGGAGCGAGTCCCACAAAACACTGTGGGCCAGGCAAAGGGATAAGACAAGAGACAAGCGGGATTCCACGCCTGCCTCCGTCATTGCCGCTCAAATCGTTTCGGCTGCGTTAGCGGAACGGGTATCGGTTGCGGACCTCGGAGAGCTCGCCAAGAGCGACGCTGCCTTCGGAATGAGAGTCCTGGTTCAAGTCAACAGCGGCGTGAAAGACGGGGGCCGTCGGATCGCGGACCTTGATCAGGCAGTCGGCATGCTCGGTATTCGCGGCATGACCAACATTGCGCTGGGCTTGGCTCTGAGCCAGCATGATCCCGGACGGCGAGGGCGGACGACTCCTGCAGGGGAATTCTCTCCGTCGCGCCATCGCAGGCGAAGGCATCGCGAAAGACGGCGGGCGCAATCGTGTAGCCTTGGCCCCGCCCCGATCGGCCCAGAAGGCAGCCGCCGGATGAGCCTAGAGTTCTGTCCCTGTAGCCACATCGCCAGGGGGTGAGGGTGACGGGTCGGCTGGCAAAACCTCTTTGCGGATCTGGCTAGCTAACAAGCAGCTGTTGAGACCTCGGGAAAACTCCGGGGCCCGCGATTCCGAAACCCACGATGGGTCGACATGTCGCCGCAAGCGCACCAGAGGCTCACCGCTCTTGAGGCCGACGATGCCGAATCGAACCCAATGGGGGTTTCCACCGTCCAACTCCGTCCGCGTTCCCGGATCCTTGGCTTCGTCGATGGCGTATATTAGGTACCGGGCCGTCAACGCAGCTCGCGCCCTGAGCAGCCCTGCACTATCGAAAGCTTGCTGCAGTTGCGCCAGCTGATCGGAGCGCTCGGCCTCGACTACCCGTTCCCTCCAGCTGCCATCCAGATAGTAAATAGCTGCCAAGGCATCCCGGAGACGCCGGACATTACGCGTCGGCTCTTCCAATGCTTTTCCGCCTCGGTAGGCCGTGTATACGCTGCGGTACACAGACGATTCCCGTTCGAATTTGGGCGGTTCCAGGAGACAGAGCAGAAACGGATCTTTCTGCGATTCCCTCACCGCCAATTCGAAGCGCTTAGGCTCCTGAAAATCAGCGATGGGACCCCGCACGTAAATCGCCGGCACCGCGATCATCTCGGCCCAGGCCGTCCCTTTCCCTAGGTCGGGTCGGATCCAATCGCCCGCGTAGTCACTGGAGTCTCGCGCCAACCATCCCTGGGCGCGCTCAACTGTTTTCAGATCGCCACCGGACAACACAGAACTTTCCAAGTCCAGAGATTTAAGCAGAAACCCGCGATCTTTTTCGAGTTCACCAATCCGCCGATTGCGCTCGGATACTAGGGAAACGCCACAGGAGACGATGACAACAATCGCCACCGCACGGATCATTGCGACTTTCGTCGGGCGCGGGATCCCGCTTCCTCTAGCTGCGGTTACCCCGAGGCTCGCTTCGATTCGCTCCACTAGATCGGGATGCATGCGCGAGTTCGTGAGTAGACTCATGTTTCGCTCATCGGCGGCTCGGGCCCTTCGCCACTTTGTCTTCGATGAGAGCAAGCAACTGTTCTCCGGTCACGCCCAATCGGGCCGCCGCGTAGGCCGCCAACGACGTGCTGGCGACGCCAAGACCAAATTGGTAAGTCGCCTTCTCATTTTCATCCAGTAGCACCTGCAAGAATCGCAAATCCTCTATCTTTCCCTCATCCTGAAGGCGTGCGGCGAAGCCGAGGAAGTGCGTGGTGACGAAGGCCTGAGGCCTGAGCAAGGTCAGCATCCGGATAACCAACTCGAATATTTCTTCACCCTCGGACGGATTTGTGCCCGAGCAGAGCTCATCCAGAATCACCATGGCCCCGGGCGGAAAATCCTCAAACAAGGCTCGGATCCGGACAAGTTCGGTCCCCAAGCGACCCTCGCTCTGGTTGAGCGTAGTCTCCTGAATGAGCGACACCACCAGGCCGGGTACCAACGCCATTTTCGCCGACTGGGCAGGCACATAGAGACCACACTGGGCCAACATTTGAGCCAACCCCAACGCTTGCAGCAGACGGGTCTTGCCACCGGAGTTGGGTCCGGTAATCAGCACGGTGGTATCCATGCGGTCGGTTTGCACATTAGCCGGGATAGGCGTGATGTCTCCGCCCAACAGCAAAGGATTGAACAAGGCCGTCAAGGTCCGCGCCTGCGATGCGTCCACGAGTTCCGGCAAACAGACGTCTAGTTTCGCTTTTCGAGCTCGATCGCAAAAAGATAGGGCCCCGAGATAGAACTCCACGTCGCCCAGAAGCTGAACCAGGCACAACATGGGCTCACGAACCCCCTCAAACACAGCGTCGAGGAGCCGTGCCATGACTTCACCGTCACTGAAGCGATAGCCGCGAGCGAACAACTCCAACTTGGTCAGCCAGCGACGCCAGGGAGAGCTCACGAAAGGGTTGTCCTGTGTCTCTTTAATGGAACGGACCTGAAGGCGCCGGATTCGCCCGTCCGCGCCGAGACCAACCTCGAAACTCAACGTAGCGAGCTGCTCGTCGTACTGCAGGAGGTCGCACAGGGATTCAAAGGGTTCGCCCGCCTGCACTGCCCCGCCGAAGTTCGCCAGGCGCCGCAGCCCCGAACTGCAAGCGCCGAATGCCTCGCTCAGGGGCTCCACCAATTCGCGAAACAATCGCAACAGATCAAGCTGCCGTCGGTTCGAATCCCAGTTGCTCCCTATATTGGTGCCCTCCAGCAACGCGCGGAAGCGACACAGTGTCTGGTACAAAGATTCGAGCTGCCGTCGAAGTTCGGGGTGCTCATTCAATTCAGCGATGATGGCGCGGCGATAGAAGACCGTGTCGGGCTCCGAGGGCGGATGGCTCAGCAGTCGCCGTAGATAGTTCGATTGCTGGACCGGCTCGCCCGTGGCGACTCGTATTTGAAAACATTTGGTGACGAAGCTCTTGACGAACAGATCGTCGGCGAAGGACGCGGGCTCCCATGTCGAAGGCGCCACGCTCGCCGTCGCTAGCGCATCACTGAACAGTCCGCCGGACGTGCCGCCCGCAAACGCCATCACGAGGGCGAGATCCGTTCTCTCCCAATCGATGGTGCGCACGGGGGTAGCGTGCAACAGATCGGGCAGCGCTATGGGACTGCGGGTCGGGGAGGGATCCTGCGGCGGCATGGGGGAGTCAGACACGAGAACGCCCAGAATGTTCCAACACTTCGCGCACATTGTCACGACACCCCGGTTTGGCAGTGATCAAGGTCAGCTCAAGACGCACAGCCCAGCGGCCGAGTTAGCTCGCGACAAACAAGGACTACTGATAGTGTTTCCGTCCCGATGCTCCCCCCGTAAAGCAGAGCACCGCCGTAAAGCAGAGCACCGCCGTAAAGCAGCGCACTCAGCTCCGCGCGTTATGCACATTGAGGGTCGCGTGGGAGAAGCTTAGCCTTGGCGGCTTGCTCGGACGTCACTTTCACGGCTCAGCCAGACACCCCGAGATCCGGCGAAGGCCTGATCGCCTACTACACCTTCCAAGCCGGCGAAGGGGCAATAGTCGACCTCCCAAGCCCACTCGCTGACCCCATGATCTCCAAATTTCCGGCCCTAGCGCGGTAGAGTGGATGGCCAACGGGGGGCCAAATATTTTCGCTCACACTTCGGCCAGCAGCGGCGTGGCCGCCACGCTTTACGAACAGATCGCCGCACCGGGCACCGGCAGCCACGCTGTGAGCTTCGAGCTTCGAGCTTTCGGCGAAGGCAGCCAAGGTTGAGCCAGGCATGCCCGCCAGAATGTTGAGCTACGGCGGCGACGGCAAGGCGGCCAATTTCATGCTCGGCCAAGAGAACGACGAGGTCGTCGTCCGGCTTCGTACTAATGGCCCCGGCACCAACGAAGGGGGCAAACTGCAAAGCGGTGGGGAGCCGATCCAGGTCGACAAGCAGATCCGCTTCACGCCCGCACATTACGTGGTGACTTACGACATCGAGCAGGTCCTACGCCTCTACGTCGACGGGACCCGCATTCGCGAGACTCGCCTGGATGTCCCGGGGCCGATGACGGCTCCCCGACGAAATTGGGCTCCAGACTTTTCGCTCAACGTCGCGAACGAAGGCAGCAATGACCGTCCTTGGCTAGCCACGGCATACTTCCTGGCGGTCTACAACAGCGCCCTCGACGCGACTGAGATGCAAGAATACTACGCCACCGGCGTCGCCCAATAGTCTCCCGTCACGGGGTCGCTGGCCATCGCAGGAGCGCGGCGCCTGAGTCTTCACCGGCTAAGCCTGCATCGCTAGGACCATCAGTGCGGTGATCGCCGCCATGCCCACCACGAAACCCAAGCTCCGGATCGGATGCCAGTTGGCGATGTAGCTCACCGTGTAGAGGACCCGCGCTCCCACGAAGATCATACTCCACTGGGAAATGTCCGCATCCGGCACCGCCGCCAACTTGGCCATCAAGACACTCGCCACAAAGGGGGCAAAAGACTCGAAGGCATTCTGGTGTGCCCACAGCGCGCGGAGCGGAGCCCCTTTCAGTCCTTCATGCTGGACGCGGGGCTGAACGTTGTCATAGCCGCCCTCGGACTTCAGCATGGCGCCGGCCACGAGCGTCCAGCGCGGCATGTAGATGAGGTAGTAGCTGATCAGAATGCAAAGATAAGGCGTGTACATGGTGTCTTCCTCAGCCCAAGAGACCTGGCTTGAGCGAAATCGATAGGCTCCTAGGCCCACCGGCGAGGCCCCACGCTAGTGCGGGATCCAGAAACACGGAAGGGCATTCGAGATCACTGCTCACTCGGGCTGATAGCAGTGATCTCGACGAAATAGGGACAACTCTGTTTCTGCCGCAGGATCTTATGGTCGCGATTCCCTTCAAGTGAAGTGAATCGCGTACTAGCACCGGACCCAGGCCAAACGGCACGCTCAGTGCCGTACTTCCGTGTGCTGCCGCGAGCACTGAATAACCTGGGGTTCTAGTTCGCGGCGTTTAGCGCCCGAGTCGCTACCTCAAGCAATATTGAATGATTGATAGGCTTGGTTATCCAAACGGTTTCCACCGCCGAGTGGCTCATTTCGTCGACGTTGTTACCCAAATCGGCAGTCAACATGACCACCGGTAGAGTCGCGAGTCCGTCAATTTTCCGCAGCGCGCTCACCATTTTTTTTCCGTCCATGCCCGGCATCACCACGTCGCAAAGCACAAGAACCACTGCTTCAGATTTCAGCATCTCCAATCCCTCAGCAGCGTCCGCCGCTTCCAATACGTCGAAACCATTCTTACCGAACAGCTGCTTGAGTTCTTTTCTGGCTACCGCCGAATCATCGACAATCAATATCTTCCCCGCCATGGTTTCCACCTTGCCCCTCGTCGCGTCAGCCGCATCAGCACTACGGGTGGTTCCGCCTATGGGTTTATTTCTCGCTGAAAATTCTTTTCGTCAGAAGCCCGAGTCGCAAATCGGACCACTACTCCCGGCCCAATGCCTGTCCCGGCTCAATGCCTGCGATCCAGAGGCGACCACCGGTCCATCGCCTCGCCGACCAACTGGGCCCACCCCGAGTCGCGCCGATCGAAGGACGCCACGGCAGAGCTCGGCCGACGCGGCACCAGGATGCGCAAGTACCGACCGTTTCGATACACAATCAACTCAACGTCCGAGTTTAGTCCCACGGCTCGCAACGACTGGTCGAGGGCGAACTTCGTCGTCGTCGGGTGCCCGGCTACCGCGACGATCAAGTCTCCGCCACGCCCGGTCGCCCGCGATATCAATCCGGCACGCGCCGCGCGAGTTCCAATTCTTACTGAAACAATTCGAACACCAAATACGCCGCCGTCCTGTGCCGCCACCGCGCTGATACCCAGGTTGATGGCCGGGGCTAGGCGCGGCCCCGCCGCGAGAATGAACTGCCGGATGGTCGCGGAAGGGATACCGACCCGAGAATGTCAGGCGCAGCCTGTCCTTGGGTCAATACACGCGTGTCCTACGATGGCGGCAATCCTGCCGTGGTCGTCAAAAATGGGCGTACCGGCTTGCGGGGCTGCTGCGAGTTGGAACACTCCAAACAACTGTGTGTTGTACGCACCCGTGGCTCGAACAGCCCGCCGCACTACCGCAGCTACCATGCGACCCGCCAACGGATACTGGAACGGGCCGATCGCAGCGGCGGCAGCGGCCTGGAACCCCGCTTGTCCGAGCTCGGAACTCGCGCCAGAAAGTGTCGCAAGATCCCATCCACAATGGGTATAGAGAACGCTCAAGGGCCGCACCTGGAGCCGACTTCGCCCGCCCGAGATTCCGGTACCAAATCCGATTGCCGACAAGCTGGTCAGGACCATGCCCGGAGCCACCACCACTCCAAGCGCGACTTGAGTGTTGCCGCAATACAACACCACGGTCGACGCCAGCGCACGCTCACGCGGTAGGGGCCCCCCATGTTTCGCGGGCATCCGGCCCTCGCGAGGACGCCGAAAGTCCTTCGCCGTTGCCGGAGTCGAGACAAGGCACGCGGCCACGAGGGCGGGCAGGAGACACGCTCCAGCAAGATGTTTCCGATCGATCACAGCTGTAGTCTTTCAGCACCCGTTGCACGGGTCGACAGCAAATACTCGTTGCCACTTCCACTGCGGGGAAATTCACAAGATATCGGGCTTCGACAATCGCCATCCCTACAATTTCTCCTACGGCTCGGACATCGCCGCGAGCGGTCTCGGCCTACATCGAGGGGGGCCGGCGACTGTCTCGTCTAGCCTGACTGAGGGCGGCGGCGGCACGGGAGGCTACCCCGCGGTTGGACAGCAGCTTCTCCGCGGCTTTCCGCCATGTCTTGTTCGCTGGGTCAGCGAGCAATAGCGTCTCGACATGATCGATGGCCTTCTCGGGCGTGTCGCTCAGCGCTTGGTAAGTTTCGATCAAATTTTTCTGGACGGTCAGCACCGCGGAATCGGGCAGCTCGTAACTTTCCAGTGCGGTCTCTTGCAGTGAGCAGGCGAGGGCGACACGCTGTGTTTTCTTGCAGTGAGCATCCAGCATCGTCACGACAATGAGCTCTGTTGGCAGCAGGGTCAGCAGCCCCTCGCATGCTGCTGCGGACAGCGGCTTAGATCCGGGCAGCCGAGCCACACAGTTGAGCGCCTTACGTACTAGCGCGGGCAGCGGGGGCTTTTGAGCGCTCACGACCTTTGCGTAAAACTCAGCTATGGTCAAGCTGTCGCCGCCAGCCTTGAGCCGAGTCTCGATCCGTAGGAAGGCTTCCTCGTGAGTGGGTCGCACTTCAAGAACACGAGTCAACGCAACTGCTGCGCCATCCGTATCCCCCAACATGCCGAGTAAATAGTCTGCCGCTCGAATCAAGACCATGACCTGGTCGTCCAGCTCGAGATCTCGCAAGCGCCTTTGCTGAATCACCTGTCGGTAGGCGGCGCCCAGACGCGCCTCAACATCGCTGCCGTCGCGGGCAGCAGCCGCATGAAGTCGCTCCCACAGCGCCGAGTCGGCTTGCCCGATCTTCATTTCCGAGAGGATGATCTCCAACGCTGCCGCCGGAGGCTCTAACTTCGTCTCGAGCATCTTCTCAAGACGCTGTAATCGCAGCGTCCGGGCCTTGTCCGGTCTATCCATATCGCGCGGATGCTAACGCGCTTTTCGACACGAAAGCCAGCCGGACGGCAGCGCCCTGCATTCGCCCCACACAATGGCTACATTGGCGGATAAAGCCCCTGCGCCTGCAGGCGCCCTTAGCGCAGACGTTTCTCGTTAAATCCGTCGATTCCCGCCACGTAGAAAGCCGCGACAAGTTTGGTCCCCGCTGGCGGTTTTTCCTATGACCAGTCGCGCTACGCTCCCCGGGCTAATGACTGACATCCCACAACGATTCGTCGATTCCATCGACACCCCGATCGGCATCTTCCAATTCGTGGGCAGCGCTGACGGCGTGCTGCTCGCCACTGGTTTTTGTGACGGGCACCCCCGCATGCAACAACAGCTTCGCCGCTGGGCGGAGAATTCAACCGGCCTCGTCCATCGCCGCACGTCGTGGATCCTTCGCGATCAGTTGCAAGGCTACTTCGATGGAGACGCCGGATGCCTCAACGAGTTGCCCACCACCGCCGAGGGCACAGTATTTCAGCGCGATGTTTGGAGCGCACTCCAGACAATCCCTCGAGGACAAACTCGCTCCTATGCGGACATCGCCCGAAGCATCGGTCGTCCCAAAGCCGTCCGAGCCATAGGCCTGGCCAATGGCGCAAATCCCGTCGCGATCGTCGTCCCCTGTCATCGGGTGATCGGAGCTGACGGCTCGCTCGCGGGTTACGGAGCTGGAGTCGAACGCAAACGCTGGCTCCTCAAACTCGAGGGGATTGTGCCAACGGGTCCAACCTCGCAGACCGAGCTTTTTCCGCTCGCCTGAAGGCGTCTCTGGCATTGGGTTGTGACTACCCGGCGGCCATCCGTGGAAAATCCGCCGATCCTGGTGCCTAGGCCTGTCGTCCGACGGCTGAATAGGCGCCCAGGCTCACGTGTAATGTGGACAAAGGTATGAAGTTACCGACACTATAAGTTCCGGGAGAAACCCGGTTTCTTGCCGGTAATTCAATAACGGTGCGGTCACCCCGACGAGCCAAAGCGTCGCTAGGAATGCTCGTTTTCGCAAGGGGCCATGATATCCTAGGGGGCTGATGGATCCCATTGACGAGGTCGAAGAGCGGGCGCTGGCCCGCATCGGTAGCGTGCTTAACGGCAAGTGGACCATCGATAGCGTGCTGGGCGTCGGCGGAATGGCGTCGGTGTTCGCAGCAACCCATCGAAATCGCAACCGCGCTGCTCTGAAGATGCTCCATATGGAGCTCTCGACCAACCGGGAGATTCGCGAGCGTTTTTTGCGGGAAGGCTACATCTCCAACTCCGTAGGACACCCCGGCGCCGTCCGGGTCCACGACGACGAGGTAGCGGAGGACGGCTCCGCCTACATCGTCATGGAGCTGATCGAAGGCGAGTCGCTGGAGACACGAGTAGCTCGCAAGGGAGGCAACCTCCCCGCCGAAGAAGTGTTGTCCCTCATGGACCAGGTGCTCGACACCTTGGCCTCCGCCCACGACAACGGCATCACCCATCGCGATATCAAACCCGACAACCTCTTCCTCGACCGCTCCACAGTCGTGAAAGTCTTGGATTTCGGAATCGCCCGACTCAAGGAATCGGGGCGTTCCGGCGGTACGAAAACCGGCAGTCTACTCGGGACCCCCGCGTACATGGCGCCGGAACAAGCCCGCGGGCGCTGGAACGACGTCGACGCGCAAACCGATCTCTGGGCAATCGCCGCCACCGCCTTCAGTCTGATAAGCGGGCGACTGGTGCACGAGGCCGAGACCCTCAACGAAACCTTGGCCCGGGCAATGCAGGAACCCGCGCCACCCATCGCGTCCGTGATGCCTGGGATTCCGGTGCCAGTCGCCGACTGGATCGACAAAGGGGTGGCCTTTGAGAAGTCAGACCGCTTCGAGGATGCGCGGGCGATGCAGGACGCCCTGAGGGAGGCATACGCAAGCAGCTTCGGATCCGAGGCCCGAGACGCCATGCTGTCCTTACCCGACTCCTCCTCCCGCAGCTTCGGTGGCTCACCGGCGACGCTCTCCCTCGAAGACGTAGACGAACTCGTCGTTCCGATAGATGGCGATTCCTCACGACCCACGAGTCCGCTGATCGACGGAATGGCGGGCGTGCCGATCGCCGCAACCTCCCCGAACCCGACACTGACGACCTCCAGCGGAGTGGTGACGAGCAGCGGCGATCTGATGCCCAACATCAGGCCGCGTGCTTCCCGCGGCACCCTGCTTATCGGAGCTGCCGCAGTGCTTGCGGTATTGGGCATGGCCTTCGCGATGTCCGACTCGGAAGACGAGACGACCCACGCTACGGATACGAGCCCTGCCATCGCCACAGCAGCTCCATCCGCGAAGCCGGCTTCTGTCACTCCTCCCGTGGCAGCTCCGGCCCGTCCGGACAATGCGAACGAAGAAGTGGATTCAGAGGACAAGGAAGTGGCGCCGCCAGCTCCCGCCCCCGTAGCCATACCAGCCAAAGCCAAAAAATTGTGGAAAAAGCCTAGAAACGTCCGCACGTGGAAACCCAAACCGAAACCCAAAAAAGCCCCTGCGTATCTCTAAACCGTCGTCCTGAATGACGCCCGGCCTCGGCCGCTACGCGGCATTCCCGTTCCGGACACCGGGCGCTGTTGCCACGGAGTCGCGCCGGGTGAATTGCTGCGAACGACTAGCGTCTGGGGTACGCTGGCTTCGATGTCTCGGCTTCGTCTTGTCTCGCTGCTCGCCGTCGCTCTCTGCGCAGCGACTTGGCACACACCGGCTTGGGCAATCTCCGAGTGTGAGGACACCAAGAAGCTGGGCGACCGTGCAATGGATGATTCTCGCTATAGCGACGCCCTGGCCGCGTACAAGAAGTCCTACGAGTGCAATGGAGAACCCAGCCTGCTCTACAATCGAGCCCGGGCTCTGGAGGCCCTGGGTCAGTTTCCCGAATCGTTGAAGCTGCTGCTGCAATTTCAGAACGCCGCCCCTGAGAGCCTCCTCAAAAGGGTTCCGGGACTGAGCGATCTCGTCGCGGAAACTAGGAACAAGGTCACCACTCTCGACATCCGCTGCAACGTGGAGGGCGCGGAGGTGCGAACACGGGATCAGGTGGTCGGAACGGTGCCCTTCGCCGAGCGTGTTCTGATCAATGCCGGAGGCGCCACCATTCAAGTAGCGTTGGACGGGTACCTACCGTGGGAGCAACATCTCGATCTTCCCGGCGGCGGCCAAGTCGTGTTGGACGTAAAGCTCCACACCAACGACAAAGACGGCATGCTAGTCGTCGAATCCCCCGCCTCTGGTTCCCAGGTATTCATCGACGATAAACTTGTCGGGACTGTCCCTACAGAGACACGCGTCTCTCCTGGCCCTCATCAAGTCGTCGTCACCCATTCGGGCTACTCGGACGCCGAAGAGTCCGTCGTGGTGCCGGCAGGGACAAGGAAATCCCTTGTGATGAAGATGGTGGAAAGCTCCTTCTTGAGCTCTTGGTGGTTCTGGGGCGGAGTCGTCGGCGTGGTCGCAGGCGGCGCAGCAGCCGGCTATATGCTGTTCCCAGAAGCCGAAGAAGCCGGTCGGGGAGACATCGCGCCAGGTCAAATCGAAGCCCCATTGATGGTGCAATTCTGATGGCCCGCCGCCTACTGAAACGACTAGCCCGCGGCTTGCTACCGGTGGGCGCCCTCACGTCAATCCTGGTCGGAGGCTGCAACGAAGGCCCAACCCAGGTCACCCTCCTGCTCACCACGGATCTGCCCTGCAGCGAGCTCAGCGAGGTGTCTATCGCCAGCGGTGCCGTCGGGCAGATCGACTGAAAGACTCCGCAAGCTGTCACCACAAGCTGTAACAGCGGCTCACCTGAGTCCCGGATCGGCAGCATCGTAATCGTGCCCAGCGGCGGCGAAGACGACGCCTTCGAAGTTCGAATCGTCGGCTCGACCACATCGGGGGAAAGCATCGTCGCCCGTAGAATCGCGCGCTTTGTCGCCCACGAACAACTCACCATCCCAGTGATTCTTCGCGGCAGTTGCGCAGACGTGCCCTGCGCCGCCGATGAGTCCTGTGTCCAGGGGGCCTGCGTCTCTGCCGAGATTCAAGACGTCGGCTCCTGCGCAAGCGCCGGGTGCAGGGAGGACGTATTGCTGGCATCAGCAGATGGCGATGCCGGAGCCCTCGAAGACGTGTCTGTCACCCGAGATGTTGCGGTCCCCGAAGCCTCCACTCCGAGTGGTGGCGACAGCCAAAGCGATAGCCAATCCGAAGCGGTAGCCCCCGACGGCGGCTTCCATGGATGCCCCGAGATGATGTTGCTCGTTGATATCTCGGGGTCCATGGACCTCGACGGACGCTGGGATGGCGCCAAGATAGCTATCCAAAATTTCCTCAGCGCCGATCGAGATCCGGGAGCGCGGATCTCACTCAGCTACTTCCCGTTGCGCGTCGGTGACATCCCGAACTACTGCAGCGGCGATGCCAGCTGCAACGGCTGGGGAACTTGCGAGGGACTCGCCTTCACCTGCAGCACCCCAGATTCTTGCTACTGCAGCGATACCTGCGAAGCCATCAGCTACACCTCGCCGATCCTGCCCCTCAGTTCTGTCCCTCTGCTCACGGGGCTCAGCGAGCTGCTCGGAAAGACGGCGGGCGGGAGAACTCCGACCCGGCCGGCAGTGGAGGGCTCGCTAGCCTACCTGCAACTAAACGCCAACCCCACCTACCCTGCGAACCTCGTTTTGATCACCGACGGCGAACCCGACGGGTGCACCGACAACACCATCCCAGACGTAGAAGCCCTCGTTGCTGCGGGCAACCCGGCCGTCAGGACCCACGTCATATCCATCGGTGTCATCCAGGACGTCGGCAACATTGCCATCGCCGGCGGCGGCCGCTACGACTCGGTTCCTACCAACAACGTCCAGAACGGTGTCGAGGACGCGCTGACACGAATCTTCGACGCAGTTCGCTGCAACTAGCGCCAGTGTAGCTCGGGAGCCTCGCTAGGTCAGTTCGATTCTGCGCAGAGTCAGTCGGAATTAGAGCAGGGTCAGAGGTAGCGCCAAAGGCAGCGCCAGGGCAACGTCGCTAGAGCCAACGTGCCCCCCGGGGCATGTCAGCTCAAGGCGCGACGCAGCGGACAGCTACTAGGCGCGCTTCCTGAACGGTAGCAGTTGAGCAACTTGCGAGAGCACTCGGCGAGCAGGCGACGGGTCTCTCGACGCTGTCCTTTTACCCGAGGGATGCTCAGATCGTCGTAGGCAGTAGTCTGATGCCTCATCCAGGCGATAGTCGCGGCCTCCGCCCGTCGCTCTACCGACATGCGCTGGGTGCGGGCAACCGTACCGCTACCGACAGGAACCGCGTGATCCGATATCGCACGAGCCAACTGCGTCTCAAGCTCAGCGTACCGAGCGTCAAAGCTGAGGAAGCGCGTCACCGTGGATTCAAATTCAGCGGCATAGGCGATCTGTTCTTTGGCCCGCCGCAGCCTCCCCGTCTCCAGCTTTCGCGCGTAGGTGGGATCCGCACGCTCCGCCACCAACGCCTCAGCCAGCCGCTCGATACGTTCGCTGGGGGCATAGATCCCTCGAGAAAAACTCTTGCGTCCGCGCATCTCCTTCACCACCCAACAGGGGCCCTCCTTCTTTACTCTACGACTGAGGGCGGCGTCCCCCGGGGGCAGTAGACACCAGTCGTCAGGCACCGAAAGCTGTGTCCCGTCAGCGGTCAGGACGCAGCGCGGCGCCAGGCTGGGCGCTACCTCACGGGTCTGCTCGGGCATCGCCGGACTTGTAGCAGACTCCGCCCCAAAGTGGCGCAGGGGCGCCATTGCGCCCCTGGACGAGTCAAGGACGAGCGCGGGGTTTGCGGGAGGGAGCTAATTATTGCTGACAGTCGGGATCTTCACTGTCAGTCAGGAAGTCTGCATCGTCGTCCACACCGTTAGTGCAGTCGGTCTCCGGCACGGTCGGATTGCACACTACGGACAGTTCGTAGTCAGCCGTCTCGCCTTCGTAGAGCGTGTCGACCACCACGTGGTAGGTCTTGCCCTCCTCTACATAGGCCATAGCGCCGTAGTAATTCGTATCCAGGCAGTCGTAGGGATCGCAGCTACCGGCGACGTCCTCGATGACGGAAACGACCACGTAGCTAGTGATGTTGCTGGTGGTAAACCAGGTGTATCCCGTCGAGGTCGCCGTGAAGGTGTAGGCGTACTCGGGTCCGGGGGCCGAGAAATCATTGCATAGGTAGTCGTCGATAACGTCCGTTGCCCCCGCGCCGGAAGTGGTACCCGACAAGCGCAAGGTCCCGCAGTCCACAGTCTCCTGCGGCTCACAGGTGGCCCCTGTGCTGCAGCTGGCTTCACAGTCCGGGTCATCGCAGTCGATGAGGAAATCGCCGTCCTCATCGACCCCATCAGAACAACTGGTTTCCGTGCTCGTCGGGTCGCAGATCACGGCCAGACCGAAGTCCACTTCCGCGTCATAGTAGCCTTCCACCGAAATGTAGTAGTTGACCCCCTTGCGCGCCGTGAAACTCGTTGCGTAGAAGTTGCCAGAGGTGCACGATAACGGGTGGCAGTCGGCGCTTTCCCCAGTCACTTCGATTTGCTGCGTGGGGGATTGGCTGAGCCCATAGTACGCAACGTTGCATCCAGCACCTGCAGGCAGAGTACAATCCGTCTGCGCCGTGGTGTCGTCAGCATACTGAGACACGGTCGAATCGATATCGTACAGATAACTGTAAAATATCGTGCTCAAGTTTGGACTATCGCCCCAAAACACGTAGCCACCGCGAACGAAGTTGTCGTCGTAGCTAAAGTTGTCGAGCGGCGCGTAGTAGAATAGGTAGTTGTAGTCAGGGTTGGAGTACTGCCAAGACGCCAGCACTGAGACATCCACGTCCACATCAAAGCTCTCGCCGGGAGCTAGCGCCGGGACCTTCCACGCGTTGATGCCATCGATCAGACCCATGCGTTCGAACAGCACGTCGACGTTGCCGTGGTCGTTGCAAGTCGCCGCCGGACAGAACCCGTCATCGATCTGATAGTCCGGCTCTAGATAGGCATACATCGGGAAGTTATCGTCGCCGGGTACCGGCGTGGGACCCGCCCCCATGATGTTCTGAATGGTCACGAAACCCGGCGCAAAGTCCTTATCGGAGTAGAAATTCTGCACAGGCACCGTCATCGAAAACAGTGGACTCTCCTCGATGGCGGATACGGTCGCGTAGGATGTCTCATCGAATAGGCTCAGCAGAACTTCCCGCTCGTCTGGACCGGTATCGTAGGAAAACTGATACACCCGCTCCGGGCCACCCAAGCTCAGTCCAGGCATGCAAGCGTATTGGCTCATTTTGCTTTCGCCACCCGTGGTGGTGCCCGCAAGCACCGAGCCACAACCCACAACATCCGAGAAGCTGCAGGTGTTGTTGACACAACCTTCCGCGCTGACGCAATCGGGATCCCGGCAGTCAATGAAACCATCACCGTCGCCGTCTACACCGTCGGAACAGTCTCCCTCGGCCGAAAGGGCCGGACAAACCACTGAGGCCTGGTAATTGAAGCCCGCGGCATCATCACCATCGACCACTAGGTAGTACGTCTCTCCGGCAACCGCGTCGAAGCGAACCGAGTAATAGTCCGAACCCACGCAATCGAAGGAGTAACAACCGTTGCCCTGATCGTGAATGACGGTCAACAGCGGGTAGTTGGACGCCGCGCTTACGGTGAACACCACTTGCTCGGTCGCTGTGGCCGTGAACTGATAGGTGTACTCAGGCCCGATGGCTGTCGCTTGGGGGGCGCACATGGCGTAACTGTCCACCATCGAGGTAGAGCCAAAAGCCGCGGTATCCCCGGCGACGAGCGTGTCTCCACAACTCAGCACATCGACTGGCTGGCATGTCTCGCAACCGGCACTACCGATACAATCATCGTCGTAGCAATCGAAGAGATGGTCGTTGTCGTTGTCAAAGCCATCGTTACAGCTAGTTTCCACTCCCACTGCGGAACACTCGGCGAGGAAGTCCAGCGCCATATCTGCGCCGTTGTCTGGCTGATCAACGATGACGTAGTAAAACGCGCCCGGGGTGTAATCACCTTCCGCGATGCGGATCGAATACCAGTTCGCTGCGACGCAGTTCCCCGGATCCGGACTATCGCCAACTTCTCCAACCACCGAGATGAACGCGTAGTTGGTCGCGTTGCCGACGCTGAAGACGATATCACCGTCATCGGGTGCTTGAAATCGTTGGACCCATTCACTGCCGCCCAAATCCAAGGCCTCCGCCGTCTCCGGCGCGATGCAGCTATACGCAGTAGCGGCATAATTTGATCCGGCGAAGGTGCACTGATCCGAGAGACTGACGCCACAGGACAATGGGTCCATCGAAGAGCAGGACGCGAGGCGCTGCTGCATGCTGGATATCACGGAAGGCTCCGCAAGGCCGGAATAGACTCCACTACCGGCATCGTCATTCCCGCAACCCGCCCCGCCCGCAATCGCTACCCCCGCTGCGAGGGCCGCCATGAAGCGTTCTTTTAGATTTCGCATGTGTTCGCTATTCCGGTGCTCGTTACCGCAGTCCACTCACGAACAACGTCGAGTGTTGTTCGTTCGATTCAGCACGCGCCGTTGCGACGCAGGCGAGGTGAAGGGACCTTCAACTAATCAGCGTACCAGCGTAATCCTTCACTTGCCAAACCCAGAATCATGAAAAACATTGGGCAGCACATCAACCTACAAGAACCCGACTGCAGGTAATCGTCTGTGGCACAGGCAGGCTGTGTATCGGTAATGACGCGGCAAGCCCCACAAGAACTTCAGGTGCATGCAACTGCGGGTATTGTAGGTGCCGCCCTGCAGGCGCACACCTTGTGCATCCGTGTCACATCAGATCTCTTGGCATTACGAGCTAAACGCCCCTCTTGACGCAACGCGCGCGACTCAAACCGGCAGTGTGCACAGACCGCAATAAACCCGACTCATCGATTACTTGAGCTAACTCACGTGAACAAACTCACGGGGCGCGAGTTGCGGCCAGGCTGTACCGGGCTCCGCAGTTTCATTGTCCACAACACAACTCGTTCTCAACGCACGTCCGCCCTTCTCGCAATCAATAGTTATCGATGTGGGATACCAAGAGCCTCAAGGGAGTAGCGAGTCGCCGCGCGCTCCAGTTTATCGATGCGAAGGTTTATCGATGCCGAAAATTTATCGACGTAAGACACGGCATCGTGGCGGTGCCCAGACCGTCCTAGGTGGGCCCGCGACGCGCATCGCTACGCGCAGTTTTACCGACGAATGTGCGACGTATTTCACGCGGGCTCCACGGCAGTCGACGCGGAGTCTCACCGCGAATCTATCGCAAGGGCAACTTCAGGAAGTGACCAGTCATTAAGTGCCGTGCTTGAACCTCCGACCCCTCCCCATCAGCTGTGGGGGACAGCCCTCGGTGACTGCCGCAATAGGCCTTCCTGCAGCCGCCGATGATTGCGTATCGCTGGTTGGATAATGATACGATCTGCGCCGTGAGATCTGCCTGTAGTCTCCCAATAGCTAACGCCCTCACGCTGGGTGCGACGAGGCATGCGCGGTGAGTGACCCTCGACGACATCGGGCGCTGCGCGGGCTGATTCGGCTATCAGACATTCTGTCCACCAGCCTGGCGATGGTACTCGCGTACCATCTTCAGGAGTCGCTGGTGGGCACGATCCCAGGTCTGCGCGCAGCAACCGAGATATGGATGTTCGTACTGGCCCTCTATATTGCGCTGCCCGTGTGGGTGGCGCTCTTGACGTGGCAACGCCTCGACCGAATTCTGGAAGCACCGCTTTCGGCGCTGCGTTTGACCGCGGAACTGGCCCGAGTGCACGCCTTCGGCGGAGCTCTCGTATTGGCCGTACTCTGGCTAGCGCAGATCGTTCTCAACCGATCCGTCTTCGGGCTTTTCATCTCAATCAGTTTTCTCCTGATGTGGGGTCAACGCCTGCTCCTACTCCGTTGGGCGCGGGTTCAGTTTTCGTCGGGAGTGGGGCGAGACCGCGTGCTGTTTGTTGGTCAGCTCAAGGTTGCTCTGAATGTACGCGCCCACCTCGCGGGCAGTCCTTGGCCGCCAGATTTCGTGGGGGTACTGACGGACGAGGCGAAAGCTGACGAGACAGGCGCAGATTCGATCCTTGGAAAACCCACAGTTCTACAAGCTGTGCTGCACGATCACGCGGTAGATCACGTCATCTTCGTCGCTCCTTTCGAGTCTCTGTCGGCAACTGAAGAGTTCATCGCGATCTGCGAAGAGCAGGGCGTAGCCGCCGAGTTCGCCTTGCATCGCGACGAACGGGAGTTTCGACGCCCACGCATTGCCCACTTCCACGGCGAACCGCTGCTCACTTACGATTCGCCACCGAAACGCCCGGAGAGTCTAGCCCTCAAACAGATTGGCGACACCGTTGGCTCCGGCCTGTTGCTGCTCATTTCAGCTCCCCTGCTGTTCATGGTCGCGGTCGCCATCTTGTTAACCATGGGGCGCCCGATCCTTTTCATCCAAGAGCGAATCGGCCGCCGGGGACGCCGCTTCTCGATGCTGAAGTTCCGCACTATGGTGGTCGACGCCGAACAGCAGAAGGGCGAGCTGGAACATCTCAACGAAGCCGGCGGCCCAGTATTCAAATCAGCTACGGACCCACGAGTCACGAGGCTGGGAAATTTCCTCCGACGAAGCAGTATTGATGAGCTCCCCCAGCTCATCAACGTACTCAACGGTTCCATGAGCATCATCGGACCGCGCCCATTGCCAGTGGCCGAACAGCAGAACATTCGCGGCCATCACCGCCGCCGGCTGGCACTCAAGCCGGGCATCACCGGTCTCTGGCAAGTGAGCGGCCGCAGTAACATCACCTTTGAGGCCTGGATGGAGCTCGATCTGCGCTACGTGGATGAGTGGTCCCTCGGCCTCGATCTGAAAATATTGCTGCTCACGATCCCAGCAGTCCTCTTCGGGCGAGGCGCGCGCTAAGAGCAGACCCTAATGAGGCTCTGCGAGCGTCCGGAAGAGAGACCTACGATCAGAGGGATTCGGGAGTAACAACGCAGGCACGATCTAGCTTGGGTCGGGCGGAAGCGGTGGATTCTACGATCCGTTCCGCAGCGCGGCTCCCAACCCGCGCCCGAATCAGTCCAGCAAAGTGGGAGGGTACTCGCGCTTCTGACGCTGAACGTTAGCGTAATAGCCCATTTGCAAGCGCCGCCAGCTCCCCAATCGTTCACTCAGCTTCTCGGTCGCCAAGGGGCGTTGACGGCTGATCTCGTGCCGCTCGCCGGGGTCGCGAGCCAAATCGTACAGCCGAGTTCGATTGCGATGCACATCGAAGATCAGTTTCAGGTCATTTCTTACGACCGCGTATTGATGGGCCATGGGCGTACGCACCGCCATGTACACGGACCGGTCGGAAGACTCCTCGCCAAACAGGTCTTGGCCCTGAAAACTGGGGTGGAGCGGCAGGCCCATCAGCGAAAAGAGCGAGGGGGGGACGTCCACATGCTGGGCCAGGCGGTCATCGATTCGAGGCTTCATGCCGGGCGCCCGCACAATGATGGGTACACGCATGACTTCGTTGAACAGGTCACGAGAGTGACTAAAGAAACCGTGCTCCATAAACGCCTGACCCGTATCCCCCGTCACTACCATCACCGTTCGATCCCAAGCGCCGGTTTTCTTTAGATGGTCGATCAGGCGTCCGAGCTGCGCGTCTACGTAGCCTAGGCTTTCCGAGTACAGGCGCTTCGCGATTGGCAGCTGGTCCGGAGTCAGCCGAGCGAAGGTAAATCTAAACGTTTCGCCCGGCTTGGAAAAACGGCGCTCGTGGTCCGCCGGCACTTCATAGGGCACATGACTGTTTTGCAAGTTCATGTAGATGAAGAATGGCTTCGTCTCGTCGTCGACCCACTCAATCGCCTTGTTCACCGTAAAACGATCGTCGATCTTTCCAGCCCGTTTAGTGCCCTTGACGAACTCCAGAAATCCCGGGTTGTCCCGCGGCACATACGTGGGTCCTTCGAAAGTTTCGGAGTGCAGGATGTAATCCAAACCACCTGTATCCAGATAGTGCAGAAGATTTCCCCACGTCTCGTTCTGTGAGGAGATGAGCGCCGTACGATATCCGAGGGATTTCAGCACATCGTAAATCATCACACGAGGGTACAGCGGGTTCTTCTCGTAGGGCATGATCGGTCGCACCGGATAGTGGGACGACAAGGGGCATGGATCGGCCCAATCGGAATGACTGGCCTGAGTGTAGGCGTTGCTGAAGACCACTCCCTCCGCAGCCACTCGCTCCAAATTCGGCATCACAACCCGGGGGCCGCCCAGTACCTTCAACTGGTCCGAACGCAGACTCTCAACGATGACAACAATGACATGGTAGCGCTCGAAGTCCCCTACCCCAGCCTTGTACTCGTCCAGCGTCATCAGTGGGCGCCGCACTACCGGCAAGGAGTCGTCATGCAATAGGGTCCACACTCGCGGCTTCAAACGAAACCTCAAGTCTCGGACTATATCTGCCAACGGGCCCGCCCGATAGTCTCGAGCCACGGTGAAGAGCTCTGCGATGGTCACGCCAACGTCCGTCGCTGGATCTACCTTCATTTCATCGGAATCCGCGTACAGACGCTGCCCGGCGATGGCGACGCCAGCGTAAGCGAATAGACCCGCTACCGCTCCTAGGCTCACCCGCAGCGCAGCCGACTGGTAACGGGAAACGAGCCGCGGCAGAACAACCGTCAATCCGTAGGCGAACCCGCCACTGAGTATGGGCAAGGCGAGAAAGATCAGCACCGACTGCTGAACCGCGTGTTGAAACATCTGAACCGCACTCGCCATCCAGAACGCCATTCCCGCGATACCCGGAAAATTTCCTGTTTGGTGCAGCGTGGCCCAGGTTGCGGCGTAGGCGTAAAGCAAAGCTGTCACGAGCACCCACCGAAACCCGCGTCCCAGCGCGCGCGGTCCGAATGCACGGCGGACCATCGCCATCGGTTTGATCAGAAACCGGATGATGGTTTCTGCCAATCCGTCCTGAGGAAACGCCACTCTCAGAGGGTTCGCCAGACGTTGCGCGAGGGGACTGCGGCGACAACGCCGCACTCCATCAATCAGCCAGTTATTGGCAAGAAAGAGACAAAAAAGCACCAACGCCACGCCAAAAATCAGGGCTGCCATCAGCAAGGCGTTAAAGCCGGTCGCCGCGATCCGCCCAAACACTGGGAGCTGAGCCTGCCTCATCACCCCCTCAGGGCTCAAAACCCCGATCAATAATTCCAGCGAGGTCAGGGCCAGCCACACTGCCGCAGCCACACCGATCCAGACTCGCCCTTGTTGCAACACTCGTGGAATCCGTCCGTCCAGCCGAAGCTGGATCCAGCACCTCAGAATCCCTCAGCGCTTCGCCTGCCGCAAGGCGGAATTTCCTAATGTTCCTGCTACTTCCAGTCGGCTAACGCTTCGTTGCAGCTATCTCCGGAGGGCGACATCTCCGGCGAGCCAGCTCTCCAGCCGCTCGTACGGCACACCCTCGCGGCGACGCCGCTCCGCCTCTCGTCGAAGTGCGGCAATCTGCCGCGTCGTTACGCCCTCCCTCTGTCCGATCGCCCCCCACAAAGTGTCCAGCTCGTGATCATACAGAGACCGCCAAGAGCCGATCGCCAGCTCATCCAGCCCGAGAGGTCCGATACTTCGCCGATGCAGGTGCAAGAGGCGATAGTTCAAAGCGCGGCACATGCGCCGAATTTGGCGGTTCATGCCTTGTTCGAGGGTAAGCAACAGCTCCGTATAGTCCACTGATTTGTGTGTGATGACGGCCGCGCTGGCACGGGCCAGCACGCCGCTCCCCAATCGCACGCCGTCGGTGAACGCCTTCTCGTCACCCTCAGCTAGACAGTCGTTTAGCCACAACCAATACTCTTTGCTCGCATGGTGATCTGGTTGCAGCACCCCATTGGCTAGATCTCCGTCTGTCGTGAACAGCATGAGACCCGTAGTGGCGCGATCCAGCCGTCCGACGGCAAAACTACCCGGAGGCATCTCCTTAAGCCAACGGGACAAGTCTTGCTTGCCCTGGGGATCCCGCGCCGTACACGTAACAGACTTCGGCTTGTTCCAGATGCCAACGAACTCTCGCTCACGACGGGCCAGCGCCTGACCATCGAGAGTGACCACATCCTGCCCGAACACAAGATCGGATATCCGCGGCGCCTCTCGAACGGACCCCGCACGAGTCGTCAACCGAAGCCGCCCCCCGATAATGGCGTCTCGAATTTTTACGGCACTCAGCGGTGTGCATTCCGCGACCAGCTTGTCCAGTCTTCTCGGTACAAACTCGGGTCCGAGATCATGTTCTGGCAAGCTCAACTGTACGGCGGATTACTCGGCGGCGGAGGAGGCGCCGGCGGCAACATCGTGGGCTTGAGGATCGCGTGAAGAGCGGTCCACATCGCCAGCACGCTGCCATAGCGTTCCTCAGGGTTAACGGCGAGGGCGCGTTGGGCCCAGTCGTCGACCCCCACCGGTAATTCGGGACGTAAAGTGGTCAACTTCGGCCGCTCGCCCTTGGTCACCGCCCGTAAGAGGTTGATCACGTCCGCGATATCGAAGGGGGGGGCGCCAGTCAGGCAGCGGAATATCACCGCTGCGAAAGCGTACTCGTCCACGGAGGGGCCAACGTCTGTTTTTCCAAGCCACGTTTCTGGCGCGATGTAGCGCGGGGACCCCGCAATCATATTCGCTCCCGTCAAGCCAGACAGATGCGTAAACTTGGCAAAGCCAAAATCGAGCAAGCGCACGCCGCCACCTTGAGCCGCATCGATGATGAAAATATTCGCCGGCTTGATATCACGGTGAACAATGTCCCGATCATGAGCCTGCTCCAAGGTCGACACGATGGGATCTAAAAGACGAAACATGGCGTTGGGATGAAGCCGAATCCCGGTGGCTTCGATCGTGTCTAGATAGTTCTCCAGGTCGCGCCCAATGAGCAGTTCCGTCACCAAACAGAGTGCACCTTCAGGAGTCCACTTCTGATCCAGCACACGAAGAGCGGCCGTGTTGCTCAGGTTCGTCATGGCACGAGCCTCGCGAAACATTCGCTCTCGTACCTCCGGATCGTTGGACATCTCCTCTTTGAGGATTTTCACAGCGACGCGATCCCGATCGATAACGTCGAAGGCGTTGTACACGACGCACTGACCACCCTCGCCGATCTTTTCCATCAGCTGGTAGCGCTCGCCAATGAGCTGACCAATTCGTGGATCCCCAGCGGCCATGCGGCGGACGCTAGCACCCCCACTGGACAGCTCCTAGGGTTCCCGCGTTGCAGGCAGAAATTGGCCGCTGCCGTTCTAAATCCGCCGCAATCCGTCGGATCCCCGCGTTCTAGAACCAGAGTCCGGGCCGGCCCTAGCTCACGGTGCGTCGTCTGAACAGCAACGCAATCCCAGATTGCCGTACTGAAAGTCGAGCTCGACACTGATGAAGTTGAACTGGCAGCTCAGCCCCCCTTCGATGTTGCCGTAAGCGCCACCCCGAACCAGGTAGATGTCGGAGCTGGGCGACATCTCGCTACTCCTCCACTCCATTAAGTTGCCGCTCATATCCAAAGTGCCAAATCCGCTTTGGCAAAGCGCCGGGCTTCCGTCGCAGCCGTGAAGCGCCCCGGTCACCGCGACCACGTCGTCGTCCAGTCCTGAGCAATCTGGGTCGAGGTCCGCCCCATTGCAAGCGCCTGGTTCGTACACGCTGCCGTAGGGATAGGTGTTTTGAGCTAGCCCTTCGCAACCGAGCTGCCACTCGTCCTCAGTGCACAGTCGTTTGCCGGCGGCGATGCAGGCGATGCTCGCGTCGGTCCAACTGACGTTGCTCCACAGCAATACGCCAGTGTTGGAACAGGCACGGGCCGATCGCGCCTCCGGATCCGAAAGGCTCGCGTCCGGGCGTGATGTCTCGTAGATGTACATCCAAAAATCTAGGCCTGTGTCGACGACGTGCACCATTTCGTCGACGACTCCTTCGTCGATCTGTCCGTTGCACTTATCGTCGATCCCGTTGCAAATCTCATCGGTCGAAGCCGCCGGATCCGGGAGCTCCGTCAGATCACAATAGGTCTGACTGTCGTCGTTCGGATCACAACGCATCAACCCGCCATCTTGGCACGCGCCAGTACCCCGTCGTCGCAGACCTCGCCAATGTCCAGCCATGCCTCGTCCGCTTGGCCATTGCAGTTGCCATCGAAACCGTCGCAACGGGATTCGACGACCACCAACACACCGTCGGCATCCGTCTCCACTTCGCCCGAATAATCACAGCGCCAGCCGAGGTTCCCCAGACAGACGAAGTCAGCGGCCTCGCAGGGTGACCCCGCCTGGGGGTAGCAGCCGGCTACAACGGGGTTTTGGCTGGCGATGACACCCGTGTCATCGCCAGCCATTGCAGTCGTCGTCCGCGCCGTTACAAACTTCAATGCTCGGGGGATTCACCGGGCAGGCGTATTCACAACCGGGCGTCGCATCGCCCTCCACGTCAGCGAAACCGGGGAGACAGGTCTGCATCTTGCACTCGCTGGCGTCTCGACGCGGCACCGCCCCGGGAAGAACACAGGCGTCGCCACAAGCCCCGTAGTTCAGCGGGGGTCACTAGTGGTATCAAAGCCGTTGTCATCGACGCCATCGCAGTCGTTGACATCGCGGTCACAGACTTCCAGGGGGGGGGCCTGTCCCGCCGATGTATACGATGGTAGCATCTGCGCACAGAGTCTCCCCGGGTTGGCACTCGCCTTGGCATACACTATTGGGGCAGTTGCTCTCGCAGGCTATCCCCCCCCCGGGGTTATCCTCATTGACGAGGCCGTCGCAGTCCTCGTCTAGGGTACTACACACCTCTGCGACCGGCGGATTCACCGGGCACTCGTACTCACAACCCGCGGCGAAAATCCCATCTAGATCGGCGAAGCCATCATCGCAGGAAGTGATGACGCAGCGCAGAGAGCCGTCCTCCACAGCACAGGCCCCCTGACCATTGTTTGGCTCGCACACGAATCCAAACAACTGCCGCAGTTGTTTGGATTCGTGTGCGAGACCAAAATCCTCATCGACTTCTCCATCACAGTCGTTGTCAGCTCCGTCGCACAATTCGACTCCGCCGTTGCTCACCGGGCAAGCCACCTCGCAGCCGTCCGGCACGATCCCGTTGCGATCGAACCGACCCGGGGCACATTTTGCGATTTCGCAGTTCGCCGCTACACAGCCTGGAAACGCGCCAGCCAGAGAGCAAACCGTGCCGCACCGACCACAATTGAGCGGGTCGCTTTCTGTGTCGGTACAGCTGCTGCTCCCTGCGGATCCCCCCCCCACGAGAGCCGTAGCATCCAGCGTCCCAGCTCCGCCGGAGCCTCCAAAACTGAAGATGCCTCCGCCCCCGCGGCTGCCACCGTCCGCAGAGCCATCCACCGTGCCAAGTCCGTCACCCGGATCTTCGCAGGCGAAGCAAAATGCTTCCGTGCTGCATCCTCTCGCTCCAAGACCGAGCACCGCTGTGAGAGCCGAAGTCAGAAGAACAGAGCCGTTTGACCGACGACGTCTCCAAACCGACACGCCCAAAACCAGCAGCAAGCCCCAACCACCGCGGGTCGCATCGGAGCCGCTCTGAGCAGCGAGCCGACACGCACAGCCGCCGCCGCCCGTCGCCAATCCGTATTGGTCATTCTCACCCGTGCGGGCTTTGCCTGACCCGCCTCCGGCCGCTCCAGTTCCGCTGCTTGATGCCCCAGCACCCGTCGCACCTCCAGTGGCACCGCCGCCAGCACCCCCGCCGTCCTGGGTACCGGTCCCGGAATCGCCGCCCCCAGCGCCGCCAGTGGCCGTTCCACCACTAGAGGATCCGCCAGCTCCTACGCTTCCCGCGCTGCCGCCAGCACCGGCTCCACCACCACTGGGCGCCACCCACGGTACACGCTACCATTGCAATCATTGTCAATATCATCACAGGTCTCGTCCAATGCGGGAACAGCCCCGGAGCACTGACCGCTACCCCCCACGCAGGCAGTCACACCCGCCTGATACGGGGCCTGGTCGTTCAGTGCGGCCAGTGGCAAGCAAACAACGCCCATCGTCGAGTCGTTGTCACTAATGTCCGGCTCCTCATCGATGCTGCCGTCACAGTCGTCGTCAATACCGTTGCACACCTCTAGCGCCGGGTTCTCCAACGCTACGCACACCGGCGCGGGCTGCCCGTCCGTACAAGCGAAGCTACCCGCACACCCGCCCGGAAGCGTGCACAGCACCGCCACTCCCGCAACATCGTCATCTTGACCGTTACAGTCGTTATCCAAGCCGTCGCAGATTTCGTCCGACGGAGCGGCACCACCGACACAGCTCACTTGCGCGCCGGCACATTCGTAACTGCCGGCCGTGCAGACGCCCGTCCCACAGAGTCCGCCGAAGCGGCAACAACTATCGCCAGTCTCGTTGCCGAAGTCATCACTGACGTTTTCGTCCACCTCCGTATCGCAGTCGTTGTCCAGCCCGTCACAAATCTCTGTGCCTGGACTCATCTCGCCGACGTAGCTGCCCCAGGCCTCAACACCGCTGTTCCGCACCGATGTGCAAGCCTCCGTACCACCGAAGCACACACCCACACCCTCCGTGGCATTAGCTCCTGTGTAACAGCCCCGGGTCATGCCGTCGGTCACGCCATCGCAATCGTCGTCCAGACCGTTGCAGACTTCTTCGAAGGGGCCCGTGTCGCCGTCACAATCTTGCGTGCCATTCGCAAGACACTTGGTCTTGCCCGAGGTGCAGCGCCCCAAACTGAGCCCACAATCCTGATCCACGTCGATGGGATCCACATCTATGTCCCCATCACAGTTGTTGTCTTCGCTGTCACACACCTCCACGGTGGGTACACAGCTCTCGCAGCCCCCGTTTTCATCGATTACGCCGTTGCAGTTGTCGTCGACACCGTTACAGACTTCCGTTTGCTGGGCGCTCCGGCAGTCGTATATCGCAAATAGTACCGTCTTCCGTGGCATTGCAAATCCGATTGCCCGTGCCCTGACAGATTCCAAAATCGCCGTCATCGCAGGCGTCGCCCAGATCTGGGAAGTCCTCGTCCTCCAATCCGTCGCAATCATCGTCCTCGCCGTTGCAGGACTCCACCAAGATGGAATCGCTAATGCTCTGAGCGAAGGCAGCTGACAGGACGACTGAGTTGTCGACAAATATCGCGCTGGTGGTTCCGCCCGCAGCTGCAATCGTGTTGATTGCTTTCCGATGATCGTCGCATCGCTGGCCGCGAATCCGATGACGTATACCGGCACGCCTGCCAAGCGCAGTACGTCTGCTGCCGTCTCGGGAGTCCCGCCACAGGTATCCTCGCCATCGGTCACCAACACGACTCGGTAGGGCCGACAAGTTCCGACCGCATCAGCCGTTCGAATTTGGTTCACGTAGCTGAAAGCTGAGTCCTGGGCGCCCTCCAGTGGGGTTATACCTGAGCCACGGAGTTCGATATCCAGACCCGCTGGAGGTGCAGCCGGAGGATTGAGAGTCGCGTAGTTGGAGTCCCGGTCCATGTACTCCAACAGGTCAGCCACGTTTTCTCGGTTGAAACCGACCACTAGATCCCCGAAATTGAAGCCTCCGCCGCAGGGGGAAGCGCCCGCTCCCTGCCATCCACCTGAAGGCCCACTCGCGAATTCCATCGGACAATCGAAGGGCGCAGCCCGCTGATGAAAGAGCATCAGCGCATAGTCGGCAGCGCCGTAAGCGGTGATGGCATCCGTCAGCCCCGTTTTCACCGTGGCGATACGGCTATCGTCGCTCAACCCGTTGCCGCAAGTGGGCACATCATCGTGGGGGTATTCGGCGGAGCCATCACCGCCAGTGAAGTCACTGTCGCATGCATGCCAGTTCATCGACCCAGAAGTAAGTCACTGTCGCATGCATGCCAGTTCATCGACCCAGAAGTGTCGAAAACCACCAACAGTCGCGGTTTGATCTCCGACTCCGGCAGATCGACATCGACCTCAGCGTCGTCGTTGGCCGAGTGGCAACCGGGATCCTCGGGAAAGTCGATCTTGCCGTCGTTGTCGTTGCCGAGGCCGTCCATGCAGCTTCGATATTGGATTTCGTTTTGGTCCGTCGCCGAGGTGCAACCCGAATCGTTGGGGTAGTCCGTATATCCGTCGTTGTCGTTGTCGACAAAATCGCTACACGCCGGAAGACTGTCCTCGCTGTCGTCGTTCGTATCCTAACAGCCGAGGTCGTCGGAGAAGTCCGTAAATCCGTCGGGTTCGTTGTCCTGGAAGTCTGAATATTCCGGAACATCAGTATCCACTTTGCTGTTGTCGAGGGCAGAATCGCAACCGGGGTCGGCCGGGAAGTCCACCAGGGTGTCGTTGTCATTGTCTAGCCCGTCGTTGCAGACAGAATAGACCGACACAAACACCGACGGGGATCGCTCACTTTCGTACTCGCTCAGTGGCGTGTTGGTGACGGTAGCCCAAATCTCCTGACCTCCAAAAAAGGGAGGCAGGTTTTCTACTAGGAAGCGGTTGTTCCTCACCGTGGACCAGCCCCGGTAGATACCGTTCACATACACATCAACAATGGCGCCACCCTCTTCCGTCGAGTCACCAGTTACGCTGGTCTCCCCCGAAGCGACAACGTCATCCACTGTCGGTGCGTCGGAACGCACATTGCCCACAGCCACCGTACCGATACTGCAAACGGAATCATTCACGTTTTTTCCGAAACCCGTGACCGTGTGCTAAGTTTCAATGCAAGACGTATACATGCAGGGCGCCACTCCGCCACCGACAGTCGCGGTAAAATCGATCACCACAACGCCTCCGCTCGCAGCGATGTCCAACACTCCGTCCGTGAAAACGTACGCACCATCCACGAGGTCCGGAGGGTCAACGTTTGCGCCATTGATGTGGCTCTGTCCCGTAATGGTAAAGTCGGTGGGCAACGTTACCGCATAGGAAATGGAGACTGCGTCAGCGTTACCGGTATTGGTGAGCGTCGCCTGGTGGGCGACGCTTCCACCTGGGCTCGTGTTGTCCGGCGCGGCGTCCAGCTCCAAGCTCCGCAGTGTGATCGGATCGAGATTGGTCAGGGCAACAGTTCGAAACGTTCGCGCGGGGCTCTGGGACGCATAGTTGGCGTGATTGAGCGTCGGACCGCTCGCCCCTGCGAATACCTCAGCCTGAATCAGATAGACGTCCTCGGCGCCGGGCAGCCATTCGGTAATCGCCGGCCAGGTGATGACGCCGTTTACGTTCGACTCAAAATTGGGAATTGTGTCGATGATATTGATGACGAGCGGATCGTACTCGTCGGTAACCTGGACACCGAACTGTGAATCGGTCGATAGGTTCTTGGCCGTGATGGGGTAGTCCAGCAAGTCGAGCGGTAGGGCCATGATGGCGCTGACATCCAAGTCGAACAGAAGGTTCAGCAGCACGCAGTTCGGTGCCGGAACAAAGCAGCGCCAAGTATTGTCTTTGTCGATCTTGGTGGCCGATCCGGCTCCGCCAAATATCTCGGCACAGTTGGCGTCGCCCAACTTAGGATCGAGCGGAGATTTGAGGACTTTTAGGGATATTTCCGCGAAGTATTCGTCGCCTACGACCAACTCGCCGACGGCGAAACGAACCGCGTTGATCCAAGGTGCCACGCAGGGATCCGGCTCCGATGCCGCGTAGTCACAAGCCGGTGGCGGATTGTCGACAGAAAGATCGAAGCCGTCAAAATTGGGTACACCGACCCGGGTGGAAAGCCCCTTAATCGTGGTAGCTCCTCCCGTGCCTTTTTCGCGCCGGGATACAGGATGCGATTCCAAGGGCCGACCGTCTCGTTGGGCACGATGGCCTCGGGAACGATTAGAATGGCCTCGTAGGGCTAATGTGTATCCGGACCCGCTACTGCCGACCCGTATAAGTAAGGAGTATTGCCGCGCCCAGTATAGTTGATATCGCCGCCCAGAGCGCCACCGTGCGCGTCCGCGGGATCGGCCTTGGTGCCAAACGCCATCGCCTGGATCCAATCCCACTCGTTATGCGAATACACGGGGCCGCCGTCAGCAATGCCCAACAGTACATCTAGCTGTTTGGCGCCCGTGGGCGGCACCGACATGAGAATCCCGTTAAAAACAGTGCTCAGCTCGTCGTCAGGGAAGCGCTCGGTCAGAGTATTCGTCGAATAGAAGATGCCGGTGTCTGCGTAGATCGCAGAGATGGTTCCCTGCCCCACCGGGGAGTAACTCCCCCAGGGAGCATAGGTGTAGTCCTTCTGGATCGATGAGGGCTACCGCGGAGGCGGCGATTCGTTTGGCTGTTTGAACCTGGGCAACCGAGTCCGCGCGGGCGTCGATTGCTGCCCACTGGCTGAGTGCCCAAGCACCGGCAACAATAGTTGCCCTAGGCCACAGTACTTTCGAAAGCTACTCACCTAACCCCCCATCAAAGAACACCGTATCGTGTGTCATGTTGCTCCGCCGGTTGCCCAACATGTCTCGGAACGGAAGCGCCGGCGGCTGCATAAGTTGGGTTGGGACGGCTGAACCCTGCTTCATGCCCCCCCCCCCAAAAAGCATTGGCTCAGACCGCATTCGCAGCGGCAAGTCGATATTGTCGGTCGACCCAAGCAACGGGACCGCTTCAGGGTTTCTGCTTTAGGAGACGATAGCCAACACGCTCCCCACCTATGGCGGAGTGGGGAAAAGCGAGATAGCTGAGCGGCTGGGCGATGCCCCCCGGCGAAATAGCCAGAGCACCCATTAATCCGGCTCGCAGCGCCCGACCCTTGGAGCTCGCCCCCGCCGCCCGCGCGCCATACTCCAGCCCCTGCCGTGAATCCCCCACCCGAATGATTCGCTGAATCGTACGATGAGCGAACGAGCATCACCGATCAGCATCAGGCCCCCCAAACAAACCGCCAGTTCGTCAATGTTATGACGATATCGAGGGCATCCGAGCTCTGACAGCGCGTGCGGTATTGCCACGCTGGGGTCCGGGCAATAGGCTCAGCCGCGCCCAAACGGACGGGCAAATGAAGGAACTACCGTGACTGAAGCGAAGCCAGAGATCACTCCCGAAAAGCTCACACTCTGGGGTCCGTTTCGCGACGATCCTATCGGCGTCGCAGCAGGCCTACGTGACAAACACCCCTCCGGAATTTTTCCTCTCGAGTACCCCGGTGGCCGCATCGGCTACGGCATCCTGTCCTACGACATCGGAAGGGATGCATTGCTCTCGCCCGACTTCATCCGCTGGGCTCCGCCGAACCCGAAGCCCGGTCGCGCTCCGATGGCGGAGCTCGTCTACACCCAGTCCCTACTCAACTTGAACGGGCCGGAGCTGGTCACCCAACGCCGCGCGTTCATGGAACTCTTCAAGCCAGGACATCTCCAAGCCACCTTGGCCGGACAGATCAAGGATATCATCACCCATGTGGTGTCCGACCTGGAGCCAGGCGCCGGCAACATCGCCCAGACCCTCGGCTTCTTCCTGCCCATTGACGTGATGTCCGGACTGATGGGGATCAAGCACTTGCCGCGCGAAACTTTTCAGCGCTGGATTCTAACCTTTCTCGCACCCCACAATCACCTAGGTGGCTCGAGCCGAGAAATGTGGCTGCAGAGCGAAGCGGCCGGAGTGGAGATGGCTAGCTTCCTAGAAGCAGAGCTCAAAGAGCGTGATCAACGAGCCGCCGACGGCAAACCCGTTGCCGATTTGCTTGACCGAATCGCACGCTCAGAAGTACTCGATGAAAAGCCGCGTCTGGCCATGGCTATCTTATTCATGGTGGCGGCCTTCGACACCACCCAAGGCTCTTTCGGTCGGGGATTGCTCGCGCTCCTCTCGGCTCCCAAACAACTGAAGCTATTTCGCGACCACCAAGGGGATCGAAACTTCAACCGCCGCGCCATCTCTGAGCTGCTGCGAATCGCCTCCCCCACACTCACCACGAGTCGCCACGCAGACAAGGACACCCAACTGGGTGGCATCGACATGCCCAAGGGGACAGAATTGCTGCTCTTCCTGAACGCCATGAACCGCGATCCCGCGCACTTCCCCGATCCCAACAAGCTCGATCTTGAGCGGGAAAACGCGGGAGATCAGCTGGCTCTCGGCTTGGGCGCTCATTTTTGCATGGGGGCTAACCTAGCCAAGCTCGAGCTTGAGCACGCGTGGGGGGAATTGCTCAGAACTTTCCCTGATATCGCCCTCGTGGGTGACGGCAATGTGGAGCCCGGGCCTTCCCCGAATTTTCACGACGTCCAGCGTCTGGATGTCAATCTCGGCGCTCGAATCAGCTAATTGGAGCCGCCGCAGGGGCTGGCCCGGACAGTCTGAGGCTAGGCCCACTTATCCCGGAGCGAGATCAGCCGTTGCGTATACGATGGGGGCGGGCAAGATCAAGAAACTCCTCTGCGCAAACCGCGGGGAAATCGCGATCCGTGTGTTCCGAGCGGCGACCGAGCTCGGTACCCGCACTGTCGCCGTTTTCAGCCACGAAGACCGCGTACACCTTCATCGCTACAAGGCCGATGAATCCTATCTGATCGGAAAGGGTCTCTCGCCGGTCGCGGCCTATCTGGCTATCGACGAGTTGATTCATATCGCGACGAGCTGTGGCGCGGACGCCATTCATCCAGGATACGGCTTTCTGGCGGAAAACGCAGAGCTCGCTCGCGCCTGCGAAGAGGGCGGCATCCGATTCGTCGGACCGAAGGCTAGCGTTCTCGAAACTTTTGGAGACAAGCTCAGTGGCCGACAGGTCGCCATCGAGTGCGGCGTACCGGTAACACCCGGCGGGGCTCAGCCCCTCGCTAACGTCGATGAGGCAAAAGCCTTTGCCTCCAAGTTCGGCTACCCGCTCATGCTCAAGGCTTCCCATGGCGGCGGGGGGCGAGGGTTACGGGTCGTTAGATCAGAAGCCGAATTACAGATCGCGATGGAGAGCGCGATCTCCGAGGCGCTTGCTGCCTTTGGGAATGGCAGTGTGTTCGTCGAGCGCTATCTCGAAAATACCCGACACATTGAAATACAAATCCTCGGCGACCATCACGGAAATGTCGTGCACTTGTTCGAACGAGATTGCTCCGTCCAGCGGCGGCACCAGAAAGTCGTCGAGATAGCTCCAGCACCTGGCTTATCGGATGCCATTCGCTCCGCCATGGCCAGCGACGCCGTTCGGCTCGCTGAGCACGTGCAGTTCACCAACGCGGGGACCATGGAGTTCTTGCTCGCGGCGAACGGGCAGCACTACTTCATGGAGGCGAACCCGCGCATTCAGGTGGAACACACCGTCACCGAGGAGGTGACGGGGGTAGACATTGTTCAGTCCCAAATCCGTATCGCCGAAGGCGCCTCGCTCAGCGAACTGGGACTCGTCCAGGCAGAGATCGGGGTGCACGGCTGTGCCGTCCAGTGTCGCGTCACCACCGAAGATCCGGAAAAAGAATTTCAACCGGATACGGGAACCATCGAAGCTTTTCGAGCTGGTGAAGGTTTTGGCATCCGTTTGGATGGCGGATCCGGATACGTCGGCGCCACCATCGCGCCCCACTACGACTCCCTCCTAGTGAAGGTAACAGGCCGCGCTAGTAGCTTAACGGAGGCGACACGGAAGCTTCGACGCGCACTCACTGAGTTTCGCGTGCGCGGTGTAAAAACCAACATCCCGTTCTTGCTCAATGTGCTGGGGCACCCAGACTTTGCGCGCGGCAAGACCCACACGCGATTCGTGGATGATAGCCCTGAGCTATTCAGATTCATTCCTCGTAAGAACCGAGCGCAGAAACTGCTGCGATTTCTTGGAGATCTGGCCGTCAATGGCCGGTGCACACCGTGGTCGCGAGATCAAGAGCCAGCCCGCGGAAGCGTGACGCCGCCACAGCTTCCCAGCAGCGATGACACTGGTTGGAGAGCGCTACTTGAAGAAAAGGGCCCCACCGAATTCGCTCGAAGCATTCGCCAACACCCGGGTTTGCTGCTCACCGACACGACGTGGCGCGACGCGCATCAGTCCGTATTAGCGACTCGAGTGCGCACCTACGATCTATTGCGTATCGCCCCCGCTACCAGCCGCGCCCTGGCTCCCGCTCTCAGCCTCGAGATGTGGGGCGGCGCCACCTTCGATGTCACTCTGCGGTTCCTGCATGAGTGCCCGTGGCAGCGCCTGGAAAAACTCCGAGCACTGGTGCCTAACATTCCCTTTCAGATGCTCCTGCGGGGCTCCAATGCGGTCGGGTACAAGAATTACCCGGACAACGTCGTGCGCCGCTTCGCCCGCACCGCCAAGAATCGCGGTATCGATGTGTTCCGAATCTTCGATTGTCTGAACTACGTGGACAATCTACGGGTCGGTATGGACGCCGTGGGTGAAGCCGGCGGCGTGATTGAAGCCGCGCTCTGCTACACGGGGGATATTTCCGATCCTCGGCAAAACAAGTATTCCCTCGACTACTACGTTGATGTCGCCGGTCAGCTAGTGGACGCAGGAACTCACATCCTCGCCATCAAGGACATGGCCGGATTGCTCAAGCCCCCCGCAGCCACCACTCTCGTCGCGACGCTGCGAAAAAATTTCCCCGAGATCCCCATTCACGTTCACACCCACGATACGGCCGGCACTGGGGTGGCATCCATGCTTGCCGCCGCAGCCGCCGGTGCCGATATCGTAGATGGCGCCATATCCTCCATGGCAGGAATGAGCTCGCAGCCTTCCCTGGGGGCGCTGGTCGCCGCCACCCACGGCACTCCCCAAGACACCGGTATTCAATTCGAAGCCCTCAGTGAATTGTCAGAGTACTGGAGCCGCGTGCGCGAGATCTACGCACCCTTCGAGCTGGGCCTACGAGCGGGTAGCATCGACGTGTACAAACACGAAATGCCCGGTGGTCAGTACACGAACCTGGCCTTTCAAGCACAACAACTGGGGCTTGAGGAGCGCTGGGCTGCGGTCAAGCGCGCCTACGCCGCCGCCAATCAGGTGCTTGGAGACATCATCAAGGTCACTCCTTCTTCCAAAGTAGTCGGCGATTTAGCTCAGTTCATGGTGCAAAACGATCTGGATGAGAACGACGTCGTGGATCGTGCCGAATCTCTCAGCTTCCCCACGTCGGTGCGGGAGTACCTACAAGGCTGCCTGGGACAGCCTCACGGTGGATTCCCCGAACCCTTGCGTTCGCGGGTAGTAGGGGATCTGCCGACCTTCACGGAACGGCCAGGCTCCCAGTTAGCCGACCTTGATTTCGACGCACTCGGCCGGGAGCTGAGCGGGAAAGGACGCCTCCCCATCAGCGATGCGCAATTGCTCAGTGCAGCCCTCTACCCAGAGGTTTATCGGGACTACGCCAAACGACTTGAGCAGTTTGGGGATGTGTCCGTGCTACCAACAGCGACCTTTCTTGCTGGCCTGCGCTTCTCAGACGAGCTCAGCGTCGAGCTGGAGCCTGGCAAGACTCTGATCGTCCGCCTCATCGCCGTCGGGCAGATTGATTCGGAAGGGCGCAGAGACGTCATGTTCGAGCTCAATGGGCACCGGCGAATCGTCCGAATCACTGACAAGAGCCACGCTGAGGACAGTCAGCCCCGCGAAATCGCCGACAGCCACGATAAATTGTCGGTGGGAGCCCCCATGCAAGGTGCCGTCGTCAAAGTTCATGTGAAAGCCGACGACGAAGTCACGATGGGTTCACCACTAGTCGTGATAAGCGCCATGAAAATGGAGACGGTAGTCGTCGCTCCGATAGCAGGAACCATCAAACGCTTGGTTGTCGCTAGCGGCGATACACTGCAGGCGGGCGATCTATTGTGCGAATTCCTCTCAGCAGGCGAGCAGGATATCACTGCCGAGAGCGCCGAGAGCGCCGAGAGCGCCGAGAGCGCCTAGATCCCAGAGTCCCCAGAGTCATTCGCCGCATCGGCCGATGCCTCTCCGTCCGTGCCGCCATCTCCGACAGTCGCGTCGGGGACGCCGCCTTCTGAAGCGTCTACCGTTCCCGAGTCACCGGGGCTGGAGTCAACTTCAGCAGACGAATCCGGTGAGACCGACACCTCATTGAACGATTGCCCGTCGAGCACGCCCGCGTCCACCGCGTTGCCTTCGGCGGGCGCATCCAGCGAAGCATCCGACAGTCCGCCATCGAAGCCACCCCACAGCCGTTCGTTGTAAGCTTCTCGATCCGTCGCCGCCATCACCTCGATCAA
>JABSRN010000025.1 GCA_013214025.1 Polyangiaceae bacterium
GCGCGATCTAGCGGGCGTCAGTCTCGAAAGTTGATGAATTGCAGATCGATGCCGATATCTAACGCTTTGAGCTCCGCCATGATGCCCTGCAAATCATCGCGCTTCTTGGCGGTAACCCGCACTGTGTCCTCCATGATGCTGGCTTGCACTCTGAGTTTGCTGCGCTTGACCAATACCGTGATGGATTTGGCGTTTTCTTTCGAAATCCCCTCGACGATCTCCACATGCATTTTGGCGGTCATGCGTAGGCCGGACTCCGGATCCTTGGCCTTGAAGTGCTTGAGGCTGACCTTTCGGCGGATCAGCTTCTCTTGGAAGACTTCGTAGGCGGCCTTGGCTCTGTCATCGGTGCTGGCCGTGACCACCATGCCCGTCTCTTTGCGCTCCACCTTGGCGTCCGTACCTTTGAAGTCGAAGCGGGTACTCAGTTCCCGAGCGGCCTGATTGAGAGCGTTCATGACCTCTGGCCACTCGAGCTTGGAAACACAGTCAAAGCTAGGCATAAGACCTCGTAAATGCAGTGGGTTTTCGCGGCATGGTCAACGCGGTGCTAACTGGGGGCGAAGAGCCCCCCGGAGTGGTTCGAGAATCTGGGCTAGAGGTCGATCGGGGGGTCCACGTCGAGCCCGAGGAGATAGGCTCGGGCTGGGCCGACCAGAAACGCCGAGCCCGTGACCACCACGAGCCCGCGTTCGCCGACCATCTCTCGGGCACGAACCAGCGCTGACTCAACACTGGTGTGGATTTCGCCATCGTAACGTTCTGCCATCGGTTCCGGGGGCGCCGCCTTGTCGATGGGGGGAGCCACATAAATGCGTCGAGATGCAATGTGCTCGAGGCGGTCGAGCATGGCCGACCAGTTTTTGTCCTTTAGTGTCCCGAATACCAAGACGATGTCGCGACGCGAGCCCACCGTGCTCATCAGGCTCCCGTCAACAACGTGAGACAGGGTAACGGCTGCGTCGGGATTGTGGGCGCAATCCAGCAATGTGAGTTCTTGACCGCTGCGGTGCAGCAGTTCGTTGCGCCCCGGCCAGTTGGTCGCCTCGATACCGCTGGCGAGGGTTTCCGCGTCCAGCTTGAGTTCACGTCCGATGGTCGTTGCCAGAGCCAGATTGGTACCGAACATGGCCATACGCGGGTAGGCGAGTTGGGCACCGACGAACGGTTCGGGACTGCCGAGCTCCACTAGGGTTGCCCCCACTTCCTCGCATCGCACCTCGACGACCTCTTTTGCGAAGGGGTGAAGCTTGCCGATCGCGACGATCGATCCAGGCTTGATGATGGCCGCCTTTTCTCCGGCGATTTTCTCGATAGAGTCGCCGAGAACGTCCATGTGGTCGTAGGAGATACGTGTGATGGCGCAGACAGCGGGGGGCGGAAGCACGTTGGTCGCGTCCAATCGACCCCCGAGCCCGACCTCAATCACCGCCATATCGACAGCTGCTTCCTTGAAGATCAAGAAGGCGGTGAGCGTCGCCACCTCGAAAAAACTGAGTTCCGGGGCTTCCTTGAGCACCCGACTGAGCGCGGCGTTGAGCGTATCGTCGTCAATTGGCTCGCTATTGATCTGGATTCTTTCGGCGAAGCGACACAGGTGAGGCGAGGTGTAGAGACCCACCTTGCGGTCGGCGGCCTTGAGCATTCCTGCGACAAAGGCAGAAACACCGCCCTTGCCATTTGTTCCGGCCACATGGACGGTCTTGTATTCCGTTTCGGGATTCCCGAACTTGGCGCAAGCCGCACGCATGCGGTCTAGCCCCAGCTCTCGCCCTCGAGATTCCAGGGCGTAAAGTTGCTTCAGTGTCTCGCCGAGTTCAGCCATCGATTCCCCCGAGGTCGTGATCTCTCGGCAGTCGTTCTCGTTTCAATCGGGCGACAGAAGAGCGCCAATGCATGGGTAGCAACACGTAAGAACGCAATATGCATCAACATTTGCCTGAGGTCCATAATTCGCCGGCGATTTCGGTAGCGAAGTCGCGGGGGTGATTCGTCGGCGGCTGGGGAGCGCCCGCCGGGGCATCTGGTGCCGTCGCGGCCCCGCCACGGCGGGCAGAACCACGTGTACGGCAGCTCGGAGCCCGGGCTTCTCGGTCGCCGAATCGGTGCGCCCAGCGGGGTCGCCTGAAGCCCGTTGCTGCCTTCGCCCACGCGTCCCGGGGAAACGCAATTCCGCGAATTTCGGTTGTCGTGTTGGCGACGAACGACAAATATCCGGGCACAGCCCCCTCGGGCACAGCCCCCTCGGGCACAGCCCCGCCTCATGAGCCAATCTAACAATGCCGATTCATCGCCGCCGCCGCTGGCGGGGCGGGCTTCAATAATCGACGACCTCGCCGAGATTTACGACGAGGCTCGGGAACGCCAGGATGTGCGGGTGGTCACCTTGGTTGGCCCCTCAGGCGTTGGAAAGAGCCGGATATCCAGCGAGGCCACGTTAGCGCTCCGCCGGCGCCCGGGTCGCGGCCCCAGAATCTTCAAGAGTTCCGGCAAAGACTATTCGCGCAGCTATGCCACCTTCGGGCGCCTGTTGCGCTCGCGCTTCGGGCTGGTGCCCGGCACGCCTCCCGACGAGGCTCAGGAACTCATCCGCACTCAGGTGGCAAAGGTTCTCGACGATCGGAAGGTCGGAGATGTCTGCTACTTCCTGAGTCAGCTGATCGACGTGCCCTTCCCGGACAGCCCGATGACTCGAGCGGTGGGGGAGTCGCCCGGCCAAGTGCGCCTGCTCCGACGGGCGGTCATCCGAAATTTCTTCGATACCGATGCCAGCAACAGCCCGACCTGTTTGGTGTTCGAGGATCTGCATCTCGCCGATGCGGACTCGTTGGCGTTGATTGGCTACCTGATCGAAAACCTGACGGCGCCGATCTTGATCCTGTGCACCACCACCCCGGAGCTCGGGAACAGTCACCCGGATTGGTTCGACTACGGCGGCAAACGCCACCGTCGCATGGACGTACGAGGTGTCGACCCGGAGGCGGCTGCCGCCATCATGCGATCCTTACTTTCCCCATGCGAGGGCGGGGCCCCTGAACGACTGGTTCGCGTCGGCGTAGAGCTCGGCAACGGCAACCCCGGACTGCTTGAGAGAATCGTTCGTGTCTTTCACGATTCTGGGGTTCTAGAGGAAGTGGTGGCTCTGGCCGAAACACCGAGCTGGAAGGTGCACTACGACAAACTGGAGGGCGTACAGCTCCCGGTTACCGTCGAAGAAGCCGCCGCTGCTCGCATCAGCTCTTTGACCACCAGTGAACGCCAGTTGCTCCAGAACGGCTCAGCCATGGGCGATGTATTCTCCGTCGGCGGGTTGTTGGCGCTGCATCGGATGACCGGCGGCGCCCCGGAATTTTGGAGCTCTGACGAGAGCGACAACCAGTCACGACTGATTTTAGAGAGCCTGGATGCCCTGGTGACTCGCGGATTCGTCGAGGACGTGGTGGGGACCAGCGCTGACGGCGAACGCCAGTTTCAGTTTCGCTCAAAAATCGAACGGGACCAGCTTTCCGAACTCACGACGATCGTCCAATCGGTACAGCACCATGAAGCCCTGGCGGACTGGCTCGCGAACATCACATCCGGCGCCGCCGACGAAGAAGTTTGCGCGCGCCTCGCCCACCACCTGGAGCAGTCCGGTGCCCACGAAAAGGCCGGCATCGCTTATCTCGACGCTGGCGATCATGCTCGGGCCTCCTACGCCTTGGCGAAGGCGACGGAATACTACGCTCAGGGCCTCAAGCTCGTTGGCTCCGGCGAAGGGCGCCGTCGATTGGAGGCACTGCATAACTACGGCGATGTACTGCTCGCTGGAGGGCGTACGGTGGAAGCGTTGGATGCCTTTAGGGAGATGTTGGACATCGCCTATCGGTGTGATCTGAAGGCGAAGGGCGGGGCCGCCCACAATCGGATTGGCCGCCTGCGCCGCGACACGGGAGCGCTCCCCCAAGCCGGGCCTCACTTTGAAGCGGCCCTTCGGCTTTTCGAGGAAGTGGGCGACGAACGAGGGGTGGCCTCCTGCCATGACGACGTGGGCAAACTGCTCTGGCTGCAGGGCGAGAACATGGAGGCGTTGGGTAGGCTCAACATCGCCCTTGAGATGCGCAAGGAACTCGGCGATCAGCGCTCCGTTGCGCTCAGCTGGCACAACATCGGATTGGTGTGGACCGATCATGGACGACCCACCGAGGCCCTTTCCGCTCTGCAAACGGCCCTGCAGATGCGTCGCGAGATCGATGATGCGCCGGGAGTTGCCCAAACCCTGGCCGCATTGGGGCAGCTCGCCCAGGGGCAGAACCAAATGACTGAGGCGCTGCGCCTTTTTCAGGAGGCCTACGATGTTGCCCAAGAGCTGGGTGAGCAAAATCGCCTAGCAGTGGTGCTCACCAGTCTCGGCGAAACCCACCATCGTTTGGGGGACGCGGCGGAAGCCATCACCCTGTTGACTCTAGCCGAAGAGATGTGTGACGAGTTTGGGGACCGCTTGCACCTGGCGGAGGCCAAACGGGGACTCGCCGCGGCGTACCTGATGCAGGGGGAACTGAAGAAAGCCCGGGTTTTGATTAAGGGTGCGGTCGACATCCTAGGCAGCATCCGCAGCAAGTCTCATCTCGCAGTAGCGCTCCGCACCCTCGGAGAAATTACGGCTGCGGGGGCGTGGGGCGATGCCCATCAGCCCCGGGCCATTCAATACTTTTCACGCAGCGTGGCTCTGTGCAAAGAGATGGGCAACGACACAGAGGTCGCACGTACCTATACGGCGTTTTCAAAGTACCTGTTGACTTCAGCGGAGCATCAAGCGGATCCGAAGTTGCAAGAACAGGCGCGTCAGATGACCACCTTGGCCGAACAAATATTCGAACGAAGTCGGATCCCCAGCGATAGCGCTGGTCAGAACCCGATTGTGAAATTGGGAGTGTGAAGCCGGTGTCATTGACGATTGAATTCTGTCGCGTTGGCGATATCAACGTGCCGGCGCCCGCGCACTCGACATCCGGTTCAGCAGGCATGGATATTCGGGCCGCACTGTCGGAGGCAGTGACCATCAAGCGCGGTGAGCGGCGACTGATCCCCACGGGGTGGCGCGTGGCGATTCCCGCGGGTTTTGAGATCCAGGTGCGCCCGCGTTCCGGGCTGGCCCTCAAACACGGTGTGACGGTGCTAAACGCACCGGGCACGATCGACAGCGACTACCGCGGCGAAGTGGGCATCGTGTTGATCAACCATGGGGCGGATGACTTTCGGGTCGAACCGCTGGAGCGAATCGCGCAGCTAATCGTAGCGACTGTCGTTCAGACAGAGGTGGTAGTGGTTGAGACCCTGGACAAGACGGAGCGAGGCAGTGACGGCTACGGCTCCACCGGCAAGAAGTAGTCGTGATCTTGTCCCGCAGCCCGATTGCGTCGAGCGTTAGGGACTGGTGGGGATCAGACTCTGGATGTGGTCAACGATGTTGAGCCGCAGGGCGTCCCGATCGAAGTCCCGTGTAACGATATGCCCCGACTTCGGCAGGATGACGACGCGTTTGTTGAGGGTGCCCAGACCTTCGAAAAGCCGGTCCGCAGTCGAGGGCGGAACCACATTGTCTTTTGCGCCGTGCACGATCAATGTGGGCACGGCGATGGCGGAAAGCCGGTTCTCGACAGCTTCTCCGGCACGGAGCACTTGAGCTGCGGCCTTCGCGGATTCCGCGCCGTAGGTCAATTGACGGCCTCTGGCCTCCACGTCGATGATGTCGGGCGCGGATTTCCGAAGGGTAATATTCGGCAAACGGAAGCGGCGGTGGGCCCGAAGCACTAGATCGGGATAGGGCCAATGCAATTCCAGCGCGGTGGCGAGCAGAATCAAGCCCTTGACGCAGCGCTGTTCTCTGTCTGCCAAGCGAAGGGCCAACAGGGCGCCCAATGACATGCCGCAAACAATGACCTTGCCATGACTTTCGTGCAGCGCGACCAATGCTAGTCGAGCGGCCTCGTACCAGTCTTCGAAAGTCTTGGACTGCAGGTCTTGGACGTTCGTCCCGTGCCCGGGTAGCAACGGGGCGTGGGCTTGCAAACCTAACTCTGCCGCCACATCGACGATCAGATCGACCTCTCGCGGCGTGGAGCCAAAGCCATGAAGGGCCAAAACAGCGGGCGAGTCCCCGGCGTGATGCCGCGGTTCCGGCGAGCCTTCGCCAATCAAGCCAGATTTTTCGCAGCTTCCCATCACGCTTCACCCCGACGGATACCGTAGGCTCGGATCTTCTTGTGGAGGTTGGTTCGTTCGACTCCGAGGGCGATCGCGGCCTGGGAGATGTTCCAGTCGAGTCCACGCAGGGTGTCCGAGATATAAGCGCGCTCGGCGGCCTCTCGGTACTCGCGTAGGCTCAGCTTCTTGCCCTCGGCGTCTACGGTCGGCGGTACCACGCTCGGACGTCCACCGACGATGCCCTCTGGCTCCTCGAAGGGACTGTCGTGGGGATCCTCCGGAAGGTCGGCGATGGTAATGATATCGCTAGATAGAATCGCAGCGCGATCCACAACGTTTTTTAGCTCACGGACGTTGCCGGGCCAGCTCCGTCGCTGCAACGCCTCGTAAACAACCGGATCGATGCGCTTTCGGCGCAATCCGTTTTCGGCACAGAAGGTAGCCACGAAAGTGTCTGCCAATAGCGGGATATCCTCGCTGCGCTGGCGCAGTGCGGGGACCCGGATGGGGAATACCTCTAGGCGAAAGAATAGATCCTCTCGAAACCGCTCAGCGGCGACCTCTTTTGCAAGGTCCTTGTTGGTAGCAGCCAAGACACGAACGTCAACGTTGAGTACGTGTTCGGAACCCACGCGGATTATCTCCCCGTTCTGTAACGCTCGCAGCACCTTGCTCTGGGCCGCCAAAGCCATGTCACCAATCTCATCCAGAAACAGGGTGCCGCCGTGGGCTTGTTCGAAGAATCCGCGTTTGCGACTATGGGCGCCGGTAAACGATCCTTTTTCGTGTCCGAACAGCTCGCTCTCGATCAGTTCCGCCGGAATCGCCGCACAGTTAACCTTAACGAAGGGTGCAGAGTCGCGCGGGCTCAGTCGATGGATGGCACGACTCACCAGTTCTTTACCGGTACCGCTCTCGCCGGTGATCAAGACACTCGCGCGGGTGGGGGCCACCTTGTCGATGTCTTGGTAGAGTCGCTGCATAGGCGAGCTCGTTCCAATCATCTCGTAGCGGGTTTCGATCTCCGCCCGCATGGCTTTGACCGCCCGCCGCAGGCGAGCCGTACGAATTGAGTTTTCGACGCTGACCAGGACTCGGTCCCGACTGAGCGGTTTTTCGAAGAAGTCGTTCGCCCCGAGTTTGATCGCCTGAACGGCGTGGTGCACCGTCGCATGCCCGCTGATCACCACGACGGGTAAGTCCTTGGTGTCTTCGTCAGCCCGAATCAGTTCGAGGGCATCCAAGCCGCCCATGCCCGGGAGTTTCAGGTCAAGGATCACGAGATCCACCGGTTCGGTACCGTTGTTCAAACGCTCTAGAGCCTCTTCGGCACTGCCAGCACCCATGAAGCGATAACCCGCGCCCGTCAGCACCATCTCCAGCGTTCGCCGGATGTTCTTTTCGTCGTCAACAACGAGAATGGTCGGAGGGAGTGCCGCCGCTTCCTCATTATTGTCCTCGGAACCCGTCATGATTTTTTCGACTCGGCGGTTTTCGACACGGCGGTTTTCGACACGGCGGAAGCGCAACTCGCCCGCTGTCAGACGAGGCTAGTCGAGTACACCCGGTTATGGGGGTAGCGCGCAGGCGTCACCGCTACATTGTCGCTAAGAAACGCCGGGCCGGCACAGAAAACGGGCTGGATGAGTGTTCCGAAAGTACCTGTTCGAATGCCTTGCGGGCGTCATCGCGTTTTTTCATCTTGAGGTACGTTTCCCCCAGTAAAACAATGGCTTCCGGGTCTAAACCGGACTTCGCGTATCGATTGAGAGCGAACTTTATCCTCGCCACGGCGGCATCGAAGTTGTCGCGACGAAGGTAAAATCGGGCCACATATAATTCATGCCGGGCCAGCAGGCCGACCGTTTCGGCACGCATGTATTTGAGATCTTCAGACCGCTTGTAGTTCGGGAAATCCGCCAAGAACGCGCGAATTGAGCGGTAGCTGTCTTGAACGGCTGCGAGATCGCGCTCCTCCAACGGGGCCATCAAAACGCTCGGGCTCGCCTGACTAAACTGGGATCTGGCGACGCGGTATCGCGCGTAGGGAACCTCAGCGTCGTTGGGGTAGTCGTGCACAAAACTTTTGTACATCGTGATGGCCTCAGCATATTTTTGCTGGCTATAGGCCGTGTCAGCAAGGCGGAGTTCGGCCAGTCGCGCGTAGCGGCTGTACCCGTAGTTGCGCTTTACCTCTTCCATAAGCTGATTGGACAGCTCATGGTCTTGCTCAAGAAAGGCACGCAGCGCATTCTCGTAGGAATGTTTGGCGTTTTCTGTGTAATTGAGCGGATCCTTAGCATTGCTGGAGGACCCCGCGCAGCCGGCGAAGCTCAGCGCCAGCGCGAAGATAAGCAGTCGGTGGCCGGAATGTTTACGAATCACGTTGGGGGTTGGTAGCGGCACGGAGACCCTGATGCAAGCTGTGGAGACCCGCGTGGGCCGCAGGGCGAGGGAATGCTTCGGCTTTGCTCCAGGCAGCGGGCTGAGGTACAACGGTTCGCTATGGAACGAGTACCGATGACGCCTCAGGGGGCTGACAAGCTCAGAGCTGAGCTCACCCGCCTAAAAGAGGAACGCCCGAAGATTTCCAAGGAGATCGGCATCGCCATCGAGCACGGCGATCTTAAAGAAAACGCCGAATACCACGCCGCCAAGGACAAACAGGGCATGGCGGAGGCACGCATCAAGGACATCGAGGACAAACTAGGCCGCAGCGAAGTCATTGATCCCACCAGGCTTTCCGGCTCGCGGGTTCGTTTCGGGGCCTCGGTCTCACTCACTAATCTCGATACGGACGAAGAGGTCACGTATCGCATTGTGGGCGCCGACGAAGCCGACATCGATGACGGCACCATATCCATCTCCGCGCCTCTGGCCCGTGCCCTAATCGGACGCGAAGTCGGCGATGAGGTGAAGGTCAAGCTGCCCGGCGGCAGTCGAAACTTCGAGGTTGAATCGGTCGAGTATCCCACCGCGGAATAGGCGGCAGACCGGTAGCGACTGCGGGGTCGGCTTGTCCCAAGCGATTCTGCTACGAGTCCCGTCATGACGATGCTTCAGCGGATACTGCGCGCCGTCGAGGCGGTCGGGGTTCTTCTTCTGGCGGAGTTCCTCGTCGTCGTGCTCGTCACGTACGATCAGTTCGCAAGTATCTGGGAGGTTCAGTACGGCACGCTGTGGGTGCTGCCTGCGGTGTGTCTGGCCGCGGTTCCCCTCGCTGTAACGGGTGCCTTGTTATCCAGCTCTCTGGATCGGGCCGATCGGCGAGCCCACCGCATGGCACTCGGGCTACTGAGCGCTGGTTTCCTCGGAACCGTCGCTTGGGGAGTGAGTACGGGTCGACACTTTTCGGTCTTGAGCGTGCGGCTAGCCTTCGTGGGTTTGCTCGCCGCAGGGGCGGCTGCGGCGGCCTACCGCTTAGTCCCCGGACTGGGTCGACTCAAATCTCGTACGCCGCTGCGCTTTATGGCGCTGATGTTAATTCTCGCCGTCGTTTGCGAAGTACTCAATCGCTGGGTCTTGGTCCGTCTCTACGACGCATTTCACTTGGGGCTAGCCGTGCTGTCGGTGGTCTGTGTTGGCTTGCTCGGCGCTTCCGGGAGCTCGGCGGTAGCTTCGTCGGCGCGCTCAACGCAGGCCCGGCTACTCACCCTGGCCGCGCTCCTGCTGCTTTCGGCCGTGAGCGTGACTCCGGCTTCCGGGCGCCTAACTCGTTTCGACAATTACCGAATGCTGATGTCGGAATCAGCCCCGCTCTGGGGGCGGGCCGTGTTGTTGGCGTCCCGCTTGGCCCCCGACTCGGTCGGCAGCACCACTAGCGATTGTGAACCTGGCGACGACGGCTGTGGTGCCGCGCCTGTGGCGAATACCCGGGCGCTGGACTGGAGCGGTCGCAACCTGTTGCTGATCACGGTCGACGCACTACGGGCCGACCATCTCGGCAGCTACGGCTATCACCGCGACATCACCCCGCACATGGACCGGCTCGCTACCGAGGGCACACGCTTCGAGTATGCCTATTGCGCGACACCGCACACGTCGTATTCGGTGACCTCGCTCATGACGGGCAAGTACATGCGGCCACTGCTGACCCGCGGGCTTGCCGGCGACTCCGAAACCTGGGCGGGCCTGCTCCGTCGTTACGGGTACGCCACCGCCGCCTTCTTTCCGCCCGCTGTCTTCTTCATCGATACCGAGCGATTCGCACCCTTTGTCGAGAACTCCTTCGGCTTCGAATACGTGAAGAAGGAGTTCCTTGAGGGCCCGCCGCGGGTCGAGCAGTTCCGTCAGTACCTAAAAAAAGCGCCCACGGATCGGCCGCTATTCGCCTGGGTACACTTGTTCGGCCCCCACGAACCCTACGAGCAGCATCCAGCGTTCGATTTCGGCGACCGGGACGTGGACCGCTACGACAGTGAAATCGCCTACGCCGACAAGACGATTGGCGCGCTTGTGCACGAGTTTCGTCAACGTCACCCCCGCGGCATCGTGATGCTGACGTCAGACCACGGCGAAGAATTTGGCGACCACGGTGGCCGCTACCACGGCAGCTCCGTCTACGAGGAACAGGTGAGGGTGCCTCTGCTCATCTCGGTGCCCGGTGCGCGAGCCTTGCCAACTTCAGCACACCCCGCTCAAACAATCGACTTGTTGCCGACCGTGCTCGATGCCGTGGGGATCCCGCCACGGCCTCGGATCCGCGGGCGTAGTTTGGCCGCCCCCATCGCCGGACAGCCACGGCGCGGCGGCGAAGCGTTTTCCGAAACCGACGAGTACAGTTTGCTCGCCAAGGGCATGAGCCGGCTCGTTTGCGCTCGCAAGATCGGTGCCTGCCGACTCTATATCTTAGACGACGACCCCAAACAAAAGAGAGATCAGAGTTCAAAGTTCCCGGATCGCACTCGAGAGTTGCGCTTACAGCTGCAGAGGCTGGGCGCCTCTCATGGACGTTTTGAGAAAGCGAGCTTGCGCGCCAACGGACGTGCTTGGCCTCCGTCGATCTTGCGGGGCGCGGCAGGGGACGGGGATGCGGCACCCGACATCGCCAGCTTGTTGGACGACGCCGATGTGGAAATTCGTCAGCGGGCGGCATCGTTGCTGTTTCAATTAAAGCGACAAGACATCGCCCCCGCACTGCGTTTGGCGCTTGGCCGGGAAGAGGATGCGGTTACTCGTCGCTGGCTAGCGGTCGCACTCTCGCGGTTAGGGCAGGGAGCGCCGCTGACCTACGATATTCTTCGAGATGGCGATGGCGCGTGGAAACAACGAGCCGCTCTCGCATTGGCGGACAGTGGCGAATCCCGTGGTGCGGCGATTCTCGTCGCGTGGTGGCGAAAACACGCCCGGCGGGACTATGAGCAAGCCCGCCAGGTATTGGACGCCCTCGCACGTATCCGCTTTGAGGACGCCGTGTGGCCATTGACTCGAACTCTCAACGACGTGCGACTGAGGCCACACATTGCGGTTGCGTTGCAGGCGATTGGTGACGATACAGCGAGGGGGCCGCTGACCATCGCGCTGCGCCGAGAGACGCGGCACAGCAACCGCATCATTTTGATCCGGGCGTTGTTAAAATTGGGCGCGGGTCGCGAGCTGGCCCGGCCACTGATTCGCTTTCTCGCAGCGCCTGATCCGCTTCCTGAGGGTCTGGGGGTCGCCCTGGAGGCGGAAATTCTAGAACACATTGGCGGACCATCGGAAAAGTCGATGAAACGCCTCGCCAAGAACGCCACCTTGGGAGAAAAGGTCACCGTCGTGGTGCCCCGACTCAAGCGGGCTGTGGGCACCAGGCTTATTGTTCGGGCCGACAACTCCACCCAAGGGCCAGTCGTAGTACGCGTGGCCCCGAGCCACGTCGTTCATGTTTTGCCTGGGTCGTCGTCAAAACGGAACAGGACGATCCCGACACTGGACGTCGAGCGGGGTACGCAGCTCACGTTTCCTTCGGGCGTGACGGAGCAATTCCTGGAATTGCCCGAGGGCTTCGGTGCCAAGCCGGGTAAATCCGTGGCTCTCGTGTTCTACGCGAGCTCCGATCTTACGGTACAGGCACTCGCCGTGGTGCCGCGACTAGCTCCGGACCAGGTGATCGTCGACCCCGAAAAAACCGATGCCGGGGCTGTCGACGGGCAATCTCCGGCCAAATAGCCGGCGATTCTTCGAAACTCCCGCGGTGAACGTCGAAAAACGTGCGCTTGATGCTCGGAACCCCGCGAAAGTGTTATAGAGCGCCCCGTGGCAGCCGAGACAGATCAGCCGAAACAATCCCGCCGAGCACGCCGTCGTGCCGCAAACGCGGACGCCGACGATAACTCCAGCGCCGACGACAGCTCGAGCGCGGAGGGATCGCTAGATTCGACGGAGGAGGGTAGCCCCGACGCCGAAGAGGGGGATGCCGCCGAAACGGAAGCGGTAGAGCCCGTCAATCGCAAGGAACGACGCGCAGCCGCGGCTCGCCGACGCTCCAAACGGCAAAAAGAAAAGTCACGCGCCGAAGACGTGGGCTTGGACGCCAGCGAACTGGTGGACGACGCACTGGCGCGTGGCTCCGACAAGTTCGGTAAATGGTTCGTCAAAAACTTTCGGGCCCTTCAATGGGTCATCGTGGTGGGCATCGCGGGCTGGGTTGCGGTCACCGTAGTCGAGTACCGAACCAACATGGCCGTTGAAGCGACCTCCGATATTCTCGCGAACGCTATCATGGCTGAGCGAGGCCGCGTCTCTGACGATGAACAGCCGGGACCGGACGCCATCGATCCTACGCCTAACTTCAAGACGAACCAGCTTCGCCTGAAGACCGCGGCTGCCGGTTACGAAAAAACCATCACCGAGCGCCCGGGCGCAGGAACCGAAACCATCGCCCGTCTCGCGCTGGCGGGCATTCGGCTCGACCAAGGCAAATTCGACGAGGCTGCCGCGCTCTACGCTGCGGTCAAGGCCAGCGAAATCGCCAAGACCGATGATGACGTACGCGGCCGTTCCATCGAAGGTGCTGCGCTTGTGCTCGAAGCCAAGGACGACATCCCCGGCGCAATCAAGGGGTACCGAGAGCTCGCGAACTCAGACATCACGGGGCTCAAGTTGCTGGGTCTCTATCACCAAGCACGACTGCTCAAAGCTCAAGGCGAAACCGAGAAGGCCAAGGTCGAAGCGATGAAGCTTCACGAGCGGCTCGAAAAGCTGAAAGTCGACAACGAACCCGCAGCGGGCTTCTTGCCGCAGATGAGTCAGCAGTTGTTCGGGGAATTGATGCCCGAGCCGGTGGTTCCCGAGGTTCCGGACGACCCCATGGCAAATCCGGAAATCCAGAAGTTGCTCAAGCAATTGCAAAACCAAAAGAATCAGCCCGCGCCCTAAGCGCCGGTCACCTCAGCTGGGACATGAGTGGAACAATGAGAGTACTGGGGAAGCGTTCTTGGCTCGCCACCATCGCGGTTGCCGCTTTGTCGGGAGCCTGTCAGTCCGTATCTGGCGGGGCGAACCCAGAGGTGCCCAACTGGGTTCACAGGCCCAGCTATAGCCTGCAGCTCCTTTATAAGACGAACATCCTCGCGAGCTCCCGCCAGGTCGGCGAGCCCTACGAACGCGGCCGCCCGGAGTTAGATATCGCGCACCGGCGTGTGTTCGTTGGCTCCAGCGACAGGGGCCTCTACGCGATTCGGGTCGAAGACGGCTCCACCATTTGGCGCTTCGAAACCATGGGCGCGGTCCAGTGTGAGCCCCTCTACGATCCCAAAGAGGATGTCGTGTACTTCGGCTCCAATGACGGAGCGCTCTACAAGGCACATGCCAAGGACGGCAAACTCATCTGGCGATTTTACTCTCGGGCGGAGGTCGCCCGCCAGCCCGTACTTGAGGGCGGTACGCTCTATTTCGCCAACGCCAACGATACCTTCCTCGCCATCGACGCCAAGACCGGCAAGAAACTCTGGAGTCAGCACCACGCACCGGCTTTGGGCATGGAAATCGCTGGACACGCGGGGCCCACCGTATGGAAGGGTAGGGTCTACGCCGCATACAGCGACGGCACGGTTACGGCCTACGACGCCAAGACGGGCACCGAACGCTGGCGGGGCACCGACCTAAGCGGCGAAGCGGAGGACAGCCTGGGCGACATCCCGCCGTACCTCGACGCGGACACCACTCCCGTCGTCGGTTCTGTCGAAGGCACTGCCGCAGTTTTCGCTGGCCACTACGAAGGGGGCGTATTCGCTCTCGACGCCAGAGGTGGACAAATCATCTGGAGCAATCCCGCCGTGCGCGGCGTCACCGAGCTGCTCATGTGGGAACAAGAGGCCCACGGCGAGACCACGAGTGATCCGGGCGAGACAGCTCGGAGGATTTTGATTGCGTCCTCTGGGACCAGCGGAATGTGGGGTCTCGATCCGGAAACCGGTGAGGAACTCTGGCGCCGGGATCTCCCAGAAGGCGGCACCTCTGCCATGGAACCCATTCTTGGGGCCTTGCTCGTCACCACCACGAAGCAGGGCATCTTCCTGGTGTCGCCCCTAGACGGTGGCGTCATCGATGGCATCCACACAGGTGCCGGCTTCTCGGGCTCTGTAGCGGCCTACGGACGCCGAGCCTTCACCGTCAGCAACGAAGGCAAGCTCTACAGTCTGCACGTCTCGCCGCCGAAGTGACGGCACGTTAACGCCGAACTGCGGTCAATCAAGCCGCCGTTAATCGAGCCGCCAATAACCGACAGGGCGTCACCTGGGGTTCAGTAAGTGCGCTGCCGCGTGGACTCATACTCGGTCTTCGTTACTGGTAGCACGTTGCTGAGCATTCAGCGTACGATTGCACAGCGTCGGTGTCGCCAGCCACAGTGCTCCGCACCCGACGGTGAGAAGGCAGTCGTTAGTGCAATGGGCGGCAGCCGCCTCCGCATCAGTGCACTCCTGCGATGGTTGCTCGTCAGGTTGCTGCGCGTCAAAGCCACAGTTCTAGTAAATTGTGAAAAGAGCGCTAACAGCTGCAATGCAGTCTGTTTCCACGCTGCCGCCATCGCTGGATTCAGCGCAGACGTCAGCCGCACATCCGGGTTCGACGCTCTTGTCGGTGACGCCGTTTAGACAGCCCGATCGGGGTTCATGCGTGGCTCGGGGTAGCGCTGGGGTTCGCTCTGCCCCCTAGGCTCTACCCGTTGAGCAGGTACGCATAAGATAGATTATGTTAACTTTTCGTAGTGCGTGGGGAGTACTACCGAGTACCGCTAACAGGCCTGCCTTGGGCGAATTGGTGCCGTTATTGCGATAGATACGGCCATCCGAGCTGAATAACCCCGCGTTCACGGCTGTCTCAACATGTTCGCGAACCACGGGCGTTGAGCGGATCTCTGCGCACCGCAGATGACTACGCGCCAGTGCCCAGATGCGTAAGTGATGGTGACGTCGTGGGTCGAACCGCGGTGACGTTGTTTGCTCGTCTTTGATGAAGCCCAGACATCGGACTGTGCGTGCGTCGAGCGGACGATGATGACGCCCGCTCGACGTCGGCCCAGGACCTCGTTGTCGCTAACCAGAACACGCGCTCGATGGGCTCGGTTTGTCGCTCGAATACACCTTCCGACCTTCCGTGTTTGGCGCCTCGATATTGAGCTCAGGACGCCCCGTTTCGAATCCAAATTCGGTGCGCCTCCGGGTCGAATTTGGGTGCCGCGGAGCCACCGTCGGCTCTGTACCGTCGGCTCTGATTGCTGGCCATGCCGAGACGCTCGCAATGAGCCGCCCGGTGTCTACTTGCCGGCGTCTGAGCGAGTCAGCGACGGGACGACGTCCCCTAAATGTTCGAGGGCTGCGACGCAGTCAAGCGCTGCAGCCCTCTGCTTAGCGAAGTTAATGAGGGCCGCGATGCGGCTCAGTCCATCGAGAAATCATCCATGCCGCCCATGCCGCCCATGCCGCCCATGCCGCCCATGCC
>JABSRN010000026.1 GCA_013214025.1 Polyangiaceae bacterium
GATCTGAACGATTACTCGGTGGAGCCGAAACACGTCCGGCAGATCGTGGTGGTCACAGCGACGCTGAGTCGGGTCCGGATCGCAGATGGCACGACCACAATCGGCGAGCACGAGCGGAGCTGGGACCGGCGTCAAACTATAGAGGATCCGAAGCACGTCGAAAGCCTTGTGCGATGGAAAGCGCAGGCCCGTGAGCATCGAGGTCTTGACCGATTGCATCACGCGGTTCCGTCGACCCGTGCGCTATTTGTAGCGTTGGCGGAGAACGGGTCGAGTCTTGGCGGGTCGACAGCGAGTCTGCTCAAGCAGTTGGACATTGTGGGGGCTAGCGAACTAGAGGCTGCAGTCGCCGAAGCGATCGAAGCCGGAGCGATGCATTTGGCTGCGGTGCATCAGGTGTTGGAGCGCAGGCGCTACGAGCGCGGCGAGCCTCCGCCGGTCGGCAGGCACTTGTCCCGAGACGGTCGGGTGCAGGGGCCAGTGGTCCGCCCACACGAACTAGGGCTCTACGACGAGCTGGGAAAGGAACAGGATGACGAAGAAAAAAGCTGAATCAACGGACGCAAGACTGCGGGAGCGAGCGCAGAAGCTCGGTTTGTATGGGCTCGTAACGCATTGGGAAGAGGTTAAGCAGGCGGACTGGTTACCGCCGCTTCTCGATTGGGAGGAAGCAGAGCGAACGCGCCGAAGTTTGGAGCGCCGAATCAAAGCCTCTCGCCTTGGGCGTTTTAAGGCGGTGTCAGACTTTGACTGGAAGTGGCCGAAGAAGATTGACCGCGGAGCCGTCGAAGAGCTGTTCAAAACAAACTTTTTCGAAGAGGGCGTGAACGCGGTGTTGCTGGGGCCAAACGGTGTGGGCAAAACAATGCTGCTAAAGAACCTCGCGCACCACTGCGTGCTCCGGGGCTACACGGTCCGATTTGTGACCGCGAGTGAGATGCTGAACGAGTTGGCGGCGCAAGAAAGCACGGCCGCCCTCAACCGACGCCTACGTCACTACGTGAATCCGGACTTGCTGTGCATCGACGAGGTCGGCTACCTCTCCTACGACACGCGCTACGCCGACCTGCTATTTGAGGTGGTGACGCGCCGCTACGAGGCTCAGAAGCCGATCGTGCTGACGACGAACAAGCCATTTAGCGAATGGCCCAGCGTCTTCCCGAACGCCGGCTGCGTCGTGACCCTGGTGGATCGGCTCATCCATCGCTGCGAAGTGATCGCCATCGAGGGAAGCAGCTACCGGATGAAAGAGGCCAAAGAACGCGCCTCCCGAAAAAGGAAGCCGAAGAACCCCAAATAACTGCGCTGAATAAGCGCGCTTCTACGCGATCGGTAACATCCGCTGCTGGTCTTCTTCATGGCGGCGTTTACAGCCGTCCGGAGCGTCTTCTCGGCAAGCTCCGTCGCCCGCGCATGACGGTGCTTCCCACCGTCCAGCACGTCCAACGCAAGCCGCACAGCGCTGTCCTCCAGCACCGCCTCAGCCAGCGCCGTAGCGAGGTCGTCACAAGGCGCACCAGCGGCACAAGCGCGCAAATACAACTCTGCCAGCTCTCCGCGATTGGCCCACGCTTGGCCCACGCCGTGCGGGGCCCCTATCGCTATCTCCCGGATATCTTTAGCGCCCTCGGCAAGAGTCGAACTTGCGACCAATCGATTAGGAATCGACTGCTCTATCCACTGAGCTACGAGGGCTGATTGATCGTTTATTGTTGCTAATTCAA